>JANOQV010000159.1:0-88111 GCA_031414955.1 Pedosphaera sp. | reverse complement strand
TTGAGGGAGTTGGGCTGGGTGGCGGTGGCGAAGACGTAACGGAACACGGAGTTGGTGGTGACATTGGTGATGCCGGCGGTGGTCAAGGCCCCAACGATGTCGTGAAACGGCACGAAGAAGCTGAGGAAGAAATCGGTCTGGTCGCCGCTGCCCGTGGAGCCGTCGATATTGAACGGGTTGGCGATCGGAATGTTCGTGGTCGCCGGATCAATGATGGCGGTGACCGCGGTCCAATTGAAATTTGAAGCCGCGGTCGGATAGGTGCGGATCGGATTCTGCGCATCGATGCTGGTGGTGGCCGGGGCGTCGTTGCTGCCGGGGCCGGGCCGGAAAAGCTGGATGGCATCGGTGGAGCCGGAGTTATCGACCGAGGCGAAGAGATCGAGCCGGCCGTCCAGATTGGCGTCGATGCCGACATGGAACACACCCTTGAACGCGCCCAACGGCGAAGCGTCGCGGCCCACGCGCACCCGGTAGCCGATCGTGCCGTTGGTCGGACTGGCGCCGGGATTGAACCCGGTGTAGAGGGCGGAAAGGCCGTTGGTGCCCACGATGTCACCTTCCTGCGAACCTGTTTGCTGGTCGTTGAAGTAGTCCGAGAAAATGTTGGTCGGGAACGGCATCGCGATCCACAGGGTGGTCGGGCTGTTCGGCAAGGTGGCGGCGCCGGCGAGGCGCGGCAGCATGCCCAGCGCGACCAGGAGCAGGACCCCGAGCGCGGAACGGGCCGCGCGGATTCGCCGAGGCAGGAACTCGAGTGTGGGTTGCATCATAATATCGGGAGTGGAGGGAGTGGAACCACGGCTGGCAGAGCGTCGGACTGGTTCACTGGAACCGCCCGGCCGCGCGCACACATCAGAAGATGAACTGATCATAATATTTTTCCCCACGATCATCCTGGCCCTGCGGAGTAGTCCGCAGCCAGCCATGGAGCACCGCTCCTTAGCAACAGCCATGCCGGGCATGGAAAAGCGCGGAAAGCGGCATTTTCCGGCACAATTCGACGATCGGATGACTCCCCCGCCGCCAAGGCCGAGGCCGGGATGGCTTGCAAAACAGGACAGACACCGGCCAGGAACGGGACACCCAGCCGGGACAGTCTTCCGGCACCCGGCGGGAGCCATGGTTTTGCTGGGCTTTCGACCAGAACAGCCCAGGGTGGGCACCGCGTTCACCGACGACAGGGACACGAATTCAGGGCAGCGTCCCGAATCGTGGCAACGCCCCCATCGCCCTCGAAGCGAAGACCCCGGCCCTTTTCACAGCAGTTGAACCGCCCCGCGCTTTCCCTCTACTGTCCGCCCTCCCCGCCGGGCGGGGCGCACAAATTTATGCTCAAAGCTGGAATCGTCGGGCTGCCCAATGTCGGCAAGTCCACCCTGTTTAACGCCGTGACCCGCACCCGCAAGGCGGAGGCGGCGAACTATCCCTTCTGCACCATCGATCCGAACATCGGCATCGTGACCGTACCGGACGCGCGGCTTTACGTGCTCAAAGACATCGCGAAAACACAGGTGGTGATTCCGGCGGCGATTGAGTTCGTGGACATCGCGGGACTCGTGAAGGGCGCGGCGACGGGCGAGGGCCTGGGGAACAAGTTCCTCACCCACATCCGCGAAGTGGATGCCATCGTGCAGGTGGTGCGGTGCTTTGAAGACGAGGACATTCATCACGTCACGGGCAGCGTGGACCCGGTGCGCGACATCGAGATCATCAACACCGAACTGGTGCTCGCGGATCTGGAGAACGTGACCAAACGCCTCGACAAAGTCGCCAAGGACGCCAAGCGCGGCGACAAGGTCGCGATCGCCGAGCAGGCCGTGCTGCAAAAGTTTCAGCCCGCGCTCAACGCCGGCAAGCCCGGCCTGACCGTGCAGCTCACGCCCGAGGAGAAAGTCATCGCGCGCGGCTTCTTCCTGCTCACGGACAAGCCGACCATCTTCGCCTGCAACGTGAAGGAGTCGGATCTTGCCACGGCGGAAACGAATCCCTTCGTCACCAAGGTGCGCGAGTATGTGAAGACGCATCTGGCCTGCGAGGCGGTTTTCATCAGCGCGCAGATCGAGAGCGACTTGATTGACCTGTCCGAGGAGGAGGCCAAGGCGTTTCTCAAGGAGCTGGGCGTGGAAGAATCCGGCGTCGGCGCGCTCATCCGTGCGACCTATCACCTGCTCGGGCTCCGCACCTACTTCACGGCGGGCGAGAAAGAAGTGCGTGCGTGGACCATTCACGTCGGCGACACGGCGCCCAAGGCGGCGGGGGTCATTCACTCCGACTTCGAGCGCGGATTCATCAAAGCGGAGACCGTGGCCTATGACGATCTGGTCAAACTCGGCTCCGTGGCCGCCGCGCGGGAAAAGGGTCTCTACCGCATGGAAGGCAAGGAATACGTGGTGAAAGACGGCGACGTGCTGCTCTTCAAGTTCAACGTGTAACAACCTGCCCTGCCAGCGTGCCCCCGGCGTCCCGCCGGGTTCCGCGCCAGGCAAAACGAGCGCCTCTCTTACGGAGTGAACCAAAACCCGGCGGGACGCCGGGGGCACATTTTAGCGGCGTGCCCGACCCCACACCAGGGACACCACGAACAGCGCCGTGCTGGTGATGACGATGGCCGGACCGCTCTGCACGTCGAGTTGATAACTCAACAGCGTTCCGCCCAGGCTGCTGATCAGCCCAAACACGATGCTGAACAGGATCTGCTGGCGGAGATTGCGGCTCAGGTTACGGGCGGCGGCCGACGGGATGACGATGAGCGCGGGGGTGAGAATGATGCCCACCAGCCGGATGGTCAGGGCCACGGCGAAGGTCAGCACGATCACGGAGAGGTAATTAAACCGCCGCACCGGCACGCCGCAAACCTGCGCGGTGTCTTCGTGCGCGGTGAGGAGCGTGAGCGGGGTGAGGTTCAGGAAAAGCATCGCGCCCACCGCCACGAAAAGCCCGCCGGCCAGCCAGACTTCCTGCGGGCCGATGGCAAGAATCTCCCCGAAGAGATAGCTGTGCAGTTCGCCGCGAAACTCCTTGAGCAAACTCAGGATGATCACGCCCACGGCGACTGAACTGGAGAGCAGCAACGCCATGATGGTGTCGCTGAGCAGGTCGGTGTGTTCGCGCAGCCACATGATGAGGAGCGCGACGAGCAGGCTCACCAGCACCATGACCCAGGTCGGGTCGGCGAGACCGAACCAGAATCCCAGCGCCACACCCGTCAGCGATGCGTGCGAGATGGTGTCGCTGAAGAACGCCATGCGCCGCGCTGTGACGAAAACCCCCAGGAACGCGCAGAGCGGTCCGAGGAACAGCGCGGCGAGCAGCGCGCGTTGCATGAAGGGTTCGTTAAACATGCAGAGGGAAAACTCCAAACTCCAAACCCCAACCCCCAAAGAAGCACCAAAGCCCAATCACTAATCGGCGCGGCGCGGCCTCGGGTGCCCGCTGGTGTTTGCTGGTTGAAGTCTTGTTGAAGGCTGAAACTCGGAGTTTGGGTTTTCTCTGGGGTTTGGGGTTTGGGGTTTGGGGTTTCCACGCTCCCCCCACAGGAAGTTTCGGATGAAATGTCAGCGCGCAGTTCATTTAATGCCCATGATGGTGATGATACGGCGTGGCGTGGATCCCATAGGCCTGCTTGAGCGACTCGGCGTTCATGATCTGCTCGGGCGGCCCCTCGCAGCAGATGACGCCATTCAACGCATAAACCCGCGAGGCGTGGGAATAGACCATCGACAGGTCGTGCGACACGAGGATGACGGAGAGCTTGTGCTGCCGCTGCACCGTGGCGATGAGGTCGTAGAAAGTTTCCTCACCCGGCGAGTCCACGCCCGCCGTCGGCTCGTCGAGCAGCAACAGGTCGGGCTTGCCCAGCAGCGCGAAAGCGATGAGCACGCGTTGAAGCTGTCCGCCGGAGAGCTGTGCGATGGGGCGGTCGAGGATGTTCTCCGCGCCGATCTCCGCCAGGGCCGGACGCAGCACAGCATCGAGCTTGGCATCAGATTGGAAGAACCAGTTCCGCGTCTCGCGCAGGCGCAAGGCGAGGAATTCGCGCACGCTCAGGATGAAGCTGCGTTCGAGCGAAAGCCGCTGTGGCACGTAGCCGGTGCGCGGCAGCGCCTTGGTCACGTCGTTCTCGCCGAAGATCTTGACCGTGCCCTTCGAGAATTTTTGCAAGCCGAGCAGGCAGCGCAGCAGCGTGGTCTTGCCCGAGCCGTTCGGGCCGATCAGCGCCACGATCTGCCCCTGCGGCACGCGCATGTTCACCCCGCGCAGCACCGCCGTGCCGCCGAAGCTCACGTGCAGGTCATGCACATCGACCGCGAGCGACGGATGCAGGTTAATGGGATGAACTGACATCATCGAAGCTGCTTTTGCAGAACCGAAAGATTGTGTCTCATGCGTTCCTCGTAAGCTGCGGGACGGAGCGGGCCTGTTTCAAGGGTATCAAGCTCCACCAGTTCCACGCGCAGGTCGGCGGCGATGCGTTCGGCGAGCCGCGTGCGCCCTCCAGCGGCGATGAAAATCACGCGGATGTTCCGCTCGCGCATCATCCGGCTCAAGCGCGCCAGATACTTCGGCGTGGGATTCACCTCGGGCACTTCCTCCACCACGCCCGCGATCTCGAAGCCGTAACGCCGCGCGAAATACGGGAACGCATCGTGATAAGTAACCACGGTGCGATTGGTGATGGAGGCCAACCCGGCGCGGAGATCGTGGTCGAGTTGGATGAGCTTCGCGACATAAGTCTGCGCATTGCTGGCATAAGCGGCGGCGCGGGACGGATTGGAGTGTTGCAACGCCGCGAGAATGTTGCTCACGCCGTGAGCCGCCAGCGCCGGGTCGAGCCAGACGTGCGGGTTGGCGTGCTCGGTCTCGGTGTGTTCGTGGGGTTGATGTTCATGTCCGCCCGCGATGAGTTGAGCCTCCAAGCCGGTCGAAATGTTCACCACCCGGTGGCGGCGGTCGGGAGCACCCCGCAAGAATTTCGGCAGCCAGCCTTCCAAAGCCAGGCCGTTGACCACGATCAGGTCGGCCTCATGCAGTCGGCGCGCATCGCCCGGGGTGAAGGCGTAGTCATGCGGTTCGGCGCGTGAGGTCAACAAGCATTCGACCTGAGCTTCGTCGCCCGCCACGTTCGCCGTCCAGCAGTGGAGCGGAAAGAAGCTGGTGATCGCACGCGGTTGGGCGGCCGTGGTGGGGAAGCCCGCGGCGAGAAGGAGAATGGCGATGAACGTGAATCGCAACAACGGCCCCACCATAAAAGCGCGGCGGCGGCGGCGGGAAGCGCAAACGCGCGGCCTGCGCCCGCCCCACTTCTTGCCGACTGCGCTGACGGAAGAACTTTATTGGCGTATTCGTCAACCGGCGCGCTGGTTGGTCCAGGTTCCGGTCAGGCCGGGCGCATGTTCAAGCAACACGTCTATGTGCCAGTGCCGGAGGTCTCGTTTGTGCGGTTGTCTGGACCCGCCAGCAGGCGGGTCATCGCGAGGTCGTCTCCGCCGTGGGCCGGGCCGCTTCCGAGGTCTGCACTGAGTCGCCGCTGCGCTCCACGAGGCGGACGAACGAACGCGGACGAGCGGTTTTGGGTGCGGAGCCAGGTGCCTTCCGCTTCCTGACCATCTCGCCCACCTGGATCAGCAGGGTGATGGGTGTCCGAAGGATGATGGCGAGGTCGAGCCACAGGCTCTTGGTGCGAGTGTAGCGTAAATCCAGTTCAATCATCTCTCTGAAAGTCGTCTGGTTCTTGCCACTCACCTGCCAGAGACCGGTCAAACCAGGCAGTGTTCCGATTCGGGCCCGTTGGGCGGCCGAGTACGCCTCGAATTCCTTCGGCGTGCAGGGCCGCGGGCCGACGATGCTCATGTCCCCACGGAGCACGTTGAACAATTGCGGAAGCTCATCGAGCCCGGTCGAGCGGAGCAACCGGGCCAGCGGAATTAGCCGGGGATCGTTTCCATCCAGTTTGGTCATGGGCTGGTTCGACTGCATCAAACTGGCCAGATGCTGTTCGTGAGTCGCGGTGTTGGTGCCGGCGTGCATGGTGCGAAACTTGAGGCAGACGAATCGTTCCCCCCGCCATCCGATCCGCTCTTGTCGAAAGAGCACAGGGCCGGGCGACAGGATTTTAATCGCCGCGCCGATCCCGAGCATCATCGGCACCCAGGCGGGCGCAGCCAAGACCATGAGGCTGAGATCCAGGAACCTTTTCCAAAGCGGTACGGCGGCGACGTCCCCGCCGCCAGGCTCGTAGCCCGACGGTGCCGGAACGTCCGTCCACCGTCGCTGGTGGCTTCGTCCTTCTGATTTCATAATCGCTGAAAGGTGCGTTTCACGATCGAGGCGGTTCCACTTGGTCATTCCATGTCGACCCCGCCTCGCCGGGTTAATTGCACTGGCTGCGGTGAATTCTGCCCTTGAATGGGTGGCTCATTCATTGACGCTCCCGTTTGGGCGTGGATTGAAGGGAAGGCCCGTAGTCCTGCGCAGACTGGTCCTCGCCCGCAGGCCGTTTTGGACAGCCGAAACCAATTGTTCCGTCGTGAAGGGCTTGGCCAGCAGGGCTGCGCATTTGCCCCCCAACTGGTCACCCTCCGGGAACTGGGCGAGCGTGCCTGAGGTCAGAATGATGGGCACGGTCATACGCGCCTCGCGCACTTTGCGAATCAGTTCCAAGCCGGTGAGTCGCGGCATCTGATTGTCCGTGATGAGCAGGTCGTAATCCTGTTTGTGCAGAGCGGCCCACGCTTCGGCACCGTCCTCAGCGGTGTCCACATTGTAACCCGAACGGACCAGAACCTGCCGGCCGAGTTCCCGCAGTTGCGCAAGGTCATCGACCAGGAGAATGCGGCGGCGCGGCGCGCCCAGGGACAATGGCTGCGGCGGCGCAACGGGGCTGGGAGCGGTCTTCGTTTCGGCGATTAGAGTGTTCATGGCTTTTATCGGCGCGGCGCGGGGCGCTGGCCAAAGGGTCGGGCCAGGCTGGCCAACACCCTCATGGCGCGGCGGCCCAGGTCCAGGTCGCCGTGGGTGCTGAGAACTCGCGGCGGATGGTTTTCGTCCTGCGAATCAGCGGCCAGGCTGGTGGCCTTATGGAACTGTGGAGTGTTCAAGCCGGGCGAGGATGTCACGCGGGAGAAAATGGTGAAGTGGGACGTGACAGCTAGGTTCGCTAAGGATTTTTCCTACAACAGTCTAATGCGAAAACCAAATGCCCTCGTCCGCCGCGCTGATTGGAACTCACTTTTCATCCCGCCGCCGAAGCTCGCTGCGGCGTTTGGCCTCCGGCCTTCAGGCAGAATCCAACCGCCAGTTTCGCTCTCAGCTGGGAGCGTGAGGCCGCGATCCAACACTTCTGCCGTCGCTGCTCGGTTAACGCTGGGCCGCCTCCGACTCCACCCAACGCACCGCGTGATGAAGCAGACCGGCCGCGTCCTTGAGTTGGAGCTTCGCCTTGATGCGCCCGCGATGCACATCCACCGTCTTGGGACTCAAGTTGAGTGTTTGGGCTATGTCCTTCGTGCTTTTTCCCCGGCCCAGCAGTTGGAAGACTTCAAACTCCCGGTCCGAAAGTTTTTCGATCGGCGAACTGGAGCCGCGCGGGCGGCGGCCCGTCACGGCCTCGATCAGCCGCGCGGACATCTGTGGGCTGACGTAGGATTGCCCGCCCAGGACGTGCCGGATCGCCTCCAAGAGTTTGGCCGCGCCGGCGTCTTTCATCAGGTAACCTCGAGCACCCGCGCGCAAGGCTCGTTCCGCGAAGAGCATCTCGTCGTGCATCGAGAGCACGAGCACGGGCAGTTTGGGCATCAGCGCGTGAACGTCCTTGAGGAACTCGATCCCGCTGCGGCCCGGCATGGTCATGTCCGTCACCATCAAATCTGGTTTCAACCTGGAGAGGGCTGTCATGGCCTCGGCGGCGTGGCTGGCTTCGCCGCAAACTTCCAGGTCGGCCTGTCGCATCAGGATCGCGGCCAACCCCTCCCTCGTCATCGGATGATCATCCACCAACAGCACGCGCCGTTTGGCGGGCGAGTTCGGCTCGGGCTTGGTCTGGATCGGCTTGCGTTTCATAGCTGAAATAAAATGTCCCCTGTCGGCGGACGGTCCCCGATTACGGCGGGGACATCTGGTTCAGGCTGATTGCTCATGCTTCCATCATCGGCATCGTGCAAGTGACGCTTACCCCCTGGCCGGGCTTGGATTCAATCTCCAACCCCGCGCCGATGACGTGGGCGCGATGGCGCATGATCTCCAGCCCCATTCCTGATTTGCCCTTCCGTCGTTTGGGCAGACCCCTTCCGTCGTCCTTGATTTGCAGGCGCAGCACGCCCTGCCGACGCGCCAGGTGGAGGTCGATGCGTCCGGCCCGCGCGTGCTTGAGCGCGTTGTTCACGGCTTCCTGGGCGATGTGATAGAGGTGCTTGGCGGTCTGGGAATTGAGTACCGTCACCGGAACACGGCAGATCAGGCGGCACTCGATCGGCCCCGCCAAGTCGGTGCGGTGAGCCAGTTGTTTGAGCGCACCCATCAACCCGTCTTCTTTCAGATCCACCGGCACCAGGCCGCGCGCCAGCGAGCGCGTCGTGGTGATGCATTCCCGCAGCGCCTGGCTCATCTGCCCCGCCTGCGCCCGGAGTTGTTTCCGCCGGGCGGCGACGTCCTGCGCCGCCAAATCTTCCCGCAGGAGAAAGCACTGCATCTCCAGGGCCGTCAGTTGCTGGCCCAGGCCGTCGTGCAAATCATGCCCGATGCGTCGTTGCTCGCGCTCGCTGATGGCCAGCAACTCGCTCTCCAGCCGACGGCGCTCGGTGATGTCGTGGCCGACGCTGGCCCAGCCGGTGGTGGCGCCGGCCGTGTCCCGCAAAGGGAAGACGTTGCAGAGCATCCAGATCGCCGCGCCCGTCTGGCAGTGCCGAAAGCGAATCTCCACCTCGCCCCGGCCGTCGCGGAGCAGGCGCGGGACAAATTCTTGACGGAGAAACGGCTCGTCTTCCGGGAAAAAGAAAGTCGGCATCCTGATGTGGCCGCCGGCTTCCAGATTCTTGAGGCCGACCAACCGCAACCCGGCGGCATTGACGTAGAACGGAGTAAAATCACGGTCGCACATGCCGATGAAATCAGAGCTGTTTTCGGCCAGGGAGACAAATTTGTGCCGCTCCTGCTCGGCGAGCTTGCGCTCCGTGATGTCGAAGTTCACGCCCAGAAACCGCGTGGGCCGGCCGGTTCGAAAAGGAGTGCCGCTCGACTGAGGTTCGACGAAAAACCGTCCCTTGACCCCCAGCCACCGCTCCTGTCCATCGGGCCGCACAATGCGAAATTCCGCGTCGTATTGTCCGGTCCGCTTCGCCTCCTCCCACTGCGCACGGAGCCACCCGGCATCCTCAGGATGGACGCGGCGGAAGAAGGTTTCCGGGACGGGCGTGGCGTCCCCTGGCTGGAGGCCCAGCAGCTCATACTCCACCGCGTTCCAATGCCCTTCCCCGGTCTCCAGATTGACCTCGAATGTTCCCGTCTGGCTGGCTTCGAGCACCTGCCGCAGCCGTTCCTCGCTCGCCCGCAGCGCCTCGTTGGCATAGGTGAGCGCCGCCGTGCGCCGGGCCACGGTTTGCTCCAGGATTTCCTGCGCCTGCTTGCGTTCGGTGATGTCGCGGAGCAGACCGACGGTGCCGAAGATCCGGCCCTGCGCGTCGCGCACCGGCGCGCCGGTGATTTCCGCCCAGAAGCGGCTTCCGTCCTTCCGGCGCAGCAGGATTTCATAATGCCCGCTGCGCCCGGCCGCACGCTCGGCATTGCGCCCTTTGATCTCCTCCTGCTGCTCGGGGGAGTTCAACACGTCATAGCCTTTGCGCCCGATTATTTCGTCCCGCGCGTAACCGGCCATCTCCAGCAGGCGCGGGTTCACATCCAGGATGGTGTCGTCGAGGTCGGTCAGCACGAGTCCGTCTCCGAGGTTCTCGGCCACCGCGCGGAAGCGCTCCTCGCTCTCCCGCAGCGCCTGCTTGGTCCGCCGCCGGTCTTGCGCCGCCGCATGGCCGACGGTGGAAGATCCCTGCTCCAGCGCCTGGATGCGCCGGATCAGGTCCGCCTTGGTCATGCGTTGGAGATTCGTCATCACGCTCACCCCGTCGCGAAGTTCTCGCCCTTCGGTGCCAGATGAGGCCTGGGCAAGAACACCCGCTCGGTGTCCCGCAGCGGCGCGCTGAAGCCGACGAGAGGGAACGGCTTGAGGCTTGGGGCCAAGGCGCGCGTGGTCGGCGGCCGCCCTGGATTGGTCTAGGGATGCGGGACTGGCCTGCCTCGCCAGGGATTTTCTCCGCACCGGTTTTTTCAAACCCATGCGGCGGAGACTGCGCGCTCCGTTCGGGACATTCAAGCCCGCCGCGCTCGCCGGGTGCGAGCCTCATTGGCTGCGGACACGCCGCCGCCGCTAAACCGGCAGCGTGAAATAGAACCGCGCCCCCTGGCCTGGCTCGCTCTCGACCCAGACCTTGCCGCCGTGGGACTGCACGATGTGCTTCACGATGGCGAGGCCGAGTCCCGTGCCGCCGGCGTCACGCGACCGGGCCTTGTCCACCCGGTAAAAGCGCTCGAAGACGCGCTCGCGGGCCTCGGCCGGAATGCCGGGGCCGTCGTCCGCGACGCATAATTCGATGTGGCCATTGACGGAGCGCCCCCTAATCACGACCTGGCCTTTGGCCCGGCCGTACTTCACCGCGTTCTCCAGCAAATTCACGAAGACCTGTTCCAAGCGGTCCGGATCGGCGCGGCCGGCCAGCCCTTCGGGAATCTCATTCACGATAGTTGTGCCCCGTTCCCGGGCCCGGGCTTGCAGTTCACTAATCAGACCGGTGGCAAAGGACCGCAGCGGCACGGTGCGCAACTGCAAGGTGATCTGGCCGGATTCGAGGCGCGAGATGGTCAGGAGGTCTTCGATTAAATTGGTCAGCCGGTTGGAATGGCGATCGATGGTCTGGAGAAACTTGGCGGACAATTCCGGATCGCTGATGGCTCCGTCCAGCAACGTCTCCACGTAGCCCTTGATGAGCGAGAGCGGCGTGCGCAACTCATGGCTGACGTTGGCCACGAACTCCCGGCGCGTGTTTTCCAACTGCCGGAGGCGCGTCAAATCATGGAAGACAAGAATGGAACCCTGCGCGCCGCCTTCGCGATCGTAGACCATCGCCGCGCTCACCTCGAAGCACCGCGCCTCCGCGCCGCCCAGTTCGATCTCGCAGCTCAGAACCTTGCGCTCCGTCTCCAGCCGCGCGTGCAAATCGGCCAGCTCCGGACGGCGAAACGCTTCGAGCAACGTGCGTCCGCGCACATCGGTGCTCAGGCTGAACTGCTTCTCCAGGGATTGGTTGACCAGTTGGATGCGCCCGGCCCGGTCGAGGAGCACCACTCCTTCGGCCATGCTGTTGAAGAGCGTCTGCCGCTCGGCCCGGGACTGATCCTCCAACTCCGCCAGGCGTTGCCGGGTGGTGTCGTGTTCCCCGCGAAGCTGGCCCAGTGATTCCTCTGATTTCTGGATCTGACGGTGAAAAAGGACAGCCAGCACGGTGAGCACGCCGACCAGCAAGACCACGACGGCTGGCCACACGACATCGGCGGCAGCAAAAATAAGGCTCATGGGAAAGGCAACCCTGGGCGCGAAACCAGCGGGCCGCCGGTTGGTAACCGGCAGGTGCGGCGCCCGCATTGTTCGCAGCTTGCCAAAAGCACTTGGTCATTTCCCGGCCGGTTCCAAGCCGGCCGTACGTTCACGTTTTATCGACGAAGCGGTAGCCCACCCCGCGCACCGTGTCGAGATGGGAAGCGGCCGCGCCCAGCTTGTCGCGCAGGCGGCGCATGTGCGTGTCCACCGTGCGGGTGTCGATGAAGTTGTCGTAATCCCACACGTCGCGCAGCAAGGCCTCGCGCGATTGCACCCGGCCGCGGCGCTCGGCCAGTACGGTCAGGAGTTTGAACTCGGTGGCCGTCAGTTCCACCGCCACGCCGCTCACCATCACTTCATGACGCGGGATGTCGATCTTCAGGTCGCCGAAATCCAGGCCGGCCGGTTCCGGTTCCGCCGGCAGTCGCCGGCGTAACAATGCTTTCACGCGCAGGACCAGTTCGCGTGGGCTGAAGGGTTTGGTCACGTAGTCGTCCGCGCCCAGTTCCAGCCCCAGCACGCGGTCGATCTCCGCCGCCTTGGCCGTGAGCATGATGATGGGCACCGACTTGGTGGCCGCATCACGGCGCAGGGTTTTGCAGACTTCGAGTCCGTCCACTTCCGGCAGCATCACGTCCAGCAGGATCAGGGCGGGTTGCGCGGCGCGGGCTTTCTTGATGGCCTCCTCGCCGTCATCGGCGGTGATCACATCGAAGCCGGCGGCCTTCAAGTTGTAGGAAATCAACTCCAGCGCGTCCGGCTCATCATCGACGATCAGGATTTTTTGTTTCATGGCGTTTGTTGGTTAGAGCTGAGGAAGCCCGGCCGAAGCCCGGCGCCTCAACCGTATCGGCCTTCAATGTACTCCGCGGTCCGAGGATTTTTGGGACTGATAAATAACTCCGCAGTCGGCAGGTGCTCGATCAACTCGCCCATGAGCATGAAGATGCACTCGTCACTCGCGCGCCGCGCCTGGGCCATGTTGTGCGTGACAATGACGATGGTGTAACGGCCTTTCAGCTCAAACATCAACTCCTCGATGGCGCGCGTGCCGCCGACGTCGAGCGCGCTGCACGGCTCGTCCATGAGGATGATTTCCGGCTTCAGGGGCAGCAGGCGGGCGATGCAGAGCTTCTGCTGCTGTTCAAGCTGCAGGCCGATGGCCTTGTCGTGCAGCCGGTCCTTCAAGTCTTTCCACAGGCCCACTTCGGTCAGCGCCTTCTCCACCGCGTCATCGAGCATGGATTTGCTCAGGGCGCTGGAGGGATTGTGAATGCGGATGCCGAAGACCACGTTTTCATAGACCGTGATGGGCAGCGGGTTGGGCCGCTGAAAAACCATGCCCACGCTCTTGCGCAGTTCGATGAGCGACACGTCCGGGTCGTAGATGTTCTTGCCGTGCAATTCGATCAAGCCCTTGGTGGTCACGTAGCCGTAGCGTTCATTCACCCGGTTGAAGCAGCGCAGCAGCGTGGTCTTGCCGCAACCACTCGGGCCGATGAGCGAGGTGATGATGCCGCGCTTGATGTCCACGGTCACGTTCATGAGCGCCTGGAACTTGGCGTACCAGAGGCAGAGATCGCCGGTGGAGATGGCGTATTGCGGCCTGGGGTGGTTCGAGGTGGAGGGAGTCATGCGGGGAAAGATCCAAGATCCAAGATCCAAGATCCAGATAAGCTCCAAGATCCAAACACCAACGAACATTCCGACGCGTCAAAACTCCATTGGAGCTTGAGGCTTGGTGTTTTTCTGGAGCTTGGGGCTTGGAGCTTGGAGCTTGTTTTCATTCTCATCCGAAAATTCCGTTCACGTAATCATACGTCCGCTGGTCTTTGGGCTTGCCGCTGAACATCACCTCGTTCGTGTCGAGTTCGATGATGTCGCCGTTCCACAGGAACATCGTGCGCGCGGCGAGTCGTCGCGCCTGCTGCACGAGATTGGTCACGAGAATGATGGTCATCTCCTTCTTCAATTCCTTGAGCACGTCTTCGATGCGCATCGTGGTCACGGGATCGATGGCGATGGAGAACTCGTCGAGGCAGAGAATCTCCGGCTGATGCGACAGCGCGCGGGCGATGGTGAGACGCTGCTGCTGGCCGCCGCTCAGTTTCGTGCCGAGCGAATCGAGACGGTCCTTCACCTCGTCCCAGAGCGCGGACTGGCGCAGACACTTCTCGACATGGGCATCGAGGAAGCCCTTGTCCTTCACACCGGACGAACGCGGCGCGAACGCCACGTTGTCGTAAATCGTCAGCGGCAAACCCACGGGCAGCGGCGCGACCATGCCAATCTTGCGGCGCAGGCCATAGACGTCGCGGGTCTTCTTTACGTCCTCGCCATCGACCTTGATGGTGCCGGTCATCTTGCTGCCGGCCGTGAATTCCAGCGTGCGATTGATGGCGCGCAGCAGCGTGGTCTTGCCGGACTGGGCCGGCCCGATGATGGCGAAGATTTCGTTCGGCTCGACGTGGAACGAGATGCCGTGGTGGACCTCCTTGCCGCTGTAAAACGTGCGAAGATCGGTGACTTCGATTTTTTTGGCGAGAGTCATTGGGGAAATAAAGCTCCAAACACCAAGCTCCAAGCACCAGAGAAACACCAAGCACCAAACACCAAGGCGCAACTCGCCACCGCACTCCCAATTGGAGCTTGGGATTTGGAACTTCTCTGGAGCTTGGTGCTTGGTGCTTGGTGCTTTTTCATTACCACTTCTTGCGGGAGCGCAGATAGACGCGGAAGGCAATCGCCGCCGCATTCACGATCAGCACCACGCCGATGAGCACGGTGGCGATGGCGAAGGGCGTGGCCTTCGGGACATTGTTGGCCTGCGTGGCGATGTAGTAGAGGTGCATCGAGAGCGCCATGCACTGATCCTTGATCGGGTGATAGAGAAACAACCCGGTGCTATCGAGCATCTTGTAGGTCGCGACGCCGGTGAGCATCACGGGCGCAGTCTCGCCGGCGGTACGGCTGACTTGCAGGATGACGCCGGTGAGAATGCCGCTGATGGAATTCGGCAGCACGATGCGCCAGATGGTCTGCCAGCGCGTGGCCCCGACGTTCCAGCAGGCTTCGCGGAATTGTCGCGGCACGGCGGCGAGCGCCTCCTTCGTTGAGGCGATGATGACAGGCAGCGTCATCACCGCCAGCGTGAGTGCGGCGGCGATGATGGATTTCTTCCCGTTGTTGAAGTTGGCGAAATAGACGAATGCGCCGACGCCGAACAAGCCGTGGACGATGGACGGAACGCCCGCAAGATTCATGACCGCGAGGTTCACGATGCGGGTGAACCAGTTCTCCTTGGCGTACTCATTCAGATACACGGCGGCGAGCACGCCAATCGGCGCGGAGATGATCAGCGAGAAGAACACGATGTAGAACGTGCCGACGATGGCGGCCCAGATGCCGCCCTTGGCCCCGCCGCTGCGCGGATTCTCGGTGAGGAACTCCCAGGACATGGAGGGCCAGCCCTGCACGACGATGTAGCCGACGATGAGGAAGAGCGGGATGACCATGGCCGCGGCCATGAAGCCGAAGAAGCATTTCGCCACCAGTTCGTTGCGGCGCTTTTTGCGGATGAATGCGGTTTCAGTGAACATTTTAAGACAAAGCTCCAAGCTCCAAGATCCAAGATCCAGATAAGCACCAAGCACCAAACATCAAACACCAAGTCGCAGCCAGCCGCTCAGCAAACGCCCGGCGATCCGCGGGCCGGCGATTGGAGCTTGGGCCTTGAATCTTGTCTGGAGCTTGGAACTTGGAGCTTGGAGCTTTCATTTCTTCTTGATGCCCTTCACGATCAAATCCGCCGTCAGATTCACCACGAAGGTGATGGAGAAGAGCAGCACGCCGATCAGGAACAGCACCTGGTAGTGCGGCGAACCTTGCGAGGTTTCCCCGAGTTCCGCCGCGATGGTGGCGGTGAGCGTGCGGACGGGATCAAAAATGGAATGCGGAATGTTCACCGCGTGGCCGGTGGCCATGAGCACGGCCATCGTTTCACCAATGGCGCGGCCCACGCCGAGCAGCACGGCCGCGAGCAGCCCGTTCTTCGCGGCGGGAATCAGCACGCGATAAACCATCTGCCAGCGCGTGGCCCCGAGGGCGACGGCGGCTTCGCGAAAACTGTCCGGCACCGCCTTGAGCGCGTCCTCGCCGATGCTGACCATGATGGGCACGCTCATCAGCGCGAGCAGGAGGGCGGCGTTGAACAGGTTCACGCCGACCGGAACGTGGAAGACGCCGATGATGACCGGGCTCATCACGCTCAACCCGATGAAGCCCCAGACCACGCTGGGAATCGCGGCCAGCAGTTCGATGACGATCTTCAACGTCTCCTTCACCTTGCCGGTGCAGAATTCAGACACGAACACCGCCGCGCCGAGACCGAACGGCACCGCGATGAGCATGGCCAGAATCGTGACGCTCAACGTGCCGACGATCAGTGCGCCCGTGCCGTACTTGGGTTGCACGGAAGAAGTGGGAATCCACTGCGTGCTGGTCAGGAACTGCCCGAAGTCCAGCTTGGTGAGGAACGGCGCACCTTCCTTGAAGACGAAAAAGAAGATGCCGAAGACGAAGACGATGGCGCTGATGCCGCAGAGGTACACGAGCAGTTCGATGCCGCGCTCCACGAGCAGCGCGAGCGGGCTGCGCTGGGCGCGCTTCACGGCGGGAGCCGGACTGGATGTGGTCAGCGTGGACATTGTAACAATCGTTTCGCGATGCGAGAAAGGCTGCGGCGGTTCTTCAACAGCGCCGCAGCCCGCGGCAGATCAGGTCAATTACTTCTTGGGCAGTGGGACGTAGCCGGTCGTTTCCACGATTTTCTGGCCCGCGTCGGTCAGCACCCAGTCGATGTATTTCTTCACATGCGGCGCCGGTTCGCCGGCGGTGTAGAAGAACATGGGGCGCGCGATGGGATAGGTCTTGTCGTGCGTGGCCGCGATGCTGGGACCGACGTAGGGCTCACCTTTCTTCTTCGCGACCTTGAGCATTTTCACGGAGGCGTTGGCGTAGCCCATGCCGGAATAGCCGATGGCGTTGGGCGTCTTGCCGATGAGTTCCACGACGTCCTTCGATCCGTTCATGTCGAGTGAGCCGAGCTTGAACTCGTTCTTTTTGCCGACCACGGCTTCCTTGAAATACTCGTAAGTGCCGGAGTTGTTCTGGCGGCTGACGCGGATCATCTCGTCGCCCTTCGCGCCGGGGATGCTGGTCACGCCCACGTCGCTCCACTTGGTGATCTTGCCATCGGCGCGATAAATCTCGCCGAGTTGTTCCATGGTGATCTCGTTGATCGGGTTGTCCTTGTGGACGTAGATGGAGAGTGCGTCGAAGCCGACGACGAATTCCTTCGAGTCCACCTGGCGTTTCTCCTTCAGCTCCGCCTTCTCCTTGTCCTCGATGTGGCGGCTGGAGTTGGCCAGTTCAGCGGTGCCGTTGAGTAGGCCCTTGATGCCGACGCCGGAACCGCCGCCATTGACTTCGATGACGATGGTCTTGTCCACCGCCGCATAGGCTTCCGCCCAGGCCGCCGCGAGATTGACCATCGTGTCGGAGCCGATGTTGGCCACGGTCGTTTTTTTGCCGCTTGAACCTGCCCCGCCGGCCCCGCTCTCGGACTTGCCACAACCCACGAGGGCCGCCGCGGCCGCGAGTGCAAGGGTGGAGGTGATGAATTTATTTTTCATGGTGTTCTTATTCGTTGTCTCCGACCAGTGCTTGAACAAGTTCGCGCACATGTGTGTTGATGTATTGGAACGTCTCCTCGTAAGCGTCACGCACATCGGCCAGGGAGCCGGGGCGCACCGAGGGGTCTTCGACGGTCCAATCCAATCCCACCGTCTTGGTCGGCGGCGGCGGGAAAATTTTCTGCGCCGGTTTGGCCAGCGCGATGATGACGTGATAGTGCTCCAGATTTAGAATATGGCCGACGGGCTTGGATGTCTGGCGCGCGATGTCGAGACCCTTCTCCTGCATGAATTCCACGGTGCGCCAGTCCACGGCGCGTGCTTCAAGCCCGGCGCTGCTGAAGAGGAATCCCGGCTGGTTCAGACTGTTCGCGATGCCTTCGGCTATCTGGCTGCGGCAGGAATTGTTTTCATCCACGAAGAGCACCCGGAGCACTTCTGAAGCGCGGTGCTTCATGTATTCGCCCGTACACATGTAGAGGGTTTCCTCACAAATGTTTTTGGCCTGATCAGCCACACGTTCAAAACGGCGGGCGATGGTCTGGAGGGGCGTCAGCGCCGTAAGCGGTATGGCGCCGGCTTGATGCAACTGGAGCAGTTCGGAGTCAATCTTGTTGCGGAGCAAGTCGGCCCGGTCTTCCTCGACCATGCTGGCCCGCGCGAGTTCCACGTTCTGTTCGAGGAAAGCCTTGACCGAATTTTGGAGCATCGGAATGGAGACTTCGGCCAGCGCGGCGAAGTCCCTTAAAGGAAGTTTGTCGTGCAAAGCACTGACTTTGAGCACCTGTCGGGCGATGCTTTCCGCGTAGTCCCCAATACGCTCCAACTCCAGATTGATCTTGATGGTGGCATAAGCAAAACGCAGATGGCCGGCCACCGGTTGCTGACGGACCAGGAACTCCAGACACAGTCGATCGATTTCCTTCTCCAGTTCGTCGATATACTGGTCTCGCAGGATGACCGAGTAGGCGAGGGTGAGATTTTTGTCGAGCAGTGCCTTGAGGCTGTCGCGCAAAGCGCGATCAGCAAGTTCCGCCATCGCCTGAATCTTCCCGCGGATTAAGTCGAGGTCGCGTTGCAAGTGTTGCTCGTAATGGGTCATCGCTTTCACTGGAGAGTCTTGTATGACGGCCAGGTGACAACTCGGGGGCGCGTTTGTTACAATCTGGCGACGAAACCCACTGACCAAGGCAGTGGTCAAAGGGGCGGGGCGGATGGTCCTGACCGCAGGGAACCTGAAACGAAGACCCTGCTGAGGCTATCTCCAAGACTGCGCACTCTTCGCAAGGCTGCCGCTCCGCTCTCTCGGAGACGGGAGGTTAAGATCTGTGTCCGGCACCTGCCCATCACAGCAGTTCAGAACCGCGATCCAGGTGGCGCGCGATGTCGAGGCGTTCGGTTGCGTTCAGGATGAGATAGCGCCGGAGGCCCGCCGGCAGGTTCTCGATCTTCTCTCCCTCGTTGAACCGCGTCTTCAAGGCGAGCGTGAGGGCGTTCATCAACGTCCACTTGAACAAACCGGTGTTTTCCTTGCGAAACCGCTTAATATCGCCCGCCAACGGGGGCAACTTTGGACGAACGCTCCGAAACTCGGAATCCTCCGAACACCGGCGGGCAATCTCATCCGATGGAAAAACCCCGAGGGTGTAGGCCAAGGTCATCGTATTCAGCAAGGCCTTGGGCTCGAAGTCGGGGTTTTTGCGAAGCAGGTCCATCAGAGCAGCATTGGTCCAGTCCAAGGTGGCCACGTTGGACATAATCCAATCGCTCAACAGGGCGGCTGGCACCCACACACTCAGGTCGATCGGAATCGAAAACTCCTCTTCCATTCCGGTCATCATTGGCCTTTCCAATGTTATTGTCTCCTTCATTTGCACTCAACATCGCAAAGTCGTGCGACGAATCTGTGACACACGAATTACGATTGGGCGACTTCAAGAGCGAGGATAGGCGAGCCTTATCCAGACCGGGCCAGGGCGTGCCCTTCGCCGCGCGCCCCCCCTTCAGACGTAAGCCCGTCACAAAACGGAAATAGGTTGTTGACACGGGCATCGGGCTTTGATGCTATCTCGCTCCCTTTTGGGGAAAGGCTTTTATGTACGCAGTCGTTGAAACAGGCAGCAAGCAGTATCGGGTCGCCGCGGGCGACACGATTGAAGTGGAATTACTCGACACCGCCGAGGGCAAGGAGGTCACTCTGGACCGGGTTCTCTTCGTGGCAAACGAAGGAAAGTTTTTGGTCGGAATGCCGATAGTGGACAAAGCGACAGTCGTGGCTGATGTGGTGAAGCACATCCGCGGCCCCAAGTTGCTCGCCTTCAAGATGCGGCGGCGCAAGGGCTACCACCGCTCGGTGGGTCATCGTCAGGAACTGACGGTGCTGAAGATTAAAGAGATTAAGGCTTAGTTATGGCACACAAGAAAGGTCAAGGCAGTGTTCGCAACGGGCGCGACAGCGTCAGTAAGCGCCTCGGGGTGAAGCGATTTGGCGGTGAGCATGTTACGGCGGGCAGCATTCTCGTGCGTCAGCGCGGGACAAAGTTCATCGCCGGCCAGAATGTTGGCACCGGGCGCGACTGGACCCTATTCGCCCTCGTAGAGGGCAAGGTTCTGTTCGACAAGGACAGTCGACGCGTGAATGTGCTCCCGGATGCTGCGGCGAAGAACAATTAGTCCGCTCGCAAAATAATTCCGAAGGCGAGGCCAGTAGGTCTCGCCTTTTTCTTTTAACCGGCGGCCCCCTTTCATCGTCCGTTGTTGCCAAGGAGACGGGGAGGCCTGACAACTGACCAGGAGCAAGGGACAAAGAAACAATCATGTTCATCGACCAGATCAAAGTTTACGCGCGGGCCGGTCACGGCGGCAAAGGCGCGGTCGCGTTCATTCGCGAAGCCTACCGTCCCAAGGGCGGCCCGTCCGGCGGCAACGGCGGGCGCGGCGGCGACGTGATCCTGGAAGCGAGTCACGATTTTAACAACCTCATCGACCAGTATTATCGCCCGCGGCTCATTGCCGAGGATGGCGATCATGGAATGGGTAAAGGCATGGATGGTCACGCCGGCAAGGACATTGTGATCAAGGTGCCGTGCGGCACACTGGTGTGGAAGTTGCGCGATACTAAGCCAGTTGAGGGTGACGAGGACGACGACGACGACGAAGCTGCCGAAGCAGCAGCCGCTCAAGCGAAAGCCAGACCCGCCGTCATTCCCTCCAGCACGGCCAATCGCCCGGCCTTTCGTGTCTCGGGCGGCGAGCGCGGCATGGAATTCAACCTCGAGGACGAGGACGACCGCCCGGCCAAGATTCAAGATGCCAGCAAAGGCGAACTGGTCGCCGACCTGACCGAGAACGGTCAGCGCTTTATCTTGTGCAAAGCGGGTCGGGGCGGATTGGGCAACCGGAACTTCGCCACCTCGGTGCGGCAGACGCCGCGTTTCGCCCAACCGGGCGAGGCGGGCGATGAGGGCGAATACCTCTTCGAACTGCGCATCATCGCCGAGGTCGGGTTGGTGGGTTATCCGAACGCGGGCAAGTCCACGTTGCTCACCGCGATCTCGAAGGCGCGACCGAAGATTGCCTCGTATCCATTCACGACGTTGCATCCACAGATCGGCATCATGGAATTCCCCGATTTCCGCCGCGTCGTGGTCTGCGACGTGCCGGGGCTGATCGAGGGCGCGCACAATAACGTCGGCCTGGGGCATGCGTTCCTACGCCACATCCAGCGCTGCAAGATTCTCGTGCTCCTGCTCGACATGGCCGGGACCGATGGACGTACGCCTTGGGACGACTACAGGCAATTACTCAGCGAGTTGGAACATTACGATCCGGCCCTGGTAGAGAAGCCGCGGCTAGTGGTGGCGAACAAGATGGATGAACCGCAGGCCGAGGACAACCTCAAGACTTTCAAGCGCCGTGTAAAGAAAACCACGGTGCTGCCCATCTCCGCCGCATTTGATCAGGGTATGGAGAAGTTTCGGGAGCAAGTGCGCGCCGCAGTGGATGCGTCTCAAGTCGCCACTAAATAAAGTATGGGGCAGTTTCCTTGATCTGCCGACCTTGATTCCGGCGGGGCGTTGCTTGAATTTGCCCAACAAGGCGCTCGTCTCGATTAGCGCAAAACAGGCTTGGACTTGAGCTGGATCCTGCAACTGGTCTCAACTCCAGGGGAAAGCAATTAACAGAGGATGAACATGAAATACGGTTTGTGGCGGTTCGGAGTGATCGTGGCGGCCTGTATCGTCGCCTTGACGTTTGCGGCGGATGACAAGCCGGGGGAAAAGAAAGACCCGGTTGCCGCCAAGGATGACGCCGGCGATGACGCGTGGGCCGAAGTCCTCAAAGCCATGCGCGCGCCGAACCCACCCGCTGAATGGCAGGCGAAGGAGCCTTCCAAGGAGGAGATTGCGGCGTGGGAAACCAAGAACGGCGTGCTGGCCGGCTTGGCCGCTGATCGTGCGCAGCAGTTTTACCTCAAATTTCCCAAGCACGAGAAGGCAACTGATGCGCGCAAACTCGAAGTGAAATTACTCACCGTGTCCATTGAGTTGGGCAACACCAACAAGCAGACGCGGCTGGATGAGCTGACGGACGCACGCCTGAAGGATCCCACGACTCCGGCCGAGGAGAAATTTGATCTCCGTGCCCAGCGCATCTTAAAGGCCGTGATGGATGTTCTTACGGCGAAAGCCAGTCCAGAGCGCGTGGCCATCCTTGCTCAGGCGGAGAAGCAAACTCGCGCCCTGCAGACGGAATTCCCCAAGCGGGAGGAGTCCTTCGAGTTGTGGATGATGATCGCGCGCGGGTACATGAGCTCGAGCCAGTTGCAAACCGTGCCCGAGGGCAAGGGCTTCGCGGAATCCGAGCCATTTAAGAAAGGCAAAGCCATCATCGCGGACGTGGCCAGGAACGGCCAGGGCGACTTCAAGGAACAGGCGACCGCCCAGCTCAAAATGCTGGGCCGCCTCGGCAAGCCCATCGACGTAAGTTTCAACGATCTCGCAGGCCAGGCCACCGGCACGAAGAAGCTGGCGGGTCAGGTCATGCTGGTTGATTTCTGGGCGACGTGGTGTCCGCCCTGCCGAGCGGCCTTGCCCGAGGTGAAGGAGACCTACACCAGACTGCATGGCAAGGGCTTCGAAATTCTTGGCATCAGCCTGGACAAGGATAAGAGCGACCTCACGAAACTGATCGCGGACGAGAAAATGACCTGGCCGCAATACTTCGACGGGCTTGGCTGGGAGAACAAGTTTGCCGTGAGCTTCGAGATCAGTTCCGTGCCGACCGTGTGGCTGGTGGACAAGAAGGGCGTGCTCCGCGACCTGAACGGCGGCGACTCCATGGCCGCCAAGGTGGAGCAGTTGCTGGCCGAGAAGTAATTGGGTTTTGCCCGGCCGGCAAATGCCTCTCGCAATGCACCGGAAGTGTTCCGCGGCTGTCTGAAGATCGCCCGCAAGATTCAGAAAACACTCCGCAAGATCCCGATGCCATGCCGCAGAAGGCCGATGGCACGCCACCAAGCCGCAAAAACACCTCGCAGCACGCCAAAATCATGGCGCGGAACGAGGAAAACACCCCGCAACGGCGCAAAATCATTCCGCAGCGTGCCAAAAACACACCGCAATAGCTTGCAACCATGTGTTTTATGAAGATCGGCCTGTTGCAGGCCCGTTTTGGGCCTTGTAGCAGACGAAGTAACGAGACTCTGAACGGCGAGAGCGCAGCGGCACAGCCGGAATCGGAGCGCCGGTCTCCGACCCGGCGCGATGGATTTCCCTGTTCATGGCCCGATTGCTACCAGACAGCATGGGCTCACAGCTCCGCAATGCACCAGTCAATGAACCGGAGCTATCGCTGCGGGTAGCGCCGGCTTTCTAGCCGGCAGGTGGCGACACTTTCCAGTGTCGTGGTCCAACACAACCTCACGGTAGGGTGCGATTAATAGTGCGGGTCGTGAGCGCATTCGTAGCGCAGATTTTCAATCTGCTGTATCGCGGATTTGTGATCCGCAGATGGTCCGTTCTTACCAACGCCGCACCAAATTTGGGCGGCTTGCCGAGTGCAACTCGGCGCTACTTCGGCCTGCACTTTTAATCGCACCCCTCCCGCCCGCCCGGTGAACAACCGGTGCAGAAGTTTTACAACATTCCCGTTGAAGAAGCGCTGGGGGGGGGGGGTACAAGATGCCGCCAGCAAAAAAAATCTGCCGAGTAGCGCCACGACATTAACTCGCGAACATGACTGTGAGAAAAGCGTGGCCCCGCCCGGAAAAAATAAAAAACTATGCCTGATCCCGTATCCAGTTCATCCAGCGCTTCCAGTTCTTCCGCCCCGGGCAGCGGCGGTGGTCGCAAAAGCAGCACTCCACTCCCCAATCAGGCGATTCTCGACGAACTCCACAAGAGCGAACAGATTTGCCTGAAGGTGCAAAAGCCGGAGTATGGACCCACACTGGCCGCGCGGGAGATTTCCGCCCAACTCGTTTCTGATACGCTCGTCGCCATCCAACAGGCCCGGGCCAAGAGCGCTGAGGCCACCCAGGCCACCACCGGCAAGGAGGGTGTCACCGGCACCGAGGAGATCCTGAAGAAACAGCTCATTGCCCGGCTGGACGAAATTCAAACCGCCGCGAAACAGAAATTTGGCCGCACCGACAAGAACCGCTTGCAGGACTATTACATTGGCGTGCGCATTGACCAGAACCGCGCGCGCCTGGAGCAAGTCAGCGGGCAAATCATTGCCAAGGCCGGAACCGATGCCCTGCCAGGTATCACGCCGGACAAACTCAACACCGCCAGCGAGGCGCTCACGGCCTATACCGGAGTGGAAGAAACCCAGAGCGGCGCGCAGAGCGGCGCGACTGGTGGACGCAGCACCTTGAAAACGATGGTCAAAGCCATCACCGACACTCGGATTGCCATTCAACTCGCCGCCGATGCCGAGTGGCCGCACGGAAACCCGGCTAATGCCGCCGTGCGCGTAGAATTCAAGCTGCCCGCCAACAGCAAGTTCAAAGGCTGATTACTGCAAAAGCCATCACTGCTGTCGCCACCGCAAAATCCCGCTGGATGAATTCATCGACCTCAACCTGTTATGCCTGACTCCAGCTCCAGTTCACCCATCATCGTTGAATCTTCATCGTCCAGCACACCGCCGCCACCTTCATCGAGCAGCAGCACGCCGCCACCACCACCGCCGCCCTCCTCATCTTCGAGCAGCGATGTGCCCCCGCCGCCGTCATCGTCCTCCAGCAGTGACGTGCCGCCCCCTTCATCCAGCAGTTCGGGTCCAAGCAGTTCGGAGAGCAGTGGGTCATCCACCAGTTCCTCCTTGCTCTCGAGTTCTTCATCTGAGTCTTCGGCATCATCATCCTCGGTGAGCAGCGCCTCACCGAGCAGCAGTTCTCCCAGTTCCGCGAGTTCGATCAGTTCATCTTCATTGAGCAGCCTATCCAGTTCGCAAAGCTCGTCCTCGCCTTCGGCATCCTCGAGTTCCAAGAGTTCACGCAGTTCCCGGAGTTCGCGGAGTTCGCGGAGTTCCTCCAGCTTGAGTTCTTCATCCGACACCAGCTCATCATCCGATACTAGTTCGTCGAGTCTGAGCAGCGAGTCCTCCGCCTCGCCCAGCTCCTCCAGCTTGAGTTCGAGCGGCATGTCGTCGTCCTCGCCGAGCAGTAGCTCCTGCTCCCAAAGCTCGTCCTCACAGCCGTCCACTTCACAGAGTTCAAGCAGCCAATCGTCATTCTCGCATTCCTCCAGTTCGGTTAGTTCATCGTCCCCAAGTTCCTCTTCACAGTCATCGAATTCGCAGAGTTCAAGCAGTCAGTCTTCATCCTCGCAGAGCAGTTCAAACCAAAGTTCCAGCAGCCTGTCATCCTCGTCGCAGAGCTGTTCGAGCAGCCAATCGCCATCCTTGCAGTCATCCAGTTCGGTTAACTCCTCTTCGCAAAGCTCGTCCTCACAGTCTTCGAGTTCCAGTTCGTCAAAATCGAGCAGTTCATCCAGATCCAGTTCAAAAAGCTCGTCCAGTTCAAGTTCGAGCAGTCAGTCAGGTTTGCCGCCTGACAGTTCTTCGAGCTTATCGAGCATGAGCAAAGCGAGTTCTAGTTCTGGCGGAAATAGCCCGCCATCCTGCTTAGCGACCTTAAGAATTCTGAAGAACGATAACACGGCAATCGATCTCGAAAAGGAGGCGCTTCATGTGAGCAATTACATCACGAATGAAGGGTTGCCGGGGTTCGTCAATTTCTCCGATACTTGCGATGATCCCAGTAACTTCCGCCTGGAAGTCGAAGACGATACTCAGGGTGACAAAACCAGCGTCTCGGTCATTCTTACGATCAACGAGACGGAATATACCTTCGTCCTGGACAAAAAGAACTCTCCGACAGGACACATATTTCGCGGTCAGTTCCTGAGATTGGTAAGCGATTCGGTGGACGACGGCGTCCAAGGAAACCAGACGCTCCTGTGCAAACTCAGCGACGCTGTGCAAATTCTTTACTCCAACAACCCGGGCATTTGCGAAGATAAAATTACCACTACGGTTGGGCGTCTGCACGACTCGACCCCCGATAACGGACCAAACCAGTTGAAACATGAAATCCGTTTCCTCGCAGCGGTGGCTAAGGTCTTCGCCAAACCCCGGCCGGATGGCGTGCTAGTCACCGCACTAAGCTCGACTGACACCACCATCAATGGGGTCTGGGTTTCAGGAAATCCACAACCGTCTGGATGGGTAAAGATCGGCAGCGAATTCATCCAATACACAGGCGTATCGGCGTCAGGTGTGGTGCTCACTGGATGCACACGAGGGGTGGATGGGAGCACTGCCGCCGCTCATGCCAGTGGTGCGGATATTACCTACTCGACCAAGGAGCCCTCGGTCACCGAAGCGAGCGTCCAACAAGATGTGGACATCGCCAACCAGCGGTTCGCTCAATCGACCTTTCGCTTGAACGTGACCATTCAAATGAACAATGGAATCGGGTTTCCACTCCCGAGTGTGCTGCTTGATGGATTCCGGTGGGGAAAAGAGGGTCCTGCATCGCCATGGAACGAGGACGAGTTGAAATTGATCAGTATGAAAAGCGGCAATGCGAATACCGTGGACGTTTTCTACATCACCCCGTTCGCAGGACCGCCGCCACCTGTACTTACGGGCGTGGCTATTGCGTACCCCGCATTCTTGAATGTCCCGCCGCATGAGGTTCCGAACGGCAAGAATTTCATCGTGATCGCAGCCTTGAGCGATGCGGCCAAGAAGCCTTTTACATTCGCACATGAATTCATGCACATTTTGTTGAATATCACTCACCGCCCCGGCGAACCAATCGAAGCACTCTTCCGCTTTCCTACTAGCGATACGAACACTGTTGGGGCCACGAAGCGCATCGGGCCTTTCCCTAACTCCGACCCTGGAGAGGAGGATACGTTCACAATGCGAACAAATGTTCTGAACCTGCCATGAAGAAGGTTGGAAAACTGCGGCACCCACTATGGTTTTTGGCAATCATCCTAGCGGCAGGCGCTGTCGCTGCTGGCTGTAGCGGCGCGCGCCCGCCTGGCGCGAACCAGAGATCCGCCAAGAACGAGATGCTCGAAAAGACGAACTCGACAGGGATTTCGAAAGCCATCGCCGATTTGCGGAATATGCACGGACAAATTTATTTCGGAATTTCCGCGGAAAAGTTTCGGGAGAGCATGGGGCGCATGCATGCCCTGCTTGCCGAATGGAATCCAATTGGAACAAGCTCGAACGAGTTGGTACATCTCCTCGGTCCCCCTACCGAACGTTCGGCTCGCAGGAATCCCAACCCTAATCGCCTTGGATACAGAATCGACACCGGGCTCGCAGGCGCGGTTTGGTTTTTCGACCTTGAGAATCAAAAAGTCGTGCGCATGGAAGTCAAAGCTATCGACTAGGATGTTCTGAACCTGCCATGAATCTGATAGGCAAGCTGCGGCACCCACTACGGTTTTTGGCTATCATCCTGACGGCAGGCGCTGTCGCTGCTGGCTGTAGCGGCGCGCGCCCGCCTGATACGAACCAGAGGTCCACCAAGAACGAGCTGTTGGAAAAGACGAACTCCACAGGGATTTCGAAAACAATCGCCGATTTGCGGAGCAAGCACGGCCAAATCCATTTCGGAATTTCTGCGGAGCAATTTATGGAAAGCATGGGGCGCATGCATGCCCTGCTTGCCGAATGGAATCCAATTGGAACAAGCTCGAACGAGTTGGTACATCTCCTCGGTCCCCCTACCGAACGTTCGGCTCGCAGGAATCCAAATCCGAACCGCCTGGGCTACAAAATCGACGACGGACGTGCTCGCGCAGCGGTTTGGAATTTCCACCTCGAGAACCAAAAAGTCATCCGCGTAGAGGTCCAAGGGTTCGAGTAGGAAGCGATTTGAGGCCTCGTTGAAGCTCATGCGCAAACTTATCCTTCGCAACCATCAGTCCCCAGGCGACATCGTGATGCTCACGGCGGCGGTGCGGGATTTGCACGCCTGCTGTCCCGGCCAGTTTGTCACAGATGTGCGGACGCCGTGCCCTGGCTTGTGGGAGAACAATCCGCACCTCACGCCGCTGGAGGAAAACATGCCGGACGTGGAGGTCATGCAGTGCGAGTATCCGCTCATCCACCACAGCAATCAGCGCGCGTATCATTTCATCCACGCCTTCACGCGTTTTCTCAGCGAGAAGCTGGGCGTGTTCATCGAGCCGACCGCCTTCAAGGGGGATGTTCACATTTCGGATGTGGAGAAATCCTGGATGTCGCAGGTTCACGAACTCGTGGGCGAGGACATTCCGTTCTGGATCGTGAACGCGGGCGGCAAGCGCGATTTCACGGCCAAGTGGTGGGAGCCGGCCCGGTACCAGCAGGTGGTGCATCATTTTCGCGGGCGCATCCAATTCGTGCAGGTGGGGGAACTCGGCCATCACCATCCGGCGCTGAACGGCGTGATCGATTTGCGCGGGAAGACGGATCTCCGGCAGTTCGTGCGGCTCATGTATCACGCGCAAGGCGTGCTTTGCCCGGTGACCTTCGCCATGCACCTTGCGGCGGCGGTCGAGGTGAAGGGTGGCAAACCCAAGAACCGGCCCTGCGTGGTGGTGGCCGGCGGGCGCGAGCCGATGCAGTGGGAAGCCTACCCGCATCATCAATTCATTCACACCAACGGCGCGCTGCTCTGCTGCGACAACGGCGGTTGCTGGAAATCCCGCGTGGTCCCGTTGGGTGATGGTGATGAGAAGGACAAGCCGGAGAACCTGTGCGTCGATGTGGTGGGCACGCTCCCGCGCTGCCAGCACATGATTACGGCAGCGGAGGTCATCCGGCGGATTGAGTTGTACTTCAACGGTGGTGTGATTGATTACTTGGCTCCGTTCCAGTGGCGGGCGGTGCGCGCGGCATTGCACCGGCAGCAAAAGCAAGGAGCATGGCAAGCCGTGCCAAGCGCGGGCCGGGAGAGCACGGAAGAGCGGATCGCCACGCAAACGGATTGAAAAAACATGGGAGAAGAACGATGAACCAAGCCTATCCAGAACGAATCACCGAGCAAAATGCTCTCGAAGCTGCAAACGCTTTCATTCGGCAAACGCTGCCCTATCCGGGACAGTTTTATGGTCGCGGCATCGTAATTTGCGGGGGCGGGGTGAAATACTTCACCAACGCCTGGGTCTGCATCAACATGCTGCGCAAGCTGGGCTGCTACCTGCCAATCCAAATCTGGCATCTCGGGGGGCGGGAACTGGATGACCGGATGCGGGCGCTGGTCCGGCCTTTCAACGTCCAATGCGTGGATGGGACCAAAGTGCGGCAGATGCGGCCGGCGCGCATTTTGAACGGCTGGGAATTGAAACCGTATGCGATTCTCAATTGCCCGTTTCAGGAGGTGTTGCTGCTGGATGCCGACAACGTGCCGGTGGTGAACCCGGAATTCCTGTTTGAAACGGCGGAGTACCTGGCCACGGGCGCCATCTTCTGGCCGGACTTCAGCCGCCTGGAGCCAGACCGAATGATCTGGGGGCTCTGCGGCGTGGAGCACCAGGACGAGCCGGAGTTCGAGAGCGGTCAGATGGTCATCGACAAGGAGCGGTGCTGGGAGCCGATGTCGCTGTGCAGTTGGTACAATGAGTATTCAGATTTCTTCTATGAGCATATTCACGGGGACAAGGAGACCTTCCATCTGGCCTTTCGGAAGTTGAAGCGCCTCTACGCCATGCCCAAGCGGGGCATCGACGCATTGGAGGACACGATGTGCCAGCATGATTTTCAAGGCCACCGGCTGTTCCAGCACCGCAATATGGACAAATGGAGCCTGGGATCGGAGAACAAGTGCATCGAGGGATTTCAGTTCGAGGGCGAATGCCGGGAGTTCATCCAGCAACTGCGCAACCGGTGGAATGGACGAATTTATGAGGAGGCAGCCAAGGAACTCACCCCTGAGGCCCGAGCCGTGATGGAATTTCTGACCGGCAAAACATTTGACTATCACCGCGTGGGCCATGACCGGCGCAGCATCACGCTGCTGGAGCAGGGGATGGTCGGAAGTGGCAGCGGCGAATTGGAGCGCTTTTGGGAACTGGCGGAAGAAGACGGGCAGACCGTTCTGCAATTGTGGTCGCTGGAAGGTCTCACCTGTTCGCTGCGGCGGGATCGAGACGGGGTGTGGCGCGGGCGCTGGAATGTCTATGAGCGGATGCCGATCGAACTGAAGTTGTACAATCAGGAAACAGGCGTCTGCATCCCGAGCTGATTCAACGCCAGCAGAAGATGAATAACATGTTTGTTATGCCAGGACACGAGGCTCAATCGGCGGAATTTGCCCGCCGCTTTGCGGATCATTTCAATTCCTGCGATTGGGCGCCGCATCCGCTTTACTCGGTGTTCACGCAATATGACGCCGGATATTATCTGGCTCGACGAGGGGGATTTGAACGGAAGTATCGCTCCATGTGGGCTGTCGCCCGGACGATCAGCCCACAAGTCATCGTCGAACTCGGAACCCACGCCGGCAGTTCGGCGGATGCGTATATCTCGGCCACTCGTGGACTGGCCGGGAGACACGACCATGCCCATTACATTGGTTATGACTTGTTTGGCATTTCCCCGCTTCCTGGCGGGAGCGGGGAATGGAATCCTCGAAGAGTCTGCGAGGCGCTTTTCGCGGATCGTGGATTCCATAATTGGCGCCTGTCCCAGGGCGACTTGCGTACCCTGACAGCCATCGAACCAGCCGATTTCGTGGTAGTGGACGCTGCGCACGATCTGCGCAACGCCTGGGAGGATCTGCAACTGGCTCTCACAGCAAGCCCACGCTGGCTTTTCGTTGATGACGTCAGCGGTTTCGAAGTTCAGCAAGCGATCGAGCTGTTACTTGAGCAGCAACGCGCTCACATCCTGTTCACTTTCCCGGTGGATTACCCGGATAAAGGATTGGTCATTCGCCTGGCTGATTGAAGCTTGGAGAGCCGGGAAAATCCTTCTCGGAGATAAATGGAATCGACGGCCATGCGCGCTTCATCGGCGAACATGCGAACCGCGACGAGACCGGAGTGATCAAGCCGTGAAACCGATGGGCAATGATCCATTTTCAACTGTGCTCTCGAATTGAATGTTTGAAGAACATCCTTCGGTGCTCAAACTGGCCGCGCATGAAATTTTCGAAAGAACAGCTCTGGCACCGGTTTCAACAATTCTATTCCGACTATCCCGGCCTCGGCCTCGGCCTCGATTTGAGCCGCATGAATTTCGGCGAAGAGTTCTTCGCGCAGATGGAGCCGCGCTTGCAGGCTGCCTTCGCCGAGATGAAGGCGCTGGAAGCAGGCGCAATCGCCAACCCCGATGAGAAGCGCATGGTCGGCCATTACTGGTTGAGGAATTCAGCACTGGCGCCTACGTCCGAGATGTGTCGCGAGATCGACGAAACCATAGTCTCGGTCAAGTCGTTCGCTGCGCAGGTTCACAGCGGTGCCATCCAGGGCACCAAGGGAGCCTTCAAGAATGTTCTCGTCATCGGCATCGGCGGCTCGGCCCTCGGGCCGCAGTTCGTCGCCAAGGCGCTGGGCCAGCCGGCCACGGACCAGATGCGCGTGTTCTTCTTCGACAACACCGATCCAGACGGCATGGACAAGGTGCTGGCCGAGCTTGGTGCCGACCTCGGTCAGACTCTGAGTGTGGTCATCTCGAAATCCGGCGGCACCAAGGAAACGCGCAACGGTATGTTGGAAGCACAGGCTGCTTACGAGCAGGCCGGGCTGAAGTTTGCGCCCCACGCCGTGGCCGTAACTGGCGCGGGCAGCGAACTGGACAAAGTTGCCGTTCAGCAAGGCTGGCTCGGCCGCTTCCCGATGTGGGACTGGGTGGGCGGACGCACCAGCGAACTTTCCGCCGTCGGTCTCCTGCCCGCCGCGTTGCAAGGGCTCGATATCGACGCCATGCTGGCCGGCGCCCAAGCCTGCGATGAAGCGACGCGCTCAACCCAAACCAATCGCAACCCCGCCGCGCTGCTGGCGGCCATGTGGTTCCATGCCGGCAACGGCAAGGGCACGAAGGACATGGTCGTGCTGCCCTACAAGGACCGGCTGGAACTGTTTTCCAAATATCTCCAGCAACTCATCATGGAGTCGCTGGGCAAGGAACTTGATCGAGATGGGAAGGTGGTCAACCAGGGTCTCGCCGTTTACGGCAACAAGGGATCGACTGATCAGCACGCCTACGTTCAGCAACTCCGCGATGGCCTCAACAACTTCTTCGTCACGTTCATCGAAGTGCTGCGCGACCGAAGCAGTGCCTCGCTGGCCGTCGAGCCGGGTGTGACCAGTGGCGATTACCTCGCGGGGTTCTTCCTCGGCACCCGCACCGCGCTTTACGAAAGCGACCGCGAATCGATCACACTCACCATCCAGGAAGTTTCGCCATTTAGTGTTGGCGTGCTCATCGCCCTGTTCGAACGCGCGGTGGGTCTTTACGCCAGCCTCATCAACGTCAATGCGTATCACCAACCCGGCGTTGAAGCGGGCAAAAAGGCCGCGACCGCCGTCATCGCGCTTCAGGGAAAGATCCTGAATTACTTGAAGGAGAAGAAAGGCCACGCGCTGACCTCGGCTCAGATTGCCAGCGGACTGGGCGCGCACGATGAGTTTGAAACCGTCTTCAAAGTCTGCGAACACTTGGCTGCGAACCCGGATCATGGCGTGCAGAAGCGGCCCGGCTCCACCCCGTTTGCGGCGACGTATCAGACTTGAAGCAGGGTTTCGCCCCTCAAAAACCGTCGTTCAACGCCTGGGCTAATCATGCGAAAACACCTTGTCCACGGGCCGAAATGGGCTATTGACTCGGAAGTGCCCTTTGATACCTTCCCCGCTCCTTAAATCTGGAAATTGGATGAAAACGTATTTGCCTAAAGATCATTTGGAACAGCGCAAGTGGCACATTGTCGATGCCGATGGGGTCGTGCTGGGCCGTCTCGCTGAGAAAGTAGCCGATGTGCTGCGCGGCAAACACAAGCCCATCTTCACCCCGATGTGGGATGCCGGTGACTTCGTGGTCGTGATCAACGCTGACAAAGTCAAGGTCACGGGCAAGAAGGAGACGGAAAAGTTCTTCATGACCTACTCCGGCTGGAAAGGTGGCGAAAAATACATCTCCGTGGCCCAGGTTCGCGCCAAGGATTCCACTGAACTCGTTCATCGCGCAGTCAAGGGCATGGTGCCCAAGAACCGCCTCGGCAAACAGCTCCTGACCAAACTGAAAGTTTACCAGGGTGCCGAGCATCCGCACGCCGCCCAATTGCCGGCTCCCCTCACGATCAAGAAATAATCTCTATGGCTACCCAGACTCAGGAATTCCTTGGCACCGGACGCCGTAAGACGGCCGTGGCGCGTGTCCGTCTCGCCGTTGGCGCGGGCAAAATCACGGTCAACGGCCGCGCCTTTGAAGTTTATTTTCCGACCGACTCGCTGCGAGGCGTGGTCAGCGCCCCGCTGCTCCGCACGGATACGGCGACCAAGTTCGACGTGGCCGTCAATGTGACCGGCGGCGGACCCAACGGCCAGGCCGGGGCCACCCGGCACGGCATCGCCCGCGCCTTGCTCGAAGTGGACGCGAACCTCCGTCCCGTGCTCAAGGCCGACGGCTTCCTGACGCGTGACCCGCGCATGAAGGAGCGCAAGAAGTACGGCCAGCCCGGTGCCCGCAAGCGCTTCCAGTTCTCGAAGCGTTAATCTTGGATTTCAGATTTGCGAACCCCGCCGGCAAGCCGGCGGGGTTTTTTCTTGGCCTGATTTATTCTTAACCACGCACCGACCATGTATCTGCCGGAACATTTCCATGAGCAGGATGAGGCGAAAATCGCCACCATCATTCGCGGGAACAGTTTTGCCACGCTCGTCACCTTCAACGGCGCGCAGCCGTTCGCCAGCCATCTCCCGCTCGTGCTCCAGCCGGCCCGTGGCTCGCGGGGCACGTTGCTTGGGCACATGGCCCGCGCGAACCCGCAGTGGCACCACTTCCACCCTGGCGCGGAAGTGCTGGCCATCTTCACCGGCCCGCACGGTTACATTTCGCCGAGCTGGTATGCGACGCCGCACATGGTGCCGACTTGGAACTATGTCGCCGTCCACGTCTATGGTCTTCCCCGCCTCGTGGAAGACTCGGCCGCCTTCGAGGAAATCCTGCGCCGCACCGTGGAGGAATACGAAGCAGGCCAGCCCGTTCCTTGGCGTGATGCCCTGCCGGCCGAACACAAAGTCGGCCTGATGAAAGCCATCGTCGGCTTCGAGATCGAGGTCACCCGGGTCGAGGCCAAGTTCAAGTTGAGCCAGAATCGCAAGCCCGACGACATCGCCGGAGCCGTGGCGGCCTTGAGCCAGTCGGAGAACCAAACCGAGCGCGAACTTGCCGCGCTGATGAAAAGCCAATACGAACAAGCCCGGCAGAGTTGAGAATTACATGAGCACCAAGAAAGTCGGCATCGTCGGAGCGTCGGGATATTCGGGCGAGGAACTTGTTTACCGCCTGCTCATCCATCCGCACGCGCAACTCACGGCTGTGACCTCGCGGCAGTACGCCGGGCAGACGGTGGCGCAGGTCTTTCCGAAGTTTTCGCAATATGCCCGGGCGAAGGAACTGCATTTCAGCGATCCCAAGGTCGAGTTGCTGGCCAAGCACTGCGACCTCGTGTTCCTCGCGCTGCCGCATGGTGTGGCGGCGGAGTTTGCCGTGCCGTTGAACAACGCCGGCGTGCGTGTCATCGACTTGAGCGCGGACTTCCGGCTCAAGAGCGCGGAGACTTACAAGGAGTTCTACGCGCACGAACATCCCGCGCCGGCTCTGCTGGCGAAGTCGGTCTATGGATTGCCGGAGATATACCGCGACCAGATCAAGGACGCGCTGCTCGTAGCTTCGCCGGGCTGCTACCCCACCAGTATCATCATGCCGCTGGCACCCCTGCTGCGCGCGAAGTTGATCCAGCCGGAATCCATCATCGCGAATTCGTTGAGCGGGGTGAGTGGCGCGGGGCGCAAGGCCGAGTTGGACTACCTCTTCGTCGAGTGCAATGAGAGCGTGCGGCCCTATGGGGTGCCGAAGCACCGGCACCTTTCCGAGATCGAACAGGAGCTTTCTTTCGCCGCCGGAGAAGCCGTCAAGATTCAGTTCACTCCGCATCTCATTCCGGTGAACCGCGGCATTCTCACCACCATCTACGCCGCGCCGACGAAACACTTCAGCAACGCGGACGAGTTGGATGCGCTGGCGACGCAGATTGAGGAAACCTATCGTGCCGCCTACGCGCACGAACCGTTTGTCCGCCTGCTCGAAGGCAAATCACTGCCGGACACCAAGAACGTGGTCGGCACGAACATGATTGAGTTCGCCTGGCGTCTCGACCCACGCACGGGTCGGCTCATCATCATGAGCGCCGAGGACAACATCGTGAAAGGCGCCAGCGGCCAGGCCGTGCAAAGCATGAACGTGATGTGCGGCTGGCCGGAGACAGCGGGCTTGCGGTGAGCACGCCGCACTACAGCAGACGGGCGACGGGATGCACTTTGCCCTTTTATGTTCCACCGGCGCGCTCCTACCCTCGCGCGCATGTCTGAAGTCAATTCACCCAAGAGCCGCGTCGATGGACGTCGGCCCGACCAGATCCGCCCGTTGCGGTTCCAGAATCACATCGCGCCTTATGCCGCCGGTTCGACCCTGGTCGAATGGGGAAACACACGCGTCATCTGTGGTGTGACCGTCGAGGAATCCGTGCCGCGCTGGATGAAGGAGCAGAACGTCACCGGCGGCTGGATCACGGCGGAGTATTCGATGCTGCCCTACTCGACGCTGACGCGAAAACCGCGCGACATCTCGAAGGGCAAACTCGACGGACGCTCGTCGGAGATTCAACGGCTCATCGGGCGGGCCATGCGGGCGGCCATTGACCTGGAGAAGATTGGTTCGCGCACCATCTGTGTGGATTGCGACGTGTTGCAGGCGGATGGCGGCACGCGCACGGCTTCGATCACCGGCGCGTATGTCGCGCTTGCCTTGGCGGTGCGCAAGCTCACGGGCGAAGGCAAGCTCAAGGTCGATCCGCTCCTCAGCCCCGTGGCGGCGGTGAGCGTCGGCCTCATCGACGGTGCGGCCATGACGGATCTTTGCTACACAGAAGACGTGGCGGCGGCGGTGGACATGAACATCGTCATGAACGGGGCCGGGGAGTTCATCGAGGTGCAAGGCACCGGGGAAGAGGCCACCTTCACCCGCGCGCAGCTTGACGCGTTGCTGGAGTTCGGACGCATCGGCGTGTTGCAATTGCTCGCGGCGCAGCAAGCGGCGCTCGCCTGAGCGTCCGCAACTTGATTTCACCGTGAGCAAACTTCCGTCGCGCGGTTCACTCTGGAAGGTCTCCGTCGGCACCACTCCCGAGGCCGAGGAGGCGGTGGTGGAGATGTTCGCCCGGCTCTTTGGCCAACCGGCCGCCATCTACACCGACCTCGAGAAGCACACGACAGTGGTTTCAGTTTTCCTGCCGCGTTTCGGGCCGCGCCATCGGACGGGCCTTCAGCGGGCCTTGCGCGAACTGACGGCGGCGGGATTAAACCTCGGGCGCGCGCGGCTTTCCGCACGCCGCATTCCGCGTGAAAATTGGGCCGAGTCCTGGAAGCGGCATTTCAAGCCGTTGGAGATCAGTCGCCAACTGCTGGTGTTACCCAGTTGGAGCCGAGTGCGGGCCAAGCCCGGCCAGGCGGTCGTGGTGCTAGATCCGGGACTGAGCTTCGGCACAGGCCATCATCCCACCACCAGCTTTTGCCTGGAGCAAATTGCGTCCCGCCGTGCTGCGGGCACCGCCCAGACCTTGCTCGATGCCGGGTGCGGTTCGGGGATTCTCGCCATCGCGGCGACCAAGCTGGGCTATGCGCCGGTGGTGGCCTTCGACTTTGATCCAGACGCTGTGCGCGTGGCGAAAGAGAACGCCGCCTTCAATGCGGCCGGCCTCCGCATCTTGCGTCAGGATCTCACCAAGCTTCCCGTCGCCGTGAGGAAGCCCTTTGATGTGGTGTGCGCGAACCTGATGTATGACCTGCTCATCCAGGAACGGGAGCGGCTGCTCGCCCGGCTGGCTCCCGAGGGCACGCTGGTGCTGGCCGGAATCTTGAACGTACAATTTCCCTCCGTGCGCCGCGCCTACGAGACGGCCGGGATGAAGCTCATTGCCCAAAAAATGGCGGGAGAATGGCGTTCCGGCGCGTTTCAATTCCGCCCTTGACGCGCCCAAAATGGTGCATTCTGCCCAAAGCGGGACAGGTCACCTCCCGGGCGCGCTGGCAAAAATTCCGCAAATTAATTTTTGAACACCCGAGACCTGTCTGGCATCAATACATCCGAATAGCTCCAGAAAACGATTGCCAGGGGCATTGGTTGGTTCTGATTGAAGACCGGGTGCCGCTGGCATGAAGACAGCTAGCAGTCAGGCAACAAAAGGTAATGCGCTATGATTAAAACGTTAGAGCTCATCACAGAAGTTGTTCGAAACCCGAAGAACTCCTTCCGCAAAATCACCGACCAGCCCAAGAAGGCTGAGAAACACCGCTACGAACGCCGCAAGGTGAAGGGCATCCTGCGGCTCGGAGACTGGGGCGAGGAAAGCCTCGCCTAACGACATCACTCCAAAATTCAGCAGTAAGAGGAGCCACGCTCAGGAGCGTGGCTTTCTCTTTTGTTCAGGGTGCCGGATAGTCGCTCGCAGCACCAGACCAGGCACGTCATTTTGCGGTTGCAGCCGCTCGCCCATTTTTCTGCCAGCAATTCTTTCTGCCATTTATCCGGTCAGGAAATAGTGGCAGAGAGAATTGCTGGCAGGAGAATGAGGAGGGTTGCCCAGCGCACAGTTCTCAGTGCGCCTTGGCCGAGCGAGGCCGGGCGAGACCCTCCGATCATGCTGAACACTGAACACTGCCCCCTCACTCGTGCCGCAGCGCCTCGATGGGATCGAGCTTCGCGGCGCGCGAGGCGGGGTACCAGCCGAAGATGATGCCGACCGCGCCCGAGGTGCTGAAGGCCAGCAGCACGGAGAGCGGCGTGACGATGGTCCGCATGTTGGCCAGTTGCGAGACAATCAACGGCGTCAACACCCCGAGGGCCACGCCAATCAAACCGCCGCCGATGGCCAGCACCATTGCCTCGATCAGGAACTGCGAGGTGATGTCGCGCTGCTTAGCCCCGAGGGCGCGGCGCACACCGATCTCTCTCGTCCGCTCGGTCACGGTCGCAAGCATGATGTTCATGATGCCGATGCCGCCGACGAGCAGCGAGATGGCCGCGATCGAGCCGAGCACGATGTTGAAGATGCGCTTGGTCTCTTCGGCCTGCCGCAGCAATTGCAGCGGGACGATCAGTTCGTAGTCGCGTTTGGCGTGGAAGCGTTTGAGCAGCGCTTCGATTTGCGGCACGGCCGTCTCCACGCCGGACGTGTCGGCGAACTGGATGGTGATCTGGTGCAACTGCACGCGCTCCTGTTCCTGGCTGCCGGCGGAACGGCGGACGAGCGTCTCGCCGAAACGGCTGCGCGCGGCGGAGAGCGGGATGTACACGTTGTTGTCGAGCGGCTGGCCGGTGACGTCGCCGGACTGCGGACGCTTCTGCTCGGTGCTCGTTTCGCGCACCAGCCCGACGACCTGATAGTAGTGCGCGCCGATCTTCACCTCCTGGTCGAGCGGGTCCTGGTAAGGAAAGAGCCGCCGGGCCAGCCCCTCGGAGATGGCGCAGGTGTTGTTCTGGTGCAGGTCGTCGATCTCGGTGATGAACCGCCCCCGCAGGGTGTCGAGCCCGGCGATGTCGTGGTAAAGCGGCTGCGTGCCGACAATCTGGCCGGCGACCTCGTTGCGGAAGAAGCGGACGTTCTCGCGAATCAACCGCATGGGCAGCACATGCCGGATGCCGGGAATGGTGGCCTCAATGCGGCTGGCGTCCTTGTAGGTGAGACCGTACTCGATGACCGAGCCGCGCCCCGAAGACGACGTGCCGGCCTGGGAATCCTCGGGCGGCTTGACCGCGCGCACGATGATGTTCGCGCTGCCCATCTTCTTGATCTTCTCCTGCGCCTCATAGGACGCACCCTCGCCAATGGCGAGCATGGCGATGACGGAGCAGACGCCGAAGATGATGCCGAGCATGGTGAGCACCGAGCGCAGTTTGTGCAGGAGCAGGCTCTTGGTCCCGATTTGCATCGTGCGCAACGGGCGCATGAACCGGCGCGTGAGAGACTGCGACTGGCCGTTCGCACCGGACTCGTCCAGCGCGGTGGCGGGCACGTTCGTCGCGGTGACGGCGCGGCGCTCGTTGGTGACGATGCGATCCACCAGGCCGTCCTTCATGTGGACGACGCGGCGGGCCCGCGCGGCGGTGTTCGGATCGTGCGTGACGAGGATGATGGTCTTGCCGCCCTGGTTGAGGCGGTCCATCAGGTCGAGGATTTCCTGGCCGGTCTTGGAGTCGAGGTTGCCGGTCGGCTCGTCGGCCAGAATCATCAGCGGGTCGTTGACCAGCGAGCGGGCCACGGCCACGCGTTGCTGCTGGCCGCCGGAAAGCTGGTTCGGCCGGTGGTCGAGCCGGTCCGCCAGCCCGACGAGGCCGGCGAACTGTTCGCAGCGCTGGTTGTTCCCCGGCGTGTCGAGGCCCTGGTAGAACAGCGGCATCTGGATATTCTCAATCACCGAGAGCTGGTGGATGAGATTGTAGCTCTGGAAAATGAAACCGATCTTGCGCCCGCGCACCTCGGAAAGTTCGTCATCGCTCATCTGCGAAACGTCGTCCTCGCCGAGGTGGTAGGTGCCGGCGGTGGGCCGGTCGAGGCAGCCGAGCAAATTGAGCAGCGTGGATTTGCCGGAACCGGACGGCCCCATGATGGCGACGTAATCGCCTTCAAGAATTTCGAGGTTCACGCCGCTCAACGCGCGCACCTGGACTTCGCCCATGTCGTAGGTCTTCTCGACACCGGTGATGCGGATGATGGCGGCGGGTTTCATGCGGGCCTGAGATTCAGTTTTGTTCACGACGTGGCTGACTCGCCGCCGCATTGACCTTGTTCGACGCGCCTTCCTCGTCCTCTTCGTCCGTGTCGGGCGCCAGCAGCACGAGGTCGCCTTCCTTCAATCCGGAAGTGATCTCGATGAAGATGTCGTTGAACCAGCCGGTGGTGACGGGCACAGGTGTGACGCGCGCGCCGCGCTTCACCAGGCAGACGCGCTGGCCGTTCTGCCGCGCCACGGTCTGGATCGGCACACTCAGGACTTTGGTCAGGTTGGTGATGACGATTTCGATGTTCGCGGTCACGCCGGGTTTGAGGATGGGCAGTTGCTCGTCCACCAGCACGTCCGTGGCAAAGAGCTTCTTGTCCGGGTTCAGCCAGCTTGATTGCGCGTCCGGCAGCAGGCCCACATGCCGCACCGTGCCCTGGAAGCGGCGGCCCGGAAGGTTCTGCACCGCGAGGTAGGCCGTCATGCCCGCGCGCACCTGGCTGATGCGCGCCTCCTCGATTTTGACTTCCGCGAGCATCTTGGACACGTCGGGCAGGCGGATGAGTTCCTGGCGCTGGCGGACCATGATGCCTTCCTCCAGCATCCCGGGCGTGAACGGCAGGTCGCTCCAGTCAGAATTGCGGGAACTGCTGGAGCGAGATCCAAACTGGTTCGCCGTGGTCGGTGTGCTGCTGCTGGCGGCGGCGGTCGTGGAATCCGCCGCACCCGCCGTGCTGGCCGGAGAGGAGTTGGTCGCCGTGGCCGCGCCGAAGCGGGAACTCGGCCGCAACGTCGGGTAGGAGACAAACGCTGAAGCCGCACTGCTCACGCCCTGACCTCCCGAGCCGCCGCCGCTCGCATCGCCACCTGAGCGTCCGCCGCCACCCGCCACGGCGGCACCGGCACCCTCCGCGGCCACTGATCCGCTTTGCGCGTTGGCGATGCGCTGGTTTCCCGTTGCGATGGCATCCGCGGCGGAAGTGGAAGAGCCGCCGCGCGAACTGTTCCCCGATGAATTACCCGAGCCGCCGTCGGAGCTGCCGCGACTGCCGCGCCCGCCGCCGCCGCGAAATTCCCCGCCGCCGCTGCGCCCGCCCCCGGAGCGGGACCGTCCCTCCATGCGCCGCCGTTCGTCGTCGCCGCCGCCGGACTGAAAGGGACTGACCGACGCATAGACCACGAGGCCATTCTGCGGCGCAAAGATTTTCGTGTTCGCGAGCCGCCGCTGTTGCTGCTCCAACCCCTCCTCGACGAAATCGAGCGCGCCCTGGCTCGTCTTCAAGTCCGCCTCGGCCTGGGCAATCTCGTTCGAGGTCCGCTGCTTGATGCGGACCAGTTCGGCGCGCGCCTGCTCGACCTTCGATTGCAGCAGGCGGATCTGATTCGGGCGGTCGTATTTTTTGATCAGGCGCAAATCCTCCTGATACTGCGCGATGCCCAGTTGCTCGCGCTTCAGGCTCAGGGCGTCGGCCTCAAGGTCGGAGCGCGTGGCGTTGCCGGACTTGAACAACTGCTCGGTGCGCACGGAACGCTCGCCGGCGATGCGCACCTGCTCGGCCAGCACGGCGCTGCGGGCCTCGATGGTCTTGATCAGCAGCGGCGCGTCCCCGTCGCGGTATTTTTCCAAGTCCGACAAGGCGTCCTCGACCGCCACCTCTGCGTCCTTGATCTGGCTTTCGGCCATCAGCTTCTGGATGGCCACGTTGCCCTGCGCCTGCTGCACGAAGAAGAGCGACTGTTGCTGGAGCAACTCCTGCTCGTTCAACTTCTCCTTCACGCCGGAACTGTCGAGCTCGACCAGCAGGTCGCCCTTCTGCACGTATGAGCCTTCGGGCGCCAGTTGGATGATGCGGTTGTAGCCGTCGAGACCGCTGCGAATCACCGTCTCGTTCAACGCACGCAACGCCCCTTCCTCGGTGATGGAAATAAGCATGTCCGCGCGCTTGACCTGGTAAAATGCGTTGGACGGAAAGGTCTTGTGCAGCCGTCGGAACGAGCCGCGCGCGAGGAAGAATCCGGCCAGCAGGACCACGGCGAGCGCGGCCCACTTCCATCCTGATCCCCGGTGGCGCGGGCGGCGCGGGTTCATAGGCGCTTCGGGCTGGGGCCGGGTTTCTCGGCGGCGGCGGACTTGGGACGTGTCTCCACGGCCGAAACCGCCGGGCTGGCGGAGCCGGTGTCATCGCCGCCAGGTGCCGGCGGTGTGAGCGCGACCTGATCGCCCTCGTTGAGGCCGGAGCGGATTTCGATGAACTGGTCGTTAAAGTTCCCGACCGTGACAGGCACGGGCGTGAGGTCGCCGCCGCTTTGCACGTAGCAGACCTGGCGGCCCTTGACCGTGGTGACTGATTGCAGCGGCACGGTGAGCGCGTTGACGAGGTTTGTGATGGTGATTTCCGCGCGCGCCGACGCGCCCGGCTTCAAGTCCGGCAACTGCTCCTCGATGAGCACGTCGGTGGAATAGACCTTGAGGTTCGGGTTCATCCAGCGGTCCTGCGAATTCGGCAGCACGGCGACCTTGGTGACCTTGGACTTGAAGCGCCGGTCGGGCATGGAGTCGATGGTCACGAAGGCTTCCTGGCCGGGATGAATTTGCAGCACATGCGATTCGTGGACGCGGATTTCAACAATCATCTGCGACACGTCGGGCAGCTTGATGATTTCCTGCCGCTGGCGAATCTGCGCGCCCTCCTCGATGAGCATCTGGCCGCGGTCGCCGAAACTGCTCGACGCATAAACGACCAGGCCGTCCTGCGGAGCCTTGATCTTCGAGTTCTCCAACTGCTGCTTGAGCTCCTTGAGCTTATCAAGCGTCAACTCGAGCGCGCGCTGGCTGGTGCGAAGGTTGGCCTCGGCCTGCGCGACCTGGTTCGAGGTGCGCTGGCGCAGGCGCTGGAGTTCGAGCTTCGACTGGTCCAGCGAGGACTCCAGCCGGCGCTTGCTCTTGGGCATGTCGTATTTGTGGAAGAGCCGCAAATCCTCCTCAGCCTGATCGACGGCAATCTTCGCCTGCGTCGCGCTTAGGCCGTCCGCCTCCTGCTCGGACTTCGAGGCGTAGCCCTTTTTGAAGAGCTGCTGCGTCCAGTCGAGCTTGTCCTTGGCGCGCTGGAGCTGCTCCTTGCGGATGATGATGGCGTTGGTGGCGGTGTTGATCTGCTGCGGCGCGTCGCCCTCGATGTATTTCTCGAAGTCGGAGCGGGCGAACTCGACGCGCAGCTCGGCCTCCTTGATCTGGCTCTCGACCAGGCTGCGCTGGATGCTGAGGTTCTCCTTGGCCTGGATGAACGCGAAGTCGTTGTTCTGGTAGGTGACCTCCTGGAGGTTCACGCGGTCCTTCAGCTCGGACGAATCGAGTTCGACCAGCAACTGCCCCTCCTTCGCGTACGTGCCTTCGGGCACGATGCTGATGATGCGCGAAATGCCCTCGAACTCGCTGCGGATGATCGACTCCCGGACCGCGCGCAGCGCGCCGCCCTCGACGATGGAGATGAGCATGTCGCCGCGCTTGACCTTGAAGAACTGGCGCTCCTCGCCCTTGGGCGCGGCCCACTTTCGGATGCCAATCCCGGCGGCGAGCACCGCCAGCACCGCCGCGCCGGCGATGAGGCCGAGCCGGCGCGTGCGCTGGTTCCCTGAACCGTTGTTACTTTTTGTCATTCTGGAAAAGCTGTTCCGGCGTAATCAACTGATTGGACACGTCCGGCGCGGCCGGAGTTACAGCGGCTTGTGTTTTCGGCAAGTCGCCGGCGTCGAGCCAGAACCCTTCCTTCGACGTCTTCAACACGCCAAGGTCGAGGAGCAGGCGCATCCGCGCGAGGTGATAATCGACCAGCGCGGCGGTGGCGGCGTTGTAGGCCTGCACGCGCGAGGTCTGCGCATCCACCACGTCGCGCACCTGGATGCGGCCGGCCTGGAGCGAAAGCTCGCTGTTCTCCACGCGCCGGTCGGCCAGGGCCTTGGCGCGCACCTGGATGTCGTAGCTCTGGCGCGACTGGTCGAGCGAGCGCAGGTCCGAGCGCAGGTCATTCTTCAAGTCGTCGAGGAAGAGCGACAGGGTGCGCAACTGGCGCTCGAACGAGATGAGCGAGGAACGATAACTGTTGCGCTCCAGCTTGCGGTTGATGGGGAGGTCCAGCTGCACGCCGCCGTTCACGCGGTAGTTGTTGATGTCGAACTTGGCGTAGTCGTGGTTGCCCTCGGAGCGGAGCGAGGCGTCGCCGAAAAGCAGCAGGTCGCCCTTCAGCTTGTCCGCAGCCACCTCGATCTTCCGTTTGCTGTCCTCGAAAGTGTCGATTTCGTTGAACAAGTCCGGGCGCTTCACCAGCGCGAGTTGAATGGACTGTTCGTCGCCCAACGGCACCGGCATCAGGCCGACCATCTCTAAATCCTTCAACACGCCGTCATCGAGCCGCACGTCGAAGCCGACCGGCAGGCCGAGCGTGATCTTGAACTGGTCGAGCGTGTTGCGATAGCGCTCGACGGCGAGGATGTAGCTGTTGCGCGCGCTCAGCTCCTCCTGCGTCGCCAAGTCGGCCTGGAATGGGGCGAGCCGGTCCACGGCCAGCGCGACCGAGCGTTCCCGCAGCGTCACTCGGCTCTGAAAATTGTTGTATTGATTCCTGACCGTATCCTGCTGCTGCACCAGCCGCAGGTAGGTGGAGAGGATGTCGAAGGCGAACGTGTCCTGGAAATAACCGAAGCTGCGAATCTCGTAGATCACGTTCCGCTCGGCCTGCGTCAGGTTCTCCGCCGCAATCTTCGCCCCCGCGCCGCGGAGCAACGGCTGCGCCAGGCTCAGGCCGATGGTCGAGAAGGACGAATCGCTGCGCCCGCCGGTGTAGAAGCGGAGAAGGTCATTGGCCAGGTCGAGGCTGACCCGCCCGCCGGTCTTGAGCAGCAAATCCAGTCCGGCCTGGCTCTTGACGCCCACCGACCGCGTGCCATCGGAAGCCCGTTCGCCCGTCACCGTCGAGCCGGCAAAGAACTGCGGCACGTACTCGAACCGCTCCCGCGTCAGCGTCAGCGCGCTCAGGTAAAGCTGCTCCTTGCGAAGCTGGTAGTTCCGGCTGTTCGTGATCGCGAGCCGGAGGGAGTCCGCCAGGGTCAGCGTCAGCTTCGCCTCGCGCATCCGGTCGGCGACGATTTCCGGCGACTTGATGTCATCCGGCTTGCGCGAGGAATAGGGGGTGTCGATGCGGAAGGCGTTGGTGTGACCGAGGACGGCCTGCTCCTTCTGCTGGATGATTTTGTACGACTCGCGGTCCGCCCCGCGCCGGTGTTGCGCCGCCGTGCAGCCGGTGAGGACGGCCACGCCGCAAAGCGCCACCGCCTGGCACAGGCGCAAACCGCTGCGCCCAGACCGCGTGGATGCCGATGCTTTCGCATTCATTCTTCGCATGAGACAGGCTTTATGACTTCAATGTAACAGGTAAATTCAATCGCGACGCCCCATCGGCCGCGCCGCTCCACTCGCCCGCGGCAAAGGTTCAGGAAGCGCGCGGGAAGCGAGCCGCGCTTCTTCGGGCGTGTTCACGTTGAGCAAGGTGCGGGCGCCGGCCCGAAGTTTTCGGGCGCGCAGGATCGCGGCGAATTGCTGAAGGGAGAAGCGCCCGGCGCTGATTTGAGCCTGCACTGCCTGGATGGCCTTCCCCGGCAACAGCAGCGGAAAACCGACGCCGCCGGCTTGCGAACTGAACACGGCCTTGGAAGCCGCGCCGCTGGCGCGGATTATTTTGCCCAGCAGCGCCGCGGTGATGAGCGGCATGTCGCAGGCCAGGAACAACACCGCGTCCGCTTTCGTGCTCCGCAATCCGGTGAGGATGCCGCCGAGCGGACCGCAGCGCGGCACCACGTCGCGCCGGATGACGCGCCCGCGATGCCCGGTTTCCTCCGCGACGGCGCGCACGATGGACAACATCGTGCGCCCCTGGAGTCGCAGCCGGGCTTTGTCCCGGCCCATGCGCGTGCTGAGTCCGCCGGCGAGAATGCAGATTTCAATCCGGGAACCAGAAGGTTTCGACTTGGCGACGAGTGGAGCGCGGATCGGGCGCGGAGCCGATGAATTGCTCACGAGTGGCGGAAGACGACGGCGAGAATTCCCCACAGCATCAGGAGCAGCACCATGACCAGCAGCACGAAACGATTGCGCGCCACGCGCTTCTCGTAGCGCATCGGGCGCAGACCCTGAATGCTGCCGGCGGCGAGGTAGCTGACCAGCTTGGGGTTCGAAGCCGGCGGCGGCTTGAAGTGATCCTTGAAACGCTGCCAGGCCGCGAGCAGATCGTATTTGCGCACCCCCATGTCGTTGAAGTGGTCGCTCTTGACCCTCGGCTCCGCGGACTGGAGCGGCGTATGATCGACTTCCTCGAAGTGCTCGCTCGGCTGGGGTTCACGGTGCGACTTCTCCATCGGCCCCGCGTAATTGCGCGGCACGGCCGAGGAACGGAAACGCGGCGTCGGAGCTTCGGTGGCGGTGGACAGTTCTTTGATCTGGGCTTCCAGCGACGCGATCTGCTCGTTCAGCGCCTGCGCCTTTTCGGTAATGGGATCACGCTTCTTTCGGGAAAATCCCATGGCGGCGAACTAACGAATCAGTTGGATCACAATCAGGGCGAGCAGCCCGAGCGCGATGGGCCAGGTGAGGGCGAAACCGAACCGGCAGAGTTCCAGGAAGCTGCGTTCGGCGAGCAGGGTGGTGGCCTTCGGCGCTTCCTTGGCTTCGGCCCTTTTCAAGTTCTCCGGCGAGAGCAGCGGCCACTTGATCTGCGCGCCATGCCATTCGAGGCGCGCGTTTTCAACGACCGTGTTGGCCCGGGTCAGCTCGATTTGAAAATCGTCCTTGGTCCAGGCCTGGTCGTTGATGGACTGCACCTTGTGCAGCGACTCGCGCAGTTCGCCCAGCGTGCGCGCCATCTGCTCGGCGTCCCGGCGCGCGGCGAACTCCGCTTCCTCGATCAGCCCGATGCCGCGGGTCAGGCCGTGGATCATCTCCTGGCGACCGGTGGTGAACTCGGTCTGGCGGCGGCGTGTTTCCTCGAGCGAAGCGCGCTCGCGCTCCAGTTCGGACTGGGCGCGTTTCAACTCGGCGAGTTTCGCATGGACGTCGCCGACCTTGGTGTCCACTTCCTCGCGCGACGGGGCGCGGCTCACATCGTCAGGCATAGCAGTCAGGGCGGTTGTGCCGCGGAACGAATTCTGCGCGGCTTCAAACTCGCGATCCACAAACTCCGAGGCATCATATCCAGTCGCCATGCGCGCAGATTAGGCAGCGTGCCGCAGGCTGTAAAGCCGCCGTTGAAAAAGTTGTGCGCCAGTTCTCCACGAGCGCGCGGGCGGGCGGTGGACGGCGACCGGCCGGAAGCAGGGGCGGCTGGGTGCATCCGTCCACCGTTGACGAGCGGCGGGACGACGCCGGGGTGGCAAGCCTCGCGCTGCGAGGCGAGGGCCTGCCCTGCGCCCTTGATTCTGCCCCGTTCCCAAACCTCGTGTTCGGGGCTACGCTCCACCGCCGTGCATGGATCCATTTTCAAATCCTTGACGCTCGCCGGATTGGCGGGCCTGTTCCTGATGAGCTGCGCCACGCCCAAGCCCACCCCGGCGCGCACGCAATTGCACACCTTCGATCACTTCGAGAGCTTTGCCCGCACGGCGTCCGGCCCGGAAGTGGTGCTGCTCTCGCCACGCGTGGAAGTGTTCCCGTGGAACGAACTGATCGTGTCCTGGAACGCGAGTGGCCCGCCGGGAACAACGCTGACCGTGGAGGCGCGCGCCTTTGACCACGAGCGCGCCACGCGTTTTTACACCCTCGCGCACTGGTCGGCCGAGCCGGGGGCCGGGCGGACGAGTGTCCGCCCCGAGCAAGATGCGGATGCCGCCGTGGACACGGACACGTTGCTGGTCCGGCGCCTGATGAACGCGGCGCAGGTGCGCCTGACGCTGCGGAGCACGAATGGAGCGACCCCTCGATTGAAGCTGCTCGCCTTGTCCTTCTTGAACTCAACCCTTCCCGCCCGCCCCGAGGCGCCGAACCGCGCCGCTTGGGGCCAAGTGCTGGCCGTGCCGGAGCGTTCACAACTCGGGCACCCAGGCGGCAGCGGTTGGTGCAGCCCGACCGCGCTCTCGATGTTGCTCGGCTACTGGTCGGCCCAGTTGCACCGCACGGAACTCGATGTGCCGGTGCCGGAAGCGGCGCGGCAGGTGCACGACGTGACGTATGGCGGCACGGGGAACTGGGCGTTCAACATGGCCTACGCGGGCGGGTTCGACGGGATGCGCGCCTGGGCCGCGCGCTGTGATGATTTCCGCCGCGTCGAGGATTGGATCGTGGCGGGGATTCCGGTGGCGCTCTCGGTGTCGTTCGATTTGCTCAACGGCAAAGAAGCGGATCAGAACAACGGCCACCTGATTGTCGTGGCGGGTTTCACGGAGCGCGGCGAAGTGGTGGTGAATGATCCGTGGCCGAATCCGAAAGGGGAAAACCGGGTGCGAAAGATATTCCCGCGCGAGCAGATCATCCGTGCCTGGCAACGCTCGAAGCAGACCGTGTATCTGCTCCAACCGGCCAAGGCCCATCTGCCACGGCCTTAAAACCGAACTCCGAGGCAGGAGCAGCCTGGTTGGTCATGGGCCTGAGCGCCCATCATCGGAGCGCGGGTTTTCAACCCGCAGCAAGCCGCTCACGCCGAGGATCGAAATAGTTCCTGCGACCTCCGCCCCGACCACATGCTGCGTGTTGAAAACTCGCGCGCCGGGGCCATGCCACTGGCCTCGCTGAGGTTCGACTTCGGAGTTAGGGAAACGCTGATTAAGCACCGCCGAGACTGGGAGTCCGCAGAGAAACGCCTTCAGAATCAAATCTCTGCGCTCTTCCAGTCTCTGCGGTGTCGAATGATTCAGCGCTTCCTTAGTATCTACACCAGTCGCGCCGATGCGTTGACCTTGTGGAAATGCTCGCGCTGCGAGCGCCGTTCCGAACCCACTCGCCTCGCAGCGCGAGGCTGGCCACCTCCCCATCGAGCCAAAGGTTTAAGGGGTGGGAATGTTCTCTAAAACCAGCCCTCGGCTGACTTGTGTAGACTCAAGATGTCGCGCTGAATGTGCTGATTGGCTCTACTGTTCCGTCCCTCAACCCTCAACCCTCAACCGATTTCCAGCGGGACTGGGAGCGGGCAGGCCAGCCCATTCATGCAACACCACCCAGGTATCCCAACCGCAGTGGCGCACCGAAAGCTCTCCCAGAAAAAGCCGGCCCCAATCATAGTCCCAGCGCAACCGGCCCGATTCGATGGCCGCGCGGATTTGCGTCCGATTTCCCAAGTCGTAAAGCTCCACGAAATGCCGGACGCGTCCGGGCAGCAGAAACAACGACTCCTCGCCGTGCCGGGCAAAATCCTTCCGTCGCTGCCGGGCTTCCGCATAAAGCTGCCGCGCCCGATGCCCTGAAACTCCCAACCGCCGGGCGATTTCATCATGGGTCAACTTCTCCTCGTCCTTGAGGCGCACCACCAGCTCTTGCTGCTCATTCAGTGGTTTGACGCGTAGGTGCAGGCTCATGACAGTATTGAAAACGTGCGGTGAAAGATGACCATTCCCAATTCGCTCTTCAACCTCTTGCGGCTCGTGCTGAACTGTTCCGTCCCTCAACTTTCAACCCTCAACCCTCAACCTTTGCTCGGCCGCCTGGCCATGCCCATTTCGTTCTTCAACTCTTCACTGAGACCCGGCGGGATCACGTCGGGACCAGCGGTAACCGCCCCAATGCACAACCATGAACCATGGTCGATTGTTAGAACCGCCCCCTTCACGCGCATTGGATGTGTGCCTCCTCTCCCCAGTCCTCTCCTCCTGCTGGGCGGAGAGGGAGCCGAACTCGCACCTTATGGCCCATCCTCCTTCGGGATGTGTTTGCGCAATTCCTCCAGCTCCTCCATCCACTCCTGCACCTGCGGGTGGGCGCATCCGTCCACCGTTGACGAACGATGGGACGATGCGGAGGTGGCAAGCCTCGCGCTGCGAGGCAAGGACCAGCCCTGGTCCGTTGGCCGAAGAGGGAGATGTTTTCATTCATCAAGCGCGAAGCGGCCAGCTTGAAACTACCTGACACCTCACCCTTGATCCCTCTCCCCATCGGATGCGGAGAGGGGCATTCCACGCCAAGGCTGTTTCGCCCGTGCTGGAGCGCGGCTCCCGGCGGCGTGTGAGCCAGGTGGCGGCAAGAATCCCATCGCATGTTCGACACTGTTCCGGCTAAATCGCGGCGGCAATCAGGAAGATGATTGTTCCGCAACCATTCCAGTATCAGGGCAGCAAGCGCGCGCTGGCGGCAGTGATCCTGCAACAGTTCCCGACGGAAGTGCAGCGTGTGGTGGAACCGTTTTGCGGCTCGGCGGCGCTTGCCATCGCCGCCGCCGCGCGCGGGCCGGCCAGGGAGTTCTGGCTGAACGATTGCAACCAGCCGCTGGCCGAACTGCTGGGTCTGATGATCAACAGCCCGCAGGAACTGGCGAAAGCCTACGCGGAGTTGTGGCGGGCGGAGGCCGGGGATGCGCGGGAGCATTACGACCAGGTGCTTGAATCCTTCAACCGGTCGCAAAATCCCCGGCTGCTCCTGCAGCGGAGCGCGGTGAAGCCGCCACTGTGGAGGGTGGGGAGTTGAGGGCTGGGGTGGTCTCGGTCCCATGAACTGGAGACTGGAAAATCTCCCTCACCTGCCGGCTGGAAAGCCGGCGCTACGTCGCGCCGGTTCATGCACTCCATGAATGTGATTCAGGGAGACGACGGCCCAGAATGATTGAATTGCGCCGGCCCAGTCGCCATGTTTCTCCGATGCAAGATTTGGAGAACGGCGATCCGCTGGATGAGTTGCTGACGTGCCGGCTGGATTTCGGACGCCGGAAGTCCGAGCCTTGCACCATCGTCATCTTCGGCGCGAGCGGCGACCTCACGGCGCGCAAGCTCATCCCCGCGCTCTATCATCTGGCCGCCAGCCAGCAGTTGCCCACGCCCTTTCGCATCATCGGCTTTGCCCGGCGCGAGAAGTCTCACGAGGCGTGGCGCACGGAATTGAAGGAGGGGCTGGAGAAATTTTCCCGCACGAAGCAGGTGGACGCGGCCATCTGGAACGAGTTCGCCGCGAGCGTCTTTTATTGCCAGGGCGAGTTCGGCGACGCGGCGGCTTACCAGAAGCTGAAGCTGATGATCGAAGGCTTCGAGCACGAGGGCTTGCGGAAGAACCAGTTGTTTTACCTCTCCACCTCGCCCAGCCAGTTCGCCGAAGTGGTCGGGCATCTGAACAACGCCAACTTGCTGCACAAGGAGCGGCCCGCCAGCTCGGGCTGGCAGCGGCTCGTAGTCGAGAAGCCCTTTGGCCACGATCTGGCCTCGGCGCGATTGTTAAACGGCGACCTGACGCAGCACGCTCACGAGCGGCAGATCTTCCGCATCGACCACTATCTCGGCAAGGAGACGGTGCAGAACATCCTCATTTTCCGCTTCGCCAATTCCATCTTCGAGCAGCTCTGGAACCGCCAGTGCGTGGACAACGTGCAGATCACCGTGAGCGAGAAGCTCGGGGTGGGTTCGCGCGGCGGTTATTACGAGGAGGCGGGCGCGCTGCGTGACATGATGCAGAACCATCTGCTGCAAGTGCTCGCGCTCTCCACGATGGAGCCGCCGACCTCGCTGGAGGCGGAAGCCATCCGCGATGAGAAGGTGAAGTTGCTCCGCTCGATCCGCCCGCTTCAGCCCAGCCAGGTGGCGACGAACGTGGTGCGCGGCCAGTACACCGAGGGCGACATGGATGGCAAGCCCGTGCCGGCCTATCGCCAGGAAAACAAGGTCAAGCCCGGCTCGAACGTGGAGACCTACGTGGCGGCCAAGTTCATGATCGACAACTGGCGCTGGTCGGGCGTGCCGTTTTATTTGCGCACGGGAAAATACCTGGCGCAGAGCGCGAGCGAGATTCGGGTGCAGTTCAAGCCCACGCCCAGCGTGCTCTTCGCCGCGCAGTGCGGGCCCAAGCTCGACGCCAATTCCATCACCCTGCGTCTCCAACCGAACGAGGGCATCACGCTGCGCATCAACGGCAAGATTCCCGGCACCAGCCTGCAACTGCGCCCGGTGCGGATGCACTTCAGCTACGACTCGGAATTTGGCGCCTACACTCCGGAGGCTTATGAGCGGTTGCTGCTGGAGGCCATCGAGGGCGACGCCACGTTGTTCATCCGCCGCGACGAAGTGGAGACGGCTTGGGGCATCGTGGATCCGATTCGTGCTGGCTGGGGTGAAGAATCGCTGACCGAGCGGGAGTTTTACGCGGCGGGGACTTGGGGGCCAATTGCCGCCGATCAGTTGCTCTCGGTGCGGGGCCATGCCTGGCGGAATCCCCAGCCGATCAGCTAGTTCTGGTGGGTGGCCCAGCGCGATTTATAGCCGTCCAAATTGCTCAAAGTGATTTTGAACGGATTTGCTCCCGCGCGGTCCATTATACCAGATGAGTTTCGCTGTTCGTTTAGGGTTGGCAGAGAGGTCTTGCTCGTAGCGCGGTTCGAACAGCGATAAAAGTTGGCCGTGCTACCCTTCTGAGCGCCTCGGTGAAGGCGTATATGACCTTGTCATCATTGAGCCGGAGTTGGTCCGGCTCTTTTCTTTTGTACACGGGCTGTTCTCACGCAATCTCACGCAAGGTGGCTGGAATGGGTATCGCAACGAACAGACAGATCAACCTCCATTTTTCTGCCATCAAATCTTTCTGCCATGCTCATCCGGGGCCGCCGATGGTGCGGCACAGGAAATCCTGGCAGAAAGTTTTGATGGCAGAAAAATGCAGAGGGACCAGAAGCTGCGGAATTGACACGCCAGCTCAACCCATTGCCCGACGCCCTGACGCTAACGCATTGAGCGAAGCACTGAAGCCCAGCAGTTTTCACTGCGGCATCTTCAGCTTCCTCGGCCCGCCCCCAAACCACCGCCTCGCCCCCGGCAAGTCGTAGCGTTCCGTGGCGGCACGGCGGAACTCCCTCTCCAGCTTGCTCTGCGCCCAGGTGTAAAAGATCACGCTCTTGGCCACCATCAAGCCCGGCAGGATGGGATAGCAGCAGGCTGCGCCGAGCAGCGGCAGCACGAGGACGACCAGGATGGTCTTGGTCATGGCTTGGGTGGGTTTCTGGGAGGTCAAGCCGTACCACATGCCGACTTCGGCCACGGCCAGCAGATCCAGGATGAACCAGACCAAACTAAATCCGAGCAAGAGCAGGACGGCCGCCCTTTCCATGAAAGGTCCGGCGCTGCTCGCCATGAGGAAAATTTGCGCACCGGTCAATAGCACTTCCACGCTGAGGAGAAACACGACTGGGCCAAGGAACAATTCACGCAGTGCGAGATGCTGCCCGCGCAAAATCTGCCGGACGGGTAGCGGCGTGGAGAGCAGCAGTTCCACGGCGCCGGTACTGCGCGCCTCGGAGAAGGAATCACAAGCCTCAAAGGCCACCCAGACCGCGAGCAAGAGATGCACAGCCACCATCCCGCCGTAGAGCGCCCACAGGCTGTTTCCGCTCCCCTGCAAGGCTGTGAAACTAGCGACCGCCAGCACCGCAACCACAGACACGGCCAGCCAGAGCCAGGCGCGCTGATGGGTGTGGCGCGAGGTCAGCCACCAGATGGGATTGACGGCGAGCATGGCGTTGCGCCGACGGTGGGCGCGCTCCGGTTCGACGACGTGGCGGCGTTGACCGGATCGCCGGCCTGATTCCTGCCAGCTAATCGGCAGCAGGACGCTGGCGAGGGCCAGGCACACCCAGCTCATCACATGCGGTATCCAAAGCGCGCGCCAATAAAGCGCGGGGGCGGCGGTGTAATCCGTCTCGGCGTGCAGCATGAAGGACGTGAACGGGCTGAAGTTCATCAGCCATTGCTGTTGCGTGGCGGTGGCTGCGGCGGGAACGAGGATGACGAACAACCCGATGAACGCGAAGGTCGCGGTCCAGGCGCGCCGTTCGGAACGGCTAATCGCGGAAATCAACGTCCCCGCCGTGAGCGAAAAGAACAGCGCATTAATCAGCGCGAGCACGAGCCGCCAGAACTCCGCGCCCGTCACGCCGCCGAGCAACACCGGCACCGCGAGCGCCGGGACCATGGCCAGCAGCGCGTAGAAGCTGGTGAGCGAAGAGGCGAAGAATTTCCCCAGCACCACGTCGTAGCCGCGCAGGTCGGTGAGGAAGAGCAGCCCAAGCGTGCCCTCGCGTTTCTCGGCGCTGAGCGAGTCGGCGGTGTTGCGCAATCCTTCCAGCACCACGAACGGAAAGGCCAGCCAGGCCAGCACCTCCATCACGCCGTGGCCGACAGCCCCTCCGCCCATGCCAGACATGAACATCAGTACAAACCCGGCGATGGCCGTGGCGAGGAAGGCCGCCCCGCCCCGCACCCAATAGGTCGAGCGCTTCCGCGCGCGGGAGCGCAGTTCGCGTTCGACCATGGGGAGGTAACTCATGGGGGAAAGCTCCAAGCTCCAAGCTCCAAGTTCCAGAGAAGCTCCAAATCCCAAACACCAATCCACTGGCCCGCCCGCGGCGAGTTGGAGCTTGGAGCTTGGTGTTTCCCTGGTGCTTGGAGCTTGGAGCTTGGGGTTTTCATTCCACCCGCTTTCTCGCCAACAACCTTTGCCAAATCCCCGCCCTCGTCTCAACGCGTTCCATCGCCACCGAGCGAAAGCGCGTGCGCAGGTTGCGCAGGGCTGAGGCGCCGAGCAGGAAGTCGTTCACGGCCGAGATGCCGACCCAAACGGTGAGCAGCCATTGGCCTTCGCGGTAGTCGCTGGGGAGCGCGCTGTAGCCGAAGACTTCGTCGAGCACGGCCACGAAGGCGCAGAAGGCACCGAAGAGAAACCACGGCACCACGCACACGCGCACGATGGCGCTGAGGCCGGCCTGGCTGGTCTTGCGGCCCCGCAGGCTCAACCACATCGAGAGCAGCGCGAGCGTGATCAGGTCGAGGACGAAGACGCCAATGCCGGCGAGGCACGTCAGAATCCACGAACCGCGATCGTTTGAACCCGTCTCCTTCAGCCCCAGGCCGAGGAACACCAGATCCACCGCGCAGACTAGGGCCACCGCAGGGCCGAACTGTCGGAGGAGCGCCAACCATTGGCCGCGCAAAATGTCCGGCACGCTCAGGGGCGTGGAGAGGAGCAGTTCCAGCGCGCCGCTGCGACGATCCGCCCCGAGCTGTTTCGAAGCCTCCATCGCCACCCAGCATTTGAAGAACGAATGCGCCAGCAACGCGGTCATCACGTACACGCCGACCTCCAGCCAGTCGCGCCGCGCGTTGGCCAGTCCGAGCGCCCAGACGAGCGCGGCCGCGCCGACCCAAAGCCAGACCAGCGTCCCCTTGAAACGGTCGCGCGAGGCCAGCCAGTAGAAGGGATTGATCTCGAGCAGGTGGCGGCGGAAGGCGTCGCGGACATCGCTGGTGCCCGCCGTCCAGACCCGCACTTTCTCGCGGCGGCGCAACGTCGCGGCCGTCGCGGCCTTGTCGTGCCAGATGCGCGGCAGAATGATCGTGGTGAGAATCAGCGACACCCAGCCCATCGCGTTGACGACCCCCAGCGAGAGGTAGAACCAGTTGAAGGTCGCGCCCCTCGTCATTGATTTGTAGGCGTCGTCGAAAGCGAAGAAACAGGCGAAGCCGGGAGTGGGGACCAGCAGACCCTCGGGGTGATTGCGGAGCAGGTTGTAGAGCGGATGGCTGGATTGAATCGAGACGGCGATCCACGCCACGAGACCGGGCCAGGCGGCCGTGATGAGAAGGATAATCAGGATCGCCAGCCCGATGGATTTGCGCTCGTCCTTGCAGAGCGTGGAGCAAATCAGCCCCAGAGTGAGCGAGAAGAAAAGGTTGTTCAGGCACACCAGGACCACGCGCCAGAATTCCGCCGGGGCCACGCCACCGAGCAGCAACGGAATGCCCAGGATGGGAAAGAGTGCCAGCAGCCCGTAGATGGCGGTGATGGAAGAGGCGGCGAGCTTGCCGAGCACGATGTCGTAGCTGCGCAGGTCGGTGAGGAAGAGCAGCCCGAGCGTGCCTTCGCGCTTCTCCTCGCTCACGCAATCCGCCGTGGCCAGCGCGCCGCTGATGAGCGAGTAGAGGTAGGCGAGGACGGCCAGCCAGATAAAAAGCCTGTAGCCCGTCTCCCGCGGCGATTGGTGAAGGAGCATGGCCCAGGCAAACGAACCGACGATGATGGCCAGCAGCGCGAAGGTGAAGCGCGTCCAGTAAGTCGCGGCGCGGCGCGAGGCCACGCGCAGTTCCCGGGCGACGATGGGCAACAACGTCATGCGCAGACCAACCAAACAGCAAAGGAGTTCATGACATCAAACACCAATCGCCGAACCAGGCCGGGTTTCGCCTGGCGTGGTCAAACTCGTTCAGCCGGGGAAGGCAAGGTGGGTGGAACGGGAGTTGGCCTGGCTCGAAAGGGCGCTCCGGCCGTGAAGACTCCCGTGACTTGCTCGCGAAACTTCGACCTCAAGCAACGCCACGCCCACCAGGCCGAGAGGATTGCCATGGCCATGCAGCCGACGAACCACATCCCCGTCATAAAGAACGCCATGTAATCCATGAGCGTCTGGGTCCAGCCCGTGTTGGCGTTGGCCTGGGTCATGACCCTGGGCAGGAAAGCGAGCATGAAGAACACCGTCAGCCCGACGTAGAAGATCACCCACGGCAGCGCCAGCACTTGCACCACGCACCACAGCCACGCGGTGTACGAATGGCGGGACTTCAGGCCGCGCCACATCGAGAGCAACCCCAGCGCGACAATGTCGGCGAGGAAGACGATCACGTTTGCGCCGAACATCAGGGCGAAGAGCGCCTGGTCGCGAGGGAGTCGGTAATTGACGGCGTAGCTGCCAAAGCAAAGCAGCAACGTGTCCGCCACCAGCACGAGCAGGATCGGTCCGAGGAACTGACGGCCGAGAGCGAGCCATTGTCCGCGCACCACCTCGCCCGTGGTGAGCGGCGTGCAGAGGATCAGTTCCAACGCGCCGCTGCGCCGGTCATCCACGAACCGCCGGCACGCGGCCAGCGCAAGCCAGACCTTGATGATGCTGTGCAAACAGAAGGTCGCGAAGAGATAGGAGTCTTCATTGGTCCAATCCTGCGGGTCCTGCACGAACCAGAAAAGGAAGCCGGCGCAGGCGAGCAGCAGGACTGCGAGGATGGAGACGGACTGGCCCCGGGCGCGGGCCGCGACCCAGTAAAAAGGATTCAGTTCGAGCGCACGTTGACGGAAGCGGCGACGGCGCGTGGCGTTCCGTCCATAACTGAATTGCCCGGCCTGCTCCTCCCAGCGCGCGACCCGTCCGCTCGGCTGCTGCCAGGTCCGCGGCACGATGAGACTGGCCAGGGCGATGAACAGCCAGCCCACGCCGTGCGACGCCGCGAGCGACTGCCAGAACAGTTGCGGCTGGCGTCCGTATTCGTAGTCGCTGGCGAAACGCATGGGGCTGAGCACGTCGGGCAGCACCAGGCCGAGCGGCGGAACCGTGGCGCCGGTACGGTGCTGCTGCCATTCGGCCAGGCTCGAAGGCAGCCAGAGCAGCAGCACGAGCAGGCCGATGGTGAGGCCCGCTGCGCGCCGTTCGTTGCGCGAGAAGGACGAGACGAACATGCCCAGGGCGAGCGAGTAGAAAAGCAGATTGGTCAGCCCGACAATGCTCCGCCAGAACTCGCCCGGCGCGACGCCACCCATGAGCAGCGACAACGCCATGACGGGGAAGAGCGCGATCAATCCGAAGAACCAGTTCACCGACGCGGCCACCATCTTGCCCAGCACGATGTCGTAACCCCTGAGGTCGGTGAGGAAGAGCAGGCCGAGTGTGCCGTCGCGCTTCTCCTCGCTGAGCGTGTCGGCGGTTTTGAAGACACCACCGATGACCGCGTAAAACCAGGCCAGCCCGACGGCTCCTCCGAATAACATCTTGCCCGCCATGCTGGCTGCGCCCATCTGGGTGAAGAAAATGAACGACCAGCCGCACACGGCCATCGCCACCGCTGCAGCGGAGAAGCGAATCCAGTACGTGCTGCGCTTGCGTGCCGTGACACGCAGCTCGCGGGCGACGATGGGGAGGAAAGTCATGGGAGGAAGCTCCAAACTCCAAACATCAAACCCCAAAGAAACACCAAGCTCCAAACACCAACCGGAAACTGTCGCGCGCAACGCGCCACGACACGCAGCACATGGACCGCATTGAGCGAGGAGAAAGTCAAAAGTGAATCCGTCGGAGCGCCATCGTTATCTCCGGCTGCCACAAATCTGGTGCTCACGGCTTGGGAATCTCCCGCCGTTTTTCAGCCCGACGCGCCACCAACCAGGAGATGATGCAAGCTGCGAGCACCGCGAGGATCGTGATCGCGCGGCGGTCAGGAGTCACCCATGCCGCTTGAAGCGCCTTGCCGATGCGAAACAAGCCAAGGATTACCAAGAGAAAGCCCCAGAGAGCGGAAGAAACCTTGGAGGACAGGAGTTCAGCCGGAGCAAACCAGATGGCGCGTATCACCCAAACAATCCCCGCCACGGCCAGTATCGCGCCGAGAACTAGATCCACTTTTTGACCGGCAGTCATGATTACTGCGTCTCGCCCTTGGTCACGCGCATGAAGACTTCCTCCAGGCCGATCTCATCCTCGCGCAGGCCGCGCAACTTCACCCCGCCTTGGACCAGCGTCTCGGAAATGATGCTGGGGTCGGTGTCGTGGTTGAGCATGGTGACCTTGAGGCGTTCTTGCAGTTCCTCCACGGCGCGGACCTGGGGCAGCACCTTGAGCAGATCCATGGCGCGGACGTGCTGCTCGGGCGGAACCTTGGCCCACATGATGCGCGTCTCGGAGAGCTGCTGGGTGACGCCGGTGACGGGGCCGCTGTAAATCAACTTGCCGCGCTCGATGATCGCAACCTGGTTACAGAGCGTCTGCAGCTCGCTGAGAATGTGCGACGAGATGATGATCGTCTTGCCCATGCGCTGGAGTTCCTGGAGCACGGCCATCATCTCGATGCGCGCGCGCGGGTCGAGTCCGCTGGCCGGCTCGTCGAGCAGGAGCAGTTGCGGATCATGGATGAGCACGCGGGCCAGGCCGAGGCGCTGCTGCATGCCGCGACTGAGTGCTCCGATGAGCGCGCCCTTCTTCTCGGTCAAGCCCACGAGTTCGAGCACATCACTGACGGTTTTCTCGCGCTGGGCGGTGGGAATCTTGTAGCAGGCGCCGAAGAAATCGAGGTACTCAGTCACCTCCATGTCCTTGTACACACCGAAGAAATCCGGCATGTAACCGATGACGTGGCGCACGGCATCGGCGTCGCGCACGACGTCGTGGCCGAGCACGTAGGCGTTGCCGGCGCTGGGCGCGAGGAAAGTGGCGAGGATGCGTAGCGTGGTCGTCTTGCCCGCGCCGTTCGATCCGATGAAGCCGAACAGATCGCCGCGCTGGACGGTGAGGTCGAGCGAACTGAGCGCCGTCATCGCGCCGTAAGTGCGGGTCAGGCCGTTCGTTTGCACGGCGGGGACGGGCGGGGCGCTCGGCGTTCGCGTATCAGTTGAGGAGGTCGTTTCCATAGATGAAATCATTTTCCGATTGGAACCACGACGCGCAGCACCGTGTCCTTCCTCGAGTGGCGCGGGGAAAACTTGTTCAGCGTCGGCACCAGGGTGTCACCGGGCATCCAGGCGAGCAGGATGGCGTCGCCGCGCTGCATGAGCGGCGTGAGGTCGAAGCCGGGCGGCGTGACGAAGCGGCTCCAGTATTGGTTCCCTGGCTGAACTGGGTCGGCGCTCTGGACGGCGGTGGCGAGGAAGGACGCGGCCGCGATGGCGACGAAATTGTCATCGAGGCGCTCCCCGTGGCTGGAGCCGAACTGCTGCTGGCGCTGCTGCACCGCGCTGTTGAACCGGCCGACGTTGACCTGCACGAAGGCCGGGAGGAGCGTGCCGCCCTGCGCTTTGATGAGGCGGGGACCTCCCTTCGTCACGTCGCCCAACTCGTGCATTCGCCCGTCAACGATGAGCCGCGCCTGCGGGATTTTTTTGCCGGAAGGATTTTCGATCCGCACGTCGTACGAATCGCCGCGCGGAGTGACGGTGAAGTTGAGCGGCGTGCCGGTCTGCTTCCACCAGTCGTTCACGAACAACTGGCTGGTCCACACCGGCACTTGCAGTTGCGCGGCGAATCCGTTTCCACGCTGTTCAACCACCGCCTTGCTGATTTCCTGCGCGCCGCCCTGGCCGATCTCGCCGCGCAGCGTGGAGTAGCCGGTGTCTGACGCCACTTCGTAGCGCGCATTAGCCGGCGAATACGCGGAGCAGAAGGTCCGGCCGCGCAGATCCGACTTCTCGCCGTGCGGCGTCACATCCACGACGTGCAACTCGTTCCACTCCATCTCGCCGGAGCGCAGCTTGTAGCCGATGAAATAAATCAGCAGCGAGAACAGCACCACATAGGTCGGGAAGGTGATCCACGTCAGCATCTGCCGGTTGATCTTCTTGAGCCAATACTGGTCGAGCGGGCCGATGACCACGAGGTAGGCGAGCAGCAGCAACAGCAGCCAGCCCACGGGCAGCTTACGGATCTGTTTGCTGTCCACCATCGCGCCGAAGATTCCATCCAGCGACATGGAGCTGCTGTTGTTTACGTTGGCCGAGGCCAGCCACTCGATGGGCACGGAGCCGAGCCGCGCCCAGAACCAGGTCCGGTTTTTCCACGAGCGGAACGGCTCCAACTCAGGACTGAAGAGCAGCACGGTGACCGTGCCGCGTCCGCGCGCCGCCAGGATGGCCAGCGGCGCGTCCGGCGTGCCGATGAGCACGGTGCCATCGCGCAAGGTCGCGCGCACCACGGGCAGGTCGGCGGATTCGAAAGTGTTGTCGGTGAGCAGCATGGTGAAGGGGTTCGCCATCTGCGGCTGATTGGGATTCTGGCGGTTGCGGTTCTGCCGGGCGCGGGCGGCGGCCTCCTCCTCACGCGGTGTTTGCAGCCATTGCTGGAGGGCGCTGTGATCTTTGCGAACCTCGGCGTCGCCCAGCGCGCAAGGGAGATAACTTTGCAGCCACGCCACGCCGTTCACGTCGCCCGGCTGTTCCACGCCGAGGATCAAATGCCCGCCGCCCTCGACCCACGCGAGCAGCGCGGTGGACTGCGGCTGTTTCAACTCCACCGCTTTCGAGGAGTGCAGGTAGAGGGCCGAGATCGATTCGAGCGTGAGCGGGTTGTCGGGAAACAGCTCAGGCGAAAGATGCGTGGTGGCCGGACGCAACTGCGAGTTCTTGCCCACGCTCTCCGGCAATCCCGCCGCGCCGCCATGCGTGCGCGAAAGACTGGCGATGAGCGGGCTTTGCCAGTCCACCACTGTGCGCGCGTCCACACCGGTGCGCTCGGCGATGATCTTGCCCTTCTCGCTCAGGAGCCGTGCCTCGACACTGGTCCGGTAGCGGCTGGTGCAATACATCGGCACGGTGAACCGCTTCTTGGTGTGGGTGGGCAGTTCGACGGCGATGCGCCGCAGTTGGCCGCCGCCGAACTGGCCGCCGGTCAGCTCGACCACGGCCTGGAAGCTCGGGCCGTCGTTCTGAATCTCGCAGGTGACGGGAAACCAACTTGCTTCCGCGACGGTGCTGTCGGAAAGGCCGAGGCCGTGTCCGACGAACACGTCGAAGTTCAACTGCGCGGGCAGCCGCGCGACGCCCCCGAGCAGCACGAGCCAAAGAATCAACGTGAGGGTGAATCTGCCGCGAAGCTGAGAAGTATTAGCCATGCCAGTCGTGCTGTGGAGCGGTTATAGGCAGTGAGGCGGGGCGAGGCAAATTGAATCGCGGGCACGGCGGTAAAATGGGGCGGTCAGACCAGGGCACGGGTGGAACTTGTCGCGCTGCGACAAGTAGCGCCGCGCATCAGCGGCGCAACGAACTGGCGAGAGGTCTCGTCCGGTAGTGCGTCGCACGGGCCGCCCGCTGAACGCGGGCGGAGTTGTCGCAGCGCGACTACTCCCACCTCGCCGGCTACATCTGCTCCAGCACTTCGATGCCGAGAACTTCCAGCCCCTGCTTGAGCACGCGCGCGGTCGCATCGCAGAGCATCAGGCGCGAGGTGCGTTCGGATCCTTCTGATTTCAAGACGGGGCACGCTTCATAAAAACCGGCGAAGTAACCGGACAGCTCGTAGAGATAATTGCAGAGGAAATTCGGGCGGTAATCTTCGGCCGCCGCTTCGAGCGTGAGGCCGAAGTTGAGAAGGTGCCGGGCCAGCGCCAGCTCTTCCGGCGCGTTGAGAACCAGTTCCGCGTTTCGTGTTTCGCGTTCCGCATTGTCCCCGGCCTTGCGAAAGATCGAACGGATGCGCGCGTAGGCGTATTGCAGGTAGGGCGCGGTGTTGCCTTGGAGCGAAAGCATCTTGTCCCAACTGAACACGTAATCGCTCTGGCGGTTGGGCAGCAGATCGGCGTACTTCACCGCGCCGAGCCCGACCACGCGGGCAATCTCGCGGCGTGCGGCTTCCGGCATCTCCAGGTTTTTCTCGGAGACGGTCCGCAACGCGCGCTCCTCCGCTTCATCGAGCACGTCGCCGAGCTTCACCGTGTCACCGCTGCGGGTCTTGAAGGGCTTGTCGTCGTCGCCGAGGATTTTCCCGAAACCGACATGCACGAGCTTCACCTTCTTGGCCGCCTCGGGCTGCCAGCGGGCGAAGATGAGGAACAGCTTGCGGAAGTGCGGTGCCTGGCGGTCGTCCACCACGTAAACGATTTCGTCGGGCGACCAGGTCTTGAGCCGGTAATCCACCGTGGCGAGGTCGGTGGTCATGTAGTTGAAACCGCCATCGCTCTTGCGCACCAGTGCCGGGTCGGCCACCCACTCGCCCTCGCGATGGACGAGAAAGGGATCCTGCTTGGGCGGCAGCGAACCGTCGCTGAACACGCCGATGGCACCCTCGCTCTCCTGTGCGAGGCCACGCGCCAGCAAATCGTTCACCACGCCGCCGAGCCACGGGTTGTAGAAACTTTCGCCGAGCGCGTGATCGAACTTCACCCCGAGCCGTCCGTAAATGGTGTCGAACTGCACCTGCGACAGGCGGATCATCTCCTGCCAGATGGCGAGGTTCTCCGCGTCTCCAGCCTGGAGTTTCACCAACTCCTGCTTGGCGTCTTCGAGCCGCGCCGGAGTGGCATCGCACTCGACGTTGATAACTTTATAGAGCCGTTCCATCTCGCCGATGGGGTCGCGTTCGAGCGCGGCGCGATCGAGATTCTGTTTCCAGCCGATGAGCAGCTTGCCGAACTGCGTGCCCCAGTCGCCGATGTGGTTGTCGCTGATGACGCGATGGCCGAGCAGGCGTAGGATGTGCTGAAGCGAATCGCCGATGCCCGTGGAGCGATTGTGGCCGACGTGCATCGGCTTGGCCACGTTGGGCGAGCTGAAATCGATGACGATAGTGCGGGGCTGCGCGGCCTTGCTGAAAAAGAGATGTTCGCCACGCACCGCCGCCGCGACCACAGCGGCGATGGCGGATTGCTTGACCCTGAAATTCAAGAAGCCGGCTCCGGCGATTTCGACCTTCTCGCAAGTGTCGCTCAGGTCGAGTCGCGCCAGCACCTCGGTGGCGAGCTGGCGTGGGTTCATCTTGCGCTCCTTGGCCAGGGCCATGAGCGAGTTGCTCTGGTAATCCCCAAACTTCGGATCCGGGCACGGGCGAACCAGCACCGTGGTAAGATTGGCCTCGGGCAGGACTCGTGCGACGACGGCGCGAAGCCGCTGTTCGATCCCCAGATGAATCATGAACGCTCGAGATAAATCGAGACCATGGCCGGACAGCGGGCGAAGCAAAAGGGCACGGTGCCTTGGCGGGGGGCGGTGGTGTTCAGAGTGCTGGTGGAAGTGCGGGCCGGGCGCGCGCCCCGGACAAACAATTTACGCGCGCCACTCTCGCCAATGCAGCGCGACTCACCGGAACCAGGCTGCGGCTGAAGGTAGAAAGTCATGTGTTTCGCTGGTTGGGGATTGGAAAAGCTCACGCCTTCGCGGCGGTCTGGGATTTGATCGTCTGGAAAATTGAGGCGGCGTCGGGAGAGACCTCCAGCAGCTTTCGGAATTCCTTCTTGTGCAGCAGCTTGGCGATTTCGGCGAGCGTGTGGAGATGTTTCTGGAACTGGCCTTGGGGAACGAGGAAGAGGACGACGAGGTTGACCGGCTGGCTGTCGAGCGCATCAAAGTTCACCCCCTTGCCCGAGCGGCCCAGCGCGCCGACTACTTCGTAAATCAAGTCGGTGCTGGCGTGCGGTATACCAATGCCGAAGCCTATGCCGGTACTCATGGAAGTCTCGCGCTTGCGCACCACGGCCGTGATTGGCTCGCGATGCTCGGGCTTGATCTTCCCCGTGGCGACGAGATTTTCGATCAACTCGTCGATGGCTTCCCACCGGGTCGTGGCCCTGAGTTCAGGGATGATTTGCTCAGGGCTCAGAATGTCCGCCAGGTTCATAGAACGCAAAAAACCGTGCGCGACTTTCGCCGCAATGTTTTGGGCAATGCAAGTGGTTTGTCGCTACAAGGCGCGTGCCAACCAGTGAAATACCTGCGCCGTGCCCTCCATCCACCAACCGCACACGTCGAAGAGGCGAACGCGCGCAGTGATCAGTGGAATACCGATCAGCAGCACCAGCACGTTGCCAATCCAGATGACCGTCGCCGAAAACAAATAGCCCTGCTCGGTGATGTCCGACTGCCGCGTCTGTAGAATGTACCAAGTGAGCGTCAGGTGAAATGCGTAGGTCGCGCCGAGTAGAAAATGAAACCAGACGCGATAGCGCTGCCAGTCCAAGATGCGATGGCCGAGCACATAAACGAGAATGACCAGCGCCGCGTAGAGCGGAAAAAAATACGGGGCCAACGCGATGAGGAAGTTCGACTTGGTGATGATGACGTGCCCGCCTTTGGATCCAACTTTGAACTTCTTCACCCGCCCGCCAAAGATCCATGTCCAGACTGCGTGGGTCAGTTCGTGACCGAAGACGTAGATGAGCATGGGCTTGGGCAGGAGCAGGAACACCGTCAGCCAGCAGGCCGCGCCGCCGAGGAAGGCGACCCAGAAGGTGTGCGCGTTTCCTGCCGCGCCGATGACCCGCGACAAGGCCGAAGCCGCGCCGAAGCACACGGGCAGAAGCATCAGCCCAATAATGAACTTCAACCACTTGGGCATGACGAAGCAGCGAGTGCCTTACAACCCCGCATCTGTCACCGCGCCGAGGTGGGCGGAGGTGACCAGCTTCGCATACTTCGCCAGCACCCCGCGGGTGTAGCGCGGCTTGGGTGCCTTCCACTTCTTGAGCCGCGCTTTGATTTCGCTGGCCGGGATGTCGAGGTTCAACTGCCGCTTGTCGGCATCGATGGTGATCGGGTCGCCGTTCTTGATGATAGCAATGGGGCCGCCGATTTGCGCCTCGGGCGTGATGTGGCCAACCACGAAGCCGTGGCTGCCGCCGGAGAAACGTCCGTCGGTGATCAGCGCCACGTCCTTGCCGAGACCGCGGCCCATGACAGCGGAAGTCGGCGAAAGCATCTCACGCATTCCCGGCCCGCCCTTCGGCCCTTCGTAACGGATGACAATGACGTGGCCCTTCTTCACCGTGCCGTCGAGGATGGCGGCGAGCGCCGCCTCTTCCTTTTCAAACACGATCGCCTTGCCGGTGAATTTCATCCCTTCCTTGCCAGAAATTTTCGCGACCGAACCCGTCGCCGCAAGGTTGCCGTAGAGCACGACGAGGTGGCTGTTCTTCTTGATCGGGTTGCTGAACGGGCGCACCACGTCCTGGCCGGCGGGATAATCCGGCGCGTCTTGCAAATTCTCCGCGAGTGTTTTGCCGGTGACGGTCAGGCAGTCGCCGTGCATCAAACCCTCGTCGAGCAGCATTTTCATCAACGGCACAGTGCCGCCAATTTTCACCAGCTCGACCATGACGTATTTGCCGCTGGGCTTGAGGTCGGCCAGCACCGGCACGCGTTTGCCCACGCGCGTGAAGTCATCAATGGTCAGCTTCACTCCGATGGTGTGCGCCATCGCGAGGAGATGCAGCACGGCGTTCGTCGAACCGCCGAGCGCGATGATGAGCGTGATGGCGTTCTCGAACGCCTTTTTGGTCATGATGTCGCTGGGGCGGATGCCTTGCTTGATCAAGTTCAGCACCGCCGCTCCCGCGCGCTCGCAGTCGCTGGTCTTCTCGCCGGAGATGGCGGCTTGCGCGGAACTGTTCGGTAAACTCATGCCGAGCGCCTCGATGGCCGAGGCCATCGTGTTCGCCGTGTACATCCCACCGCACGAACCGGCGCCCGGAATCGCCACCGCTTCGAGGTCATGAACTTCCTGGTCGCTCATCGTGCCGGCGGCGTTCTTGCCCACAGCCTCGAACACGGAAACCACGTCCACCGGCGTGCCGTGGTAATCGCCCGGCAAAATCGTGCCGCCGTAAACGAAAATGGCCGGACGGTTCAGCTTCGCCAATCCCATGATGCAGCCGGGCATGTTCTTGTCGCAGCCGCCGATGGCGACCACGCCGTCGAAGCCCTCGCAGCCCACGACCGTCTCGATGGAGTCGGCAATAACTTCACGAGAGACGAGCGAATACTTCATGCCCTCGGTGCCCATCGAGATGCCGTCGGAAATGGTGATGGTGTTAAACACGACAGCCTTGCCGCCGGCCTCATTGATGCCCTGCGCCACGCTGACCGCGAGTTGGTCGATGTGAATGTTGCACGGCGTGACCATGCTCCAGGTGGAGGCGACACCGACCTGCGGCTTGCGGAAGTCCGCCTCCTTGAACCCGGTGGCATAAAGCATGGCGCGGCTGGCGGCGCGCTCGACGCCATCGACGACCTGCGCGGAGTAAAAGCGTTCGTTGTTTGCTTTCGCCGCGGCGCGTTTGTTCTTCGTTTTCATTTTGGGAGGCGGAGTGTCGTGCAAGGCAAGATGAATTCCAATTCCAATTCCACGCCCACGCCGCGCCGTTTTTGTTTTGACAGTCCCTCGCGCCGCGAGTGCTATTCGCGCACACCAGTTGCGAATAATTATGAAAGCAAAGTCTCTCTATCTCTCGTGCGTCGTCGCGACCCTGTTCACTGCCGTCGCGGGCGCGGAACCCATCCCGGAGCAGTTCAAGCAGAACGGCTTCGCCATCGGTGCCCAGGCCTACAGCTTCAACCGCTACTCCGTTTTCGAGGCCATCGAGAAGACGGCCCAGTGCGGCGGCAAGGTCATCGAGTTCTACCCCGGCCAGAAGCTGAGCAAGGAGGAGCCGACTGTGTCGTGGAACCACAACTCCTCCGACGAGGTGATCGCCAAGGTCCAGGCCAAGCTCAAGGAGCATGGCGTCAAGGCGGTGAACTACGGCGTGGTCGGCGGCAAAGACGCCACCGAGTGGCGCAAGATTTTTGAGTTCGGCAAGAAGATCGGCCTCTACGGCATCACCACCGAAGACGCCACCAAGCTCGACATCATTGAGCCGCTGGTGAAGGAGTTCGACATCCGCGTGGGCATTCATGATCATCCGCGCCAGCCCAACAATCCCAACTACAAGGTCTGGGATCCGTATTACATCCTGGAGGTGACCAAAGGCCGCGACGCGCGCATCGGTGCCTGCGCCGACACCGGCCACTGGCAGACCAGTGGACTGAACCCGGTCTGGTGCCTGCGCGTGCTCAAGGGCCGCATCATCAGCAGCCACATGAAGGACAAAGTTGATTTTGGTCAGAGCCACGACGTGCCCTACGGCACCGGTGTGGGCGAGATTGGCCGTTGCCTGGACGAGCTGAAGAAGCAGGGCTTCGAGGGCAACATTTCCGTCGAGTACGAGTACAACTGGACCACCAGCGTGCCCGAGATCACCCAGTGCGTGGACTTCGTGAAGAACCACAAGGGTGCCGCGAAATAATTTCTGGTCCGCTCCTAAAAAATCCAGGGCCGCCAGCGATGGCGGCCCTTTTTCTTTCTCCTGCTTTCTTAGGCAACTTCGATCACTTCGGCGGATTCGACGGCTTCAGGTGCCGGGCCAGGAACTCATAAATCTCCCGGCGACTTTCGCGGGCGAACTTCGTGTCCAGCCGGTTGAAGGCGTGCCCACCTGGAGCGTTGGTATAGATGCGATGTTGGAAACTCTTTCCCGCCGCCTTCAGCGCGTTGATCAGCGCTTCAACCTCCAACACGTTCACGTCCTCGTCGTTGGTCGTGGTCTGGATGAGCAGCGGTGACTCCAATTTCGCCGCGTGCGTGACCGGCGAGCGTTGGCGGTATTCCTGCACGTTGTCCTCCGCCGACTTGCCGAGGTGGCCGGGCGCGGAGAACTCATCGCGATAGCCCTGGCCTTTGTAACCCATGCGCGCCACCAGATCGCTCACCGGTACGCCGGCATAGCCCGCGCGAAAATCCTTCGGGTGCTGGAACAGGTTCATGAGCGTGATCAATCCGCCGTGGCTCCAGCCGATGATGCCGACGCGCGCGGCGTCGATCTCCGCGTGGTTCTCCAGCATCCATTGCTTGGCCGCGAACACGTCGTCCACTTCGCGTCCGCCGTAATCAATCTGTTTCCAGAAAGTCGCGCCGTAACCGGAACTGCCGCGATAATCCGGCGCGATGACGGCGTAGCCCTGTTCGAGCAGTTCGCGCACAAGGTGAAGATTACCCGCCGGGTTCATGTCGCCATGCACGCCGCCGTGAACGAAGACGATGAGCGGCAGCTTGATGTCGACGGCGCGCTTGGGAATGAAAGTGTAGGCGGAGATGAGGACTTCCAATCCAGCATCCTGCGCGGTGGGATTGTTGGTCGTGCGCGGTGGCGGGCCGGTAAAGCGCACCTTGTCCACGGTCGCGAGGTCGCCGAGGCGCTGGAACCACTGCCCGTCGCCGGAGAGCTTGGCGAGGTCATGCTTCATGAAGGTGATCGCTTCCTCCAACGACTTGAGCCGCTGTTGCACGGCGTCGGGCGGTGCGCCCGTGGGAGCGGGTTGGGAGAAGCAAAGTTGCGACAGCAGGCCGAACACGAGCAGGGAAATGATGCGCCACATGGTGAGCGCAGTGTACGGAAGCGCCGGACGTTTGCAGCTTCTATTCTGGGAGGAATCCTTCACCAGGCTGCGGCCCACGAGTTACGGCCCATGAAAGACGTGCGGCTGAACGCAACCTCACACCGGGGCGGCTTTGTGATTCTCCGCCACCACGAGCCTCACGGCCTCCAGCAAAGTGTCGCACGCATAATCCGGCGTGGCGCTGTGCTTCGCATCCGCGCCGCCGTGGCCGGTGCGCACCAGGATTGATTTCAGTCCGGCATTGCGCGCGGTCTGCACGTCGGTCGTGGTGTCGCCGATGAGCCAGGAATTCTTGAGCTCAATGTTCAGGTCGCGCTGGGCGCGTTGAATCATCCCGATCTTCGGCTTGCGGCAGTCACACTCGATCTTCAAGTCCGCGCGCTCACCAGGAAAACCTTTCTCCGGGTGATGCGGACAGAAGTAAATGCGATCGAGGAAGGCGTGTTCGCGGCCCAGCAGCGTCTCCAGCTTGTTGTGAATCTCCTGCAACTGCGCCTCGGTGACGAAGCCCTTGGCGACGACCGGCTGGTTCGTGACCAGCACCGCGCGCAGGCCGGCATGGTTCAATTCGTGGATGGCCTCGGGCACGCCGGGCAGCAACTCCAGTTCGTCAATTGAGCGCAAACCTTGCGCGCTGACTTCCTTCACCAGAGTCCCGTCGCGGTCGAGGAAGACGGCGCGCTGCGGGATGGCGAGCGAGCTGCGCTGAATGATGCCGGCGGCATACTGTGCACAGGCCCAGTCGTAGCGTGCCGGCGTGCCGATGTCCTTGATGAACTCCGGGCTGTTGTAGCCGAGCAGCTTGGCGCCGCGCCGCAACATCGCGGGGAACAAGTCCTTGCCGAAGTCCATCGGCTGCACGTCGCGCGACCACGGGGCGAGGGCCGACTTGTTGATCACATACAACCCGGCGTTGACCAGGTTCTGGAAAATCCCCTCCGGCGGATGCGGGCGATTATGGAAAGCCGTGACCCAATTCTCCGTGTTCACCTCCACCAGATCCGAGTCGAGCGGATGGTTGTTCGGGTGGAGAAACAGCGTGGCCTCGGCACCGGAAGTTTCGTGGGCCTGCCAGAAGCGCGTCAGGTCGAGGTTCACCATCGTGTCGCCATACATCACGGCGAACCGATCGGCCAGTTCGGTAAAGCCCGCCAGCACCGCGCCTGCCGTGCCCAGCGGTTCTTTCTCGATGATGTAGCGGATACGCAAGCCCCACCGGCTGCCGTCGCCGAGATGCGCCTGGATCAAGTCCGCGCGATAACAGGCGAAGATCAGGACTTCCTCGAAGCCATGCGCGCGGGCCAGTTCGACCTGATGTTCGAGCAGCGGCTTCCCCGCGATGGGAATCATCGGCTTGGGCAAATCGCCGAGCCGATCCTTGAGGCGCGTGCCTTTGCCGCCGGCGAGGATGACGAGCTGCTTCACGGAGTCGGGGCGAGTTTTTGCGCGGCCGGCGCAGCCTTCGCCTCCGCGATCTTCTCATAGACGATCAGCGCGCCCGGCCCGTGATCCAGCGGCGTGAGCGCGTCATCGATCTGGGCCAGTGGTTCGAGCAGGAAATTGAACAACTGACGGAAGGCAAAACTTTTGGTGAGCAGCTTGTCGATGCGCACGAGGAAGGCGATGCCCGGGCTTGTCCGCCGGTACTCGTTGTCGAACCACGCCGTCAAAGTCCCCGGCTCCTGAATGGTGCTGCAAAGCTTCTTGATCCGCACCGCCCGGAAACCATGCCGGGCAAACCGCGCATCCATCTGGCTGATCAACTCCATGCCGAAGTGGCCGGGAATATCGACGAAGTATTTGTAGAAGAGCTGCGGCTCCCGGCGGGCGAAGCGATACCAGACATTGGTCGCATCGGCCTCGCTGCAATGCACCGTGCGCCCGCCGGGCTTGAGCACGCGGTTGATCTCGGAGAAGAGCATGTCTTTGTTCTCGTCCGTGATGTGCCCAAGCACGTCGCTTGAGACCACGTAGTCGAAGGTGCCGTCGGCGAAGGGCAGTTTGAACCCGCTGGTCTGATAAACTTCGTCGTAAATCTCTCTCGCCAGTTTCAACAGCGGCAGCACCGGATCGATGCCGACCACGCGCCCGTAGCTGGCGAAGTAGTGGCGCCCGCCGCCGCAGCCGAGGTCCAGAATCAAAGTGTCGGGCCGCGCGCGCGGCTTCATCTCCTTGAGGAAAATCCGGTCGCGCCGTCCCGAGAGCGAGAAGCGGATGCGCACGTCGTTGATGAAGGTGAGCAGCTTGCTCCGGCGAATCTTGTTCCGCAGTTCGGCGGAGTAAGTCCAGGCCGCGATCTGCTTCGCCTCGTAGCCGCCTTCGTTGAACCGTTCGTCCGGCGTGAGGAAGGAGATGATGCCATCGTTGCGCGTGTAAGGCGTGCCGCAGCCCGAGCACTTCAAATCCGGGCCGCTCGCCACCAGTGCCGCGCGGCAGCCGGGGCAAATCAGCTTCAGGTTCAGCGGCTTTGGATGGGAGGCGCTCACGGGAAATTCAGCGCCGCCTCAGTGCGCCGCAGCAGAGGCGGACTCGGTCACAATCTCCTCGATGGCGCGATCCACCGCCTGGTCCGAGACCAGCCGCGGCGCCCAGCCGAGCTGGGTGAGCTTCTCGATGGAGTAATTGAATTTGGGCACGTCGCCAATCCAGCCCTTGCTCCCGCCGCCGTAACGGATGGTTGCGGACGGCGACATGCGGGCCACGACCCGTTCCGCGATGTAACGCACCGTGCTGGCGGTGTTGGCCGTGCCGATGTTGAAATAGTTCAGCTTCTCGCCCGCGCGCTCGACGATGAGCTGCATCGCGTCAATCAGGTCCGTGACATGGAAGTAAGGTTTCTGCTGCGCACCGTCGCCCAGCACTTCCAGCTCGTTCGGGTTCGCTTTCAACTTCTGCACGAAATCGTAAATCACGCCGTGGGTCGAGCGACTGCCGACGACGTTCGGGAAGCGAAAAATCCAGGCGCGTTGCAGGTAAGCTTCGAGCGCCGCCGAGATGCACGCCTCCGAGGCGAGCTTCATCGCGCCATAGTTGGAGATGGGAAAGAGCGGGCCAAGGTTTTCGACCAGCGTCACCGGTTGGTTCCCGTAAATGGCCGAGGTCGAGGCGAAGGCGAGCTGTGGAATCTTCAACTCGCGCATCACCTTGAGCGTGTTGAACGTGGTCAGAAACGTGTCGCGCAAGTCCACGTCCGGGTCCGTGACGCCGGCGCGAATGTCGGAGTTCGCCGCCAGATGCCAGGTGATGTCGAAGGGCCGGTCATGCGACTGCTGCCGCACCGTGCGCAGGAAGGTCGGAAGATCGTTCACATCCAGCTCGACGAACTTGAATCGGGTGTTCTCCAGGGCGGCGGCGAGGTTGGCCCGGCGGCCCAGCTTCATGTTGTCCACGCCGAGCACGGTGGCGCCGCGCTCCAGCAATCGATCCACCAGATGGCTGCCGATAAAACCGGCCGCGCCCGTGACCAGACATTTCTGACTTTGACTCATTTGCGAGGGCCGGATGAAAGCGGGAGCGCGAAGCTTTGTCGATGCGTTTTCAGGCGCGCGCTCAAGGCCGGGCACAGCTCGGGAACCTGCTGCCCAAATCCCGGCGCGCGGGTTTTCAACCCGCAGCAGGCTGGCCGCATCAGAACGTCTTGTGAAATCACTGGCGTTGTTGCAGGTCGGGTGCCGAGTTGCGCTCCGGTTGATGCCTCAATGCAAAAACGGCGGCAGTGGATCTGTCGCCGTCTGCGCAAAGAAGCGATGGCTCAGGGATTGATCAGCCGCGCGCGGTAAAAGCGCGTCTCGCCCGCCGGCGCATTCGGGTCCACGAATCTCACTGCCCCCGAATTGTTGACCACATGGCCGAGGGTCGTCCAATCGGCCAGATTGCTGGATGACTCGATGGCGAAGGTCGCTCCCGCCGCCCCGCTGAGGACGAAGCTGGCGGTGTGGCCGGAGCGGGAAATCTTGCTCAGTTGGATCGGGACGGCATCCGCCAATTTCAGGCCACGGCGGGCCTCCGCGCCCGTGCCTGGTTGCAGCGAGAAACCCGGCATGGAAGAGAGGGTGTACGGAGGCGTCACGCCGCCGGCCAGGAGATGCGCGAAAACTGGCGATGCTCCGTGAACTGCGCCGAGGGCAACGGCCTCTTCGTAGGTTGAACTTACTTTGGAATCCCAAACCCTGACCTGAACCTGGGCGATCTGGCCGGGCGCCATGAAGGAGACGCTGCGAGTGCCGCCAAAAAACCTGCCAGGAGCGATGAAGCCAGCCGTGCCGCCGACCTGGGTGAGATTGCTCGCCTGGCTGCCCACGTAAAGCGCGGCCAGATAACCCTCTCCGCTCGGGACACCGTCAAGCCCGCCCACGTCGTAAACGAGGTTGGCCGCCGTGTTGTTGAAGATCAGGGTTCCACCACCGCCCCCCTGATTCACGTTGAGCGTGGAAACCGTGCTGGTGGCGTAGCCCCATTCGTTGCTCACCACCAACTGGTAGGTGCCGGCGTTTTCCGTCTGGACGTTGCTCAGGATCAGGGACGATTGCACGGCTCCAGGAATGACCACGCCATCGAAGGTCCAGGTGAAGGCAAAGGGCGGCGTGCCCGCCACCGTGGCGCTCAAGATGACCGTCCCGCCGACAGGAGTAGAATTGACTGAGGTCGGTTGCGTAAGGAACGAGGGCGGAAGCCCCGTGTCGGAAACCGTCAGGGAGGCCACCACACTGGTCACGCTGCCGGAATCATTGGCGACCACCACCACGTAATCGCCGCCATCCGCGAACTGTGCCCCGCCGAAGGCGAGGCTGCTGTTCGTTTCGCCCGCGAGGTCATTCCCCGACCGACTCCATTGATAGCGCAAGGGCGGCGCTCCCACCGCGCTGACCGTGAGCGTAGCCGGATCGCCTTGAACCACAGCCAGGCTCTGCGGCTGGGAAATGATTTGCGGGAGCGTGGCGATGGTAACGTAGTTGGAAAGCACTTCCGCCGCGCTCAAGGCCCGGCCGTGCAGCGCCACTTCGTCGATCACGCCACGGAAAAAGCCATCGGCTCCATCGCGGGCTGCGCCGATGGCCAGTGCATCTCCGTTGAACGTGGCGGCCAGATTTCCCGGCAATACGTCAGCCCGGATCAATTGGCCATCGATGTAGGTTCTCACTTCCACATGCGTCGCGTCGGTCTGGCGGAACGTGCCCGCGAAATGGTGGAAAATCCCCGCGCCTGGCACACCCGAGAAAGAAATCTCGTACTGGTGAAGGCCGGCCACGGTCGGGTCATCGTAATAGACCTGGAAGCCCCAATCGGCGGACATGATCACGCCATAGTTGCACGAGGTCCAATTGCGCTTGTCCATGAGCACGCCGTAGCTGCCAGCATCCTCGCGCTTGAACCACATCTCCATCGTGAATTCGTTGGCGAGGTCAAGGGCAGCACTGTCAGGAATCCGGATGTAGTCGTTCACGCCATCGAGCACGAAGCCCTGCCCGACTACACCGGGCGCAAAATTCAGACCACCGTGCAGACTGCCGTGATTGTTGCCCGCGGAATCCTGTCCATTGCCTTCCGCGTGCCAGAGCGCGATAAGGCCGCCCGAATTGGTGGAAGGCGGAGGCGGCGGAGGCGGCGGGGGCAGATTGGTGACGATGGCGGTGTAATTCGAGAACACCTCCGAAGCGGTCAAAGCCCGGCCATAGAGCGCGACCTCATCGATCACTCCGTTGAAGAAGGAGCCACCCAGCCCGTTGCGAGCCGTTCCGATGGCGAGAGCGTCATTGTTGAATGTGGTGGCTAGATTTCCGCCCAGAGTGTCAGTCCGGGTCAGTTGTCCATCGATGTAGGTCTTCAACTCGACATGGCCTGGATCCACCTGGCGATAGGTGCCCGCGAAGTGATGGAACACGCCGGGAGCGGGCACGGCCGAAAAGGAAATTTCGTAACCATGGCCCTGATTGACATTCGGGTCTTCGTAATAAACTTGGAAGCCCCAGTCGGCGGACATGATCACACCGAAATTGCAGTTCACCCAATTTCGTTTATCGATGAGCGCACCGTAGCTGGAAGCATCGTTGCGCTTGAACCACATCTCGACCGTCAACTCGCCGGAGAGGTGCAACGACGCGCTGTCCGGAATCCGGATGAAGCTGCCTTGACCGTCCAGAACAAACCCTTGGCCGCTGACACCTGCGCCAAAGCCGGCGGACCCCACCAGCGTTCCATGGTTGCTCCCGACCGAATCCTGCGCATCGCCATCCGCGTGCCACTGAGCCACGAGACCAGCCGAGTTCGTGGGGGGCGGAGGAGGAGGAGGAGGAGGAGGTAGATTCGTGGCCAGGGCTGTGTAATTGGACAGGACTTCGGAGGCCGTGAGGGCCCGGCCGTAGAGCGCCACCTCGTCGATGACGCCGCGGAAATTACCACCTCCCTGACCGTCGCGAGCCGTGCCAATGGCCAGTGCATCGGCATTGAAGGTGTTGCCCAAGTTGCCGTTGAGCGTGTCGGCCTGCACCAACTGGCCATCGATGTAAGTCTTCAACTCGACATGGCCCGCATCCGCCTGCCGGAACGTGCCGGCCAGATGATGAAACACACCCGGAGAGGGCACGGGAGAAAAGGAAATCTCGAACAGGTTCCCCTGATAGACGCTCGGATCGTTGTAATAAAGCTGGAAGCCCCAGTCGCCGGACATGATCACACCGTAATTGCAAGTGGTCCAATTGCGCTTGTCGAACAGCGCTCCATAGCTGGAGGCGTCCTCCCGCTTGAACCACATTTCCACCGTGAACTCGCTGGCAAGATGGAGCGACGGATGATCAAGCACACGGACGTAATCATCCGAACCATCAAGCAGGAAACCTTGGCCGCTGACACCGGGTGCAAAACCGACGCCGCCCATCAGGGCGCCGTGATTGACGCCGATTGAGTCTTGACCGTCGCCATCTGCGCGCCAGAGCGCCAACAAGCCGCCCGAGTTAGTTGGCGGAGGCGGGGGCGGAGGCACGTTGGTGCTGAACGCCAGATAATTCGATTGAATCTCGGACAGGCTCAACGCCTTGCGGTAGAGGGACACTTCATCAATCACGCCCCGGAAGAACGAACCACCCTCGCCATCCCGTCCGACGCCGATCGTCAGGTTCTGGGAGTTGAAGGTTGCGGCGAGATTCCCCGAGAAGTTGTCTGATGCCACCAGTTGTCCATCGACGTAAGTCTTGAGTTCCACATGGCTGGGGTCGGTCTGTCGGTAGGTGCCAGCCAGGTGATGGAAGGTGCCCGGTGACGGAACTGGCGAATGAGAAATCTTGTAGCTGCCATCGCTGCAATAGAGCTGGAACCCCCAATCGCTCGACATGATCACACCGTAGTTGCAGGTGAACCAGTCGCGCTTGTCCATCAGCACGCCGTAGCTCGAGGCGTCCTCGCGCTTGAACCACATCTCCACGGTCAATTCCCCGGCAAGATGAAGGGAGGCGCTGTCCGGGATGCGGATGAAGTCGTCGATCCCGTCGAGCAGGAATGCTTGACCGCTCACACCGGCCGTGAAGCCAGCGCCGCCAATCAGGGTGCCGTGGTTGGTCCCCATGGCGTCCTGCGCGTTGCCATCAGCGCGCCAGGATGAAACCAAGTCCGCAGGCGTGGCGGCGGAAGTCGCCAGCGCGGCAAAAGCCAGGAGGAAGGGACTAATTGTCTTGAACAGAGCTTTCATAATTCACTCTCCACGACTGGCCTGGCAACGGTCTCCAATGCCCTACAGGAGGTAGTGGCACGATGCGGTTGTCAGCCCTCTTAGGCAAACACAAAAGCTGATTGCCACTGACCATCCTGCACCTGGCCTTTGGGTTTGGTCCCGTAGGGCTATGCCCTTGATTCCCCGTCCCGGTCGGAGCGGGCGCCGGACGCAAACCAACAGCCGTGGCAGAAAAATGGATGACAACAACATGGGTGTTTCATCTTTCTGCCCACAGTTCGGAGTTCCGCCGTGACGGGAATCAAGGGCATAGCCCTATGGTCCCAAACTGGAAGGACTCGAACATGAGCCGTGTGCGTCGGTCCCTGTTCCCCAGAGATTGGAGCGCCTGTCTCCGCCCCGGCTCGTTGGGCATGGATCTGCCTGCCGGGTCGGAGACCTGTGCTCCGGCGAATTTGGAATTTGAATTGCCCGGCCCGGCCTCTAATTTCCCGCCCATGCGAATCCAAAAATTTCTGTGCGCCGTCGTCTTCACGGCGCTCGCGCTCGTGCCGCCACTCTCCCGCGCTGCGAACCAAGTCCCTGCGCTCAGCATCGAAATCCCTTACACCAAGTATGTGTTGAGCAACGGGCTGACGCTCATCGTGCATGTGGACAAGAAGGCGCCCATCGTGGCGGTGAACGTGTGGTATCACGTCGGCTCCAAGAACGAGAAGCCGGGCAAGACCGGTTTCGCCCACCTGTTCGAGCACCTGATGTTTAACGGCAGCGAGAACTTCGACGACGATTTCTTCAAGGCCACGGAGAAGGTCGGCGCCACCGACATGAACGGCACGACCAGCGAGGATCGCACGAACTATTTCGAGAACGCGCCCGAGGACGCGCTCGATCTGCTGCTCTGGCTGGAGTCGGATCGGATGGGGCATCTGCTCGGCGCCATCACGCAGGCCAAGCTCGATGAGCAGCGCGGCGTGGTGCAGAACGAAAAGCGCCAGGGCGAGAACCAGCCTTACGCCGTCTCGCGCGAGCTGATCCAGAAGAACACCTGGCCGGTCGGGCATCCGTATTCGTGGACGGTCATCGGCTCGATGGAAGACTTGAATGCCGCCTCGCTCGACGACGTGAAGGAGTGGTTCAAGGCTTACTACGGCGCGGCCAACGCCACGCTCACCATCGCCGGCGACGTGAAGCCCGAGGAAGTCTTCGCCAAGGTGCAGAAGTATTTCGGCTGGATTCCCTCCGGCCCGCCCATTGCCAAGCACGAGGCCTGGATCGCCAAGCGCAGCGGCACGCATCGCCAGCGCGCCGAGGATCGTGTCCCGCAGGCGCGCATCTACAAGATCTGGAACATCCCGCAATACGGCACGCGCGCTGGCAACCTGCTCAACCTCGCCAGCGACGTGCTCGCGCAGGGCAAGTCGTCGCGCTTCTACAAGCGGCTCGTCTATGAAGACCAGCTCGCCACGGACGCGCACGCCTTCGTGGACCTGAGTGAGATCGGCGGGCAGTTCGGCATCATGGCCACGGCCCGGCCGGGCGTGCCGTTGGAAAAAGTCGAGCAGGCGCTCGACGAAGAGCTGGCCAGGTTCCTCAAGGACGGCCCGACCAAGGACGAGTTGGAGCGCGCCCAGACACAATACGAGGCGGGCTTCATTCGCGGCATCGAGCGCATCGGCGGCTTCGGCGGCAAGTCGGACATTCTCGCGCAGAACTCGGTCTTCCTCGGCCGACCCGACTATTACAAGCAAGCGCTGGCCGAGACCCTCGGGGCCACGGCGAAGGAGATTGTGGAGACCTCGCGCCAATGGTTGAGCGACGGCGTTTACATTCTCGAAGTCCATCCGTTCCCGAAATACGCCGAGGTCACCAAGGACGTGGACCGCAAGACCATCCCGTATCCTGACCTCAAGCCCGGCGTGAAGTTCCCCACCCTGCAACGCACACAACTCGCCAACGGACTGAAGATCGTCCTGGCCGAGCGCCGCGCCGTGCCCACGGTGTCGCTCACGCTGCTGGTTGATGCCGGTTACGCCGCGGACCAATTCGCCACGCCGGGCACGGCGAAACTCGCCCTGCGCATGCTTGATGAGGGCACGAAGAAACGCACCTCGCTTCAGATCAGCGACGAGACTGCGCGTCTCGGCGCGAGCGTGAGCAGCGGCGCCGACCTCGACATGTGTTCCGTGTCGCTCAACGCGCTCAAGAGCAAGCTTGACGCGTCGCTGGAGATTTTCGCCGACGTGGCCTTGAACCCCGCCTTCCCCGAAGCCGATTTCGCGCGCAACCAGAAGCAGGCCATTGCCGGCATCGCGCGCGAAAAGGCCGAGCCTAGTTCCATGGCCATGCGCGTTTTCCCCGGCCTGCTTTTCGGCCCGGGCCACGCCTACGGCAATCCCATGACCGGTTCCGGCACCGAGGCCAGCGTGGCCAAGCTTACGACGGCCGACTTGCGCAAGTATTACGACACCTGGATGAAGCCCAACAACGCCACCCTCATCATCGTGGGCGACACTACGCTCGAAGAGATCGCGCCCAAGCTCGACAAGCTCTTCCGCAATTGGAAACCCGGTGAGGTGCCCAAGAAGAACATTGCCACTCTCGCCCGTTCCGCCGCCCAGCCCGGCGTCTATCTCATCGACCGGCCCGGCTCCATCCAGTCGATCATCTTCGCCGGCGAGATCGCGCCCGCCCTCGACCCGAAGACGGAAGTGTCCATCGAGACCATGAACAACATTCTAGGCGGCACCTTCACTTCGCGCATCAACATGAACCTGCGCGAAGACAAGCATTGGAGCTACGGATCGCGCTCTTACCTCACGGGCACGCGGGCGCAACGGCCGTTCCTGATGATGGCCCCGGTGCAGACCGACAAGACCAAAGAGTCGCTGGTCGAACTGCAGAAAGAAGTGAAGAACGTGCTCGGCGACAAACCCATCACCGAGGATGAGCTTAAGAAGGCGCAAGCCACGCAGACCCTGCAATTGCCCGGCTCGCTCGAAACCGCCGGAGCCGTGGCCGGGGCCCTCACGCGCATGGCGCGCTTCAACCTCCCCGACGACCATTACCTCACCTATCCCGACAAAGTCCGCGCCCTCACCCAGGCGCAACTCGCCGAGGCGGCCAAGAAGGTCATCCACCCCGATAAACTCATCTGGGTCATCGTGGGTGATCGCGCCAAGGTCGAAGCCGGCATCCGCGAACTGAACATGGGCGAACTGCACCTGCTCGACGTGGATGGCAACGCGGTGAAGTAAGCCGGGACGTTCGCGCCGCCCCCCCTGATCTCCCAATTCCATGCTCGACAGGGGCACGGCGGTTGACTGACATCGGCCCGTGCCCGGCGATGATTCCACCCACGACGCCAACGCGCGCGGCCTCGTCGCGGGTGGAAAAGTTTTTCAGCGTTACACCCTGCGCCGTGCGCTGGGCCAGGGTGGCATGGGCGTGGTCTGGCTGGCCCGGGACGAAAAACTGGAGCAGGAAGTCGCGCTGAAATTTGTCGCCGACACTTGGCTGCACGATCCCAACGCCATCGAGCGGCTCAAGCGCGAGACGCGCCGCAATCTCCAGCTTGCCCATCCAAACATCGTTCGCATCCATGACTTCGTGCAGGACGAGCACGCCGCGGCCATCGCCATGGAATTCATCAACGGCTGGTCGCTCTGGGCCATGCGCGTGGATCGACCCCATCACATTTTCTCGGTCGAGGAAATCACGCCTTGGATTCGCCAGTTGGTCTCTGCGCTCGATTACGCGCATCGCGAGGCGCAGTTCGTGCATCGCGATCTCAAGCCGTCGAACTTGCTCATCAACCAGCGGGAGCAGTTGAAGGTGAGCGACTTTGGCATCGCCCGCAGCCTCGGCGCCCAACTGACGCAGACCACCGGCTCCGGCCTGGTCTATGGCACCGTCGGTTACATGAGCCCGCAGCAGGCGCTGGGCGAAGCGCCATCGGTGGCCGACGACGTGTATTCGCTGGGCGCGACGATCTACGAACTGCTCACCGGCACGCCACCGTTCTACAAGGGCGAGATTATGGCGCAGGTCATGGACCTGACACCGGCGAGCATGACCGAGCGGCTGCACGAACTTGGCGCGGAAGAGGTGACCATTCCGTGGGCATGGGAAGACACCGTGGCGCGTTGCCTGGCGAAACCGCCGGCGCAGCGTCCAGCCAGCATCGCGGAAGTAATGCGATTGCTCGAACGGACGGAGGCGGCTCCGCAAGCTGACGCGAGCGCGGAAAGCGACTCCCACGAGCAGGAATTTTTGGCCCGTCCTTTTGAGACTCAAGCGGAGCCAAGTGTGCAGCGCGCCGGCCGCGCACGAAATCGGTTCGCCCTGCTCGCCGCCGTGAGCCTGGTGCTCTTGGCCGTGGTCGTCGCTGGTTTTCTGGCGTCGCGCAGTTTCTTCGATGGCTCAGCATCCGCGCCCACCGATGACAGACCTCCCGCTCTCTCACCAAAGGAGGACAAGCCTCCAGTAGCCAGCCTGAACACCACAACGCCCACTGAACCCACGCCGCCGCCCGTCGCCCCAGCAACCACACCCGGCGCTCCCCTCACCGCTGGTGCGCGCGACCCGGCTTTTCATCGCATTCGCATCCAGGGCGGGCACATGGAGGCGATGGATGCCATGGCCGTGCAGGCGGACGGAAAAATTCTGGTGGGCGGCTATTTCGAGCGGGCCGGCGGCGAGGGGCACGGATCGATTGTGCGCTTCCAGCCGGACGGCAGCGTGGACCCGAGCTTCGGAACCAAGGCCGGCGGCGCCGTCCACGGGCTGGCCGTGCAGCCGGATGGAAAAATCATTCTGGCCGGCAACTTCCGCACGCTGAACAACAACCCATCCAAGACGGCCGGCCGGATTTTCAGCAATGGCCGGTTTGACTCCTCCTTTGTCGTGGGTAGCGGCGGCGATCTGGAGGCGCGGTCCATTGGACTCCAGCCCGATGGAAAGGTTCTCATCAGCGGCAGCTTCCTCCGCTTCAACGGCTTCGCGCATCAACGCCTGGTGCGTCTCCATGTGAATGGCGCGGTGGACAATACCTTCCAGGCCTCCTTCGATTGGCCGCCCACGCACCTCGTCGCGCAACCGGATGGGAAAATCCTGGTGGGTGGTGCGTTCAACCGCGCGAATGGCACCGCGCAAAAGTGCCTGGTCCGCCTGCGCCCGGACGGTTCGCTGGACAGTTCGTTTCAGCCCCCGACCAGCTTTTACACCAAGGCCGTGGCCTTGCTGCCCGATGGAAAAATCCTCATCGCTGCCTCTCCGGGTGCGGTCGTCCGGCTGAACAGCAACGGCTCGATTGACCCCACCTTTCAAAGCGTTCCCCTCCCGAACGCCCGCCTCAACGCCCTGGTCGTGGACAGTCGAGCGCGCATCCTTGTGGCCGGCATGTTTACCGCGCTGGGCAACTGGCCGACCGACGGTGTGGCGCGGCTCAACAGCAACGGCTCGCTGGATCGCAGCTTTCGCAATGGCCATCCACTGGAACGCAACGTCCATCGCCTGGCCGTGACGACCGGCGACGATGTGATCGCGTCCGGATATTTTTCCGAGCGCCTGCTGCGTTTCCTCGGCAGTACAAAGCCCGCCGTACCCCAATAGAGCTTCACGTCTGCGAGATTGAAATGGCTGCGTCCCTGCCACTCACGCGAACAGCTTCTTCACCAGCTCGCCATGCACATCCGTCAGTCGGAAATCGCGGCCCTGGAAACGGAACGTCAGGGGCTTGCGAACGAGGTGCGAAGGCGATGAATCGCCTGGCATGATTTACGGAACGAGGCGCGCGCGAAAGTAATTCGTGCCAGCATCAATGGTCAGATTCGTCTGAATGGAGCCGGTGGTGGCGCGATTCGTAAACACTGGAACCCACTGCATAAGATTTGAAGAGCCGTCCACCGCATAGAGGTGATTGGATACGCCGGTGAGAGAGATAGTGTGACTAACTGAACCAGGAGATGATGAGCGAACGATTTGCAGGCGGGGTGGAGCGTTGATGGCGTCGGGCGCAATTTTCAAAACCCAAAAGTCATCTTCGCCGAATCCAGGCTCCGTCTTATCCCGGCTGACACCCGAGTCTGATGACCCGCCTAACAACAGTCCGCCATCACATGTTTGAATCATTGTGCGCAGCCATTCCGAATCGTTGCCTCCTGCCAGAAATGTCCAGATGCGGTTGGTGCTCGCATCGAACCGAGCGACGCCATAATCAATGTCGGACAGCGGAGTTGCGCGCGCTATACCACTGATAATCACTCCACCATTCGTGGGTAGAGCCATCGCCGCCACCAAGTCGAACTCTTGCGCAAGCAATTGCCGGGAGAACAATAAATTCCCCATCGCATCGACCGTTGTCACGCGCGCGAAATAATTCGACGCGTAAGGCGATGGGGCTGTGCCGAAAATAATGGTGTTGGTTTTGGTTTCAAATACGGCACATGGCCAGTCCCCCGGTACCAGTGGATGCTGCCAGAGGACCACGCCATTCGTCGAAAGGCGCACCAGTTTACTCCAATCCAACAGCAGGAAATCCCCGTTGGTTGCCTCCTTGAGTTGGAATTTGTTTCCCGAAACCGAAATGGCCGTGGACCAAAGCGAGTTGCCTTGCGGGTCGAGTCGCACCAAGGCTGCGCTCGGCCCGCCAAAGGCGAGGATGAAACCCCCATGCTGTAGCGGTTGAAGAATTGGATCGTGCTCAGAGTTCGCCGACCCGAAGCTGCGATCCCAAAGTTTATTTCCGTTAGAATCAAGTCGCACGACCCAAGCATCCGCCGAGCCGGGCAGGCCGAGCAGAGGACTCGATTTGCCTATAGTGAGCCCATTCGTGCTGGGTGGAGAAGTTGATTCACCCGCGATGATGACGCCACCGTCACCCGTGCTTTCGAGAGTTGTGAGGTGCTCGCCATTGATTCCGCCGATTCGCCTCGTCCACAGTGTGTTTCCAGTTGAATCGAGGCGAATGACCAAGAAGTCGTCATTCTCATAATAGTATTCGCTGTCGCCGCCAACCACGAATCCGCCGTCTGGTGTTTGCAGCATTGCGAAGACCGTATCACCTTTGTTGCCTCCAAACGTGCGTTGCCACTGGATGGTGGGTGACAAAATGGCGGCGTGGATGCTGAAAGCAAATCCACTCGCCACGGCCAACAATAGGAGTTTTTGCATGGGACTTAAATCATGGCGGGTACCCGCGATTTATGCCAGCAGCTTCGTCACGAGTTCTCCGTGAACATCGGTCAGCCGAAAGTCCCGGCCCTGGAAACGGAAGGTGAGCTTTTTGTGGTCGAGACCCAACAGGTGCAGGATCGTGGCGTGGATGTCGTGAACGTGCGCGGGATTCTCGACGGCGTTGAAGCCGAGTTCATCCGTCTTGCCGAGCACTTGCCCGGCCTTCACGCCGCCGCCTTGAGGACGGCGTGGGGGTTCATGGTCGCCAGCTTCAAGAGCACGCGCGCCGCGCCGGTCGGTTTGCGCCAGCCCTGCTCCCAGTTGTGCAGCGTGCGCACGCTGATGCCGAGCAGGCGGGCGAAATCGGTCTGGGAGAGGCCAAGTTTGCGGCGGGCTTCGACGGCCTGTTCACTTTGCCATTCGACAGCCTGTTGTCGGCGGAACTTCTCCGGCGACAGGTTGCGCTTCACCGGGCGGCCCCTGGAATCGAGGGTGACTTGATACACGCGGGACGGAGCCTCATCGCCCCGGCGCAAGGCCGCGATTTCACGATGAATTTGTGCGTACGCTTTTTTCATTGGTTCAGTTCTCGTTGAATCTTCTTTATCTCGGCGGCCGGCAGATTCTCCGCCTCGTTCTTGGCGTAAATCCGGCACAGCCAAATTTTCCCCGCCGCGTCCTGCCAGTAATAAATCACCCGCGCGCCGCCGCGTTTGCCGTGTCCTTTCGCCGCCACGCGGATTTTTCGCAACCCGCCCGAAGCCGGAATGACGCGGCCTTCACCGGGCCGTTTCAGCAGGCGGACGCAAAAGTCCAGTTCCGCAACTTCGTCCAGCAAGTCAGCCACTCGCTTGGTGTAGGCCGTCAGTTCCACGAAAGTCACCGGCGCAGCCTACTTCAATGAAGTAGGGCGTCAAGGACGGCGGACGTGGGTTCGTGGATTGAATCAGACGAACAACTTCGTCACCAACTCTCCGTGAACATCTGTGAGCCGGAAGTCTCGGCCCTGGAAACGGAAGGTGAGTTTTTTGTGATCGAGTCCGAGCAGGTGCAGGATCGTGGCGTGGATGTCGTGGACGTGGGCGGGGTCTTCGATGGAATTGAAACCTAACTCGTCGGTTTTGCCGAGGACTTGCCCGGCCTTCACGCCGCCGCCGGCGAACCACATGGTGAAGGCGTCGATGTGATGGTTGCGTCCCGTGGTGTCGCGGTTCTCGCCCATCGGCGTGCGGCCGAATTCTCCGCCCCAGACGACGAGCGTGTCCTTGAGCAGTCCGCGCGCTTGCAAATCTTTCACCAGCGCGGCCTGGCCTTGGTCCACGTCGCGGCAGAGTTTCTCGAAGTCGCTCTGCAAGTTCTCGCCGGGGCCGCCGTGGCTGTCCCAGTTCGTATGATAGAGCTGCACGAAGCGCGTGCCGCGTTCGACGAGCCGGCGCGCAAGCAGGCAGTTGCGCGCGAAGGACGGCTTGTCCTTCTCCACGCCGTAGAGCTTGAGCGTCGCCTCGCTTTCGCCGGAGAGATCGATGAGTTCCGGCGCGCTCGACTGCATCCGATACGCCATCTCGTAGGACGCGATGCGCGTGGTGATTTCCGGGTCGCCGGTCTCGACGAGGCGCGCGAGGTTCAGGTCGCGAATCGCGTCGATGGTCTGGCGCTGCTTGGTCGCGCTCACGCCTTTGGGCGAGGACAAGTCGAGAATGGGATCGCCGCCGCCACGAAACGGCACGCCCTGATACGTCGTCGGGAGAAAACCGCTGCCCCAGTTCACCGCGCCGCCGCGCGGCCCGCGTGGGCCGCTCTGCAACACCACGAAGCCCGGCAAGTCCTGCGATTCGCTGCCCAGTCCGTACGTGACCCATGAACCCATGCTCGGCCGCCCGAACTGCCCGGAGCCGGTGTTCATGAACAGCTTCGCCGGCGCGTGATTGAACAGCGTGGCCTGGCACGAATGCACGAGCGAGATGTCGTCCACGATCTTCGCCGTGTGCGGAAACAGGTTGCTCACCCACGCGCCGCTCTGGCCGTGCTGTTTGAATTCGCGCCGCGTGCCGAGCAGCTTGGTGCCGTGGCTGCTGCCCATGAAGGCGAAGCGCTTGCCCTCGATGAACGACTGCGGAATCGGCTGCCCGTTCAGCTCCACGAGCTTGGGCTTGTAATCGAACAGCTCCAACTGGCTCGGCCCGCCCGCCATGAACAGGTAGATGATGTTCTTGGCCCGCGCCGGAAAGTGCGGCGGCTTGGGCGCGAAGGGATTGGGAAGTGCGGACTGCGAATTGCGGAGTGCGGAGTCGGCTCCGAAAACTTTGTCGCCGAGCAGTGACGCGAGCGCGATGGAGCCGAGTCCCAAGCCGCAGCGGCTGAAGAACTGGCGGCGCGTCGTGGCGCGCAGCGTGGCCTCGGATTCCAGTCGGGTCATGCCGAAATGATTGGCCGTCCGGCCCCGCGCGTCGAGCCTCAACTCGGCTGGTCAAGGTTTCAAAACCGTGTCGAGACGCATCGAAATATGTCGGCCCAGCGCAGCGGTCTTCATTCCCCTGACAATCATTCCCCTGACTTCATTTCTGCCGACGGAACGATGTCAGGGGAATGAGTGTCAGGGGAATAAACCCGAACTCCGAAACAGTTCTGGGTAGCACGGGTGCCCCGCCCGCGCCTCACGGCGAGGTCACGCGGTAGAAGCGCAGCGCGCTGTTCGTCGCCTGCGGGTCGGTGAACTGGTAGCGGCCGGAGCCGGGCGGCGTCTCCACGACCGGGCCGAGGTTCGACCACTGCGCGAGGGGCAGCGCGATGTTCGTCGTGGCGTGGGCGGTGAAGGGCGCGTCGCTTTGGTTGGTGAAGCTGAACTGGAACGCGCCGCTGCCCAGCCGCACCGGGCTGGTCAACGCGGGCGTGCTGGGGAGGAGCAGTTCCCAGTGGGAGCCGAGGCCCGCTTCGGAGCCGACGCGGTGATAGAGGTTGCCCACGTTGTTGCGCGCATTGATGGAGCCGTCCATCCGCACGGTGAGGTTCGTCGCGTAGCCGTCGCTGTAGATCGGCGCACCGCCGGCGGCCCAGCGGTAAATGTGGAAGTCGCTGCCGTTGGCATCGGGACCGAGGAACCACGTCGCGCCGTCACCCGCGACGACGGAGGTGAGCCGGGGCCAGGCGGTGCCGGGGCCGTTGGTCGATCCGGTGCGGGCATAGACTTCGCCGTTGGAATTTTCCACGAGCACGGTGCCGTCGAGCGCCTGGCCGAGGCGCACGCCCGAGCCGTTGTCCACCCACACCTCGGGCTGGCCCGGCAGCAGGTAATAGACGCGCAAATCGCTGCCGACGGCGGGCGTGCCGAGATACCAATACGCCCCGCCGACGGAGAGCGTGGCCTGGCCGGTATCGAAGGCGTTCAATTCATACGCGCCGATGTCCGCCGCGCCGAACTGCGGTCGCCCCTGGCCGCGCTGGTCGGTGGTGAGGCCGGGGACCGTCGCGCCGGCATTGAGCGCCGGGCTGTTGGGCTGCAAGGCCATCGTTCGCGTCGGCCCGCCGTTATCCGCGAGCGCGCCGAGACCCAGGCTCGCGGCGGGGACGCCGATGAGATTGTTGAAACTGTCCACCACTTGCGACACAAAGGACACAAAGTCGTCGGGGGTGTTGCGGGCGATGATGCAGTTCACCATCTGCGTTTCGTTGTTCTCCTGGTAAATGCCGCCGCCTCGTAAGAAGGCGTTATTCAACAGTGAGTTGTTGTCGGCGATGGTCACATTCGTCAGTGCCATCACGGCGCGACTGGTATAAATCGCACCGCCGTCACTACGCGTGGTATTCCCCGTGAAGGTCGAGTTCGCGACCCGCGTCAGCGGCGTCGAGTAAAAAACTAACGGGCTAGAGAGGAAAAGCGCGCCGCCCCGTTTAGCAATGTTCCCAGTAAATGTGCAGCCGGCCACATCGAGGTCACCATCACTCTCGATGGAGCCGCCGTTGCCGTCAGAGCCACCACCGTCAATGGGGTTGCCGCCGGTAAGCGTGAGATTTTGCAAAGTCAGCGCACCGCCATACGCGACGTAAAAATGCCGCCGCGTGACGCCCGCGCCCATGGCGAGCGTGACGCCGGGGGCAGTGGCGAGGCCCTGAATCGTCACCGCCGTGGAAACCGCCAGTGCGGTGGCGTCGCCGCTGCCGCCCCAGCCCGCGGTGAGCGTGACCGTCTGCCCGGCCAGCCCCGGCGCGAAGGTGATGGTCCGTGCGCCGCCCAGGTTTTGCGCATACTTCAGCGCCTCGCGCAGACTGGTGCCGGTGCCGTTGGCCGGGTCGCTGGTGCCGTTGTCTTCATCCACGGTG
>JANOQV010000158.1:0-6367 GCA_031414955.1 Pedosphaera sp. | reverse complement strand
GCGTTGGAAAAATCCACACCGGCCGCCTTGGCCACCTTGCTGCGCCCGAGGACGGGCGCACTCCGGGGCCGAATTTTCAGACCGGCACGAAGTCTCTCGCCGGCCCCGCCGGAGCCGCCTTCAACTGCGCCGCCAGTTGCTCCGGCTCATCCGTGCCGAGCGCGAAGTGCTGGCCGTTCTTCATCCGGATGGCCACCGCATCGAAGCCCGACACGTTGTAGAGCCAGCCGTAGCGGCTCAGGTGAATGCCCCAGCCTTCGAGGACGTTGGTCCGCACCGGTTTCACGGAAGCAATCATGTCGAGCGCGACGCGCTTGCGAATCAACCCTGGCCCGAAGCACCAGCGGAGTTCGCCTTCGGACACCTCGATGGTGAGCGAGTGAAACAGCCAGCCGCACAACACGAGGATGGGCACGACGATCAGGATGGGCCGGAAAGCCAGTCCGCCCGCCAGCGTGCCCAGCGTGGCGATGAGCATGGCCACGAGGATCAGCTTCCCGCGTTGGGTGTGTTGATAGGTTTTCATAAGCGTGCCCATCGCCGGGCGCGTGGGAGTTTGGCGACGGCGTTCGGCTCGGCGTAGAAGCGCGTCAGGCCGCAGTCGCCGCAGACCACGACTTTGAAACGCGCCATGCTCAGGAAGCCACCGAGGCCAGGCAGGAAGTACGGCCCATGAACGCCGCCGGCACTGGTGGACGTGTGGACATAAGTGGCACCGCCACACTCCGGGCATGGTTTTGGATTCGTGTTCATACGTTCGTAAAGTTCCTTGCTGGTGAATTGATTCGAGTGCGGTGAGACGAACCTCCCTCTCCCCTCAACGGGGAGAGGGAATGAGGGTGAGGGGTGGTCCGTCTCGCGATCACCGCATGTTCGAAAGCCTCACCGAGTTCCCACCCCTCACCCCGGCCCTCTCCCCGTTGAGGGGAGAGGGAGAACGGCAGCCAGCGTTCGGCGAGCTTCACGCATTCGTATTTTCGTTCGTTCATGTTGTTTGCGTTCTAGCTCTTGGCGGCCGCCTGACCGCTCGTTTGCTGGCGCAGCATCAGGCCGAGCATCCCATCAATCATGCCGGGGTTCGCGCTCGCGCCACTCACGTTCACGTCGGGGACGATGCGCACCTTGCTCTCACCGACGATCTGCATGAGTTGCATGAGCGTGTAGCCTTGGGTGCCGATGGACTCGACGCCGGCGCGATAGGCCTGCGCCTTCGCGTCGCCGACGGCGCGGATGGCTTCCGCTTCGCCAAGCGCTTCCAGGCGCGTGGCCTCGGCCTGGCCGGTGGCTTGTTTGATGTGGGCGTTGGCCGTGAGTTCGGCGATTTGCACGCCTTGCTCGGCACCGACGACCTGCTGCTGGATGTCCGCGAGCGAGGTCTGACGCACGAGTTGTTGCCGCTGAATCTGCGCGGCCTCCTGCACCTCGTAGGTCTTGCGCTGTTCCTCGGCGATCTTCCGGTCGGTCTGCGTCTCCATGAGTTTCGCGGGCGGATTGATGTCACCAATCAAGGTGTCGATGGCTTGCACATCATACGCGCCCAGCGCGACGCGGATGTGCTCGGCGGCCTCGGTCTGCCGCTGGCTGCGTGCGCCGAGGAAGTCGAGCACGGTGAAGTCCTGCGCCGAGTTGCGGAAATAATTTCCGACAATCGGTTGCAGCACATGATCGATGAGATTCTGCATCGAGCCGACGCGAGAGATGACCTTCGGCGCATCCAGCGCGCCGAGGTGGATGATTTGCGACACGTCGAGGTTGAACGCGAAGCCGTCCTTCGAGCGCACGGTGATGGACTGAATCTTCTCGTCGTAATGATGGGACTCGGTGCGCGTAGCCCAGTTGATCACGATGTTCGTGGTCGGCACGAGTTCGACCTTCATTACACGCGTGTTGAGCGGATGCTTGCCCGGATACAGCGGCGTGACCCAGACGCCTTTGTGGCCCACGTTCACGAGGTCGCCGTGCTTGAACTCCACGCCACTGACATCAACGTGCGCCTGGCCGACGAACGAGATGACCACGCCCACAGAACCGATGGGAATTTGCACCATCGGCACCTGCTCGACCTGCGCGAACCACGGATTCAAGTTCCAGGTGCCGGACAACAGGATTTGCTCCTGCAATCCGCGCCGCCCGCCCTGTTCGATGAAGGCCTGCCCGTTTTGAAAATTCTCGTGGCCCACAATCGTCGGTCCCGCGATTTCGCCCGCCTCGATGGAATGACCGTCGAGCGTGGTGACAATGCCGACCATGTCCGGCTCGACGCGCGTAAGGCGCAATTGCTCCGGATGCATGCCGTGCAGTTCCGCCGCCGCGGACGTGATGACATTGAACAGCGCCGTGTTGATGCGGTAAGTGCCGCCGGTGAGGAGGCCGAGCTGGCGTCCCTTCTCGCCGCCGTTGAGCAGGAACTTGTTCGCATCCTGGAAATTGTCGCAGTCCACAATGCGCGCGAGGATGCGGTCCGACGGAATGGATGCGCCGTCCGCCGCCATGACGAGCGCGATTTCGCCCTGCGGGACGATGGTCACGGGCACTTTGAGGATGCGGTATTGCCACGGCCAGTAGCCGGAGTAGAGGCCAGGCGCCAGCGTCGCGGCTTGGTAGCCGGACTCGCCTTCGAGCGCGATGAGCCGGCCGGGCGGAAGTTCCCGCGCGCCGAAGCGCTTCACGACGATGCCCACTTGTCGCTCCTGGATCAGCACCGCGCCGAGCAGCAGCGGAATGAAGAACAGGGCGAGCACGAGGACGACACCGACCCCGATGAACCACGGCGAGATTGCGCCGAACAGAGTTGTTACATTCATAACCATCTCACTTTCTTGTTTGTTGTTTCCACGGCGCGCGAACGACGGCCTGAGCCGTCAACCGCGCGCCAAATCAGACTTCCCTCTCCCCTCCACGGGGAGAGGGATTGAGGGTGAGGGGTGGTGTCGCCCAATGCTCTACTCGTCAGCGAACGCGCCACCATGTTCACACCCCTCACCCCGGCCCTCTCCCCGTGGAGGGGAGAGGGAGAAAGGCAGCCAGCGCTCGCAAATGTGGATCGCGTCCTCATGGTTCAGGCGATTTGCAGACACGCGGCGGATTCCGCCGCCGGTTTTTCCGTGACCCGAATGGGCAGGGTCACGAACGGCAGGCCGAGCAGGTAGAAGCGGCGTTGCAGCGCGAACACGGTGTAGTTGTGCAGCCAGCGCGAGAGGAGCGTTTCGCGCTCGAAGACCAACTGGCCGGCAAAGAACACGGCGTTGGGAAAGCGTGCGGTGATCGCCGGCGTGAATTTGCAAACCTCCTCCACCGCGTCTGGCCCGAGTGTGGAGAACGCCTCGGCACAGTGGCCGTGACGGCGCATGTAGCTCACGTAGCGCCCACACTCGGCCTGTATGTGTGTGCGCAGCCGCTCGATCTCTGACGCGCCTTTGAAGTTGCCGGCATCCACGACGCCGACCTGGACGAAGACGAAATTTCGGAACGCACCATCGAACAGGCGCATGGCGTGGAGCAGCGTGTGCAGGCCGAGTCCGTTGAAGCCGTTGACGAGGAACACGGCGGTGCGAGCCGGAGCGGCGGTGAGGTGGGAAGCCTCGCGCTGCGAGGCGAGTTGGTTTTCAACTGCGGTCGCGGCGCGACCGCAGCCACCCGGCATCGACACCTCGACGATTTCATTCAACCGATCCAGTTGCTTCCCGACGCGCGTGTAGTGCCGCTTGATCGCAAACGCGAGCGCGACAATTGCACCGGTGACAACCAGCGTGATCCATCCGCCCTCGGCGAACTTCACCACGCAAATCGAGACGAGGATGAATGTGGTGAGCGCCAGGCCGACGCCGTTGATGGCGAGCTTGCGCCGCCAGGCCGGTTCCGTGGCGCGGCTCTGCCACCAGTGCCGCACCATGCCGAACTGCGAGAACGAAAACGTGATGAAGACGTTGATGCTGTAGAGCACGATGAGCAGACCCACCGCGCCGCGCGTCACGAGCAACACCAGCAGGGCCGAGCCGCCCATGAGCAGGATGCCCTTCTGCGTCACAAAGCGGTCACTCAAGGTGGCGAAGCGCGACGGAAACCAGCGGTCGAGCGCCATGTTCGCGAGCACGCGCGGGCCATCGAGGAAGCCCGCCTGCGCCGCGATGAAGAGCAGGGCCGTCGCCGACAACATGCTGACGGTGACGAACCATGGCCCCGTGTGGCCCGGCCAGGACGCAGTGATTTTTTCAAACAGCACCGCGTTCAAAGTTTTTCCATCAACTGGCTGCACGGCATAAAGCAGATAGGCCAGGAGCAGTCCGAACACGGTGACCGCGAGCGACACACCCATGTAGGTCATGGTGCGTTTGCCGGTCTCGACGCGCGGCTCGCGCAGAATCGGCAGGCCATTGCTCACGGCCTCGATGCCGGTGTAAGTGCCCGCGCCCATGCTGTAGGCCTTGAGCATCAGGGCGAGCATCCCAAGCCAGCCGAGCTGCGAGTGGGCCGCGCTCACCTGGCTTGAGGTCTCGCTCACAATGCTGGGCAACAGGCCGGCGTGGCTGATGACCGCGAAGAGAATCGCCAGCGCGTGCGTGCCGACGAAGACGAAGAACACCGGCACCCAGAGCAGCACGGATTCTTTCACGCCGCGCAAGTTGAGCAGCGTGAGCAACGCGACCCCGGCACACGCGAAGGAAAGTTTCCACGGCAGCCACGCCGCGGGCACCACGGAAAACAAAGCGTCCGCGCCACTGGCCACCGAGATGGCGATGGTCAGGACGTAATCGACGAGCAGCGCGGATCCCGAGACCACGCCGGCCGCCGGGGAAAGCAGTTTGCTCGCGACGAGATACCCGCCGCCGCCCGAGGGAAAGAGTTCGATGATCTGCCGGTAGCTCGCGCAAATGATCGCAATCGTCGCCACGCAGGCGAACGCGACGAACACACTCAACGCCGAGTGCGCGCCGAGCGCCTTGAATGTTTCCTCCGGCCCGTAGCATGACGACGACAAGCCGTCCGCACCGAGCCCGACCCACGCGAGCACGGCGACGAGGGAGATTTTGTGGAAGAGCTTTTGATCCGAAAGATTCCGCGCCCGCCCGATGAAGAGCGCTTTCAACGAAGCGCCGAGGCCCCAGTTTTTCATAACGACCTACCAAGTCCGCGCGATGACGGCACGAGGCCGCGCGCGCGAATTGAATCGGGGAGATCTTGGAACCCGCCAAACGGCGGGGCAGAGGATCGCCCTTCCAAATGCCGACGAGGTTAGCTGACGGGCTAGGTCTTGAAAGTGACCCCAACGATGGTTCGCCATCGACGTTCGCCCCATCCTGATTGCTCAGGAACTGGTTCCCCCGCGCTGACCGGCAGGAAGGCCGGACAGCTTAGGCTGCTACTGCGGAGATCAATGACACGATGGCTGGAGTTGTCAAACCGGCCACGAAATAGCCGTAACTTGGGCCGAAAACAGGCCTCGGGAAAGGCTCAATCCTTGGAGCGCTTGGTGCGGCTGCTGAGCTTCACGGTCGGGCGATGGGACTTGCTCACGATGGGAGCGTTGCTTTTGCGTCGCCGCCGTTCAGCCTTGGCGTCGGAAGAGAAGTGGGAGAACAGCCCGCCGATCAGGATGGAGAGAGCAATGGCTCCGGACACAATCAGGAGAATGGGGTGGTCGAGATTCATGGCGTTGCTGGCAAGGTTCCGGTCGTTTGGCTGAGTTTCACTGGCGCACGTCGCAGGGTGCAACCTGCACGGCTGCACTTTCAACTGAGAAAATGCAGGGCGACGAATTGAGGCCGCCCGACCACGGGGGAGGGCTGAAATGGGCCAGCGGCGTCAAATGGCCCGCTACGATGAAGCCGAGGACGTAACGAGACGAGCGGACGGAAGGATGGTGGGACGCGGGGACCAGCGCCGCCGCGCTTGGGGCAAAGCACAGAAAGACAAATAAGAAATCCACCGGCTGTTGCCGGTGGATTTCATGGGAAGCTGCCGCCCTTCCAACCAGAAGGGCGCTTTTTGGTGTCAAACGGTCTTTCCCGTGAGACCCAGACGGAAAATGAAAAACGGAACCAACGAAAACACCAACGACATCCGAGGAAAGAAAAGTGGTGCGCATAGCAGGACTTGAACCTGCACACCTTTCGGCACTACCACCTCAAAGTAGCGTGTCTGCCAATTCCACCATATGCGCAACCGGAGGCGTAATGAAACAGCATCGCCTGGGTGCCGCAAGCCGATTTTCGGCCCCGAGGTTGCTCCGGGCGCATCTTGACACTGTTCTTGGATCGCGGCCTTCAGGCCGCTTCAGCGTCCAAGCGGGCGATGACGGATCGATTGACCAGCGGGCTTACGAACGGTGAAGCGGCGTAAACGCCGCGCTCCGCACTGGTTGGCAAAC
>JANOQV010000157.1:0-2330 GCA_031414955.1 Pedosphaera sp. | reverse complement strand
CGACCTCATCGTGCTCTGCATCCTGGCGCACAACGTGAACATGCTCGCCTGCCTGCTCTATCCCGCAAGCGGCAGCGCGAAGGTGCTCGGCTTCACACCGTGGGAACGGCAGGACGGCTACCGTCGGCAATTCGCGCTGTTGCTCGGACAGAAGAACCAGCTTTGGTGGGATCTGCCCGCGCGTGAGTCATTGGAGTTGAACGCGAAGATTTACGGCATCGCCCCCGACGCCTTCACGCGCACCGTCGATGAACTCACCGCCCTGCTCAACGTGCGCGACAAACTCGCCGTGATGGTCCGCGAACTGTCGCTCGGCGAGCGGATGAAGATGGAACTTATCGCCTCGCTGCTGCACCAGCCGCGCGTGCTGTTCCTCGACGAGCCGACCATCGGGCTGGACGTGGTGTCGCAGAAGATCGTGCGCGAGTTCCTCCGCCACTACAACACCGAGCGCAAGACGACCGTCGTGCTGACCAGCCACTACATGGCCGACATCCAGGCGCTCTGCCGGCGCGTCATCATCATCGACCACGGCAAGATTTTCTTCGACGGCCAGCTCAATGACGTGATCGACCGCTTCGCCGACTTCAAGCTCGTGACCATCCACTGCGACAACCACGCCGCGGCCGCGCCCGCCGCAGACCTCGCCCGCTACGGCGAAGTCGTCGAGCAATCCGCCGAGGCCGTGAAGCTCAAGGTGAAGCGCGACCGCGTCATCCCCGTCTGCAAGGCGCTCCTCGACGAACTGCCCGTGAACGACATCGACATCCAGGAAGTGCCGATTGAAGACGTGATCCGGCAGATTTTCGCGCGGTGACTTGTTGAAGTCCAAACCTCGAGTCGAAACAAAATCGACCGATGAGCTTGGTGATGAAAAGACCAGCTCTGATGCTGTTATTGGGGATCGCCTTAGTTGCCGTGGGATTCGGCATCGGATTGAAAACAGGAAGGGCGAGACCGTTTGTCGCAATCGCCGCCTCACCGTCGGACCATTCAGCCGCCGCCAATAAGCAGTTCGATGAACCCAAACCGATTAAAGCTGTGACGAAACCTGCTTCTGAATCTGATGCGCCCGCCAAGGAGCAGACGAGAGACTGGAAACGACCGGACCATATCAAGGACTTCGTGGTGTACGATGACGGCGGTGGTGCTTGGTCGCTTACTTTTCGGTCGTGGACACTGATGGACGCTTCAGTTCGTTTGCCGGCGAAGCAGTACTTACGTTGCGAGATCGTTACCACAAAGAAATCGAGTATCGTCAGAAGTTCAAAGCCTCCGACTTTCGCAGCACGACCTTGGGTTCAGGTGCGTTTGCGCGGGAAGCGACGATCCTGAGATTTAGAGGCTACGATTCATCCTTTTTGATGTGTGTGGGTGACCCTCCCAGGAACTCGAAATCCAAGGGGATTGTCAGTCTTGCAGAAGGAGAATGCACGGCCAACCTCGTTGTCGAAGCCGGGAACGAAGACTGGAACCTGACTGGCTACGCAAACACGAAGTTCAATTACTCAATTTCCAGCCGTTAAATCGAGCCTCTGCCGCAGCCCTTATGCAGGTTGATCTCACAAAACCCATTTTCAGGTCGCATAGATTCCAGCATTTTCGCCCAATTCTTGAAAGCTGGGTGACGGTCTGCCACAAGTATCAGAACACCGTGCAGGAGGGTGATGGAGTTTTGTATTATCGGGAACGCGCACAGGTAGGTTTTCTGGCGGCAGCCGCTTGGTTGTCGGATGGAGTGGCCTTGGAGGAATGGTGTACCGAGAAAAAATCAAAGAACGGCCAATCTCGAACTGGCCGTGCCGATCTTTGGCTTCAGCGGGAAAACTTCCGTGTCCACATCGAAGCGAAGCACGTTTGGATCGATTTGAATGATCCGACAAAGGCGATTCAGAAAGTTAAGGGGAAACTCGCTGTAGCTCAAAGCGACGCTTGTGACATTTCGCATGATGAACGTCGTGAGCACCGAGTGGGCGTACTGTTCGCCGCCCCAACAATGCGCCGATGCGCTTCACCAACCCAAGCAGAGACACGTCTGAAAGAATGGGTGGCAGGACTTGAAAAGCTGGAGAACTGCATCGCGCTTGCCGCTACTTTTGACCCAGCACGGTGGGCCGGTACGGAAGGTGATTGGTTCCCGGGAATTGCTTTGCTGATTGGAGAAGCGACAAGAGAAAGTCCTCTGGTGTCTGCGAATGGCGTCCATATCTGATGGCTACGAAGTGGCATAGAGGTGGGCCAGGCGGGGCACCGCGGCTTCTTCCGCGAGGTTTTCGCGCAGGGCCTGGCGCAACCAGCGGAGGAACTTCACGGAGCGCTGCGTGGCCCGC
>JANOQV010000156.1:0-31103 GCA_031414955.1 Pedosphaera sp. | reverse complement strand
ACCAGCGTGATGGTGAGCGCCGACTCGGTGGTCTCAAGGTCCGACACGGCGAACGTCAGCGGCCCGACGCTTTCGCCTTCGTTCACACCCTGATTAACGAGCGACGTGAGTGATGGGGGCTGATTGCCGCCCGCGCCCGTCGGCGTGAGGCGCAGGTAATCCAGCGCGATGTCGAAGTCGGTGCTGCTCGCGTTCTTGCCGGCGACGGTGAAGCGGAACGAGTTCGTGCCCGCGCCAGTAAAGGTGAAGCTGCCGAGGTTCAATTCGTTGTAGCTCGTCGCCGCCGCGTAGGTGTCCTGCACCGCGCCGAGATTCACAAACGCGCCGCCCGGACTGCGCGTGACCGCCAGTTGAAATTGTCCGCTCGCAGTATTCTTCCGCACGCCGACGCGCACACTGTATTCGCCGGGGTAAGGCACCTCGGTGGCCAGCGTGATGAAATCATTCGCCGCGTTGGCCTGGAATTGTCGCGCAGACCCCGCGCTGAACGAAGTGCTCGACACGAGTGCCGACGAGTCGCCGGCTGATTGCGCGACGACCGCGAGTGTCTCCGCCTGATTCGCCAGCACGTCGTGCAACGCCCACCAGGCGGGCTTGCGATTGAAGTCCTCATCCAGCGTCAGCGCCGCGCCGTTGCCTGGCGAGAATCCGGGAATCCACGAGTAGCGGTCGCTGAAGCCCCACGTCTGCACCACGGTGGTGCGCGGAAACGCCAGCGCCGTGCCCACCACGTTGAAGTAGGTGTCGGCTTGCGACGCGAGCGCGGCGGCGGTCGCCACGCCGTTCGAGTCCACCGGCACGCGCACGTCCAACTCGGTGAGGTGCAGCTTCAGGCCGAGGTCGTTGAAGCGCTGAAAATTTGCGCGCATTGAGCTGAGGCTGGGCGTGCCGCTGAGATGAAATTGAAACCCGATGCCGTCGATGGGCACGCCGCGCGCGATGAAATCCTGCGCCATCGCATAAATCGCGTCCGACTTCGCGTTGTCCGTCTCGGCGCTGTAATCGTTGTAGAACAATTCGCAGTCCGGGTCGGCAGCGCGGGTGCGCTTGAAGGCCTCCTCGATGTATTTCGTTCCCTGCCCCGCGTAACCAATGCCCGGCGAGTCGTACCAGACCGTACTACGGAGGGTGCCGTTGTCATTGAACGCCTCGTTCACCACGTCCCAGCAGTAAACGCGGTCGCGATAGCGGTTCACCACCGTGTCGATGTGCTCGAAGGCAAAGGTCTGCAACTGAGTCGTCGTCCACGCATTGCTCACCACCCAGTTTGGCACGCTGCCGTGCCAGAGCAGCGTGTGCCCGCGCGCCAGTTGACCGTGCGCCGTGGCGTGATCGAGAATCGCATCCGCGCCGCTGAAGGAATAGGTGTTCGAACCGGGATGGAGCGAACTGAACTTCAGCGCGTTCTCCGTGCCCGCGATGTGGAAGTCCGTTCCGACCACGCGCCCGAAAGGCACATCGTTGTTGATGGCCGAGCCGCCCACGCCGCCCAGCAGCACGCTGCGGCCCGCCGCCGCCCGTCGGTATCCGGCGAGCGGCACCACCGCCACGTTATCGACGCGCAATGGCACGCCCGCCGCCGGGCCTTCGACATAAACGGTGATGTCGCTCAACGCGCCCGTGACGTTCAGCGAAAAAATGCCCGAGAGATAAGTCCACGCGTTGTTTGTGACCGTCGTGCTCGCCACGTTGAAGAAGCGCGTGCCCGCGGCATCGCGCTGTTCGAACGACAGCTTTAACGACTGGTTGGTGATGCTCTCCGCCCGCGCCCACGCCGCGCAGAAATAGCTTCCGCCCGGCCGCATCCTCCCCAGCAGCGACTGCGCCGCGCCCTGCCAGGTGGCCGTCCGGTTCGTCACCCACGCCGCACTCGCACCGGTGTGCGCCTGGGTGCTCACGAGCAACGTCGCCGGCCCGCGGGCCGCCCACGGCACCACGCCCTGCTCGAAGCCTGGGTTCGTCACCAGATTGGCCGGCGGCTCGGCGGAAAAACCCGCCGTCGCCAAGAAATGAAACAGCCCGCCAAGGATCAGTGTGTAACGAGAGATTGAATACATTCGGTGAGGATGATTTACCACAATCTCACGGCGATTGCAGCCGGTAGAAACGCTGGCCGTTCGTCGCGGCGGGCAGCGTCACGCGCCACTGGTTGTTGGAAAAGACGACGGTGTTCGTGGCGAGCGTCCACACCACGGGCGGCGCGAGGTTGGTGGCGGAGTGGAGCGTGAAGTAATTCGCAGTGTCGGGCGCGGTGAGGACAAGGCTGGAGCCGGCGAGGGTCGCGCTCAACTCGGGCGGTTGCGCGAGGACGACCGTGCCGGTCAGTTCCAAATTGAAACCGAGGTCGCTGCTGGTGAGCGCCGACTGGTGAACTTCGGCGGCAAGCAGGTTCCAGCCGGGCGTGAGCAGGGTGAGGGTCGAGGGCGGAAGGTTGAGGGCGACCCAGTTGGTTTCGCCGGCGATGGAGGCGAGGGCCGGCGTCTGGTTGGTGATGAAGCCGGCGGGCAGGTTGGAGTCGCGCCAGATTTCCGCGCCGTTCAAATACACCACCGCGGCGTCGTCGCGAGTGAGGCGGGCGGCGAAGGTTTGCACGAACGCCGGGTCGGGGACGTAGAGCGCGCGGCGGAAGTAGGTCGTCCATTGCCGGTTGCTCGCGACTTTGGTGACTTCGCCATCATTGCCAAAGCCAAGGCGCGCGGGACCGTTGCTCCACGTCACGTCGCTGAAGGAGTTGCTGCGCCAGGCGGTGCCGAGGTCGTTGGTTTTGTCGAAGTAACGCCACACCGCGCCGGCCGGCACGAACGCGTTGCTCATCGCGAAGGTCAACGTCACGTTCGCCACGACCGAGGTCAGCCGCTGTCCGCCGGTGTCGATGGCGACGGCGAAGATCGAATGGACTCCGGCGGTCGCGTTGCTCCAGGTGAAGCTGTAGGGCGCGGACGTATCCTCGCCCACCTCGCTGCCATCAGCGTAGAAACTGACGCGCGCCAGATTGAGATCTGGGTCGGTGGCGGTGGCGGTGAGCGTGGGCGGCAGCGCGACGAACTGGCCGTTCGTCGGCGACGTGAGCACGCACGACGACGGCGGTTCATTCACCGCGTTCACCGTGACCGTGCCGGTGCCGGTGAAGTGCGGGTCCTTGATGGTCGCGGGGGAATTAGTGCCGCCGTAAGTGCCGTCGAGCTGGTTCGTGCCGCCGAGGATTAACGCGGCGATGGTGCGGTTGCCGGTGAAATTCAAGTTCACCACCGCGCCGTCGTCGATGTGCAAAGCGCCGCTGCCGACGGAGACGGATTTGCTGAAGGTCAAGGTGCCGTCTGTGACGAAGGTGGCCCCGGTGAAGGTGTTCGTGCCGGAGACGCTCAACGAGCTGTTACCGGTTTTAAGCAAGCCGCCCGGCCCGCTCATGTTGCCCGAGATGGAAAAGTTGCCCGCTATATCAAAGGTCGGAATCCCGCCCAGGGTGACCGGCCCGGCGAAGGTCGAAACGAAAGAATTGCCCGCCGTGATGATCCCGCCGTTCAGCGTGACGCTGTTCGCGAAGTAAGTTCGGTTGCAGGCGAGCGTGGCTCCGCTGTTGATTGTCAACAGCCCTGTACCGAGGATCGACATCGCGCTGGAGGCGAAAGCGGGAAAGGTGACGGTGCCGGCATTGAGGATGGTGCCGCCGCTGTAAGTGTTCGTGCCGTAGTTGAGCGTCAGCGTTCCCTCGTTGTTCATGGTCAGACCGCCCGTGCCGGAAATGATGCTGTGGATTGTCACCGGCCCGGCACCCGATCCGCCCAGGCTGGTCATGGCCGCGAGGATGACCGGCGCGTTGAACGTAACCGCGTTGACGCTGTTCTGGTTGAGCTGCGGCCGGATGGGGCCATTGCCGGTGAAGGCCGGGGCGTTCGCGCCGTCGAACGTCACCGTGGCGGCGACGTTGAGCTGGTTCAGTTGAAACCCGTGGTTCAAATCGTTGGTCACGGTGTAGGTGCCAGCGCGGTTGAAGTTCAGATTGTAGAACGGCTGCCCTGTAGCTGCGGGCGCGCCCGGCACGCCGGTCGAATTGGTCCAGTTGGCGGCGACGCTCCAGTTGCCGGACAAAAGGTTGGTCCAATAAAACGAAACCGGCAGCCCGGCCCAAACGCCGATGGACACCGTGGCCGGGGCCGAGTTGCTAAGGCCGTTGTTGACGAGAAAAGTGAAGCTGTCCGTCCCGCTGAAATTTGTCGCCGGGGTGTAGGTCACGTTGGGCGGCGTGCCGGTGAGCGCGCCATTCACCGGCGACGTCACGATGGCGTAGCCCGGAGGATTTCCCGCGCCGGTCAGCCCGATGGCCCGCGTGGTGTTTTGCAGCATCGTCACGCTCTGCGGATAGGCGATGGCCGCGTGATTCGAAACGCCCGTGCCATCGAACAGCCACTCGCGGCCGATGATCACGCCGTTCGATCCGGCGAAGGATGGCCCCGTCCACTTGAGCTTCGCCACCGCCGAGCCGGTGTTCTCGTAGTAATCCATTTGCACTTCGTAGGGCTGGCCCGCCGTCAGCGCGATGGGCGTGCCGTCGTTCCATCGCGTCGTGTGATCCACGAAGTCATCGATCACCTGCACGCCGTTCACGTAGAGCCGGACGCCGTCGCTGTTGAGGGTCGAGAACAGGTAGCTCGCGGTTTCGGGCGCGAGCAGCAGGCCGCTCCAGCGCACACTGAAGGTATCCGCCGCGATGGTGTTGCTCGGCGAGCCGGTGCCCCAGTCGAAATTCACCTGCGGATCCGTGCGCGAAAACCTCAACGTCGTGAAATCCGCGTTGTCGAAATACTCGCCTTTCAATCCGGTGCCCGCAGGCGTGCCCACGATGAGGCTCACGGTTGCGGACGGCGAGTTGCTCACGCTGTCGCTCACTTGAAACGTGAAGCTGTCCGGGCCGGTGTAACCGCCCGTCGGCGTGTAGGTCAGGTTCGGCGCGGTGCCGGTGAGCGTGCCGTGCGCGGGCGCGGTGATGTTCGTGAAGCTCACGGTCGCGGTTCGCCACGAGAAGCCGCCGAGTGTGATCGCCTTCGCGTTCGTCGTGATGACGACCTGCGAGTGGGCGACAGGATGGAGATTGGTGATGGTGGCGGGCGAGATGATCGCGCTGTCGATCCCGGCGATTGAGGTGTTCAGCGTCACGAACTCGGACGAAGTCGGCTCCCACGTTTCCGAGTGGTCCCGGAGAACGGGCAACGTCCAGCGGACGGAATCGCCGTAGTTCGTCAGCGCCCTGAGCGCGGGTATTTTGAAGCCCTCGTCATTCCAACCAAAGCCCTCCGGCGTGACCAGTATGGAGAGCGCGAGCGGAACCGCTTCGGCAACTTTGTGTTTGGCCAGGGTCGAGATGCCCAACCCGCGCGCGTCCATGCTCCACATCGTATCCGCCTGGCTGGGGACGGCGGCGACCTCGAAGAGGTCCGGCAGGAGATACTTGACGTGCGTGAGCGTCAGCCGGTTGAGGGCAAAGCTGGCCACGCCCACCCTCGGATGCGAGTCCGGCTGCTGCAAGCCCACCCGCACCGCGGGATAGAGCAGGTTCGTATTCGCAGTGATCGTGTAGCTGGCCACGTTATTTCCGGGACTGCCGTCGGGGACGCCATTACCAAAGAGGGCCATGGACAGGTGGCGATTGGCGTTCTGCAACGGATCGTCCCACACGATCACGTTCGGATCGGTGGCGTTGGTGATGAACGCCGTCAGCATGTTGGTCACGAGCGGGCTGAACGCCGCCGGACTGTAGTTCCGCAAAGCCACGGCCGCCTTCGCACGCACCCAGACATCCGGATCGTTTAATCGCTCGCCCAGCACCGTCAACGCGCTGGGATTCGCGATGACGCCCAGCGCCTGACACGCCGCCTCGCGCAGGAAGGCGTTCGTGCTGCCGGCCATCAGGATCAAGCTCGACGCGCTCGCCGGGAAGCGCGTGCCCAGACCGATCGCCGCCCAGCGCCGCACGAGCGGATCGTATTCGCTCAGCGCGGCCACGAGTTCGTTGCTGCTATAGGTGGGGTGCAACCGGTCGAACGTCCCCGCCCAGATCGCGTTCGAAACCACCGTGGTACTAAACCAGTTCGTCGGATTGGCGTTCCGGCCGGTGATGAGAAGCTTCTGCTTCGCCAGTGCGTAGGTCAGGACATAGGAGGCCGTGGGATCGATGCCGTAGTAGCTGGCGTTGCTCCAGTAATCATAGGTGGCCGAGCCGCCGTATTGCTCGACCCCGTCGTAAGTAAACGAGCCGTCGCTGCGACGCGACAAGTCCAGGTGCCAGCGAATCTCCTTCAAGTAAGCCGCCACGGCATTGGTGCCGCCGACATTCGCGGCCATCGCGCCCCAGAGATAGCTGAACCCCTGGCCGGTGTGCCCATATTCGCGGCCGTTGTAGCCGGCCACGACCATGCGCGTCCAATACTCCGTCTCCGCCGGACGGTCGCCCATCAGCGTGAACATCAACGCCGCCGCGGATTCCTTGCCATTGCCGGCGTGTTCGTACCACGGCTCGTGCTCGCCGTAGGGGATGTTTCCCTTCTGCACGTAGTAGGCGAAGAACTTCGCCGCGCGCTCAATCGCCGGATTGATTTCCGGATCGACCTCGTGCCCACCCGCCACGGCCGCCTTCTTCCACAGAACGATGGCCATGTTCGCCACGAGCCCGGCGGAGTTCACCGGTCCGTAGGGAGGAATCGTTCCGTGGAACTCGCCATTCGCCTTCAAGACAGCGCCACCGTGACCGAACGTGCCGTAGCGGCTCTGGGCCTGGGCGAGCGCCACCGCGTATTCGTTGAGCCCGTGCAATACGTTGGTGTCGCCGGTGAGTAGAAAATACTCGGCGAGAAACACGCCCCGGTAACCGTAGTCCCAAATCCACAAGCCCTCGCCGCGCGTGGACTGTCCCGGCACAAAGCGAAGCGACAGATTCGTGGGCGCAATCGAACGGGCGTAGGTCCGCGCCTTGGCGAGGTAATTGGTGTTACCGCTGGCGAGCAACGCCAGCCCCAGCGTCGGATCGCCCGGAGCGCCGGCGTTGAAATTTTTGTTCGAGATGATGTTGCCGGCGTTGGAAAGAATCAGCGCGGACTTGGGACAATCAAACGGCGCCGTGGCGCTGTAGGCGATGTTCGAGAGCGGCAACTGAATCGCCACGTCGTTCGTGACCCCCGCGCGCCAGCGTTTGAGATTCAAGACACCATCGCCCGCCTCGGCCGCGCCGATCGCCCAGCCCAGACTCTTGCGCGAATCATTGGTGAAGAGCGGCACCGGCAAGTTGCCCGCGCCCGCGCTCACGCCGAGGATCACGTCATTGCTCGCCATGATGCCCGCCGCCGGCGTGTTCGCGCCCACCGCGACCACCAGGATCTGCCACGGACTGGCCGCCGACATCAGCCCCTGCGCGCCCACGTCGTTCCCGGTGTTGCGATAAATCCATCCCCGCATCCCCGTCGGGCCGAGACTGTAGTTGTAGGTGGTGTCGATCGCCGGGAGATTCGCGGCCGTGAGATCCGGCGCAGCGGCGCGAACAAACCCCGACGCACCCAGCAGCCACACCAAGGCGAGGAGAACGAAACGAAACCGAAAACAGCTTTGGATTTTCACGCGAGTTCAACTTTATCACGGCCCACAACAATGTTCAGCTGCAACGACCACGGTTCCCCGTCCCTGATTTCTACAACGGCAGGGCAGACTGGTGGTTTAGAGAAACAAATCTATCCTGTCGCCCGCCCGGCGGTCTTGGTTTAGAATTTCCTCCCGACGTGAAAACACGCACAACCAAGCACTCCGCTGCCACGACGTCTGCCATCCCGGCCCCGGTGGACGCTTCGTTGCTGGAAAAGCTTTTCGATCAAGCACCAGACGTCGCCTTCTTCATCAAGGACACCGCCGGTCGCTACCTCGCGGTCAACTCCTCGCTCGTTGAACGGCACGGTCTGCGACACAAATCACAAGTGCTCGGCCAACGGCCCTGCGACATCTGCCCCGGCGATTTCGGCCGCATCCCCTCCGCGCAAGATGCCGCCGTGTTGAGAACCGGACGCCCGATCCTCGACCATCTGGAACTGCACTGGTCCACGCCGCACAAGCCCGGCTGGTGTCTCACGACCAAGCTCCCGATGCGCGATGCCACCGGAAAAATCATCGGCCTCATCGGCATTTCGCGCGATGTGCGCGCGCCTATCGAGACCCGCGACATCCCCGTGGAGTTCGCCGCCGCCCTCGATCAGTTTGAGAACCATGTCGCGGCATCCGTCACGCCCTCAGCCCTCGCCCGCCGCGCTCAACTGGCCCCGCATCGCTTCGCGCGCTTGATGAAGCGATTCTTCGGCCTCACGCCCAGCCAGTTCATCGCCAAGACCCGTATCGCCGCCGCCTCGCGCCTGTTGCGCGAGACAGATCAGTCGGTAGCCGACATCGCGCTGGCCTGCGGCTTCTACGACCACAGCGCCTTCACGCGCACCTTCCGCGCCCTGACCGGCGTGACGCCGACACGATTTCGACAAGGTTAACCCGCCTGCGGCCGGAGAAAAAATGGGGCTAAGAAAACGGACCCGGCCCGCGTTGGCTGACCCCAACGCATCCGGTCAAGCCCGGAGCGGAGCTTCAGCCTGACGCTGGAGTTGCCAAACGGAAGGGCAAAGCCACGGAGGACTCAATCGTCGTCAACGCCGCGTTCCGGCCCCTTTGTTCTCGGGGTGGCGCGTGACGAAGGCCGTTCCCAAGAAGCCCTCGCTGCTGCTCGACGGTGATTTGCTTTTCATGATCAACGACGGCGGCGTCGCGACGGCGCTGGAGGCGAAGACCGGAAGCCAGGTGTGGAGCGAGCGCATCGGCGGGAATTGCTCCGCCTCGCCAATCATCGCCGATGGCAAAATCTATTTCTTCAGCGAGGAAGGGAAGGCGACCGTGATTGCCGCGGGCCGCGAGTTCAAGAAACTGGCCGAGAACACCCTCGCCAGCGGCTTCATGTCCTCCCCCGCCGTCACGGACAACGCGCTGATTCTCCGCACGAAGACGGATTTGTATCGGATTGAGTGAGGCACGAAATCATGCCTTTGGCTTAAAAGGTCCTGTTAAGACGAGTTGAATGTCGAGTTGCCCCGTCGGAAAGTCTTGGTCGCGCAATTCGAAAGTGTGAACCTGGCCTTGTCCATCAATTGAAAACCGATATTTGGGCAGCGTGACGGCGACCCTCACGAAATACCTCGCGATAATTTCCAACACGGCCAATTCCACACCTCCCACAGTGCATTCCCCAGGCTCAAATTCGATCCGTCTCAGACCTTGAAACCAATGCGTGCCCTCAGATTTGTAGAGATACCCGCGGGCCTGTTGATCGTATCGCACAAGTTCTTTCAATTGTTCGTCCGCAATCACTCGAAAGGGGGCAATCCGATTTCCCCACTGACAAACTGCGTCTACAAAGTTTGTCGGTAGCGGCATGGAACTCGTCTGAGGCGTAACCCGAGCTGTATGCGCAAATGGATCGTGTACGGTGTGGACGATTTCAGTGCTGAGAAGCGGCCAAATACTTTCGCTGCACCGGTGAAACTGGAGCCTTTGATTAGCTTCGATAAGTGCTGCTGCGTCCTTGGATATTTCCCTAGCGACGAGAATGCCTCGAGTCGCGGCAATTGCGTTCACTTTCGCTTCAAGGATTATGACTTCATTTTTGGAGACCGGCTTTTTCCAATCCTTGCATTCAAAGACAAAGCTTGCTTCGTAAGGCGTCCCGGGATGTCGAACAACGAAAAGATCAAGTTCATGGCGGGTGCCTTTGACTGTCACTCGCTTGTTGGCCTCTATTGTAAACTCCCCATCCTTTAGGTTTGGTTGATTTTTGAGGATAGATTGCTGGATGAGGCGCACGGCATTTTCCAGAGGCTTCCCAGTGTTCTTCTCGGGTTTCACTGATCTTCCCTATGCCTTCGCTTCTGAAAGCCTGCGGCTCACCTCGTCCAGCCACTCCCCCGTCGGCAGCGCGTACGGGCGGAACGTTTCCAGATAGCCTTCCTGCTCGTTGTAAAGGAGCGCGCGGTGCAGGCCGAGGTTGCTGGCCTTGGGATCGTCGCAGAGACTGGCGGAGTCGTTGGTGCTCATTTGGAAGAGCACGCGCATTTCGAACTCGGTCAGTCCCTTCCGGCCCAGGAAGCGGTTCACGTTGTTGTAGGTGTCAAGCATGGCGAGGACGTGGATGCCGTGGCCCGGGCCTTCGCTGATCAGCTTCTGCAACTGCTGGGCCGGATTCGGCCCACCGTCGCCGGAGGAAAAGCCGAAGTCGTCGTCCTGCTTGAGCTTCTTGAAGTTCTGCATTCCGTGGAGGAACAGGAACGTGACCGGAGCGGGCGCGTGTTCGTCGTCGGTGCGCTTCTGCAAATCGTCGGCGAGGCCGTTCAGCACGTCCGTGAGGTCGCCCGGCTTGGCGAGGACGGTTTCGTGGGGCAGAGCGCGCACCACGCGTTCGAGCAAGGCCCGCTCGGGCGAGTTAGGCGCGGTGCTTTCGAAGACGATGAACTTCGCCGCGCCGCGCGGGAATTGAGCGGCGAGTGCGAGGAGCGAGAGCGAGAAGATGGCGAGCACCGCCTCGTCGCGCTGGCCGACGAGGAGCAGGTTGTTGCCGCTGCGTTTCTGGAAGACGACTTCGGTCGGGCCTTTGATCGAATTGGCGGCACCGAGCCAAATCCGAGCCGGGCCGGTGCCCTGCACTCCGGCGGCGAGCAAGTCGCGCAGGACAGGATTGTCGCGCACATCGGCGGGAGCGTTGCCTTCGAAGACGATGGGGCCGGGGTAGGCCAATCCCTTCGCATCGGTGAGGGAGCGGACGTGATCGAGATGCGCGTCGCGTTGGTCGTCGCTGATCCACACGGCCTGGAACGGACTGTTGCCTTCGCTCATGCCCGCCATGTCGTTGTAGATGCCTTCACCGGGACGCGAAAGCAGCCGGGGCGCGGGATTGTTCTCGTCCATGATCAGGTAGGCGTCGGCTTCGTTGCACTGGAGCGCGATGCGGATGACCATCTGGCCAATCGTCGTGCGGGCCAGCGTGTAAGCGCCGCCGAGCGTTTGTGAGCCGAGCAGGCAATGAATGCCAAAGGCGCGGCCCTGGCGCACGATGCGGTCGAGCAACAAATTCGCGGCCTGCGAAATGCGGTCGTCCTCGACGAAGAATTCCTGGAACTCGTCGATTATGAGCAGCGTGCGCGGCATCGGCTCGGTGCCGCCCGCGCGCTTGTAGCCCGCCACGTCCTGCACGCCGAGTTGACGGAACAATTCGCCGCGCCGTTTCAATTCCTCGTCGAGCTTTTGCAGCACGCTCAGGCCGAATTCGCGATCGCTCTCGATGGCGACGACGCGCGCGTGGGGCAGCCGCTTGGCCGCGTAGCCCTTGAACTCGACGCCCTTCTTGAAGTCGATGAGGTAGAACTCGACCTGCTCGGGACTGCACCAGAGCGCAAGGTTGGTGATGATGACGTGGAAGAGGGTCGATTTGCCGGAACCGGTCTTGCCCGCGATGAGCGTGTGCTGGCGCGTGCCCTTGCCGATGGCGAGATACTGGAGCTTGGTCGCGCCGGAGCGGCCGATTGGGACGCGCAATTCCTCGGCGGTCTCGATCGACCAGACTTCGTTCTCGGGCGGTGCGATCTGCGCGAAGGGAACTTCGACACGGTTCGAGCCACGCGCGCTTTCGCCGACGGTGTGCAGAAACTGCGTGGCAAACTCAGGGGCGGGCGGTGCGTCGAGCAGCACGCGGGCGCGCGGCAGCATGGGGTGGGCGAGCACGAACTGCTCACCGGCGGCGTTGATGCAAACGCTGCTCTTGCGCAATTCCTCCGGGAAGAAATCCGGTGGCGTGGTGTGGCGATGGTCCCAGTGGATGAGCGTGAACACGCCGCAGCGCGCGCCGCTGGCCGCGATGCGCAGCAACCGCCGCACGGCGCTTTCAGTGAAGTTCGCCGGAAAGTCCGCCACGACGACGAAGTGATATTTCTCCGCGATGTTGCCGGCCTCGCGATTGTATTCCGCAATCGTCTCGTACTCGTTGCGGAGATACATCTGGATGACCTTCTCCATGTGCTCGTTGAGATTGGCGAGCCGTTCCTCGATCTGATTCGGCTGCGTCCAGATGCGGCCGTTGAGCACGTTGTCCTCGTAATCGGCCAGGTGCATGACGCCGGAGAAGTTCTGCCCGAGCTTCACCGGATCGATGATGGTGAAGCTCAACTTGCCCGCCGGCGTGGTGGCGAGCAGGCGGAAGATGATGTTGTTCAGCGCCTCGAAGACCGGCTCGTTACCGGTCTTGGTCGTCTCGAAGAGAATCGAGCCTTGCTGCGGATACGTGAGCACGAGCGGCAGTGAAATGGTAGTGGGGCCGGGAAAGGCCAGCCGCGGATCCTGGGGCGCGGCTTCAGCGAAGCGCTTCACGTCCACTTCGAGGCTGGCGAACCGGGCGCTGTTCTTGAAGCTGGACGGTGGCGTCCAGTTTGCCCAGAGCGGCGGTTGCCAGGGCAGGAAGTTCTCCGTGGCGCTCTGGTTCGTGGCCTGAATCGAATCGTAGATGGGCTGAGTGAGGCGCTTCCAATCGGCTTCGAGCTTCTGCCAGTGCGCCTGATAATCGCCGGTGAACTTGGCGACCTTCGTCTCGTGCGCGGTGGTGAACTGCTGCTGGCGCGCGGTCGCTTCTTGATTCAGCCGGTTCACGGCTGCGGCGTGTTCGCTCCCAGCCTTCGCCAGTCGCGCGCCGTGCTGGCGCTCATTGGTGTCGTTGGCGTGGCGGCCCTTCTCCTCGATGCGGATGGGCCAGAGTTCCCGGGCTTGCTCGGCCTGCTGCAAGGCCGAGCGCCAGTTGGCGTTGAAGCCATCGATGGCATTCTGCGCCTCGGTTTCGAGGCGCGTGATCTCCTGCGCGTGGCGTGCCTGCGACTTCTCCGCGCAGGAATCGTGCAACCGGCGCGCGGTCTCCAGTTCATTTGCGATGTGGGTGGCTGGCGCTTTGGCCTTGCCCGCGCCGGCGAAATATACCGCGAGGACCAGCACCAACAGAACGCCCGCACCGATGCCGCCGTGGACGAATGTGATCGAAGCGTGGTCCTGACGCTGAAGCAACGGCACGGCTCCGCCCCCGGCGGCAAGAATCAGCACGGTTAACAGCCAGAGCGGCAGCAGGCGGAAGAGCAGGGGCAGGAACCGTTTCTTGAATCGGGCCAAGTCTTCGCTGGTGCGGTTGTGCAACTGGCCGAGCTTTTCCAGCAACTGGTATTCGTCGGGCGCAAAGTCGGTGTTCGGGAGCACGTCAGCCTTGTCCACGGCGCGACGGAATTTCCCATAGCCGCGAAATAGTTTCCGAGCCTGCTCCTCCAGAGCGGCAAACGTGGCGCGATTTTCGGCGAGACGCTGCTGGAACTCCAACAGCGTTGCGTCGTTCTGAGCCAGCGTGTCCACGCGCCAGCGTTTGGTGTCGAGCTGTCCTTTCTGGCTCTGGTATTTGACGCGCCCTTCCTGGTTGTCGATGCGCTCCAGCGCGGTCTTGTGGCTGGCCTTGAGGGCTTTCGCGAGTCGCGTCTTGCGCCGGTCGTGGCGGGACTGCGCCCGCTTTTTTGCCGAGACGTCCAGCGTCTCCGCCTCGTTGAGTTCCACCGTGAGTTGCGCGTCGTGTGCGACCGTGTCTTCCTCGAAGCGTTTTTGCGCCGCGTCGTTCTTGGCCCGGAATTCGCGCACCAGTTTCTCCTCGGCGGCGGCGAAGTCACGGACGGTGCCCTTGAGGCTTTCGAGCAGTTCGGTGGTCTGCGTCACCGTCAACTGGCTACTCACAGTCGCTCCTGACTCTTGAGACAAGTTTGTCGAGGTCATCAAAAACCGGCACCGCCCGATCCACGCTGGCGATCAGCTCCGCGAGGTAGCGCTGCTCGAACTCGCGGGCCTTGGTGTCTTTCCAGGCGTCCGTGGTCTCGCTCCACCGGACGGACAAATCCTTGGTGGCCGCAGCCAGCAATTTTCCATTTGAGCTGATGTTCATGAAATTTTCCCCGGCGCTAAACTCGTTCCACCCTCCGCAGCGGCTTCGTCACTCTTGGCCTCCGCCGCCGGTGCGGGGTTGGACGCTGCGGATGGAATTACATTGGCGTACGCCTCGAGCGTCTTGAGCACCTGCGAGAGATGGAGCGCCGCCTTGGGCATGTCGTTCGACAACATCGTGCGCAATTGCTCCAGTTGTTTCACCAGCGGCCCCACGAGTTGATCAAACTCCATCATCCAGCGTTTGATTCGCTTCAACTTGTCTTCCGCCTCGGTGAGGGCGCGTTTGGCCCGGAGCACGGCATTCTGCTCGGCCATCGTCGGTTCGCGCAGATTGGCCAGCCGCGCGCTGTAGAGAGCCTGGTTGGCGTCCTCCAGTTGGCGCGTGCGCTTGCGCAATTGGTTCTCCCAGTGAATGCGCCGGTCCGACTGCAGCCACTGCCGGGTGCGGACGACTTCGTCGCAGGCGTCCTCGAGAATCGGACGGGTCTTGCTCAGATAGACGATAAGATTGGCGCGGAAAGACTCGATGGCCTCGGTCGAAGTGACGTGTGCTCCGGGCATGTTAACGAGGTTGAAGGTTGAAGGTTGAAAGTGGAAGGAGGTCACCGATCTGCCGGCGGGCAAACCTACAACTTCCAACCTTCAACTTGCGACGGCACGCCTTCATCAGCGCTGGTTCAGGTATTCCTCGATGCGCTGCGCCTTGCGCAACAGATACGGGACATGCTGGTCGGCCATCTCGGCGAATTTCTTCAGCGCCTTCACGGTCTGTTTGAACTCATCGGAGAACTTGGTGTGTTCCTGATCCTGCCAGGATTCGCCCAGCGCGCCGAAACGCGCTTGCAGTGAACCCATCCGGTTCGTGAGGTCGCGGTTGAAACGCTGCAGTTCCTCGGCAAAGCGCCGAACCTGCTCCGGATCCATCATGGCCTGCGACATAAAGTTTTCCTTTCGGTGTGACGCGCCCAGCGTGTGCCCAATCAGAAGCGAGTTCAAACGGAAAACAGGTCAGTGCGGGTCGTCACAGCATGAGTTGGAGAAAACCCATGGAAGCGTTCGACTTTCCGTTGTGTTCAGGCTCAGGACAGGAACTTGGACACTCTGTACTAAAATCAGACGGCAGCCCCCCTCAGCCCAGCACGGAAAAGCTCGGCACTCGTGCTGCTTACCAGTTGCCATGATGTCTCGAATCGCCCGGTTTGATTTCTCGATGTGGGAAATGGTCGCCGTCTCCGTGATCCTTGGTTTGTTGGCCGCGATCCGCTTTGCCCTCCAGGTCGGCTGACCAGTCACGCCGCCCGGTTGTTCCCGGGCCGGCGGCAGCCCCGGCGATTCTCGTTTTCGATTTCCGCAGCCTTTCTTCGTCCGCCCTCCCTGTTCTTCCATTTTTGAAAACACCTTTCCTGGACCCGGCGTCTTGATGGTGTGTCGCGTCGCTCGGTAGAGTCCGCCGAAGTGTCACCAATGCCATGAGCGCCGTTCCGCCAGTCCTTCCAACGGATCGAGAATGTCTCGAGGCCGCGCGCCGCCCCAATCCCGGAAGCTTTCGTCTGCTGGTCGATCGGTATCTGACCTTTGTCTTCGCGGCGGCGTATCGACGGACGCAAAGTGCGCGGCACGCCGGGGAGGTCACGCAGGCGGTCTTCCTGGTTTTGGCCCGTCGTGCGCGGCGCTTGCGAGGTAAGAATGTTCTGGCGGGCTGGCTGTATCACGTCACGGCCATCGCCTGCCGCAAGCTCCCAGGAGGATTCAGGCCGCGACGACCACGGTGGTTCATCTTCGGACGCCGCGAGCCGCTTCCGCCGGGGACGGATCTATGGACGAGGATGGCCCCTAAACTCGACCCGGCGATGGCTCGGCTGTCGTCCAAGCAGCGCGACGCCCTCTTATTGCAGATTTTTCTTCATCACAGCCCGGCTCTATCCGCGCAAATCCTGCGGGTCAGCGAGCGGCGCGTCGGCCAGCGGACGGCAGCGGGCCTCCGGAAGCTTTCCAAATTCCTGCGCCGGGGTGGAGTGGGCCAGGATGCGGACGCCGAAACTTTGTCGCGCACGCTGCTGGTCGAGGCTGGTGAGGCACCCGTGCCGGATGGCCTGGCCTTCGACATCGTACGCTCCATCGAAGATAAATTTGGGAAGAGACCGTCGCTCCCACTGGCCCGCCGCACCTTGAGCGTCCTGGCCTGGGCGCGCTGGCGGCGTCGGCTGATCATCGGAGTGCCGGCGCTGCTGCTGTGTTTTGTCCTGCTGGTGGTGGCCGCGTGGCGCCTCGACGGTCGCACGGGCCATAGCCGGTTCTTTAAGGCATTTCTCCTCTGGTCCGTGCGGCATGAGGCGCGAACTGTGCCCGGTCTGGCCCAACCGGCTCGCCCGTGGCCGACGAACAGCATGTCGCCGGAGCGCAACGCGGCGCTCGTTCGCACCGCTTCGGATTTCTTCCAGACCACGAACATCTGGCTCGCGCACTTGCACTTCACGCGTGAGCAATGGAAGGCGATTCAACCGCGGCGCTTCGGTCCCCTGCCGAATTTCCTTCAGCCCGACGGCACCATTCTGCTGCGCAATCCGGAGTCGCAACGCAGCGGCCTGGCGGGCGTGCTGGGGTTTGATTTCGACTGGACGCAGGCGGAGTTCGAGATGGGCGGGCGGAGGTTTACGAACGTGGCCGCGCGCTTCAAAGGCAACGGCACGTATCTCAGTTCCAGCGCTGGCTCGAAGCAGTCCTTCAAGGTGGACCTGAACAAGTTTGCCCTGGGTCAGAAGCTCGGGGCGGTCGATGAATTGAACCTGCACAACCTCATTGATGATCGTTCTTACCTGAGCGACACGCTGGCCTATGAGTTTTTTCGCGCCACAGGCGTGCCTGCACCGCGCACCGCTTACGCTTACCTGACGGCGAGCGTGGACGGGAAGTGGCCACGGAAGCCGCTCGGCCTCTATGCCTTGGTGGAGCCGGTGAACGGGGCTTTTGCCGCCGAGCATTTTGGCTCGAAGGTTGCGCCCGTCTTCAAGCCGGTGATCTACCAGATCTTCGAGCATCTGGGCGACGACTGGACGAACTACGCGGCGGTTTACGATCTGAAAACCAAGGCCACGCCGGAGCAACGGCAGCGTGTGATTGAGTTTGCGCGGTTGGTGTCATGGGCCGACGACACGGATTTCGCCGCACGGCTGACTGACTTTCTCGACCTGGATGAGTTCGCTCGTTTCCTCGCGGGCGAGGTGCTGCTGTCCAGCTACGACAGCTTTTTGTCGAACGGCCAGAACTTTTACGTCTATCTCGACCCGCGCTCGAACAAGTTTGGCTTCATCCCGTGGGATCTCGATCTGGCGTGGGGCGGATTCTTCCTGCTCGGCAGCACGGCGCAGCGCGAACGGGCCAGCATCTGGCATCCGTGGGTGGGCCGGCATCGTTTCCTTGAGCGTGTCATGGCGGTGGAGGAGTTCCGGCAACTCTATCGCAACTGCCTCGAAGATTTCTCGACGCGACTTTTCGTGCCCGATCAATTGAACCATCGCATCGATGAACTCGCCGCCATCATTCGTGAACCGATTGCGGCTGAATCAGATTTTCGCCTCGAAAAATTTGACCAAGCGGTGAGCGACAGGAAGGTGGAGCGAACGACGACTGGAAACCCACAAGGGGCAAATCGGCCTGTGCATCAGCTCAAGCTGTTCATCCGCAACCGGGCCGTCTCCGTGCGCGAGCAACTGGATGGCAAGTCGCAGGGCGTCATTCTCGAACGACCCGTGCGGAGGTGATTGCGACGAGGGGGAGCGCGCCGCACCGACGTCGCGTGAGACTTGCGAGCGGGAGGTTGGTTTCAGGTTTGCCCAGACGGCCACTTTGATCGAATGCCTGGCGCGACGTCGGTGCGTCGCGCTCCGTTTATTCCAGCGCGTTGGTCACGGTGTTGCGCATCTGGGTGCCGCGCAACGGGCCGGCGGCGAGGCGGCCCTGCGCGTCGATCAGCACCGCACCGCTGCTGCCGTTCAGGCCGAACATGCCGGGCACGCTGGTCTGGTTCCAATCGCCAAGATAAAGCTGCGGCCAGTTCATGCCCTGTTGTTGCGCGAACTGCGCGGCTTGCTTTGGATCGGAGTCCAGATTGAGGCCATAGATGATCAGCTTGCCATTGGTGCCACCGTGAGTGGCTTGGAATTGCTTGAGCGTCTGCACGTCGTAGGTGCTGTAGCCCACGCTCTGACCCCAGAAGTAGAGCAGCACGTTCGTGCCGCGATGGTTGGAAACTTGGATCGTCTTGCCCGCAGCGGTCTTGGCCTCGAAGGGTGGCACTTCTCGGCCCAGCCTGACGCGCGGGCGGATGGTCAGTTCCAATTCGCCGAGGTCAAAAGCCGCATTGACCGCCGCTTGGGCATCCTGGGGAACGAGGATTTCCTGCCCCAAATTGCCGATGGGCCGGCGGGAATAATTGTCGTCGTTGGGGTCGGTCGGGTTCAGCCGCAGGTGGTATTTGCCGGGCGGGATGTGGTCGGCGCGGAACGTGCCGTTGGTCTCGAAGACGAGCACGTAGGTGCGGTCGGCGCGTTCACGCTGGCGCATTTCTTCGATGGAACCCACCGCTTGCCGGTTGATTAACGGTGAAAAACTGATGAACGATTCTTGCCCGTTGAATCCCTGGGCCTGGGCGGGCGAAGGCTGGCCGGGCTGAACGAGCATCAGCCTGTGGACGTCGCGTTTCCAATCCACGTCGGACGGCTCGCCTCCGGAGATTTTCACCCGCCCCGTCACGCGGCGACCGTTGCCGCCGAGTGTGACCTCGACGGTCTCACCCGGTTTGACGGTGATGAGGCGCCCGTGGCTTAAGGGTGCTTCCTCGTTTGGATTTTCGCGGAATCGATGTTCGAGCGCGAGTCGATGTTCGCCGGGCGGCACCTTGTCGTAGAGGAATTGACCGTCGCTCTCGATGTCCGCCTTGAGTTGGAAGGACAGCATGGAGGGCTGGTGATTCTGATCCGGGTAGCTGCTCTGCCATTTTTGCAGGCGCACGGAATCGTCCGGAGAGGGCTGGTCGCCGACGCGCACGACACCTTTGACGCGGCCCCATTGCTGAAGCTTGATTTTGCCGCCCTTCAACAAATCCGCGGCGGCGATCTCGCCGAAGCCTTGTTCGTGACTGGCGAAAATCCGGGATGGCTCCAGCTTGGGCGCGAACTCGAACCGCCCCTGCGCGTCGGCCCGCGCCAGGTCCGTGCTGCCGCTGTTGCTTTGCAGCCGCCCGCCGGTGTCGAGGTAGCCGTATTCATTGTTCTCCACCAGCGCGAGGATGGCACCGGCTGCGGGGGTGCCGTCGGGCAATTGCACGAGGCCGCTCATGCCTCGGCCTTTCTTGAGCGCAAAGTCATTCGTGTACGAATCCGAACTGGTGAACGGCGGCGAGACCTGCGGCTCGTAGCCGGGAGCTTCGATGAGCACGCGCGCCTCGGGTTGGAACATGTAGGAATCGATGGGCAACGCGTATTCTCCGCCGGAGCCGCGCACCTTTTCGTAGCGCTCCCAGCGAATCTGTTTCTCCGCGGACGAATACTTGCGCCCAGGAATCACGGTGAACGACTCGACCGGCTTCCTGGTTTCCGCGTCATACACGCGACCGAACACGCCGGGCGGACGGTTGAGCAGCAACTCCATCGTCTCCGCGCCCGCCGCGAGCGAGTGCCGGTTGTTCGCATAGTTGGTCTTGCTGATGGAAAACGTGACTTGATCCAGCGGCGCGCCGGGCCAGGTGAATTTTCCCGCCCCGTCGCTGAACGCGGTGAAGCGCAACAGGTCGCTGGTCCCGTGCCAGGATTCGAGGCGCACGCGCGCACCTGGAATCGGCCGGCGACCGCGGTCTTGCACGAGGCCCTGCACCACCCGGGCCGGCGCGAGTTGGAGCGTCACCGGGGAGATCTTCGTCCCCATGATCACGGTCTGGTAAAGCGGCGCCGCCCCCGCGCGGAGGACGGCGAGTCCCACCGCGCCCGCTTCGGCGACATGGGTGCGGAATCCGCCCTGGGCGTCGGTGCGCAAATACTTTCGTCCGGTGGAGGATTCAGCGCGCAACAGGATCAACTCGGCGTCGGGCACGGGTTTTCCATTCGCGTCCGCCAGGGTGCCTTGGAGCAGGAAGGCCGGGCGCAGGATCAGTTCCGCACGGCTCGCGAGCAGAGCCTCACTGGTGAGGAGCGAAACCGTGGGGCGGCTGGCTCCGACGCGCCGGGTGGTGGTCACCTGCTCCATGGTGCCGTCGGGCAACTGGCGATAGGTGACGCCGGAGGAGCTGCTCACGCTGGTGGTCGTGTTGGTCGGGGCCGGCGCGTAGCCCGCTGTCGCGTAGAAGCCCGGCACAAACTCTGGATGCGACACTTGAAAGGTGAAGCCGGAGAGGTCCGGAGGCAGGCTGCTGCTGGTCCACCGGCCCTGCGCGTCGGTCTCGGCGGCATCGTAATCCACTCGGTTGTAATGGTGCGGGCTGATTTTGGTCACGAGGCTGATCACCACCTGCGCGCCCGCGATGCCCTGGCCATCTTGAACTTTGACCACTCCGCCCACGGTCGTGCCCCGCTTCAGGAGCACGGCGTAGTCTTCGGCGAATTTCGCCACGTTGGTCTTCGTTTCGGAGACCAGGACCGTGGCCCGTCCGGGTGCGTGGATCCAGAGGCTAAAGCCCACGGCTGGTTGCGGCGGATAGGCGATACGACAGACGCCCTGGGCGTCGGGCTTGGTCTCGCCGAGATAACACACTTCCTTGTCTTCGAGGATGGTCAGGCTCACGACGGCGTTGGTGGCCGGCTGCGAATTCTCCCCGTCGGTCAGGCGCACGACCAGATCGCGGCGGTAAACCTCATCCTTGAATTCCTTCAAGTCGCGCACGGCTTTGCGCGCCGGCAAAGGAAGATTGGCCGGGCGCGTGGCATCCGCGTCCTCCAGAGACGCCGCCAGCACGAAAGGCGTGGCCCGGCTGAAAAGGGAAACGAGGTCGAGGCCGGTGATGGTTTCGGCGGGTCGGGGATTCTCGAGGGCGGTTTGAAACAGCCGGAACTCGGCGCTGCTCTGTTCCTTCGCATCCGGCCAGGCGATTTGGGAATTTGGATCGACGAGCGCGGACGTCCTCTCCTGACGCGGTGCCGTCCAGTCCCGGGTGTGGACACCGTAGCCGAGCCGCACCGATTCCGTGGCCCCGCTTTCGTAATGGAACACCACCTTCGCCACCGGCACGCCGTCCTTGTCGAACGAGAGTGTGCCGTGAAGCAGGTGAAGCCTTCGTGCCCGGAGGCCGACCTTGATGTCCATGACTTCCGTGGGAAAGAGCACGCCGGCCCGCGCGGCTTCCAGACCCGCGACCACGAGTGGAGCGCCGATGAGGAAGGGCACGCCGTTGAAAGTGTGCCGTCCCTGCGGGGCGGCGGAGAACTGCCGGAGCGCGGAGGCATCCGTCACGCTGGCCACCGCCGGCAGTTCGAGCGCTCGAAAACCATCCGGTGGCGTGGCGGCGCTCAAGGCGAGGGGCAGACAGGCCAGCAGCCCCAGCGCGACTTGAAGCCTGGTCGCCGGGCGGCCTGGCCTCTGATTATTTGCCGGCACAGTTTTCATCATGTGGTTCCCGCATAGAATGCAACGGGTGGTGTGGTGTTCGTCAACAAGGGACGGGGCAGGGGGACGCGGACGTCAATAATTTTACATGCCATGACCGGACGGTCTGCGCTTTCCGTTTGCCAGAAGCCGACACTTTCCAGAAACTTCTCCCATCAGCAAGGAACTCACGGCGTGTCCACTATGAACCTGGCCTGGCCTCAACGCGGAAAGTCCGTCTTCGGCTGCGTGCTTGTCGCGTTGCTGTCGCTCCTCGCACCATTGCAGGCCAAAGAACCCAAGGCCGATGCGGCGAAGCAGCTCGCCGTGACCTTCCTCCCGGCCGGCGGCGTTTACCGCACGAATGTTCTGGTGAAACTGTCCAGCGCCGGGGACGCGCCGATTCGTTTCACCCTCGACGGTTCCGATCCCCACGCCGCTTCGCCGCTGTATTCCGCGCCGTTGCTGGTGACCAACACGATGCTGGTTCGCGCCGGAGTTTTCCCCAAGGCTGCTCCGCCCAGCGCCACCGTTGCCGCGGTTTACACGCTGCTCGACGACGAACTCGCCAGTTTCAGTTCCAACATCCCGCTCATCATCGTGAACTCATTCGGAACGAACATCATTCACGAGCGCAAGATCGAGGGCGCGATGCAGATCGCGGACGGCGGCCGGGATCGGACCAAACTCACGGGCGCGACGGATTTCTCCGGGCGCTGTCTGATCAACCTGCGCGGCCGGGCCTCGCTGCGTTATCCCAAGAGTTCCTTCACCGTGAAATGGATCGACGGCGAAGGCGACCCGGCCCCGGCGTCCGTTTTCGGAATGCCCGCCGACGCTGACTGGGTGCTTTACGCTCCCTACCCCGACAAGACGCTCATCCGCGATGTGGTGGCTTATGAGATGCACGCGGCGATGGGCCACTGGGCGCCGCGCACCAGGCTGGTGGAAGTTTTCGTCAATCCCACCGGCACGAAACTCAGCCGCCAACATTATGCCGGAGTGTATGTGTTCGAGGAGCGGGTCAAGCGCGGCAAGGACCGCGTGGACATCGCCAAACTCAAGCCCGACGACGACCGCGAGCCGCGCATCACCGGCGGTTACATCTTCAAGAAGGACCACATCGACACGGCCGGGTTTGCCATGGGCGGCGAAGGCACCGTCTCGACCTACCAAAACACCCGCGCGGGTTATCCGACTGGTCCGGGCGGATTCCCCGCTGATCCGCAGGGCTTCCAACCGGCCGCGAAGGTGACGCGCTCCAACTCCAGTTCCAGTTCGAGCCGCCGCGCCAGCCGCATCATCACGAATCATTTCGGCTACGCCTTCACGGTCAGTCCCGAAGCCGCCGGCGGGACCGCTTTTCGCGACGATTACGAGACCTCGATCAAGGAGGAGGAAAGCTTCAAGACCACGCGCACGAACGAGTTCTTCTTTGTCGAGCCGGAGCCGGACGAAATCACCGCCGCGCAAAAATCCTGGTTGAAAGTCCATCTCAACCAGGTCGAGGCCGCGCTCTACGGGGATGACTTCCGCGATCCGGCGACCGGCTGGCGGGCCTTTCTCGACGCGGATTCCTTCATCGACTACCACCTCATCACCGAGGCGACCAAAAACGTGGACGGGTTCCGGTTCAGCGTGTTCTTCAGCAAGGATCGCGGTGGCAAGATCAAGGCCGACCCGATCTGGGACTGGAATCTTAGTTTTGGCAACGCCAACGGCAAGCAGGGCTGGATGCCCGAATACTGGCTCTGGCCTCAGCTCGATAACAAGGAATGCACCTGGTACCGGCGGCTCTTCGACGACCCGGACTTCGGCCAGCGCTACGTGGATCGTTGGGCGCGGTTGCGCACTAATGTCTTCGCCACCGCGAAAATTCTGGCCCGCATCGACGAACTCACCGCCCTGCTTCAGGAATCCCAGCAGCGCAATTTCGAGAAGTGGCCCATCCTGGGCCGGCCCATCAATCCCAACTACTTCGTCGGCACCAGCTACGAGCAGGAAATCGGCTTCCTGAAGACCTTCATCCAGACGCGGCTCGATTGGATGGAGAAGCAGTTTCCGCCCGTGCCTGCCCTGGGCGAAGCCGCCGGCGGCAACCTGCGGCTGGCCGCGCCGACCGGGGAAATCTACTTCACCCTCGACGGCACCGACCCGCGCGCCACCGGTGGTGCCGTCGCCGCCGGAGCCAGGCTCTTCACCACCTCCTTGACGCGTCCGGCCGGGGCCAAGGTGAAGGCCCGGACGAAGCAGGACGAGCGCTGGAGTGGTCCGCTTGTTTCAGTGCCCTAGACACTTGCCGTCGGGCGCTGCTTGCAGATGCGACTGCGATGCGAGTGCCCCATCCCCACGGCCCCATCTGGCCGTGGCCGCCAAGGTGGGCGTCCGATCGGATAAATCTCACCCTTGTCGCCCGACTGGGTTTATGATGTTGTCCCGCCATGAAACACACCCTTTCAATTTTGTTCGTGAGCGGCTTCACCGCCGTTTCACTTTTCACCTTCACCGGCTGCACCACCTCGGAGACGGGGCGTTACCAGCTCGGCCTCATCGGTGGCATGTCCACCGGTCAGGAAGCCGAGCTTGGGTTGAGCGCCTTCGAGCAGTTGAAGAAGGACGTGCCCATCAGCAAGAACGCCGAATACAACGCCCTCGTGTCCAAGGTCGGCGCGCGCATCGCCGAGCAGGCCAAGTCCAAGCTGCCCGACGCCAAGTGGGAGTTTGTCGTGTTTGAAAGCCCCGAGGCCAATGCCTTCTGCCTGCCCGGCGGCAAGGTGGGGGTTTACACCGGCATCCTGGCCATCACGAAAACGGAGGGAGGACTGGCCACGGTCATCGGTCACGAAGTGGCGCACGCTTCGAATCGTCATGGTGCCGAGCGCATGGGCGAGGCGGCAGCGGTTCAGAAAGTCACCGGAGCCGTGGGCAGTTACGCCACAAACAACATTGAAACAAAGCTGGTGGCCGCAGGCACGGCCTATGGCGTCGGGGCGATCGGCAAAGGCACCGTCCTGGCCTTCAGCCGCACGCATGAAAGCGAAGCCGACCACGTCGGCGCGCTCTACATGGCTCGCGCCGGATACGATCCTGAGGAAGCGGTGCATTTTTGGGAACGATTTGCCAGCACGCACGGCGAGGAATCCACGGGCCTGATGGCCAAGGCGAAGGGGCTGTTGCGCACTCATCCGCTTGACTCCAAACGCATCGCCGACCTCAAGGCGCTGATGCCCGAAGCGAAGGCGGAATATCAAAAGGCCAAAGGCGGCACGCCGGCCTCCCCCGCAAAACCAAAGTGAGCCGCAGCCTGGCCCGGCCGGGACACCACAGTTGGTTTCAAGGATTGCCACAGGAGGGTTGATTCCATTCAATCCCGCCACTGAATGAATGTTCCGTTTCTCAATCTCCAGGCGCAATACGAGGCGCTGAAATCTGAACTGCTGCCGGTGGTGGAAAAAACCCTGGCCGCCGGCCACTACGTGCTCGGCCCCAACGTCGCCGCGTTCGAACAGGAAGTCGCCGCCTACACGGGCGCGAAGTTTGGCGTGGGCGTGAACTCCGGCTCCGACGCCCTCACCCTCGCCCTGCGCGCGCTCGACATCGGTCCTGGCGACGAAGTCATCACCACGCCCTTCACTTACATCGCGCCGGCGGAATCGATTCATCAGGTCGGGGCGAAGATTGTTTTCGCCGACATCGACCCGCGCACCTTCCTCATCGACCCGGCGGCCGTGGCCAAGAAAATCACGGCCCAGACCAAGGCCATCATCCCCGTGCATCTCTTCGGCCAGGCCGCTCCGCTCCAAGAACTGTTCGCCCTGGCCCGTCCGCGCGGCATCCACCTCATCGAAGACTGCGCCCAAGCCATCGGCGCGACTTACGAGGGCAAGCCCGTGGGCAGCCACGGCGCGCTCGGCTGCTTCAGCTTTTATCCCACCAAGAACCTCGGCGCGGACGGCGACGGCGGCATGGTGGTGACGAACGAGGAGGCGCTGGCCAAGAAGCTCAAGATGCTCCGCGTTCACGGCATCGAGCGCCGCTACTTCCACGATCTGCATGGGTACAACTCCCGGCTCGACGAACTCCAGGCCGCCATCCTCCGCGTCAAGCTGCCGCACTTGCAGGGCTGGAACGCCCGCCGGGCCGAAATCGCCGCTGCCTACACCCGCGGCCTGCAAGGCTTGCCGCTGGAATTCCCCGTCACCGCCGCGGGCAACAGCCACGTCTTCCACGTTTACGCCGTGCTCTCCGACCGCCGCGACGCGTTGCAGAAACACCTGGCCGACCACGGCGTGCCGTGCCTTATCTACTACCCGCAGCCGCTCCACTTGCAGAAGGTTTACGAGACGCATGGCTGGAAGCGCGGAGATTTCCCGGTCGCGGAAAAAACCTCCGAGCACATCCTCCCGCTCCCGATGTATCCCGAGCTGAAGGACGAGCATGTGGCCCACGTCATCGCGACCATTCGCGGCTTCTTCTGATCGTGCCGGCGGCGGACGGCCTCGGCTGGTCCACTCCCTCAAGGGATTCAGTCCGGCAGGATTGCCGGGCACCTGCTTTCACTTCCCGAACCCCGACCACTCACGCTCGGGGCCGCAACCTTCCCAGCGGAAGTTCTCATATCACTTCCCAAAGAAGACCGGTCGAAACCTTCGAGGCCCCTCCTCTCCCGCCCTCCGGGCACCCTCTCCTCCACTCTGAGTGGAGGAGAGGGATGGGGAGAGGAGGCGCTTTCGTCGAGTTCTACCGATGCCAATCCGTAGTTGGTCTCATCTCAAGGCGACCTTCAACCTCACAAAGCGCTGCCCGGAGGCCCCGGCGGGCAGGGTGGCCTGGAGGGTGCGAGTCACACCGTCGTCGGAGAGGATTCGAGTGGTCACGCTGGAGTCGCTCCATGAGCCGGTGCTGAGGTCGTCGCACCATTCGATTAGGTAAGTGACATCCAGCACCGCGTCCGGTCGCGCGAAATTGAGGGTGAGTTGCGTGCCATCGGTGGTGAGTTTGAGCGCGTCCCGTTCGGATGTGCCAGGGTCAAGGCCGAGCGCGTACTCGAACAAGTTGTCGGAGCCGTCCAAGTCCAGGTCATCGGTGAGCGCGCCGAGGCCGGGAAAGGCCGCGGCCCAGCGGGCGTAGGTGCCGATCGGGAGTTCGGGCCACCATTCGATGGTCAAGGCGGCGGGTGATCCGGTGGGCTTGTCGGCGGCGTCGGCGGTGCGATGGCCGGTGCCGGTGATGAGCAGGACGAGTGCGTTCCCCTGCTGCCAGGCGGGCCGGGCGACAACTTCCTGCACCAGCCCGGCGAGGCCGGTCGGGCGTTGCGCGGTGGCCCGCTCGCCGATGGTGTTCCAGGGCGGGGGCGTCCAGCCCACGACGGCGGCGGTCACCGGCCGCGCGCCGAGGTTGTTGGCGTTGGTGGCGAAGAGGGCGGCGTTGTTCGCGGCCTGCGCGCGCAGCGTGAGGGTCGTGGATTCGGTCTGCGTTTCGTCAGCGGTGAACTGAAGGCTGGCGCGGGCGATTACCGCCCCGGTGGCCGGCGCGAGATTCTCAAAACGAAGCCCCACGATTTGGTCTCCGGATGCGCCGTCGTTCACGAGTTCGAGGTCGCTGCTGTTCAGCGTGACGGCGTGGGCGGTGGATTGCTCGGCGTCGTTCGCGCTGCCGGTCACGGTGGCCGTTCGCGCGAGCAGCGGCGTGGGCATCTTGTAACTGACCGTGAGCCGCGCGGGTGAACCACCGGCCTCATCAAACGCCTCGGCGGTGCGATGGCCCGTGCCCACGATGAGGAAGGCCAGGGCGTTGCCGCTCGACCAGCCGGGGCGGGAAACAATTTCCTGCACCAGCCCGGCGAGGTTTGGAGTGCGCGCCGTGGCGTTGGACTGTCCGGCGACCCACGCGCCCGGCTCCCAGGGCACGCTCAGGGGCGTGCGCGCGCGGGAACTGAGATTGTTCAAAGCCGTGATGAACGCCGCCGCGTGGTCGGCGGCCTGGGCGAAGATTTCGAGCACGGTGGTTTCGCTCTGTCCTTCGTCGGCCGTGAATTGAATGGTTGCGTTGGTCACGAGCGCGCCGGGCGGAATGTCGAGCCCGGTGAAGCGCAGTCCGATGATTTGATCACCCGCCGCGCCGTCGTTGACCAGTTCGAGGTCGGTGCTGGTGAGGTTCGGCACGCCGGCGGAGGATTCCTCGGCGTCATCCGCGCTCGCGGCGATGGCCACCGTCACGCTGGGCAGCGCAATGGTGAGCACGGTGGTGTGGAGCGCGCCGTTCGTGTCCGTGACGCGGACGAGGAAGCGATTCACGCCGCCGTCGGTCCATGCGGGGGTGCCGGCGAGGCCGCCGTTGGTGCTGACCGCGAGCCACGCGGGTCCATCCATCTTGCTGAAGACGAGCTGGCCCGCGCCGCCGGTCACGTCGTCAGCCAGCGTGCCGCTGTAGGCCTGGCCCGCGCTGGCGTCGGGCTTGAACAGCGGCGTGGAACGAAACAGCGGCGGTGGCGTGTTGAAAACAGCCGCGACCTGCGCGTCCGTCAGCGCCGAACTGAGGAAACGGAAATCGTCGAAACGCCCGTGGAACAGCGGGTCGGCCGGGAACCGGCTCTTGCCCAGGTAATTGAACTTCGTCCCGACCTCCACCGGGTTAATGGTCATGGATGTGTTGGTGGCCACGGGCTGACCATTGACGAAGAGCTTGCCCGTGCTGCCCACGATGGTGACGGCGAGGTGCGTCCAGACGTTGGTCGGCACTGCTGGTCCGCTGAGTTGCTGCTCGCCGCTGCCGTTTTGAATGGCGAAGCGCAGGAAACCGCCGCTCGTCCTCGGGGAGAGGAACAGGTAGTGGGTTTCGTCGTCGCCGAGGTCGAAGATGCGCTGCCAGCTCCCGCCGCCGTGCCAAAAGACCCAGCCGGCGAAACTCCAGTCGGTGCTGTCTGCGAGACGTGGCGAAAGCTGGAGATAATCCATCGCGCCATCGAGGGCGATGGCCTGGCCGTGCTGGCCCGTGGTGAAAGTCGGCGTGCCGACCAGCATCGCGTCCTGGCCGTTGCCAAACATGTCGTGGGCGTCGCCATCGAAGGAATAGCGCGCCGACGAGCCGGTGCCGGCGTCGGCCATTTCCTGGCGGTAGGCCAGCGGTGAGTTTTGATCGCGATACGTCGCGCCGGCGTCGGTGGGCCAGCCGTCGTCCCAGACGAGACGGCGCACATCTTCAACCCAGTTGTAGGCCGCGTAGCGTTCGACAAAGGGCGTGCGGTCAAGCATGTCGATCATCGCCGCCACCGCCGCCTGCTGCTGGGCAAACGTCGGGTCGGCGCAACCGGTCCAGTTGGCGCCGTTGTTCCACTCGGTGACCCAGAGCGGCCGCTTGACCACGTCATAGATGCTCTTCAGAAAATTGTAGAACTGCGTCGCCGTCCCGGCTGGGTCGGCGGCATTTCCGTAGCAGCGGTAGTAATGCACCGGCACATAATCGACCCGCAGGTTCGCCGCGTCGGCCTGGGCCATGAAATCGTAGAGCCAGCTCAGCCCGCCATCGGACACCGCCGGAGCGCCGGCTCGCAGGCCCGGCCAGAGCAAGTCGGGCCAGGAACTGATCGCTTCGCCCACCGTCAGGTTGGCCTGGCCCGCTTGATCCGGTTCGTTGTAGCCGAGGACGTGCGTCGCGCCGCGCGTCTTCCAGTCCTGATCCATCGAAGGCCAGTAGCGCACCTGGCGGATGGGCACGTATTCCCAGTCGAGCGGCGAGTTCCGGTCGAGGTTCCAGTTGTAGAGCCAGTCCACGTCGAGGTTCGCCTCGATGTTGCCAGCAATGCCTTTCTTGCTCGTCCAGCGCCATGGGAACACGCGCACGAAGCGGATGTTGTTCTCCAGTTCGGCGGGCAGCCGGCCCACCTCGAGGTCGCCGTCTTGCGCGACATAGTTGCGGCTCAAGCCCGTGCCGTTCTCCTGCTGCGCGAACGTCGCCATGTAACCGCGTTTCAACTTGAAGGAGCCAATCGCCGCCGCCATCGGGCCGAGCCGGGCGCTGTCGTAGGCGGTGTAGTTGTCCAACCGCCGCGAAGGTCCGGTGAAGTAGCGTCCGTCGAACACGGCCAGTGGCGCGAAATCCGGCGCGTGGGGGATGATCAGCGCGCCCTGGCCATGCTGCGCGACGCGCACATTCGCATCGCGCACCGCCACCGCCCCGTTCACGCGGACACGTCCGAGCAATGTGGAGGCCGCCTGCGAGGGCGCGACCCCGGACAGCCGCAGCCAGGTGTCGGGAGAATTGAGATGGATCGTGCAACCCGGAATCGGATCGCCCGGGCCGGTGATGCGCAGTTCCGCCCGCCCGGTCAGCGTCACGGTGGTATTGGTCAACCCGGCGTAAGTCTGGACGTCCTCATGAAGCTCGAACGTCTGGGCCACCAGGAGCAGCGGCAGCCACAGTCCGCTGGCGAGACCACAGGCCAGGACGCGGTGCCTCGCTCTTGTCGGCAGTGAAATCATCGGCCATGTGTCGCATGGCCGATGGTTAAAAGCCACCTCCGCTTTGGGCTTCCGGCATTTCTGCGCCGCACCTTGGCCGGGTGAGATCGCCTTCAAAAATCCCAACGGCGCGGCTTGGCGTCGAGGGACTCGAGTTCAATCCAGTCAAGCTCCACGGACTGATCCTGCGCGGGAAGGTGGAGGCGGAGGATGCCGGCCGTGCCGGCCCGCGCGCGCGTGCCATCCCCAGTTGCCGTCAATGGTGAAAAGGATGTTCGGCCGCGCAGGCTCCGTTGCGTGGGTGAACCACGGAAGTACAAAGGTGATCGATGTCATGGAGCGTCAAGTTCGATGGTGATGGCTTCAATGGTGCCGGCGAATTTATTCGGCGCAGAGTAAGAGCCGACCGCGCCGCCCCCGTCCGCACCCATGTCCAGGCCGTCCGCGGGCATGGTGGTGATGCGGGCGCGCGTGGTGATTCTCAAGGACGGCTGGCCGTCGAGGGAAAGCGCCAGCGGCCCTTGCGCATCGGCGCGCGCCACTGCGGTGTGAACACCGGTCACGGATTCCCTCCAGGTCGCGGTGGAAACACCGTCGCGTCCACGCACGGTGAAGTGCAGCTTGCCGTCCGCGAGATAAAGCGCGTAGCCCTGCGCGCTGCCGCCTTGCGCGATGAGGACGCCGGTCTTCGCCGTGGTCGCGTCAAACTTTGCGGTGATGGTGAAGCTGCGTCCGGCGATGGCCGGTGCCTCCGTGCGGTCGAGCTGATCGCCGGCTTTCAGCGTGAAGTGGCGTTGCTGGCTTAAGGCCGCGTTGGTTGCATTGTTCTTCGCACGCCAAGCGCCAAGAGGAAGCACGTTCGCGCGGGCCGCCCAGGCGTCCCAGGTCGCGGACATTTTGTTCACGCGGTCGGGTTCACTGGAGGCGAGATCGTGCGCCTCGCTGCGGTCAGCGGTGAGGTCGTAGAGTTCCCACGGCTTGCCCTCCTTCGCGACGAGCTTCCATTTTCCATCACGAATGGCGCGGTTGCCTTCGTGTTCCCAGACCAGCGGC
>JANOQV010000155.1:0-12941 GCA_031414955.1 Pedosphaera sp. | reverse complement strand
GGAGATGGAAAAACTTACTGATGGCAGCGTCTGCCGTTTTGTTTCGACGGCGGATTTCGTCCGGCAGGCTGAAGCAACATCGGGCCGCAATCTCGGCTGGTTCTTCAATCTCTATTTGAACCAGCCCAAGCTGCCGAAACTCGTCTCGGAAATTCGCGGCGATAAACTCTTGCTGCGCTGGGAAACGCCGAAAGGATACCCGTTCCCCATGCCCGTGGAGATCGAAGTGAACGGCCAGACCGAGCGCATCGAAATGCCCGACGGCCAAGCCGAACTCAGCGCCGCGCGCTACGCCCAGGCCCGGCTTGATCCCCAAATGTGGATCTTGAAGGACTCACGCCTGATCGATGTCACGCCAGCCGGCCGTCCAGAATCGAAATCAGTTACAGTAGCGCACTGATCCTGTGCCGCGGGTTGGAATGCCGAGCATTGCTCGGCCTGAGGGATGTCCGCCGCCTCCTGAGCCGAGCAATGCTCGGCGCTCCGGTTCATGGGGACGGAAGGTGAGGAAATTGCCGACTCGCCGGACGCGATTCCCGTCTTTGCAACCGCCGCCCGCTCCGCCATTCTCGCCCCAATGCCGAAGATGGATGACAACGCAACGCAACCGTGGCTCACTGCTCTAGTCGGCAATGACGGGGAAATCACCCGCTGTGTTGCCGTCATGAACCTAGCCCTGTGCGGCATCAAAGCCGACTTTGTCCCCGGGCATGCCGACACCTTCCTCGAATCATTTAGCCATCGCGTGAGCGATTTCTACCAGTTAGAAATCGTTTGTGGCTCAAACTGGAGCTGCACAATGCGTAATTCACTCGAAAGAGTTTCAGTTTTGTGAGCACTGCCGCCATCGACCTAATTCCACCGCGCGTGGCCGGCGTCGTTTACACCAAACCCTGGATGGTGGAACTCATCCTTAATCTGGCTGGGTATTTGCCAGCGCGCCCTCTTGCTCGCCTCGTTGCTTTGGAACCCTCAGCAGGAGACGGGGCTTTTCTTCAGGGCATGGTTCGACGCCTGATTGAATCGTGCCGCCTCCACAGCATTCCCGTTGAGCAAGCCGCCCATGCGATTGGCGCGTTTGAGATCGACCCCGGTGCTGCCGAGAAAGCCATCGAAGTCGTATGCTCTACGCTCCTTGATCTCGGTATACCCGGCCCGACTGCTGCCTCGCTGGCGCGAAGCTGGATTCGAACCGAGGATTTCCTTGAGGCTTCTCTCGCTTTCCCCATCGCCGATTTCGTTATCGGCAATCCGCCATACATCCGGCTGGAAGAGATTCCCGAGGACAAAGCTGCGTTTTATCGCAGTGGCTTTAGCGCCATGCGGGGCCGGGCTGATGTTTACGTGGCTTTTTACCAAGCCGCGCTCCTGCAACTCAAACCGGGCGGTGTGTGCGCCTACATCTGCGCCGACCGCTGGATGCTCAATGATTATGGCAGTGCCCTGCGCGAGTTCATCACGACGGAAGGCTACAATGTCCGCTGCGTGATTGAAGCGCATGATGTCGCCGCCTTCGACACCGACGTTTCAGCTTATCCTGCGGTCACGATTATCGCGCAGGAGAAGCAAGGCCCCGTCGTTGTCGCCAAAGCACTGCCCGGCATCGAGAGGGCCAGTCGCGATGAAGTGGAAAGCCTGCTCAGCGAAGCCCGTTCCAGCAGCGTTTTACGAGTGGCGCGTTTTCCAGACTGGTTCCGTGGCAGTGAGCCTTGGCCCTGTTCATCACTCGAAGCGTTGCAACTGCTCAAACGCCTCGAAGCGACGTGCCTTCCCCTTGAAAGCAAAGCCACCGGAACCCAAATTGGCATTGGTGTAGCAACCGGTGCCGACCGGGTTTTCATCACGGATGACCGACCGGACATTGAGCCCGACCGCTTGCTCCCGCTCGCCATGGCTTCGGACTTGAAGGCGGGGAGAGTGGCGTGGTCAGGCCGCTACCTCGTAAACCCCTGGAACGAGCAAGGTCTGATCGATCTTCAAGCCTATCCGCGCTTCGAGGCGTATCTGAGGCCGCACTATGATCTACTGACGAGCAGGCACACGGCAAAGGAGCGTCCGCTGCAATGGCACAAGACGATTGACCGGGTGAACCTGCGACTCTTCGCAAAGCAAAAGCTCTACATCGCGGACATCAAGGACCGACTTCTACCGACGCTCGACCTTGGAGAAACCTATCCGCAGCACAACCTCTACTGGATTACCTCGGAAACGTGGGACCTGCGCGTGCTTGGCGGGCTGCTCATGTCAGCGGTGGGCGAGTTTTTCATTCACTGCTATGGCGTTCGGATGCGGGGCGGGTTCCTGCGCTTTCAGGCTCAATACCTCCGTCGAATCCGTGTGCCAGCCCCAGAGAACATCACACGCGAACTCGCTGAAACTCTCCGCCGAGCCTTCGACACACAAGACGTGGCGCTGGCAACGCGCGCTGCCTTGGAAGCCTACCAGATTGATTCCCTCCCACTATGACCATGCCAGCAGAAACAGAACTCTTTCACAACGCCGTCAAACATTGGTGGAGTTCGAAGAGCACCGCAAAATCCAAGAAGACCCAGGGAGGCACCCGCGATGTGAACCTCCACGGCAAAACCATGGATGGATTTGCGACCACCATTCGAGATTTCCTGGTCGGGCTGGGAGTGAACCCAGCCCACATCTTTGCCGGTGGCCATCTTTCCACGACGCCCTCAATTCTTCCGTCCTACTTTCGCCCGTCCAAGAACTGGGATTTGATCGTCTTGGCAAACAGCCGCTTTCATCCTGCCAAAGGGGATGCGGTCGGCCCGGTGCTCTATGCCGCAGTGGAGTTCAAATCGCAGGACAAGAGTATTGGCAACAATCAGAACAACCGGCTCGAAGAGAGTATCGGCAACGCCCACGACTTCTGGGTCACTTACGGTCAGTCTGGTTTTGAACGGCAGCAGCCGCGCCCGTGGCTCGGCTACCTGTTCGTCGGAAAATACCAACCTGGCTCAGACGGAAAACCCGTTCGAATCAAGCAGCCTCACTTTCTTACCATGCCGCCTTTTCGGATGGCCGGCAGTGATGAAGTCGAGACGTTTGAAGGCCCGTCCTACGCCGAGCGCTACAAGATATTCATGAAACAAAGCGTGGGCGCGCGCCTTTACGATGCGGGTGCGTTCATCGTCACGGACGAGTCGATCAACCGTAAGAAACCGAATCACCGAATCCTGCTGCCAGAATTTGGTCCCGCCAATTTTCTTCGGAGCCTTAAAGGCCAAATCCTCGCCCAGTATCCTGGAGCCAGCGTGCAGCCCGGTTCGTTAGCCTCGTTGATTTGAATCGTCGCCGACGGAGCCCCGGTGCCGATCTATCGCGAGAGGGAATTCGTTGTCCATCATCACTTCTCACCGCGCCCCAGCCGGAAGCTTCTCGTGGAGGAACGACGTCATCAGTTCGCGCAGGTGCAGGGTCGTGTTCACGCCTTCGCTGATGCTGTGGGAGCGGTTGGGATACGACATCATGCGGAACGGTTTGTTGTGCCGGACGAACTCGTTGACCAGCGTCTCGACGCCTTGGTAGTGGCAGTTGTCGTCGCCGGTGCCGTGAATGAGGAGCAGGTTGCCCTTCAACTGGCTGGCGAAGGTCAGGGGTGAACCGTTCCGGTAACCATCCGCGTTGTCGGCGGGCAGGCCCATGTAGCGCTCCTGATAAATCGTGTCGTAGTAACGCATGTTCGGGACGGACGCGATGGAGATGCCGGTGTGATAAAGGTCGGGGTGCCGCAGCATCGCGTTGAGCGTCATGGACCCGCCGCCGCTCCAGCCCCAGATGCCGATGCGCTCCGCGTCCACGTAAGGCCGCGTGGCGATCAATTTCTTCAAGGCCGCCGCCTGATCCTGCGATGCAAGAACGCCGATCTGCCGGTAAATGGACTTGCGCCAGGCGCGCCCGCGCGGCGTGTCGGTGCCGCGGTTGTCGATGCTCATCACGAGGTAGCCCTGCTGCGCGAGCATGAGATTCCACAGATGCGAACTGCCGCCCCAGGCATCCTTCACCGTGGAGCCAGCCGGCTCGCCATAGACGTAGATGAGGAGCGGATACTTCTTCGTCGCATCGAACTCCGGCGGCTTGATCAGCCACGCGTCCAACTCAACGTCCTTGGCCACCGGTACGCGCAGGAATTCCGTGGCCGGCTGCTTCAGTTCGGCAAGCTTATCCTTCAGCTTCTTGTTCTCGGCCAACACGCGCACCTGCTTGTGGTCGGGTAGCGAGATGAATTCCTTCACCGGCGGCTGATCGAACGTGGACCAGGTGTGAAAGGCCCAACGTCCGTCCGGCGAAATCTGATACGAGTGGGTGCCCGACTGCCCGGCGGGCGTGACGCGCTCACGCTGGCGTCCGCTGAAGCGGGCGCGGTAGAGGTAGCGCTGCGTCGGGTTCTCCGGAGACGCGATGAAGTAAAGCCACTCGTCCTTCTCATCCACATGGACGAGGTCAGTCACGTCGTAGTCGCCCTTCGTGACCAGCTCCGGCTTTCCGCCCTCGCGCTTGGCGAGATAGAGGTGATTCCAGCCGTCGCGCTCGCTCCAAAACACGAAACGCTTGCCGCCCTCGATCCACTTCAGGCTTTGATGCGCCTCCACCCACGCCGCATCGCCGTCGGTGAGCATGGTTTCTACTTTGCCCGTCACGGGATCGGCGAGCATGACACAGTTGGTGTTCTGCAACCGGTTCAGTTGTTGCAGGAAAATCTCCTTCGAGCCTTCGGGCCATTCGAGGTCGAAGATGTAATGGTTGCGCGGATCGCCCGGCACGTTCATCCAGCGCGTCTCGCCGGTGGCGAGTTCCACGGCGCCAACGCGGCACGACGAATTCATCTCGCCGGTCTTGGGATACTTGATGAACTGCGTCGTCGGATAGAGACCGTCCGTGTTGTTCACGAGCGGCACTTCGCGCACGCCCTCGGTGTCGAGCTGCCAGTAGGCGATGAAGCGTCCGTCCGGGCTCCAACGAAAGCCGTCGCGCAGGGAGAACTCCTCCTCATACACCCAGTCGAATGTGCCATTGATGATGTCCGGCGACGTGTTGGTGGTCAGCGACGTGATGCGGCGGCTCTGCAAATCCTGGACGTAGATGTTCCGCTCGCGCACATACGCCACGCTCCGACCATCCGGCGAAAACTTCGCGAACATCAGCGTCGAAGGCAGGGCATCGCCGCCGAGCTTGAACAGCTCGTGACTCGAACGATCCAGCACCCAGTAATCGCCCCGGCTGTTCGTGCGCCAAACTTTCTTCGTGTTGGTGAAGATGAGCAGCTTCGACTTGTCCTTCGACCAGGTGTGCCCATCGATTCCAAGCGGGGAAGATTCCCCCGACGGGACGAAGTCCGCCGCCGGCACTAGGATTTCCTTCGCGCCGGTCTTGGGATGGTGACGAACCAGATCACGGCCGCCGCCGGGTGCCTTGGAAGCCTCGAAGGTCGTGTAGCCCGAGCTGTCCTCCAGCCAGCGCGCCGAGAATCCGTCGCCGCCGAACTCGCCGGAGTCGAAGATGCGCTTGACCGTGAGCAGCGGGGAATTGGTTTTATCCGCCGCCATCACATGCACCGCGCCAAGCAGCATCACCAAGCCCAGCCAACAGGCGACGGGGCGAACAAGTCTTCGAGAATCTGGGGTGTGCATTTTTTTGGAAGCATGTTCATCTGCGATGAAGCGGCGGTAAAGCAAGGAATGAGAACGGGCGCATTTTTGATGACCCACCGTCGGTCGATCCGGCATATGCCCGGCACCTATCACTCCCGGACGGTCGCGGCTCTGTTGCGGTGCAGACTGCGCTGTCGAAATGAGCCGCGACCGGCAGGGAAGGAGATTTCGGTGATGAACTCAAGACACGCCCACAGCAACAAGTGGCGAGGACGCCTTTCATGGACAGATCGATTTGTTCACTGCACGGAAAAGAGCATCACGCATCTCGCGCCCGGCCACACGGCGATGCGACCACTCTGGCAGCCTCGCACGAAGGAAAAACGGCCAGGCTGATTTTCCTTCATGCGTCTGAACGTGACAGGGTTTGCTTTCGTCCATTGACCCGTGCATCAGTCCGCCAACCATCCGCATCGACTGGCTTCGCGCGCATTTTTATGCGCAGCAAGGCTATTGTTGGTCCTGCTTGGGGTAATGACTTCGTCGTCGGCGGCAGCTCCGAAACCTGCTGCGGCCAAGTCCAAACTCGACGTGCCGCAGCGCGCGATGGGGTTGCTCCATGACCAATGTCTCTCGTGCCATAAAGACGAGAAGAAGAAGGGCGGGTTGTCCATGCAGACGCGCACCGCGCTGCTCAAGGGCGGCGACAGCGGCAAGGTCATCTCCAGCGGCAAGCCGGATGCGAGCCTGCTGTTCAAATCGATTCAGCCGGACGCCGATCCGCACATGCCGCCGAAGAAACAGCTCTCGACGAATCAGATCGAGATCGTGCGTCGATGGATCGCGGAGGGCGTGAAGTGGGATGATGCCGCGTTGCGCGGCGAGAAGCGTGTGCGCGAGGTGACGCTGGAAGCCTTGCCGCCCGGCCGCGCGCCGGTGGTGACGCTGGCACTGGCACTGGATGGACGGTTGCTCGCGATCGGGCGCGGTCAACGCATCGTCGTTCACGACACGCTGGCGACGAACTTCCCTGTCGTCGCGGACTTCGAGGCGCATCGTGATTCCGTGCGGGCGCTGGCGTGGAGTCCGGACGGACGGGCGCTGGCGAGCGGCGCGTTTCGCGAGCTGACTTTGTGGGAGACGAATGGGTTCAAGGCAAGCTGGTCGGTGCGCACGGGTCTGGTCGGGCGGGTGACGGCGCTGCGTTTTAGTTCCTACGGCGGCGCGCTCGTGGTGGCTGACAGTGTCGTTGCGGAGAACGGCTGGATCAGGCTCTTCGCTGCTGAGTCCGGCAGGCCGACGGCGGCGTGGTTGGCGCACGCGGATTCGATCTCAGACCTCGCGGTCAGCCCAGACGGAGGAATGCTCGCGACTGCAGGTGGCGACAAGGTGATCAAACTTTGGGAAGCGATTTCGCAGCGCGAGATAGCGCGGCTCGAAGGCCACATCGGCGCGGTCACGGGTCTGGGCTTCAACACCAACGGCACGGAGTTGGTCAGTGTGAGCCTGGACAAGCAGCTCAAGGTTTGGGACGTGAGGACGCGGGAGAGCACGCTGACCATTGGCGGACGCAAGCAGGGCTTCAACGCGGCGGCGTGGTCGGCGAACGGCGGCGCGGTGGTGGCCGTGGATGACGGTGGCGGGATGGATTCCTTTAAGAACTTCAAACGTCACACCGGCGAGCAGAGTTCCGCCACGGCGGATGAGAAGCAGTTGGGCCGCTGGGCGGAATCGCTGCATGCGGTCGCCGTCAGCGCCGATGGCAAGCGCGCCTTCACCGGCGGTCAGGACGGCGTGGTCTATGCCGTGAGCAGCGAAGGCAAAACGCTCGCGACGCTGCGGCCGGCGGAGATTGTGGTCGCCGATTCTTCATCCAGTAGCAGCCGAGGTGCTCCAATCATCGGAAAGAAGTCGAAGGTTAAGAAGGATCAGAGCCTCCTGACGCCGGCTGCTACGAGTGATGTCGTGCGCCCGGTCTCCGATGGTTCGTCTCCATCCTTCGTTCGTGACGTGATGCCGCTGCTGGCCCGGGCGGGTTGCGCTGCTGGTTCGTGCCACGCCAAGGCTGATGGGCAGAACGGCTTCAAGCTGTCGGTCTTCAACTACGATCTGAAGTCTGACTTCGCCGAGATCGTGAAGGAAGGTCGCGGGCGGCGCGTGTTCCCCGCCGCCCCGGAGGAAAGCCTGTTGTTGCTCAAGTCCACACTCGCGGTGGAGCACGGCGGTGGTCAGCGCATCGAACCCGGCTCGCCGACGCATGAGACTTTGCTGCGCTGGATTCGCGGCGGGATGATTTATCAGCACACGAACGAGCCGACGCTGGTCCGCGTGGACGTCGAACCGCGCGAGCAACGCTACAAGAAAGGCGCGAAGCAGCCGTTGCGGGTCACGGCCCATTACTCGGATGACACGACGCGCGACGTGACCGCGCTGGCGGATTATTCTGCGAGCGACAAGGAGATTGCTGGCGTAGACGAAACGGGAATCGTGCGCGTCGGCCAACTCAGCGGCGAAAGCGCGGTGGTCGCGCGCTACATGGGATTCGTCGATGCGTCGCGCATCACCATCCCGGCGGATCGCTTGCTGCCGGAGGAGCGTTACGCCGCGCTGCCGCGAAACAATTTCATCGACGACCTCGCGTGGGCGCAGTTCCGTAAACTCGGCTTGTTCCCGAGCGAGCCTTGCACGGACGCCGAGTTTCTCCGCCGTTCCATGCTCGACACGATTGGCGTGCTGCCGTCGGCGGACGAGGCGCGGGCGTTTCTCGCGGACAGCAATCCGCGCAAGCGAGAGCTGTGGATTGAGAGTCTCCTCGCGCATCCCGCCTACGCGGATTTCTGGGCGAACAAATGGGCCGACCTGCTACGGCCGAATCCTGACCGCGTCGGTGTGAAGAGCGTGTTCACGCTCGACCAATGGCTGCGCGAAAGCTTCCGTGCGAACAAACCTTACGACCAGTTCGCGCGCGAGATTCTGCTCGCGGAAGGGAACAATCATCGCGACGGCCCGGCGGTCATCTACCGCGATCGCCGCGAGCCGTCCGACCTCACGACGATGTTCAGCCAGCTTTTCCTCGGCGTGCGGATGGAGTGCGCGAAGTGCCATCATCATCCGAACGAGAAGTGGAGTCAGGATGACTTCTACCAGTTCGCGGCCTTCTTCGGCACGGTGAAACACAAGGGCGCGGGACTCTCACCGCCGATCTCGGCGGGCAACGAGACATTCTACTTCGCGCCCGGCGGCACGGTGAAACATCCGCTCACCGACGAGGTGATGAAGCCGCGTCCGCCCGACGGCGCGTTTGCTGACGACACGAAGACCGATCCGCGCCGCGCCCTCGTGGCGTGGCTGACGGAGGAGAAGAATCCGTTCTTCGCCCGCGCGGCGGTGAACCGCGTTTGGGCTGGATTCTTCGGGCGCGGGTTTGTCGATCCGGTGGATGATTTCCGCGTGTCGAATCCGGTGGTGAACGAGCCGTTGCTCGACGCGGTGGCCGCAGACTTCGCCAGGCAGGGCTACGACTTCAAGCATCTCGTGCGGACGATTCTGCAATCACGCCTCTACCAGCTCAGCTCCGCGCCGAACGAATGGAATCTAGCCGACACGAAAAACTTCTCGCGCTCGCTGCGCCGCCGGTTGCCGGCGGAGGCGCTCCTCGACGCGGTGGTCGATGTGACGGGCGTGCCAGAGGAATTCAACGGCGTGCCGCCCGGCGCGCGCGCGATGCAAACGTGGAGCTACAAGATTGGGTCACACTTCCTCGACGCCTTTGGCCGGCCGAACTCCAGCAGCGATTGCCCGTGCGAACGCGACCTGCGCACGAGCGTGGTGCAGTCGTTGCACATGATGAACTCGAAGGCACTTCAGGCGAAGCTCACCCAAACCACGGGCCGCGCGGCGACGCTCGCGGCGAGCACGCGTTCGCCGGACGACATTGTGGCTGAGCTTTATTTCACGCTTTTCAATCGTCCGCCGACGGAGGCGGAATTGAAGACGGCCGCCGCCACCTTCGCCGCCAAGGACGCGACGCGCCAGACCGCGACGGAGGATGTCTTCTGGGCGCTGCTAAACTCGGCGGAGTTTGTGTTCAACCATTGAAGACCATGGCGCAAACATTTGATTTCAGTTCGATGATTCAACTGCCTCATTCCGTCAAAAGCTCATGAACCGCATCACGCGAAACTGCGCCGGCTTTTCCCGCCGCGACTTCATTCAGCTCGGACTCGGCGGAACGCTGGGGCTGGGCTTCAGCGATTTGCTGCGGATGCGGGCGGGTGCGGCGGTTCCGTCCGCCCTGCCCAAAGCTGGCGGCAAGAACATCAATTGCATCCTCGTGTGGCTCGATGGTGGGCCGTCGCATTACGAGACGTTTGATCCGAAGCCGGACGCGCCTTCCGAGATTCGCGGCGAGTTCAAGCCCATCCCCACCAAGGTGCCGGGGATTCATTTCAGCGAATGCGTGCCGAAGCTCGCTGGGGTCGCGGACAAGCTCACCATCGTCCGCTCGATCTGGCACAAGGATCCCAACCACGGCGGTGGCAATCACTACATGATGACCGGCATGCCCACGCCGACGCCCGTGGCGTGCGGCGCCTTCGTGACCTTCCATCCGTCGTTCGGATCCATGGTGTCGTACGACCGCGGCCTGCGCCACGGCATGCCTGCCTACATGTCGATGCCGCAGGTGTCACGCTCCGGCGGTCCCAATTTCCTCGGCGGCCAGCACGCGCCGTTCATCATTGATGGCAACCCCAACGGTGAAAGCTTCAAGGTGCGCGATGTCGTCCTGCCGCCAGCCATCAGCGAAGGGCGCGCCGATAACCGGCAGGCATTGCGCCGCGCGCTCGACCAGATGAAGCGCCATCCCGAGAAGCTCGCGGAAGATCCGGCCGTGACGTTCGACAAGTTTTACGAGCAGGGCATCGACCTCGTGGCCTCGCCGCAGGCGCAGCAGGCGTTCGACATCGCGCGTGAATCGGCGAAGGTGCGCGACGCCTACGGTCGAAACGATCTCGGCCAGCGCATGTTGATGGCGCGGCGGCTCGTGGAAGTGGGCGTGAGTTTCGTCACTGTCTATTACGGCGGCTGGGATAATCACACGAAGATTTTCGAGACGTATCGCGGCGACTTCATGAAGAAGTTTGATCAAGGTCTAGCCGCGATGATCAGCGACCTGGATGAACGCGGGCTGCTCGACAACACGATGGTGATCGCGCTCGGCGAATTCGGCCGCACGCCGAAGGTTAACAAGGATGCGGGCCGCGATCATTGGCCGGGCGCGATGTCGGTGCTGATGGCTGGCGCAGGCATTCCGCGCGGACAGGTCGTGGGCGCAACGGATGCGCGCGGCTATTACGCGTCGGAGAATGTTCATTCGCCCGAGGATTTCGCGGCCTCGCTCTACACGAAGATGGGCATCGACCCACACCAGGTGCTGCACACGAACACGGGCCGCCCGATCCAATTGGTCAACGGCGGACGCTTGATCAAGGAGCTATTCGCGTGATGGGCGGACGGCGTGGTCGGAGCATGCTTCTCTTCATCCTCGGTCTGGTGATCGCCACGGCCACTAGCGCGAAGGCTGATGCGCCCACGGTCGAACACATCTTCCCGGCTGGCTTGACGGGTGGTTCCACGAACGTCGTGACCATCGCCGGGAAGTTTGATCCGTGGCCGCCGAAAGTGTGGGTGAGTTGCACGGGTGTCGTCTTCACCGCCGAAACGAACAAGGGCAAGTTCCGGGTGGAGACGTCGGCGGATGCTCCGGTCGGCGCGCACTGGCTTCGGGTGTTCAATACTGATGGGCCAAGCCTGCCGCGCATCTTTGTCATCGCGGGCGGGGCGCAAGTTCTCGAAGCCGGGCCGAACGACTATTTCACCAACGCGCAGCCTGTCACTCCGCTGCCGATGACGGTGAATGGACGGCTCGATAAATCCGGCGACGTGGATTCCTTCGCCGTGACGCTCGAGGCCGGGCAATGGCTTGATGCACGGCTCGACGCCTACACGCTCGCTTCCAAGATGGACGCGCTGCTGCGCCTGGTGACGCCCGATGGCGTGCAACAAACTTGGAACCATGATTTCGACACGCTCGATCCGCGCCTGATTTGGCAAGCGCCGTCCAATGGCAGCTACGTCGTGCAGGTGATGGGCTTCAAGCATCCCGCCGATGCGGAGGTGCGGTTGACCGGCGGCGATGGTTGCGTTTACCGGCTGCATCTTGCAGGAGGAACAGAGCGTCCGGATGTTTTCGGCGGCAAAGTCGGCGCAGCGGAACAAGAGCCGAACAACTCATTGACCAACGCGATGACGGTGGCTTTGCCCGCGAGCGTTCGTGGTGTGATCGGGGGCGCGCAGGACGAGGATTGTTTCGCCTTCGAGGTGAAGAAAGGCGAGTTCATCGAAGCGTCCATTGATGCTGCCTCCGACGGTTCCGCTCTCGACACGACGCTGAAAATCACCGACCCGATCGGCAAGGAACTCACCCGCAACGACGACGCCAGTGGCTCGCGTGACCCGCGTCTCGAATGGAAAGCGCCGACGAACGGGACGTTCTGCGTCGTCGTGGGCAACCTGCTGCACGCTGGCGGCACGAATCACTTCTACCGGCTCTCACTGCAACGCGCCCTACCGGATTACAAGGCGAGCCTGGGGGCGAACTTCATCACCGTGACTGCCGGCGAAACCAACGAGGTGAAGTTCACGGTGACGCGGCTGCGCGGCTTTGACCGCAAGCTCAAGGCGCGATTGAAAGGACTTCCCGATGGACTGCGCGCGGAACCAGTGGACGTGAAGGAGAAGAGCGGTGAGAACGTGCTGAAACTGGTCGCGAGCGCTGACGCCAAAGTTGCGCAGGTGCCGCTCCGCCTCGTGATCACGGACGTGGAGTCGGGGGAGGAACGGGTCGCGTTGTTTGCTCTGACCAGTTCCAGCGAAGACAACGGAGTCCCTGGCGGCTACACGAAATTGCTCGTCGATTCAGTCGGCCAGCTTTGGCTGACGGTAAAGGCGAAGCCCGCTGCGAAGTAACGCACATGGATTCGCGCCTCATCTTCGCGAGATCAAATCGGAGACACCAGGCACCGCGGTTACTTCGACGAAACTGCGAAGGATTGAACCAACTGCTCACGGCAGAGAGGTACGTAGACAATGAAATCAAGGCTGACGAAGCGGCCCTGATTTAATAGCCTCCTAATCATGACCAGTTCGTGCGGGCGCAGATCGCGGGGGATCTCATTTCGGACGACCGGGACCTGGCCATCGCGACCGGCTTCTTCGCGGTGGGCCCGACCTACATCTCGGACGGCGGCGATCCGGAGGCGACAGCGCAGGCTCGGG
>JANOQV010000154.1:0-20514 GCA_031414955.1 Pedosphaera sp. | reverse complement strand
GAACGAGACCGGAGCGTTGCTCGAGACCGAGGCCACGCCGCAGTTATCGGAAGTGATCGGGGTGCCGAGGGCGACGCCGGTGGCGAAGCAGGAGCCGAGGTCGGCGCTGACCGTGACCGTGGCCGGGCAGGTGATGAGCGGAAGCTGGGTGTCATTGACGATGACCGATTGCTGGCAGGTGGCGGTGTTGCCGTGAATGTCGGTCACGGTCCAGGTGACGAGATTGGTGCCGACCGCGAAGCTCGCTGGAGCATTGCTCGACACTGAGGCCACGGCGCAGTTGTCGGAGGTGATGGGCGTGCCGAGCGCGACACTGGTGGCGAAGCAGGAACCCAGGTCCGCATTGACCGTGACCGTGGCCGGGCAGGTGATGAGGGGAAGCTGAGTGTCATCGACGATGACCTGTTGCTGGCAGGTGGCGCTGTTGCCGTGAACATCGATCACGGTCCAGGTGACGAGATTGGTCCCGACGGCGAACGAAGCCGGAGCGTTGCTTGAGACGGAGGCCACGGCGCAGTTGTCGGATGTGATGGGCGTGCCGAGCGCGACGCCAGTGGCGAAGCACGAGCCGAGGTCGGCGCTGGCCGTGACCGAGGCCGGACAGGTGATGAGCGGCAACTGGGTGTCGTTGACGATGACCGATTGCAAACACGTCGCCGTGTTGCCGTGAACATCAGTCACGGTCCAGGTGACGACGTTGGTTCCCACCGCGAACGAGGCCGGAGCGTTGCTGCTGACCGAGGCGACGGCGCAGTTGTCGGAGGTGATCGGGGTGCCGAGGGCGACGCCGGTGGCGAAGCAGCTTCCCAAATCCGCATTGACCGTGACGGCGGCCGGGCAGGTGATGAGGGGAAGCTGAGTGTCGTTCACGATGACCGATTGCAGGCAAGTGGCGGAGTTGCCGTGAATGTCCGTGACGGTCCAGGTGACGACGTTGGTGCCAACGGCGAAGCTCGCTGGAGCATTGCTCGACACTGAGGCCACGGCGCAGTTGTCGGAGGTGATCGGCGTGCCCAACGCGACACCGGTGGCGAAGCACGAACCCAAGTCCGCATTGACCGTGACGGTGGCCGGGCAGGTGATGAGTGGGAGTTGAGTGTCATTGACGATGACCTGTTGCTGGCAGGTGGCGGAGTTGCCGTGGATGTCCGTGACGGTCCAGGTGACGACGTTGGTTCCCACCGCGAAGCTGGTCGGAGCGTTGCTGCTGACCGAGGCGACGCCGCAGTTGTCGGAAGTGATGGGCGAGCCGAGCGCGACACTGGTGGCGAAGCAGGAGCCGAGATCCGCGTTCACCGTCACCGCCGCCGGGCAGGAGATGAGCGGCAACTGGGTGTCGGTCACAATGACCGATTGCAGGCAAGTGGCGGAGTTGCCGTGAACGTCGGTCACGGTCCAGGTGACGACGTTTGTTCCCACCGCGAAGCTGGTCGGAGCGTTGCTGCTGACCGAGGCGACGGCGCAGTTGTCGGAGGTGATGGGCGTGCCGAGGGCGACGCCGGTGGCGAAGCAGGAGCCGAGGTCGGCGTTCACCGTCACCGCCGCTGGGCAGGAGATGAGCGGCAGTTCATCATCAAGAATCGTGACGCTGAAGACGCAAGTATTCGAGTTGCCGCTGGCATCCGCCGCACTGTTGGTCACGAATGTTGTTCCCACCGGGAAGGTCGAGCCACTTGGGGGGATGCTGATCAGATTGCTCACGCTACAGTTATCCGAGGCACTGACAAAAAAGAACACGTTGCTGCGGCTGCACTGTCCGGCGTCCGCGCTCAGGACCAGGTTGGTCGGGCAGACGAGCGTGGGCGGCGTGGTGTCGAGCACGGTCACGGTCTGGCTGCATGGGGCGCTATTGCCGCAGGCATCGGTCGCGCTCCAGGTCCGGGTCACTTCAAAAGTGCCGCCGCAAAATCCGGCGCTGTTGGTGACGGTGCTGACCACGGCCATGACGTTGGTGCCGCAGCCATCGATTGCGGTCGGCAGGTCGAAGGTCCAGCCTGCGCCCAATTCCACGGTCTTGCTCGCGCTGCAAGTGATGGCGGGTGGATTGGTGTCCACCACCGTCACGGTCTGGCTGCATTGCGAGAAGGTGCCGCAGTCGTTCACGGCCTGCCAGGTGCGGGTGGCGGTGAAGGTGTTTCCGCAGGCGACGTTGGTGGTCGTGTTCAAAATGCTCACGGGGTGCGAACCCGCATCGGGCGCATCGAACGTCCAACTGGAACCGCACTCCACGGTCTTGCTCGCCACGCACAAGATGGTCGGCGCATTCGTGTCCACCACCGTGACGGTCTGGTTGCAGACGCTGGCGTTGCCGCAAGCGTCGATGGCCTGCCAGGTGCGGGTGGCGATGAAGCCCGCGCCGCACAGCCCGTTGGTCACCGTCCCGACCACGCTGATGGTGGCACCGCTGCAACCGTCGCTGGCGGTCGGCAGGTCGAAGCTCCACCCGGAATCCGCCGCCACAGTTTTGTGGTCGGCGCATTGGATGACCGGCGCGGCCTGGTCAATCACGGTGATGGTCTGGCTTTGCTCGAGGAAATCGCCGCAGTCGGTGGTGAGCCGGTAAGTGCGCGAGAGGATCAACGGACTGGCCGGACAACCCGCGCCGCCGTTGGAGGCGTCGCCCAGGTGGGCCAAGGTGGTGGGAATCTCGCTGTCCCCAATGTGGCCGCCGGCAGCGAGGAAGCCGGCGACGTTGGTGGCGGCCGCCGGAATCTGGTCGGCGCAGGAGAGCAGCAAATCCGGCGGCGCGCGGAACGATGGCATGACGTGATCCACGTCCACGGCCACGTTGTTGTTGGTGTTGATCTCGAAGAGTGTTTCCGGAGGCATGACCGTGGCGAGGTTGGTCACGAGGCAGTTCGCTCCGCTGGCGATGGTGGCCTGCACGGTGAAAATCACGCTGCCGTAAACGGGCAGGTTGACCGTGGCGATGAGGTCGCCGGTGCCGGCGGGATTGAAGTTGGTCGCGCCGCCCGTGGTGGTGCTGGTCCAGGTGACGTTGGTCAGCGAGGGGCCGATGAGGTCGGTGACTGTCGCGCCGTTCACCTGATTGAAGCCCTGATTGGCAACCACAATGGTGTAAGTGACCGACTGGCCATTGGTGACGGTGTGAACGGAATCGGACTTGGTGATGGCGAGGTTGGCCGAGAAGTCGAATCCGCAGGTCGGCCGGTTGGCCGGCACGAAGATGGCATTCAGCAACATGCGCTGGCCGTTGATCATGCTCAGGTCGGTGCCGCCCGCGCCGTAGTCGTGGCCGCCAAGATAGAACAGGAGACCGCCGGGACCGACGGAGTGCTTGGAGGAAGTGGCGGCGTAGCGGGGCGGGTTCAAGCCGGTGTTGTCCAGATGCGCGTGGCCGAAGTTGGTGAACGAGCCGCCCAGGGTCCAGTCCTCGGTCGCGCCGCTGGGCGCGGGATGCACGATGCCGACGAACTGGCTGTAGGGCAGGTCCGGGTTCGGGTAGCCGAGCGTGTTGTTGATGTCGGCGTTGGCGATGTTGCTCGTGGTCTGGAAGTGGCCCACCCCGGCGTTCTCGTACGTTTCCACCGCCAGACATTGCGCGAGGAAATTGCCGCCGGAGGTGATGAAGCTGCGGGCCGAGGCCACGCCGGTGTGGTTGGAGTTGTGCGGCTCGAGGAAGAGCGTGAAGCAGGTGTTGGAGGACAGGTCGTAGTCCGCGGTGATGGTGAAGTTGGTGATGCCGGCAAAGGTCAGCAGGTTCGAGTGGATGTGGCCGTTGACCGAGTTGATGGAAATGGACGGCTGGAACTGAAGCTCGTGGCGGACATCCACCAAGGTGTTCGACACGAGTTGATAGACGGCGACGTTGTTGCCGAAGGCGGTGATGTGCGTGCGCGCCAGGTTGGTGTAGTCGCGGTGAATGAGAAACGGGCCGCCGGCGAAGTGCAGGTTCGTGACGCCATTGGTCGTGGGCGCGATGCGGAAGGCGGGCGCGCTGAAATCGATGCCGTCCTTGGCCTTGCCGGTCCGGATGGCGCGGCTCACCGGCACGTAGTTTTGCAGGAGCAGGTTCACCAGTCCGTAGGATTTGATGTTGAAGGGCGCGACCAGGCTCTGGTTGGTGTTGTCCATCGCGATCACCCACGAGCCGGCGGGAAAGATTTGGAAGTGGGCCGGCGCTCCGGGCAGATCCGGATCGTTGGATCCCTGCACGACGGTGATCGTGCCGGAATCGGTCACGGCCAGGACGCCCGAGGTGACGTGGACGTTGGCGCTGCCCAGCAAATGACCGGTGAACACCGCGCTCTTGTTGTCGGCAGCGGGCACGAGGTCGGCGCCCACCACGCCGCCGTCCCGGTTGACCAGGGACCAGGTCGCCGCCGCATTGGTGACGAAGTTGCCGTAAAGGTCACGCGCAATGGCGCAGTTGGTGAGGGAGAGTCCCGAGGTCAGATTCTGCGCCGGGACGACCGTGCCCGTGCCGTTGGCCAGAGTCTCCACGCGAATTCGCGTCGCTGCGCCGGCCCGCACGATGATGTTGGACGAATTGGTTCCAGTCACGCCCGGCGCAGTGAAGGTCAGCGTGGTGGTGACGGCGTTGGTGATGAACAGGCCGCTGAAGTTTGCCATGCCGCCGATCGGAAAGATCGAAGGCGGGAGGGGATTGGCATTCAAACTTCCACCTCCGCTGGTTTGCACCGCTGTGATCGCCGAACCAAATGAACCCACCGGGTTGCCGAAGGCGTCCTGCACCGTGACTTGCGGCTGCGTGGTGAAGGCGATGCCCGCCGTGGCCGTGGCCGAAGGCTGGATCGTCACGGCCAGTTTGCTGGCGGCGGCGGCCAGGACGATTTCCGTCTGGGTGGCGGCGTTGGTCAGGGTGGGCGTTCTGTTGGTGATGGTGGCGTTGCCGGCCAGGAAGGCGCGGTAAAGATAGTTGGTCGAGTTCTGGCCGTTGGCGATGGTGATGGTCGTGATGGTGGCGGTGTCGGCCATGTTGCGGAAGATCGCTCCGGCTGACGAAGAGGTCAGCGTGACCACGCGGTTAGCCGTGGCGTTGGTGGGATTCCCGCCCGCATCCTGAATCTGCACCGTGATCACTGCGGAATTGACCCCGGCGGTCAGAATCTGCGGCGCCGTGGTGATGACCAGTTTGTTCGGTGCTCCGCGCACCACGGTCAGTGTGCCGGAAACGGTGTTGGACATTCCCGGTGAAGTGACTTCCACCACCGCGCTGCCGGTGAGGTGGCCGGTGAACGCCGCGCTCCGGCTGCTGCCCGCCACCACGAGATCGTTCGTGACTACTCCCCCCGTTGTGTTGATGAGCGCCCACGAGGCCACGTCGTTGGTCACAAAGTTGCCAAACTGATCGCGGAAGATGGCGAAGAGATTGGTGGCGTTGCCCGCCGTGATGTTTTGCACCGGCACGACGATGCCCGCGCCGTTGGCCAGCGTTTCCGCGCGGACTTGCGAGGCGGTGGCGGCAAGGACGGTTTCGATTTGCGTGGCCGAGGTCAGGCCGGGCGCGGCGTTGGTGATGGTTGAATTGCCGGCCACGGTGTCGAGATAGAGATAGCTCGTGGAACTTGTTCCGGCGGGAAGAACGACCGTGGTGATGTTCGCCGTGTCCGCCACGTCGCGGAAAATTCCGCCCGCCGAAGTCCGGCCCAAAGTGACGGCGCGGTTGGTCGGGGTGTTGATGGCATTGCCGCCCGCATCCTGCATCTCCACGGTGATGATCCCGGAGATGACTCCAGCGGTGAGGGTCTGGGGCGCGCTGGTGATGACCAGTTTTGTGGCCGGTCCATTGGTGATGTTGAAAGGGTTGGAATCGAGCGGCGGCACACCACCGCCACTGGCCGTGAGCGTGTAGCCGGTGCCGACCCTGTCGATGGAGAGGTTGCTGAAGGTCGCGATGCCGTTGATGGCGGCATTGGTGCGCGTGCCGCTCAAGGTGCCGCCGCCAGGGTTGTTGCCCAGGCTCATGACCACGCCGGCAATGTTGGTGGTGAGATTGCCGAACTGATCCAGAACTTGAATCGTGATGGCGGGCGTGAACGCGCTGGCCGCCGCGCGATCACCCGGCTGCACACCGAAGACCAGCGTGCTGGCCACCCCGCCTCGTTTGATCAAACTCGCCGCGTTGGTCGTGGAGAACCCGCCCGTGATCGTACCGCTGCTGGTCACGGTGATAAAGTTGGTGCCCAGCCCCGCGCCGGTGATCGGCTGCACGCGAAGGCCGTCAATCGTCAGCGTGTCCCTGTTTCCTTGAGCCGCGTCGGTGGTAAAGACCACGGTGGCGGTGGCGTTATCAACCACATTGATTGTCGGCGTGTCGATGTCGGTACCGCCGCCGTTCTTTGTCACCGTCGGCGCGGCCCCGCCTAGATCGAAAATCCAGCCGGCGGGCGCGGTGAACGTGAACGTGTAGGTCGTGTTATTCTGCGAGAAGGTGGCATTGGCCGATTCGGCAATGGTGATCGTGGAAACCGGGGTGAAGGCCGGCGCGGGACCATCTGCCGCCGTGTCCGCCGAGGTTGCGGCCGTGCCCGCCGTGACATTGGCCGCCGCGACGGCGCTGGTGGCGGAAAACAAGCCGACCACCACGCCCACGAGGACATGGACGAAACGTGTGATTGCTCTCTTCTTCATAGATTTCCCGAACTGATGGCAGCAGTGCCGCTGCGTGCCTCGCTCCGATGAACGGGCAACCATGCTCCGCCGAACAATTTTTGACAGTCGGGGCAAGTCACCGTGCTTCTTCCCGTAAAACTACGAGGTAAGGGCAGGGAATCCCCGGTGCTGAACTGCCATGCGGTGGTCAGCGAGGCCCGGACTGCGAGGTTCGCCGGAGGCGAAAACCATCAAAACGCCAGCGTCGCGCAGGGGGTGTCTTGCGCGGCCACGGCGATGGCGACGTGGGTGGCACCGAGGGAAGCGAGCCTGTCACTCACGGCGGCGCGGGCGATCTCGGGCCGGTTGCAGTCGCTGCTCAAGTGGCCGAGGTAGAGATGGCGGAGTTCGGCGGAGACAATTTGTTCGGCGACTTCGGCGGCGGCGGCGTTGGAGAGATGGCCGTGCCGGCTGAGGATGCGTTGCTTGATGCTCCACGGGCGGCGGGTGTCGTCCTGGAGGAGTTTCATGTCGTGGTTGGCTTCGAGCACGAGGGCGTTGGCGGTGCGCACGCGTTCGATGACGAGTTTGGTGGCGTGCCCGAGGTCGGTGAGGAAGCCGATGCGGCCCGCGTCGGTGTGGAGGAGGAAGCCGACGGGATCGTTCGCATCGTGCGGCACGCTGAAGTTGTCCACGCGCACGTCGTTCACGTCGAAGCTCGCGCCGGTGGAGAAGATGTGGCAGCGAATGGGCGCGCCCACGAAGCGTTCGATGGCTTCCTTGGTCAGGCGGTTGCAGTAAATGGGCACGTTCAACTTCGTGGCCAGCACGGAGAGTCCCTGGATGTGATCGGAATGCTCGTGCGTGATGAGGATGCCGGTGAGGCTCTCGGGCGTGCGGGCGAGAGTAAGCAGGCGCGTACGGATCTGGCGCGCGCTCAGGCCGGCATCGATGAGCAGGCGGGTGTCGGCGGTCTCGAGATAGGCACAATTGCCCGCCGAGCCGCTGCCGAGAATGGTGAACTGCACTGCCACAGTGCGAAAGAGTAGGCAAAACTTCAGGACTCAAAAATCAAATTTCTAAAAATCCCCGACATGCATGGCAAATCCGAGGGTGGAGGACAGAGCATGATGGGCAGACAGGGAGAGTTGTTATTGACCGGGCCGTTGGAAAATCGGGCGACGGACTGGATGTTTTGAGGGCGAGACCTGCGTGGCTGGCCTGCTTGCGCCCTCTGGTCGGAGAGGCTCGGCCGGGAATGAATTAGGCAACGCATTGTGGAGAATTCTCCGACCTGCTCTTTAGAAAAGCAACGTCCGTGCCGAGTAACCTCTTGAGCTTGCGGTAAACCGAAGTAGAATCAAAACGAGATGGCACAAGGCTTGTATTTAGCACAGAGGATGGCGCTCTCGCAGGTGCTGGCACCGCAATTGCAGCAGTCCCTCGCCCTGCTTCAGGCACCCACGCTGGAGTTGCAGGCGCTTGTCCAGCAGGAGATGGAGCAGAATCCGGTTCTGGAGGAAGCGCCGGAGACCGAGATGGGTGAGGAACGGACCGAACGTGACAGTGAAGGGGAATCCGCCGAGGCCATAGCGGCCGCCGACCCCGCCGAGCCGCCCGCCGACTTGAATTACGACCCTGCCACGGAAAAGGACAGCAAGGATCCGGTCGATGACTTCCAGGCTGAACTGGAAAAGCTGACCCAGATGGATCAGGACTGGCGGGATCATTTTTCTGCGACCAATGTCGCGCAGCGATCCACCGAGGAAGACGAAGAGAAGCGCGACTTCATGTTCGCTTCCATCGTGCAGGGGACATCCTTGCAGGAAAACCTGATCGGTCAGGTGCGTTTGTCGGAGTTGAACAACGGACAGGTTTCGATCGCGGAACTGATTATCGGCAACATCGACGACTACGGCTATCTCAAGGCCACGGCGGCGGAGTTGAGCACGACCACCGGCGTGGATCAGGCGCGCATCGAGGGCGTGCTTCAGGTCATACAGTCCTTTCACCCGCCCGGTGTGGGCGCGCGCGACCTGCGCGAGTGTCTGCTCCTCCAGATGGAGCGCAAGAAGCTCAAACACACGCTGGAATACAAGATCGTCCGCGATTGTTTTGAGGCTCTAGGCAAGCGCAGGATTCCCGAGATCGCCCGCGTCCTCGACCGTGATCTGGATGACATTCAAGAGGCGCTGGAGCGCATCGCGCATCTGGAGCCGCGGCCCGGTCGGGAGTTTCTGCCCAACAACGACGCCTTTGTGCTGCCCGAAGTGTTCGTGACCAAAGGAGATGATGACTACGTCGTTACGACCAACAACGATCACATTCCCCACCTCCGCATCAGCAATCACTACAAGGATTTGCTGGCCCAAGCGCAGTCGTCGGCCGAAGTGCGCAATTACATCCGTGAAAAAATCCGGGCCGGCAAATTTCTCATCAAGAGCCTGCACCAGCGCCAGTCCACCATTCTCAACATCGGCAAGGAGATTACGAAACGGCAGCGCGAGTTCATGGATCGCGGCACGCCCGGACTCAAGCCTATGACCATGGTCCAGGTGGCCGAGGTCGTCGGGGTGCATGAGACGACGGTGAGCCGGGCGGTTTCGGGTAAGTACATGCAGACCCCGCACGGCATGTTCGAGATGAAATATTTCTTCACCTCCGGGCTGGCGACCACGGGCGGCGAGGCCATGTCCAATACCAGCGTGAAGGAGATGATCGACGAGATTTTCAAGGCCGAGAATCAGACCAAACCGCTTTCCGATCAGGAAGTCGTGGTCATGCTGCAGGCCAAGGGCATTCAGATCGCCCGCCGCACCGTGGCCAAATACCGCGCCGAGTTGAACATCCTGCCGTCGAATCTCCGCAAGGTTTACTGACCTGTTCCTCGTGCTGCTGGACACGGCGCAGTCTGACCAGCCTCCTTGTTCTCGTGCGCCCCGGTAGTGGGTTGGCTTGTTTTTGCGCTTCAAACCCGACGGCGGTTGTTCTCATATTAAGCGCGCAGCACGAAACAGATGATCTCACGCAAGAGCAGGACGGGCGAGGGGCGAACACCATTTCGTCGGGCCTTGCTTGCAGCCTGCGGAATCCAACTCGTCGTGCTGGTTCTCGGGGCGGCCGAGATGAAGGCACCCAAAGCACCAGGAACGGCTCCGGCTGCGCCAGCGTTCTCCATCCCCGGCGGCATCTTCACCAACAGCCTGTCCGTGGAACTGAAAGCGGACGAGGCGGTGATTCGCTTCTCCCTGGATGGCTCCGTGCCGGGAATGACATCGTCCGTTTACACCAGCCCGATCCGCATCACCGGCTGCGCGCTGCTCCGGGCCAGGGCTTGGTACCGGAACGGCGCGGCCAGCGCGTGTGTCAGCCAGAATTATTGGCTGATTACCCCGGAACTCCTCGGCGTTGCGTTCGGCCTGCCGCTGGTTCTCATCCACAGCGACGAGGATGAAATTTCCGTGACGGAGAAATCCCTCGCCGGAGTTCGTGTGTTGGCCGAGGCCACGGGGGGGGCCACTTTTTCGAGTGGAACGGATTTTGATGGTCTGGCCCAACTCAACATTCGCGGGCACTCCTCGCTGCGTTACCCCAAGCATTCATATTCGGTGAAGCTGGTGGATGAAGCCCTGGAGGCTCACAAAGTGTCCCTGTTGAAGTTGTCCAAGGAATCCGCCTGGGTGCTCTACGGCCCCTACCCGGACAAGACCCTTATGCGCGACGCGCTGGCCTACGAGTTGAGCAATGACCTGGGCCGCTGGGCACCGCGCACGCGCTTCGTCGAGGCTTTCGTCCACCACGGCCGGGGTCGGTTGAGTGCGGAGGATTACGTCGGCGTGTATTTGCTGGTGGAGAAAATCACCCGCGACAAGAACCGCGTGAACCTTACCAAGCTGGAGGTCTCCCAGAACCGGGAGCCTGAAATCTCCGGCGGCTACATCTTCAAGAAGGACCACACCGGCACCGCGAGCCGGAAGAATTTTCCCGAAGACGGGCCTCCGATGGCGGCGCGGACGAGCAATCAGCCAGGCTTCCCGACCGCCCCGGGCGGCTTCCCGGCGGACCCGGATGGCTTTCTGCCGCCGTATCAGGGCCTCGCCACTGGTACGACGCGGACCACCACCACGACGCGCACCGCACGCCGGACCAGGGCCGCGACCGGTGCGGCCGGAACCATCACGAACTACCTCGCCGCCGCCGCGCCTCGGAGCGTGCGGCTGGACGACGACACGCTGTTCCCCGATGACGAGGGTTTCCGCACCGCGCTGCAACGCGTGCAATTCTATTTCTACGAACCCGAGCCGGACGAAATCACAGCGGTGCAGCGCGCGTGGCTCAAGGATTACGTCAATCGAATCGAGTCTGCTCTCTACGGCCCTGACTTCACCAACGCCAGCACCGGCTATCGGGCCTTGCTTGATCTGGACTCCTTCATCGACCACCACCTGCTGGTCGAGGTGACCAAGAACGTGGATGGCTTCCGCTTCAGCGCCTTCTACCACAAGGATCGCGGCGGGAAGTTGCAGATGGGACCGGCCTGGGACTGGAACTTGAGCTTCGGCAACGCCGACGGCAAGCAAGGCTACCTGCCGGAGCGCTGGCTCTGGCCGCAACTCGATGACCAGCAATACTCCTGGTTCCGCCGGCTCTTTGAAGATCCGGATTTTGGCCAGCGCTATGTGGATCGGTGGGCGCAGCTTCGGACCAACGTCTTCGCCACCTCGAATGTCCTTGCCCGGGTGGATCGGATGGCCGCTCACCTGGCTTCTGCGCAGGAACGCAATTTTTCCCGCTGGGAAATTCTCGGTCGCGACATCAGCCCGAACTATTTCGTCGGAACCAGCTACGCCGAGGAGGTGAACTGGATGAAACGCTGGATCGAAAACCGGCTGACCTGGATCGAGAAACAGTTTGTGCCTGCGCCCGAGGTTCAGCCGGGCCCGGCGCTGGCCCTGGCCAGCCCGCTGTCCGGAGTGAGAATCTATTTCACTTTGGACGGCACCGATCCGCGCGCCTCGGGCGGCGGGGTGGCCGCGGCGGCGAAGGTTTATGAAAATCCGATGCCGCTGGCCGGGGGAACAGTTCTGACCGCGCGCGTGCAGGCGGGCGGGCGCTGGAGTCCGCCCGTGGTTTGGGGTCAGGCGAAAAAATAGCCGGTGGAAGCGAGACCTTGTCTGCCAGACGGCAGCCATGAGATTTTTACGACGCCTGGGCGCTTGCTTTGGTCCGGCTGGTTCGGACGGCGGCGGCGTTTCGCTTCAGAATCAATTCAGTCCGAGAACTGCCGGGCGCATCTGGAAAGGACCGCTCCGCGAGACTCTCCGGTCTCGCAGTTCATCCTGGGCAACTCGATCCTTTCAAGATGCGCCCGGACCTGATGAATCGGTCTCCTTTGTTTGCATTCCGTGTTACCATTGGGCATCCTCGGTCAAATTCCTGTTACAAAATGAAATACTGCAAGTTTGCGCGACTGATTCTGTTCGCGCTCGTTCTGTCCAGCCAGCCTGCGGCCCGTGCGCAATCGAATGCCGTCCTGCGGGAGGTGTTCCGCGAAATCGCGGGCGGCACTGTCTTCGACCTGACGAACTCCGCCAAGTTTATCGCCAACGCTCCGGATGAGGAGACCCTGCTGACCTCGCTCTTCGAGGCGCCCACCGATGTGCTCGAGAATTATGGGCAACGGCTGCGCGCGCTCATCAAGGCGCCGGTCACGGGCAATTACACCTTCTGGATTGCCTCGGATGACGCTTCCGATCTCTACCTTTCCACCGACGCGAACCCGGCCAACAAGACGCGCATTGCCTACGTGGGAGCCTGGACCGCCTCGCGCGCCTGGACCACCGAGGCCAACCAGCAATCGGCGCCGCGTGCGCTGGTCGCGGGACAGCAGTACTACATCGAGGCATTGATGAAGGAAGGCGGTGGCGGCGACAACCTGGCCGTGCGCTGGCTGCGCCCCGACGCCGTTGATGAAGCGCCGATCAATATCACCAACTGTGTACCCTACGGTCTCGGCCCGCCGGTCATCACGGTGCAGCCGGCAAATGCAAATGTGTTCGAGGGCGGTTCGGCCATCTTCAGCGTGACCCTGGCCCGCAGTATCGGCGCGACTTATCAGTGGCACAGCAACGGGGTGAGGGTCGTCGGCGCGACGAATTCCACCTTCACCGTTTCGCCCACAACGCTTTCCGCCTCGAACAGCAACTATCGCGTGGGCGTCACGAACAGTTACGGCGGCACCAATTCCAACCTCGCTACTCTGACTGTCTTTCCCGACACCACGCGGCCGACCATCGCCACCGTCAGCGCGCTCGATCCCAATGTCGTCACCGTGCTCTATTCCGAGCCAGTCGAGGCGGTCACAGGCACGAACACCGCCAACTACGGCATCAGCGGCGGCATCACGGTGCAGGGCGCGCGCTTCGGCGCGGACACTCGGACCATTGTTCTTTCGGTGTCCACGCTGGCCAATGCTGTGACTTACACCCTCACCGTGAACAACGTGCGCGACCGCGCCACCACGCCGAACACCATTCTCCCCGGCTCCACCCGGACCTTCTCGCTCAATTCGCAGCCGTTGCCCGTCAGCTACCTGTTTCCCGGGCCGGAGCAGATCGGCCCGAGCCGTCGCCGCTCGCCACTGGTGGTCTCCGAGGTCATGTTCAACCCGACCAATCGCGCCGACCTGCGCAACCTGGAGTTCATCGAGATCTACAACTCCCAGGCGTGGCCCGAGGACATCAGCGGCTACCGGATCAGCGGCGAGGTGGATTACACCTTCCCGCCCAACACCATCATCGCCGCGCGCAGCTATCTCGTCGTGGCGGGATTCCCGCCCGATTTCGTGGCGGGCTACGGTGGCGCGACGCCGCTGGGGCCGTTCGTAAACACGAACAAGCTGAACAATTCCTCGGGCACGGTGCGGTTGAAGAATGATCATGGCGCGGTGCTGAACGAGTTCACCTACCGCAACGATCCGCCCTGGCCGCTGGCGGCAGCGGGCGCGGGCCACTCGATGGTGCTGGCGCGGCCGAGCTACGGCGAAGACGACCCGCGCGCCTGGGCGGCGAGCGTGAATCCCGGCGGCTCGCCGCGGGTGGCGGAACCGGCTCCGCTGACGGCCTTCAACACCATCCTGATCAACGAAGTGCTGGCCCACACTGATCTGCCGCAGGTGGATTACATCGAGCTGTACAATCACAGCACTTCTCCGGTGAGCATCGCCGGTCTGGCTCTCACTGATGATCCCGACACCAACAAGTTCATCATCCCCGGCGGCACGACCCTCGCGGCGCGCAGTTTCATTGCGTTCACCGGGGCGCAACTCGGCTTCGCGCTGAACAACGATGGCGAGACGCTGTTCCTGCGCACAGGAATGCGGGTGATCGATGCCGTGAAATACGAGGGTCAGGAGAACGGCAAACCCTGGGGCCGCTTCCCCGATGGCCGGCCGACGTTCCACGCGTTGCGCAACGCCACCCAGGGCACGAACAACGCCGCGCTCTACGTGAACGACATCGTGATCAACGAAATCATGTACGCGCCCATCAGCGGCAACTCGGACGATGAATTCATCGAGCTAAAGAACAAGGGCACCAATGCGGTGAACGTGGGCGGGTGGAAGTTCACCGACGGCATCGACTTCACTTTCCCGGCCGGCGTCACCATTCCGACCAATGGTTATCTCGTGGTGGCGAAGAATGTGGCGCGGTTGCGCACCAACTACGTCGGACTCACGGCGGCGAACAGTGCCGGCGATTACAGCGGCACGCTGGGCAACGGCGGCGAGCGCGTGGCCTTGAGCTTCCCCGATGACGTGGCGACCACGAACCAGTTCGGGCAGCCGATCACGAACAAGATTTGGATCGTCGCCGACGAGGTGACTTACGGCGACGGCGGACGCTGGGGCCGTTCGAGCGACGCCGGCGGCAGTTCACTCGAACTCGTGGACACGCGGGCCGACAATCGTCTCGCCACCAACTGGCGCGATTCCGACGAGTCGCAGAAAAGCCCGTGGGTCACGCTGGAATGGACCGGCACGCTGGATAATGGCAACGGCGGTCTGGATCGCGTGCATCTCTTCCTGCTCGGCGAAGGCGAATGTCTGGTGGACAACGTCGAGGCCATTCAAGGCGGCACGGACCGCATCAGCAACGGCAACTTCGAAAGCGGCGCGACGGGATGGACGTGGCAGGGCACGCACGCGAAGAGCTTTATCGAAAACACGGGAGGATTTGGCGGCAGCAAGTGTCTGCACGTAGTGGCGTCGGCTCGCGGCGACACCGGCGCGAACCGCATCTGGACGGCCACGACCTCGGCCTTTGCCGGCGGTTCTCCCGGCACGCTGCGGGCCAAAGTCCGGTTCCTGCGCGGACATCCTGAATTGCTGTTGCGCATCAAGGGCGCGTGGCTGGAAGCGAGCACCAACCACATCGCGACCAAACAGTTCGGCACGCCCGGCGCGGTTAACTCGGCCACGCTTGCCACCGGGGGCAACGTCGGCCCCGCCATCGCCGATGTGAAACACACGCCGGTGCTGCCCGCCGCCAGCACGGCCGTGACCGTCTCGGCGCTGGTGAGCGATCCCGACGGGCTGTCTTCGCTGATCCTGAATTACCGCCTCGACCCGGCGACGAATTACACCTCGGTGGCGATGACCAACAACGGCGCGGGCTATTACAGCGCGCCCATTCCCGGCCAGGCCAGCGGGGCGATGGCGGCCTTCTACATCCAGGCCGCCGACAACGGCACGCCGTTCGGCGTGACGCTCTTCCCGAATGACGCGCCAGTGCGAGAATGTTTGATTCGCTGGGGCGAGCCGCAGCCCACCGGCACGCTCGGCCAGTATCACATCTGGATCACCACGGCCACGGCCAACTACTGGACCGCGCGGGAAAAGAATTCCAACGAACCGCTCGATTGCTCGTTCGTGTATGGCACCAACCGCGTCATCTACAACGGCAAGACGCTCTATGCCGGCAGCCCGTGGCACGCGCCCGGTTTCAGTGGGCCGCTCGGCGGCATCTGCGATTACGTCTTCCGTGCGCCCGATGATGATCCGCTGCTGGGCCACGATGATTTCGCCATCGCCTCGCCGGGCAACTTGAACAGCGACCCGGCTTACATGCGCGAGCAGATGGCCTTCTTCGTCCTGCGCAAGCTGGGCGAGCCGTATCTCTATCGCCGTTTCATCCGCCTCTACGTGAACGGCCAGCAGCGCGGCACGCTCTACGAGGACACGCAGCAACCCAGCGGCGACTGGGCCGAGCAATGGTATCCCGATGATCCGAACGGCGACGTGCATAAGATCGAGGACTGGTTCGAGTTCGACGACACGGGCAACTCGTTCAACTTCAACGTTGATGCCACGCTGCAAAACTTCACCACGGACGGCGGCGCGAAGAAGCTGGCGCGTTACCGCTGGACCTGGCGCAAGCGCGCCGTGCAGGACTCAGCCAACAACTACACGAACCTCTTCTCGCTGGTGGACGCCTTGAACTCCACCGGCCCGGCCTACAACACGCTCGTGCCGCAGTGGGTGGATCTGGGAAATTGGGCGCGCGTCAGCGTCCAGCAGCGCATTGCCGGCAACTGGGACGCCTACACCATGGGGCGCGGCAAAAACTGCTACGCCTACAAGCCCGATGACGCGGATCGCCCCTGGAAACTCTGCCCGTGGGACATCGACTTCGTCTTTGACAACGGCGGCAACGCGGCCACCGACGCCCTGTTCGGCGCGGGCGATCCCATCATCAACACGCTGCAAGGCTGGGCGCCTTTCCGCCGCGAGATGTATTGCGCCTATGCCGAGGCGGCGAACCAGATTCTCATCCCGGCGGTCTTCGATGCGCGCATCGATGCCATCTACAACGGTCTGGTCAGCGAGGGCATCGCGCTTGATCCCGCCGCGGGCATGAAGAGCTACGTCGTCACACGACGCTCCACGATTCTCACTGATATCGCCGCCAATGCCACCGCGCCGATGGCCATCACGTTGAACGCGGGCGCGAACTTCTCGACCAATCGCAACCTCATCCAGATCACCGGCACCGCGCCGGTGGGGGTGAAGGACATCCGCATCAATGGCGTCGCGCAGAACGTGACCTGGACGGGCGTGAACACCTGGACGCTGTTCTTCACCCTCAACTCTGGCGCGAACGCGCTGAACATCACCGGCGAGGATCGCAACAACGTCACCTTCACCAACGACACCATCAACATTACCTACACCGGCCCGGCCGAGACGCCGCAGGACAAGCTCGTCATCAACGAGATCATGTACAACCCGCTCACTCCGAGCGCCTCGTATGTCGAGCTGTGGAATCGGTCCGCGTCGAACGCCTTCGACCTCTCGAACTGGAAGCTGGACGGCGTGGACTTCACCTTCCCGGACGGCACGTTCATCGACGCGGGCCAGTACAAAGTTGTGGTCGTGAACACGCTGGGATTCCAATCGGCCTACGGCGCGGGCCTCGTGCCGGTCGGCGAATGGAGCGGCACTTTGGACAACGGCGGTGAGACGCTCACGCTCTGGCAATGGGTCGCCACCACCAACGCGACCAATTATGTGCTGGTGGATCAGGTGTGCTACGACGATGTCGCGCCGTGGTCCGTCCAGGCCGATGGCTTCGGGCCTTCGCTTCAGTTGATCGACGCCACGCGGGACAACCGCCGCTTGGCCAACTGGGGCGTCGCCACCACCAATGTCTCCGTGGTCGCGACGCAGACGCTGGTCCGCTTCACGAACCTCTGGCGCTACGAGCAGACGGCGGATCTCACGGGCGTGAACTGGACGGCCTCGGCCTATAACGACGGCGCGTGGCCGCAGGGTCTGGGCTTGCTCTACGTGGAGCCCTCCGCGCTGCCCGAGCCAAAGAACACGGCGCTCATCCTGGGCAAAACCAACTATCACTTCCGCACCCGGTTCAACTTCACCGGCACGCCGGGGCAGTATCAGTTCAAACTGCGGTTGGTCGTGGACGACGGCGTGGTGGTTCATCTGAACGGCGCGGAACTTTACCGGATTGGCATTCCGGCGGGAGGGACGACGGACCATTCCTTCGCGGACCGGACGGTCGGCGACGCGAACTACGAGGGGCCGTTCGTCCTGGGCACGGCCGGCCTGCTCTCCGGAACCAACGTGCTCGCGGTGGAAGTTCACCAGATCAACAACACCAGTTCCGACATCGTGATGGGCGTCGAACTGATCGCCGAGCCGCTGACTGGTGGCGTGCCGACCTACACGCCGGGCGCGGCCAACTCCATCGCCGCCGCGCGGCCTGATTTCCCGACGGTGTGGTTGAACGAGTTGCAGGCTTACAACACGGCCGGTCCCGCCGATCAGTTCGGCGATCGCGATCCGTGGGTGGAGCTTTACAACGCGGGCACGAACACCATCGACCTGAGCACCTACTACCTCACCGACAGCTACACCAACCTGACGCGCTGGCCTTTCCCGCCCGGCACGACGGTTGGGCCGGGCGCGTTCCGCGTGGTCTGGCTGGACAATGAGCCGGGTGAGCAGGTCAACGGAGAACTGCACGCGAACTTCCGCGCGCCGCTGACCAACGGCACACTGGCCCTGGCCACGCTCTACAACGGCACCAACACGGTCATGGATTATTTCAACTGGGCCTTCTCCAGCCCGAACCGCAGCATCGGCAGCATCCCGGATGGCAACCCCTGCCAGCGCCGTTCGCTCGCCACCGTCACGCCCGGCGCGACCAACAACCCGGCGCTGCCGCCGGTCGCCGTGTTTGTCAACGAGTGGATGGCGCAGAATTCCACCACGCTGGCCGATCCGGTGGATGGCCAATTTGAGGACTGGATCGAACTCTACAACGCCGAGCTCAGCCCCGTGGATCTGGGCGACTATTACCTGACCGACACGCTGACCAACAAAACGAAGTGGAAGATTCCCAACAACACGATCATTCCCGCCCAAGGCTTCCTGCTCATTTGGGCCGACAATGAGAACAGCCAGAACAACGACACCAATTCGGATCGGCACGCCAACTTCCAGCTCGCGGCCGGCGGCGAGGAGATCGGTTTGTTTACCGACACCGGCTTGCAGGTGGATGCCGTGGTCTTCGGCCCGCAGTTGAACGACGTGAGCGAAGGCCGCTACCCGGATGGCGGCGGCGCGATTCAGGCCCTGACCACGCCCACGCCGCGCGCGCCGAACTTCCTTACTTCGCCGAATGATCCGCCGGTGCTGGCCGTCATCGGCCCGCGTTCGGCCATTGAGGGAATCACCTTGAACCTCACCGCCACGGCCACCGATCCCAACCTGGGCGACACGCTCACCTTCACGCTCGACGCCGGAGCGCCGGCCGGGGCTTCGATCACGACCGGGGGTGCTTTCACTTGGACGCCGACTGAGGCGCAGGGCGGGGCGGGTTACAACGTGACCGTGCGCGTGACGGACAACGGCCTGCCGCAGCGGGACGACTTCGAGACCTTCAGCATCAACGTGCTCAAGACGAATTCGCCACCGGTGATCAACGTGATCAACAACCGGACCGTGATCGAGAACCAGTTGCTGGCCTTCAAGGCCACGGCGACCAATTCCGACCTGCCCGCCCAACTCATGACCTGGAGTCTCGACCCCGGCGCACCCGTCGGCATGGTCATCACCACCAACGGCAACCTGACCTGGACGCCGACCGAGGCGCAGGGCACCAACCAGTATCCCATCGTGGTGCGCGTCACCGATGACGGCGAGCCGCCCCAGAGCGCCTTCCAGGTGGTGGTCATCTTTGTGGCCGAATCCAACGAGCCGCCGGTGCTGGCGCCGATCAGCAACCACACCGCGCTCCCGGGCGACCTCGTCACCTTCACCAACAGCGCCACCGATCCGGATCTGCCGGCCAACACCCTGACCTATAGCCTCAGCGTGAGTGCTCCGGTGGACGCCACGATCACGCCGTTGACCGGCGTCTTCTCGTGGCCCGTCCCGGCGAACCAGCCGCCCGGCACCAACACCATGAACATCATCGTGACCGACAACGGCGTTCCGCAGTTCAACCATCTGCGGACGCTCAAAGTCATCGTGGGCGCGGGGCTGCGCATCACCAGCATCGTGGACGACAGTGGCAGCATGACCATCACCGCGCCGTCCACGTTGGGGCGAGATTACACTCTCGTGACCAAGGACGATCTCGGCCTGCCCGGCGGCTGGCCCGTGGTGGGTACGACGCAGACGGCGACGAATTCCACGGTGATCTTCAGCGTTCCCGCCACGAATGCGCAGCGGTTCTACCGGGTATTGCTGGAGCCTTGAGCCGACCGCCTCGAAAGGCTTCCCAAACGTGACGGAGCGCGACGCACCGACGTCGCGCCAGACACGGCGATGGTTGTGGCCGTTCCGACCAGAGACCACCGTTTTCCCCTGGGCTGTCCCGCGCGACGTCGGTGCTTCGCGCTCCGTGCCAACTACGGCGAGAGCGGGGTGACCACGCGGTAGTAGTGGTCGCGCGCAGCGTCCTTTCCATCCGGGGTTGAAGCCGCCCCCGTAAAGGCGCAAGCGCCCACGGGGCGGGATCCCGAAAAAGTTTGGCGGCTCACGGGGCAGGTGCGGGGCACGGTCGGAGGTCGCCGCCACCGCCCTTGCCTTTTGCTTTTCCGTCTCTTTTCCGCCGGGGCGCGTCCGCGCCGGCTCCACCCGGCCGCACGGAACTTCTCCGCCCGCTGTTTTCGCCCAGGGCGCGGCTCGTTCCATCCTGCGGCGCGCTCTCGTCGGCGCGTTCCAGCGGCAGCCGACTCCGGGAAACCCCCACTGGACAGCCAGTTTCCTCTTCCTACACTGCCGCCATGACCACCGCCGCTCTCCGACTGTTTCAACGAGCTGTTCACCTTAGAGCCGGTCTGAAAATTCGGCCCCGGAGTGCGCCCGCCCTCGGGCGCAGCAAGGTGATGAGGCCGAGCGCGTTGGAAAAA
>JANOQV010000153.1:0-21953 GCA_031414955.1 Pedosphaera sp. | reverse complement strand
TGCGAACCTCAGCGGGTATGGGTTTTTCCGACGCGCTCCCAGTCATCACCTTGCTGCGCCCGAGGACGGGCGCACTCCGCCTCCTACTTTTCAGACAGGCTCTTAGCACGGCCAGTGGCCTGGCCCGCCCTTCCGGTCTCGGAATTCGGGATTAGCGCGTGAAGCCGCGCCCGCACTCCGGCTACATTGCCGGCGTGAACGTGAAAACAGACTTCCTCGAACTGCCCGGACTGCATGTGACGGTGGATCGCGTAGTGCATCTGCGCGACGCGCAGACGCCGCCGGACCGGCCGCATTGCTTTGCCTATTTCATCACCATTCACAACGACAGCGACGTGGCCGTGACCATCAAGGGGCGCAAATGGGTGGTGCGCAATTCGCGCGGCGAAATCATGGCCTTGGAGGGAGACGGCGTGGTGGGACAGTTCCCGCGTATCGAGCCGGGCGACACCTTTTCCTATAACAGCGCTCATCTGAATGACACCACCACGGCCGAGGCGGAAGGCAGCTACATCGGCCTGGACGAGCAGGGCCGCCGCGTGCTGACGCGGATTCCGAAATTTGAGATGGACGCGGAGTCTTAGTCGCGCCCGCCGCCCCGTGGTGACGACCGACGCATCGGCCGGCCAGCCACCTGGAACTAGCCGGCACGCGCCGGTGCGGTCCCGCCTTTCCGTTCGCCATGCTGCGCGAGGTAACGCTTCACGGTGCGGGCGTCGAGGTTGGCCCGACGCGCGACTTCCTCGAAGGTGCCGAAGCGCTCGTGAAGCGCCGCGCAAAAGGTCGCGAGCAGTTCATCCGCGTCGATGTTTCCTGCACGGATGCGTTGCGGCAGAGCGGAGAGGGCGTCGTGGGAATGAACCCGTTGCGGCTCGTAGCTTCCGGTCACGAGAATGCGGCGGAGGGCCTGTTCCAGTTCGCGCACGTTGCCGGGCCAGTCGTAGTCCCGCCCAACCGACTTGAGCAACCGCTCGCGCACAAACTCCACCAGCTCGATCGCCGTGCCGCCGGTCATGCGCTCGATCACGCTTTGGAGCAGCGCGTCCAGTTCGCCCGGTGATTCGCGCAGCCGCTGGCGCAACGGCGGCAGGGTGATGACGTCGGAGCAGAGCCGGTAGAAGAAATCATCGCGGAACAGCTTCTCGGCGCGGAGCCGTTCGAGGGGATGGTTGGTCGCGGCGATCACGCGTCCGCGAAAGCGCAATTTGTCGTGGCCGCCCACGGGGGAAAATGTCCGCTCCTGCAACACCTGGAGCAGCTTGATCTGCACCGGCACCGAGGCGTCGCCAATCTCATCGAGGAAGATCGAGCCATGCGTGCTGCACCGCGCGAGCGCGCCTTCGTGGGCCTCGACCGCGCCGGTGAAGGCGCCGCGCTTGTGGCCAAACAGCTCGGACTCGATGAGCGTCTCGGGAAATTGCGAGAGGTTCAGCGAGACGAAGCTGCGCGTGAAGCTCTCGACGAAGCGGTTGCGCCCCGCATCGAAGGGAATGAACCCGGCGCGGCCGATGGCGGCGGCGGCGGTGCCCTTGCCGGTGCCGGTTTCGCCGAGCAGCAGCGTGGAGAAATCTTCGAGCCGGTTCCAGAGGTGGCGTTCGTACCAGCGAATCTCGTGGGTGAAGACGTTGTTCCAGAGATGACGCCGCAGTTCGTGCATTGAGGCGCTGTCGCCGGTCAGTCCATGGATGATGAAGTGATACGCGCGGCGCAGTTGGAAGAAGATGCCGAAGAACCGCAACGCCTCCTCCTCGGCAAAACCGCGCTGCGCGAGCTGGCCGAGCGCCTCGCGCCCGAACCGCACGGCGCAGGGCTGGTCGCCGGCCTTGAGTTGATCCTCGATCAACTCGTCCAGGGCATCGCACTGGCAGTGGTAACACTCGAAGAGAAACACGTTGCGCATCACGAGGGCTTCCTCACCGCCGTAGTGCTTCAAATGGGCGCGGCCCGACTGTTCCAGCTTGGCCACCCGTGAACTGACCGCATCCCGGAGCCGGTGAATGCGTTCCGGCTCGCCCAGGCTGGTGCCGGCAATCTTCCGGTCGAGTTCCAGACGCTGCGAGCTGAAGGGATTGGCAAAAGCCGCCGCCGAGACTTCCCGGAAGAATTGCCGCTCGGTGGCGGTCAGGTTAGTTGCCATGCAATTAATGCTGTCAGCATCGGCATAAAATGTCGATGGCTGTTCCGCCCAGCTTTTCCTGGCAACGGCTTCCACCTCTGATTCCCCTGGTTTTGGTCGCGATTCCGAGCGCCGGGCCGCAAACGCTGGCTTGGCACGAGATGTGGATGTGTTTTGCGGCGCGCTGGAATCAACCAGCCGCCTGCAAACGAGAAATTATGAAACTTGGAATGATTCGAAAGACACTGGCCGCGGCGCTCCTCGCCGTCGGCGTGCTGGTGGCTCCGTCCACACGGGCCGCCGGATTGCTCATCGCGGACGGCGGATTCGGCGGCGTGCTCGAAGTGAAGGAGCACGACGTGCAGGTCACCATCAACAACGGCATCGCAGTGACGAAGATCACCCAGGTCTTCCACAACACCGAGAGCCGGCAGGTCGAGGCGCTCTACACCTTCCCGGTGCCCAAGGGCGCGTCGGTGGCGAACTTCACCATGTGGATCAACGGCAAGGAGATGGTGGGCGAAGTCCTGGAGAAGAAGCGCGCCCGGGAAATCTACGAGAGCTACAAACAGACGCGCCGGGATCCGGGCCTGCTGGAGCAGGTGGATTTCAAGACCTTCGAGATGCGCATTTTTCCCATCGCGCCGAACGCGGATCAGAAGGTCCAGCTCACCTACTATCAGGAACTCGACGTGGACCACGACACGGCCACCTACGTTTATCCGCTCGCGACGGCGACGCGGAAGGGGCTGGACTCCAGGACCACCGGGCGCTTTGCCTTCAACGTCGAGGTGAAGTCGGCCATCCCGCTCAGCCTCGTGGAAAGCCCGAGTCACGCGAAGGACTTCGTGGTGGCGAAACACACCGACACGCTGCACCAGGCCAGCCTGGAGACGAAGGAGGGCAGCCTCGCCCGCGACATCGTGATCTCGTATCAACTGGCGCGGCCGAAAACTGGATTCGATCTCGTGGCGACGAAGCGCGCCGGTGAGGACGGTTACTTCTCGCTCACCCTCACGGCGGGCGAAGACCTGGCCAAGCTCGACACCGGCATGGACTACGTGTTCCTGCTCGATATCTCCGGCAGCATGGCTCAGGACGGCAAGCTGCTGCTCTCGAAGGATTCCATCGGCTCGTTCATCAACGAACTGGGCGAACAGGATCGTGTCGAGATCATCACCTTTAACGTGCAGCCGAACCTGGCCTTCAAGGAACTGCGCGCCGCCCATGCGCAAACCAAGGAAGCAGCGCAGGCGTTTCTTTCCTCGCAGCAGGCGCGCGGAGGCACGGTGCTGAATCCCGCCGTGACGACTGCTTACAAATACGCCAGCGCCGATCGTCCGTTGAACGTCATTATCTTCAGCGACGGACTCACCGAGCAACAGGAGCGCCGGACCTTGCTGCAACTGATCGGCGAACGGCCGCGCAGCGCGCGCGTCTTCTGCATCGGCGTGGGCAACGACGTGAACCGCCCGTTGCTCGAGCAGATGGCGCAGGATTCGGGCGGGCTGGCCGCGTTTCTTTCGCCCGATGACAACTTCGCCCGCCAGGCCAAGGCGTTCCGCCGCAAGCTCACGCGCCCGGTGGCGTCGGATTTGAAGTTCGAGCTCGCCGGGATCGAGGTCAGCGAGTTGGAACCGAAGACCCTGCCGAATCTGTTTCACGGCACGCCGGTGCGCGTCTATGGCCGCTACAAAAGTGGCGGGGTGGCGGACGTGAAAATTCGCGGCAGCATCAACGGGATGGAGTTCAAGAAGACGGCGCAACTGGAGTTCCCGAAGAACGAATCCGCCAACCCGGAACTGGAGCGCATGTGGGCCTGGCATCGCATCGACGCGCTGCTCAAGGACGCCGACCGCGCGGGCAGTCGCGAGAGCGTGGCTCCCGAGATCGTGCGCCTCGGCGAGGCGTATTCCATCGTGACCGAATACACCTCGTTCCTCGTGCTGGAGAACGACGCCGAGTTCCAACGCTGGAAAATCGCGCGCAACAACGTGCTGCGCAGCGACCGGGACCGGAAGGCGCAGGAGGTGGTGCGCGTGGAGTTCGAGAAGATCCGCGGCAAGGCCGTGGCCGACCTCGGGCCGCAGGCGAAGGAGATGAAGCTCGCCTCGGCGACTCCGACGCAGACGTTTGCGCCCGGCACGCCCTCAACACCGGCGCAGCGCAGCGCGACGCCCGCACCTGCCCCTTCATCCAGTTCACCCAGTCGGAGTGTGGACTTCAACTTCGGCGGCGGCGGCTCCGGACCGGTTGGCCCGTTGATGCTCGGCCTGATCGCGGCGATGCGAGTGTTCCGCTCTTCACGCCGCAAACAGTAACCAACCTCAATGGCCGGGATGGCGGCGTTGCTGCCATCCCGGCCCACGCTTTGTGCCGATAACCCGCACGACTCAGTTCGCCGGCTCGGTTCCAACGGAGCGCCAGTCTCCGACCCGGCGTGTGGAGCCGGCGCGCGACTCGGCCGGGTCGGAGTCCGGCGCTCCGCGAAAGGGCGCATCGGTGCGGATTGAACTCCTCCTCTTCGCGGTGATTCTCGCCCTCGTGAACGCGCCGCTGTTCCACGGTGCGTGGAGCGCACAGTTTGCCTTCTTCCCCAAGCGTGTGGCCCAAGGCCAGTGGTGGCGCGTGGTCACGCATCCGTTCGTCCATGTCTCCTGGTACCACCTGCTGCTCGATGGGGCCGCGTTCTTCATGCTCTACGCGGAACTGCGGGACTGGTCCTCGCGGCGCAGGCTGGTTGCCGTGGCCGCGAGCGCGCTGGGCAGTTTGCTGGCCGCGCTCACTTCGTCCGTCGTTTACTCAAAAGGCTACGGCGGACTGTCCGGCGTCGCGCATGGATTGATGGCGATCTCGGCCGTGGAAATGATCCGGAGCGGCGCACAGTGGGAACGCCGGGCGGGCTGGTGCGCGCTCGTAGTGGTGGTCGCCAAGGCCGCCTTCGAGGCCGCCACGGGCGATGTCGCGCTGGCCTTCCTGCATTTCGGACTGATGGGCGTGCCGGTGGCTGCGTGCCACGCGGGCGGAGTCATTGGCGGACTGGCCGTGAGCTGGTGGAGTTGCGCTAAATGGCCTCGCGTTCCAGCCGGGCGACCTCGGCTTTGAGCAGGGCGGTGACGCGATGCTTGGCGAGATAGACTTGATCCACGGACACCGCAAAGGTCAAAGCGACTTTCTCCACCGGCCAGTCCTTGTTGGCATAGAAATCAAACAGTTGATAAGTGCGCGGCTCGACGCGGCGTTTCACGCTGGCCACGGCGGCGTTCAAAAGAGCGTCCTTCCATTCGGCCTCCCACAAGGTGTCCAGCGCGCTGCCCGCCGGGTCGATTCCTGAGTCGGGGGTCTGGGTGGGACCGTCGCCCTCGGCGCGCTCCGCCAATTCGGCCAGGTCGGCTTTGGGCCGTTGGCGGATTTCATCGACGATCCGCCAGCGGGTCATGTTGAGCAGCCAGGCCTTGAAGCTGCCCTCGGCATTGTAGGTGAATCCGGGAAGGTGCTTGGCCACGGCCAGCATGGTTTCCTGAACCACATCCTGCGCCTCCGTTTCATTGAGACCGGCCTGGCGGGCCACGCCGTAGATCAACTGCCAGTAAGTGTCGAAAAATTTCTGCCAGCTCGCCTGATCGCGCCAGTCCTTCAGGCGCAGCAGCAGGCTCGCGCGGGTTGGAATTATTTCTTCAGCTTGGCCTCGCATTCCGGCGGAGAATTTCCGCCGCCGCCTTGATAGCCCGTCGGACCCCGGCTTCCAAGTCAGTTCTCCGCCGGATGCCCCCGGCGGGAGAAGGCGCGCGCCGCCACCTGGATCGCCTGGGCGGGAGTGAGCGTGGTGGCGGCGCGTGATCGTTCCAGGACGTGCGGGGTGGGAGTCGGTTGCAGCGCCAGACGGCGCGCTGCGCGGCGGGAACCCGATGTTTCGATCGTGGTCATGTTGTCTTCGAGAGTCCTGGCCCTCTGCTAACCATACGGAGGCCGGGGGAAAATCTTTCACGACGGCTCCACATTTTATGGAAGGAAATTTTTGGTGAAAGATTTGGCGGTGTTCCCCGTATTGATCTTGGGTGAGTTGGGTCGCGCGAGGATCGTCCGCCGGCAGCCTTGCCCAGGAATGAGAGCATTTGGTACCAATATGTCGAAGCGGATGAATCTTGGGGTAATTCCTATGCACCTATTTCTTCAGAGACCTGCTTGGTGGACGCTGCTCTCCGTCACCGCGTGGCTCGCGCTGGTCCCGCCCACGGCCCAGGCCCAGGAAGGTGCCGGCGAGATTCGCGTGGTCCAACTCCAGGGCACGATGGAAATCTCCACCGATCGCGGCGCCCGCTGGATTCGCACGCAAACGGACCAGGTGGTGCGGGTCGGCGACCGGCTCCGCACCGGCCCGAGCAGCCGGGCCACGCTGCGCTGGGCGGACAACACCACTTGGAGGATGCGCGCCCAGTCGGAAGTGGAAATTCTACCGCTGGCCCGGCCCCGCGCGCAGCCCGGCCTGCATATCTTCAAGGGCATCCTTTCCTTTGTTCATCGCGGCGATCCGGGAAGCACGCGAGCCACGAGCCGGGATGCCGATGCCGGTGTGGAGGGAACGGAATTCGTCATCGCCGTCGATGTGGCGGGGGAGCCGCCCGGCACCACCATCTCGGTGATCGACGGTGTGGTTCGTTTCACCAACGCCTTGGGCGCGTTGCCCCTGACTAATGGCCAGCAAGCCGTGGCCGCACCAGGCGCGGCCCCGGCGCGCACGGCCGGGTTCTTGGCCAACAACCTGTTGCAATGGGCGCTTTATTATCCGGCCGTGCTCGATCCGGGAGAACTCCCGTTCACGCCCGCCGAGCAAACGGCCCTCGCGCCATCACTCGCCGCCTATCGCCAGGGCGACCTGCTGGCGGCACTGGCGGCTTATGGCCTGCGCCAGCCGGGATCCGAGGCCGAACGAGTTTATCAAGCGGCCCTGCTGCTCTCGGTCGGCGAGGTGGAACAGGCGGAGGCGGCGCTTGGGCAAATCGAACAAGCCAACGCCTCGGAGCGCGGGCGGCGGCTCGCCTCCGCGTTGCGACGACAGATCGCAGCCGTCCGACTCGAATCCGCTCTGCCCTCCGGCCCGCCGGAGCTGACCACCGAATTACTGGCCGCCTCCTACTACGAACAATCTCGCGCCGGCGGTGACGCGACCCTGAATCGCGCTTTGGATTTCGCAAAACGTGCGGCGACGAACTCGCCGTTGTTTGGATTCGCCTCCGCGCGTGTGGCCGAGCTCGAGTTCAGCTTCGGCCGCACCGCCCAAGCCAGCGCCGCGCTGGAGCAAAGCCTGGCCGTCGCGCCCCGCAACGCCCAGGCCGTGGCATTGCAAGGATTCCTGCTCGCCGCGCAGAACCAGCCGCGCGAGGCCACCGCACGCTTTGACGAGGCCATCACCCTCGACGCCGCCCTGGGCAACGCCTGGCTGGGCCGCGGCCTCTGCCGCATCCGCCGGGGCGACGCGGCCGGCGGTCGTGAAGACCTGCTCATCGCCGCCTCGCTCGAGCCACGCCGCGCCCAACTGCGCAGCTATCTGGGCAAGGCCTTTGGGGACGCTGGCAACAAAGTTCGCGCTTTGCATGAACTCGAACTGGCCCAGGGACTCGATGAAAAAGATCCAACCGTCTGGCTTTACTCCGCACTCCTGAAGGCCGACCACAACCGCATCAACGAGGCCATCCGTGATCTGGAGCAAGCCCAGGCGTTGAATGACAACCGCAGTGTTTACCGGTCCCGGTTCCTGCTGGATCAGGATGAAGCCGTGCAAAGCGCCAACCTCGCCCGCATCTACGGCGACGCGGGCTTGACCGAGTGGAGTCTGAGCGAAGCTGGGCGGGCGGTGAGCGCGGATTACGGCAACCACGCCGCCCACCTGTTCCTGGCCAACAGCTACGATGCGATGCGCGATCCAAACCGCATCAACCTCCGCTACGACTCGGTAGCCGAGAGCGAGTATCTGATTGCCAATCTGCTGGCTCCCGTGGGCGGCGGATTGCTCGCCCAAAGCGTTTCCCAGCAGGAGTACTCGCGCCTGTTTGAGAAAGACCGCGTCGGCGTGACTGCGTCGGCGGAATACCTCAGCCGTGGCACTTGGACCGAGCAAGGAGCGGTGCATGCCACGTATCAAAACAGCGCCTTCCTGCTGGAGGGGCTGTACCGCTCAGACGCCGGACAGGAGCGGAACGGAGATGTTGAAGAGACTGAACTCCGCCTGCATTTGAAACAGGCCCTCACCAGGCAGGACAGCCTGTATTTCCGGGTGGGCACCGACGAGGTGGAGGGAGGGGATCGTTCCCCACGCTACGATCCCGAACTCAGGTATGACCAGGGTGGCCCAAACTTGAAACTGCGCACACGTGAAACGCAGGAGCCAACGCTGGCCCTGGGCTATCACCGCGAATGGGCGCCCGGTTCCCACACGCTCCTGCTCGGCGGCCGTTTCGATGACACCTACCAGGTGGCCGATCCACAGGCGTATATCATCATCAAAGGAGTATCAGCCGGCAATCTGCTTGGCGTCCGTCCGGTCAACATTGAGCAATTCTCGCGCACCCGGCTTGAACTTTACACGGCGGAAGCGCAGCAAATTTGGCAGACGCCGCTCCAAAGCGCGGTGATCGGCGGAAGGTTTCAGTCGGGTAATTTCCGGATCCAAAACGCCAATGTGAACCCGTCCGATCTCGTCGGTATTTTTTCCGAGCAAGGCACCTTCCAGGACATCCGGGTCGGTTTCGAGCGCTGGAGTGTTTATGGCTACGAGAGCCTCCACCTGGGCGACCACTTGCTGCTGGTCGGTGGGATCAGTTACGACTGGCTTCGCTACCCGGAGAACTTTCGCGCCACGCCGTTCTCCGAACGCGAAAAAAAGATCGACAAAATTCTGCCCAAGGCCGGATTGGTCTGGAGCCCCACGGCCGGCTCGGCGGTGCGAGCCGCCTACACGCAATCCCTGGGCGGTGCAGGTGTTGATCAGGGACTGAGTCTCGAGCCGACCCACGTCGCGGGAATCAACCAATCTTTCCGCAGCCTGATTCCGGAGGCCATCGCTGGAGCCAATGCTGGAGCCCAGTTCGAGACCTACTCATTTTCATGGGAACAGCGGTTGGCGACCGAGACGTATTTCGGCCTGGCCGGTCAATGGCTGAACTCCAAAGTGCCGCGACATTTCGGTGCTTACACCCTGGACGTGTCCGTGAGCGACTTTGTCTTCCCCTCCCGCATCCGGGAAAATCTGGACTATGAGGAGCGATCGTTGCTGGTCAGCTTGGATCAATTGGTCGCGGACGAGTGGGTCTTCGGCGCGCGCTATCGACTGAGTGAGGCCACGCTCGAGGATGAATTTCCCGAAGTGACGCCGACCACGGCGACCTATGCTCCTTTTCATGCCCGCCAACGCCAGTCCGCGCTGCTGCATGACTTGAAACTTCACGTCATCTACAATCATCCCAGCGGTTTCTTCGGCCAGTTTCAAACACGCTGGCACGGGCAGCAGAACGGCGGATACTCAGGCACCCGGCCGGACACCGAGTTGTGGCAATTCGATGTGTTTGCGGGCTACAGGTTTCCGCGACGCAAAATGCAACTGACGGTGGGTATGCTAAACCTGACTGACCAAAACTACCACTTGAACCCGCTCAATTATCATCAAGCGCTCCCCCGGGAGAGGACATTCCTGGCCCGCCTCCAGTTTGATTTCTGATCCGGAATTCCTTCCTCAGAACCAGTTAAGGTCAAGCGTGAGCGTCGCCGGCACCGGGCCGTTTGTGACGTAGGCGGTGAATTGATACTTGTAGGTCGGCGGTGCTTTGGTGGTGAAGGTAATCGCCTCCGAGCCGCACCTGCTCCAAAGTGCCGTATCAACCACCTGAATCATGACGCCGCACGTATTGGTTCCAGGAATATACGTGGCGGTGCATTGGGTAGTCCCGCTGGGGCGGGAAAACCAGGTGCTCGTGGTTGTTGACTTGAACGTCGTCTTCCCAAGATAGCTGCCCACGCAGGGCTTGGTGCCGGTGCCGGACGCATAAGGACCGCTGTAGGTGGTGTTGGTTCCGACAAAGACAAACAGTTGTGCGCCCGGAAATTCCCGATCCACGCTGGTCACATTCACCGCCGGGCCTAGCTTTCCCGTGTCATCCACGGTGGAGACTTTACAGGAGTAGAAGGCTATGTCGGAAAGCGTCACATTGCTGAGAACCAGCGTGGCATTGGTGACCCCACTGATCCGGATATCATTGGTCAGAGGGACTTCATCTCTCAACCACTGGTAGGCGAGTGATTTGTGTTTCTTCGTGTCATCCGGATCGGCCAACACCGTGAAACACGCCACCTCGTTGCTATGCACCACCTGATCCTCGGGATGGGAATAGACCTTCACGCCCTTGTCTGGCTTGGGCCACGCGGACTTTATCCCGACTTTCGCCGCGGCGGGGCCGGGGGGCTTGTCGTGGACGCATCCCACCAACACGACGACCATCAGGGGCACAAACAGTTGGGAGAGGAATTTTGTTTTCATCGGCTTTGTTTTGTTTTGCCCCGGCCCTGGGACTTGGCTGGCTGCGTTCCCGGATGCCCGAAGCGGTTGCTGTTCGACCCGTGTTTGCCACTTGTGCCGGCGCGGGGTAAAGCGCAAAAATTTGGAAAATTTGCGGCATCACCGCGCGGTCACTTTGAGCGACACCCCACTCAACACCCGAAATCGGCGGCCCTGGATCACAGGCGGGCTGGCGGCGATCCTCGGGCTGGCGCTCTGGTTCCTGGACGTGGGTGAACCATGGCGCAACGCGAGCTACGACTCCCTCTGCCACTTCGGCACCCGCGCGATCACCAGCAGCGTGGTTCTCATCCGCCTGGACGAAGATTTCTACACCCGCACGGGACAGAGCCGCGAGTCCGCCCTGGATCGAAAGCCGCACACCCGGCTCCTGGAACGGCTGGCCGCCGATGGCTGCCCGCTGGTGGTTTTCGATGTCTTCTTCCGCCAGGCGGGCCGTCCCGACGACGACCTGGCGCTGGCCGCAGCCCTGCGACGGATGTCAAACGTGGTCTTGATGGCCAAGCAGACGAATGAATACGTCGCCCCCAAGCCCGACCAGCCGGGAATCTCCAGTGCCCGCCCGCTGCCGCCGCTGGAGTTGTTCATCCAGGCCGTCGGGGCCACGAATTACGGCGTGGGCAGCGTGGCCACGAATCGCGACGGAGTGGTGCGACAGCACTGGCGGTTTCCCTCGCCGGGCAATTACGACAGCCTGGCCTGGGTCGCGGCACAAAGAGCCGGCGCGCGCTTGGGCAATCAGCCGAAGGAGCGCTGGATCCGTTACTACGCGCCGGACTGGGCCTGGACCAACCTCAGTTATTTCACGGCCAAGAAACAACCGGCGGGGTTCTTCCGGGACAAGATGGTCTTCATTGGCAGCGAGCCGGCCGACGACCGGCCCAATGGCGAGCACGACGAGTTCTCCACGCCTTTCACCGGGACAAGGGGGGCGGTGGGCGGGGTGGAAATCCTGGCCACCGAGTTTCTGAATCTCCTGCATCAGGACTGGCTTCGCCGCGCGCCGTGGTGGGCGGAAGGGCTGCTGCTGCTGCTCACGGGCCTGGGGCTGGGAAGGCTCGTGCGAACGGGCCGGGTGACAGCCTGCCTCCTGGCCACGGGAGCGGCGTTGCTGGTTTTGATCGGGGCGGCCAGCCTGTCCTATTTCAGTAACTTCTGGTTCCCGTGGCTGATCATTGCCGGAGGCCAGGTGCCGCTGGCGCTGGGCTTCGCGTTATGGCGTCGCCGTGCCGCCGGGTTCACGCGCGTAAGCACGATCATGGTGCCTGCGGTGGGAGATCACGCCCACCCCGTGCCCGCCCTAGAGGCACCGGTGGAAGTGCCAGATTACGAACTGGTCCAGCCGCCCTTCGGCAAAGGTGCCTACGGCCAGGTGTGGCTGGCGCGGAATGCCGTCGGCCAATGGCAGGCCATCAAGATGATTTTCCGCGCGAAGTTCGAGGGCGATCTTTCCCCCTACGAACGCGAGTTTCGCGGCATTGAGCATTACAAGCGCGTGGCCGACAAGCACCCCGGCCTGTTGCGCATCGACTTCGTGAGCCGGATGAAACCGCAGGGCTATTTCTATTACGCCATGGAACTGGGCGACGCGTCCGATCCGGACTGGGAGAGGAAGTCCATCCCGTATCAGCCGCTTGATCTCGCGACCAAGTGTGCGGCCCACGGCGGCCGCTTGCCGGCGCGCGAGTGCCTGCGCATCTGCGCGCAGCTTTGCGAGCCGTTGCAGTTCCTGCACGAGCAAGGACTCGCGCACCGCGACATCAAGCCGCGCAACATCATCTTCGTGAACGGACTGCCCAAGCTCGCCGACGTCGGGCTGGTGACAGATTCCTACCGGTCCGCGCAGGAGATCAGCCTGGTGGGCACGCCGGGGTTCATGCCTCCTGATCCGGAGCCGCCCGGCACACCGCAGGCGGACATCTATGGTCTGGGCATGATGCTTTATGTCATCACCACCGGGAACAAACCGGCGGCCTTCCCGGAAATCTCCACCACCCTCGTGGATCGGAACCGCCACCCGGATTTCATCCGCCTGAGTCCGATCATTTTCAAGGCCTGCCATCCCGACCGGAGTTTGCGGTATGCCTGCGTAACTGAAATGCGCGCCGCGCTCGTGGAATTGGATGCCGCCCTGGCGAGAGAATCCACGCGGATGGGACCATAGATGGCGCCCCTGGCCACGGTGCGGTCCGTCATTCACGACGGAGGGCACGCGTCACCGCTTCAGCCCGGCCGCGTTAAACCCGCATTCCGAGGTCGAACCTCAGCCCGGCCGGTGGCCTGGCCCAGGCGCGCGGGTTAAAGAATCCCGCGCCGAGGCTGGGCCTGCGCCACCACGGCTGAGGCCTCCACTTCCACACTGGTTTGCTGCCCCAGAAACTCCAGCAAGACCCGCACTCGTTCCCGCGCAGGCAGAACCTGGGTCACGACCGCCGAAAGTCCGTGCAGCACCCCGCCCGAGATTTGCACCGCGTCGCCAGGAATCATCTCGTGCGAAATCTCATGCAATTCCTGGGCGCCAATGGTCGTGCGCAGGGCGGCGATCACCTCCGCCGGCACGCTCGGCACATGCGGCCCGAAGCTCACGATGGTGCTCACGCCCGGGGCGTGCCGGACCAGTCGTTGCGACGCGACCCAGTCGAACCGGGCGAAGAGATAGCCGGGGAACAGCGCCTCCGTCACCCAGACCGGACCGCGCACAGTGGCGCGCTTGAACCGGATGCGGGGCAGAAACACCTCGATGCCCTCCAGGCGCAGTCGGGCCGCCGCCCCGGCCTCGTGCCGCACCTGGCTGCGCAAACAGAACCAGGCTGGCTCGACGGTGTGATTCATGGCGGAGGATGTTTCCATGCCGGCACCGGTCGCCTAGTCCGCGAGCAAATTCTTGTGCCGCCAGTGCTCAATGGCGAACTCGGGCGTGTCCCGCAGGATGGCCTGGCGCTCAAAGGAATCTTCGAACGGCGGAAGGAAGGCGTCGCCGGCGCAGGTCCGCTTCACACGCGTCAGATAGAGGTCCGAGCAGCGCGGCAGGGTCTGCTCGTAAATCTGTGCGCCGCCACAAATGAAGATGTCCGTCGGGAATTCATCGGGGTTCAGCTTGTCGAGGGAGTTAAAGATGAAGATGTCATCGGCCGGATTGCCATCCAGCTTGGTGAAATGAATCTGGTAGGCGCGCTGGAGATGCTTGCCGCCGCGCCACTCGTGGTAATGACCGAAGAGTTCCGGGTGGGCGCTGATCAACCGCTGCGGATGCCGGGTCAGAACCAGGCTCTTGCGATTGGGCAAGGGCTTGCCGATGGACTCGAAGGTCTTGCGCCCCATCACCACCACGTTCCCCGTGGTCATCTTTTTGAACCACTTGAAGTCTTCGGGCAGATGCCAGGGGATTTTGTTTCCGTCCCCGATGACACGGTTCTCGCTCATCGCGGCGATGGCCTTGAAGTATTTGTTGGAGTTCAAGCTTCAGCTTGTGCGTTGGTGGCAGAAGCACCCGCCTGGCTTATCCCCATCCTGTCCCTAAGCCAGCCCTGGATACTGCCGCCGCCCCGGCCCGGCCCGTTCGAGCCAGGCCGCCGCCCGGCCCAAGGGCGCATCCGTCGCGATCCACGCGGGACCGCAAGGCACCGGGTAATGATGAACATGGTTGCGTGTCGCATAAAAATGCCGCCCGGATTTCATCCCTGTTTCCGCCTCGTTCAACCAGACTTTTCTGCCCCGTTGATCGTCCTCGCGGTGCCATTGGCAACACGTTCGCCTGACCGGAGGCCCGGTTCCGGCCTGCAACTCCACAACCAGCCCGGTCAACATCGGCGCGTGCTCGTGAATCCGCACAACCTGGCCAGCCCGCCGAAACGGGCCGATCCAAAGAAGCGCCGACGCTTTCCACCGGAAAAGGCATGAACCTCCGGCGAGCGGCGGCGAGGAAAGGCAGCGGGAACCTCTATTTTAAGCGAATGGGTTCACCGCCCTGGAGCGTCCACAAACCCAGCATGAGCGAACAATGGTCAGCCACGACGGGCGGTGCGGGTCCATTCTGCCAGCGCACCCGGCGCGAGTTCCTTTGGCAGGCCGGCGCGGGCTTCACCGGCCTGGCGCTGACAGGCTTGCTTTCGCTTGACCAGTTTTTCGCGAGCGAAGCCAGCGCGGCCACCCTCGCCTCAAAATTTATCAACCCGCTCGCCCCGAAGCCGCCGCATTTCGCGCCCAAGGCCAAGAGCGTGATTTTCCTGTTCATGTATGGAGGGCCGAGCCAGGTGGACACCTTCGATTACAAGCCCGCGCTCTATCCGCTCGATGGCCAGACCGTGCCGGTGAAGACGTTTGGGCGCGGCGGCAAGAAGAACGAAGGCCGCGTGGTCGGACCGAAGTGGCAGTTCAAGCAATACGGCCAGTGCGGCAAATGGGTCAGCGACCTCTTCCCGAACCTCGCGACCTGCGTCGATGACATCGCGTTCCTGCATTCCATGACGGCCGATTCGCCGCTGCATGGCTCGGCGATGTTGCAGATGAACACGGGGAAAATCCTCTCCGGCAGCCCGTGCCTTGGCTCGTGGGTGAACTACGGACTGGGCAGCGTGAACGAGAACCTGCCCGGCTTCGTGGTCATGCTCGACCCGACGGGCGGCCCGATCAGCGGCGCGAAGAACTGGGCCAGCGGATACATGCCGGCCAGTTATCAAGCCACGCTCATGCGCTCGGCGGGTGATCCGATTCTGGATTTGCAGCGACCCCCGCAGTTAAGCGAGACGGCGCAACGCCGCTTCCTCGATACCCTCAAGGAATTCAACACCGAGCATCAGTCGCATCGCGCCGACAACAGCCAGCTCGCCGCGCGCATCGCGAGCTACGAGCTGGCTTTCAACATGCAGCGCCACGCGCCGGACGCGGTGGACTTGAGCAAGGAGAGCGCCGCCACGCGCGAGCTGTACGGGCTCAATGACAAGCGCACGGAAGACTTCGGCCGACGCTGCCTGCTCACCCGCCGTCTGGTGGAGCGCGGGGTGCGCTTCATCCAGCTCTACGCGGGCGGCGCGCATAACGACGACAACTGGGACGCGCACGGCGATCTGGTGAAGAACCACAATTACCACGCCGGCCGCACGGACAAGCCCATCGCCGCGCTGCTCAAGGATCTTAAGCAACGCGGCCTGCTCGACAGCACGCTCGTCATCTGGGGTGGTGAATTTGGCCGCCAGCCCACGGCGGAAAACGCCGCCGGCACCGGCCGCGACCACAATGCCTACGGCTTCACCATGTGGATGGCCGGCGGCGGCATCAAGGGCGGCACAAGCGTGGGCGAGACGGATGAACTGGGCGCCGCCGCCGTGAGCGATCGGCTCCAGGTGAAAAATCTCCACGCCACCGCGCTCACGCAGATGGGACTTGATCCGGACAAGCTGACTTACTTTTACGGCGGGCTGGATCAGAAGCTCGTCGGAGTAGAAGGCGCGGAGGCGATTCGGAGAATTATTTGATGCTGCGTCTTAGCCGGAACCATGCAGTCGAGAACCGTTGGGCCTCACGCGAAGTCCGCCCAGGGCGCAAAGGAATTCATCGTCGTGTTCTTGTAGGACCCTCACCTTTTTGTGAGGCCTCTTGGGCAAATGAAATCATGTCCTTCGCTCCGTCCTTTGCGTCCTGGGCGGACTGCGCGTGAGGCTTCATCTGCATCGCTCCGGCTAAGGCTTCACGCGCGAGCGCAGGACGAGCAGCACGAGGCCCGCCCCGAGGCCGGCTACCGACCAGGAGATCAAGTTGAATTCCGTCTTCTCGCTCATGCGCTCGAAACCCTTCAGGCGCGACCACTTCAGCCAGGGGGAGAGATTGAAGCCCACCGTCACCGACTGGGCCGGCCCGAGCTTCTGGATGTGGAAGGTGAAGAAGAGGAGAAAGCCGGCCAACGCCAGCACCAACAGCACCGCTCGCACCACCTTGTTCATGGGGCCAACTTTAGAAATCGGAGGCGGACGAGGCGAGGGTTTTCAAGGACACGGCCCGGGCCTGTTCCCGACGGGATTATTCCTGGAGGACGCGCCGTTGAGAGTGACCGCGCTCTTTCCCCATCCGCTGCTTCATGCTGTTCCCAACGGGACAGTTCAATTAGGGTGCGCGCATGTTCACCCAAGTTTTGCTCGGCACCGTGCTGGTGGCGCTCCTCACCAGCCACGCCCCGGCCGCCGCCGCCGCTCCACGCCATCCCGCCCCGGCTGGCCTGCGCCTCGCGACCTTCGACATTGATGTCACGCCGCCCATCGGCAGCCACATGGCCTACGACCGGGTGACGAATGGGTGGGATTTGACCCTGCGGGCGAGAGGCTTCGTGCTGCTCGGCGCGGAAAAGCCCATCGTGTTGTGCGCGGTGGATTGGATCGGGATCGCGAACGAAGGGCATGACGCCTTCCGGCGCGCCCTGGCCGAAGCGGCCGGCACGGAGATCAGCCGCGTGGCGATCCACGCCCTGCATCAGCACGACGCGCCGGATTGCGACTTCGGAGCCGAACAGGTGCTGAACGAGGCGAAGATCGAGACGTTGAACTACAACGGGGATTTCCCCCGCCAAGTCATCGCGCGGTTGCAGCGAGCCGTGCAGGAATCACTCGACCGCGCCCGGCCCGTCACCCATCTCGGGCTGGGGCAGGCGGAGGTTTTCCAGGTGGCGTCGAACCGGCGCATCCTCGGCGCGGACGGCAAGATCAAGACGCGCTTCACTGCCACCAAAGACCCGGTGCTGCGCGCGGAGCCGGCGGGGGTCATCGATCCGATGCTTACGCTCATCAGTTTCTGGAACGGCACGCAGGCCGTGGCGTTGGTCAGCCATTACGCCACGCATCCGCAAAGCTATTACCGCACCGGCGTGCCCAATCCCGACTTTCCCGGCGTGGCGCGCTTCCTGCGCCAGCTCGCGCTGCCCACGGCGCTGCACGTCCACTTCAACGGCGCGGGCGGCAACATCGGCGCCGGAAAATACAACGACGGCTCGCCGGAGAACCGGCTCGTGCTCGCGGAGCGCGTGGCGGACGGAATGAAGCGCGCCTTCGAGTCCACCAAGATCGAGCCCATCACCCTCGCCGACGTCAATTGGGCCGTGGAGCCGGTCGCGCTGCCGCCGGCGAAACATCTCGTGTTGGAGGAAATGCGGGACCAGTTGCGGGGCCGTGACGCGTCCTTCTTCCTGCAAGGCGGCTCGTCGAAGATCGCCTGGTTGCGCCGTTGCCAGGCGGGCCACCGCATCGACATCAGTTGCCTCACCCTGGGGCGGGCGCGGGTCGTTCATCTTCCTGGGGAGCCGTTTGTGGAATATCAACTGGCGGCGAAAGCGGCGCGGCCGGATCTGTTCGTGACCGTGGCGGGCTATGGGGACTATGGCCCCGGCTACATCGGCACGGCCATCGCCTACGAGCAGGGTGGTTATGAGACGAGTCCCGGAGCCTCGAACGTCGCGCCGGAAGTGGAGCGCGTGCTCCTGGCGGCAATCACAAAGCTTCTTGGCCGCCGGCCGTAGCCACCCGCTGGTTGGTTCATGGGAAAAAACTGCCCGGCCCGGCGGGAAGAATGTGGAGTCCAGGGTTTGGACTTCAGACCACGGGCCCGGTGCCCCAAGTATCACTCGTGGCCGCCGCTTGCCCCAAGGCACGGGCCTGCTCGCGCACGCCCAGTTCGGCCACGGCGATTTCGGCGGCTCGGCGCACGCAGCAATCCAGGTCTTGGAGTTTGGCCGAGATGGGCGTCACGGCCCGAACATCGCCGATCTGGTGCAGCGCCCATACGCCGGCGAAACGCAACAGCGGATCGTTATCCCAAAGAATCGAGGTGAACACCTCGACCGCACGCTCGCGCCGCGTGGTTTCCGCGTTCACGTCGGCCAGCAGGGAAGGCTCGCACTGGCGGATGTTGAAAATGCGGTTCAACAAATGGGCGGCGGTCTGGCGGACAAAATAGTCCCCATCCTTCAAGGCCGTCTTCAATGCGGGCAGGGTGCGTCGGGCCGGTTCGGATTTGGTCCACTCGGGGTCGAGTTGGGCTAGCGCCTTGTTGATGGCCTGGCGCACGGCGCTGTCCGGATCGAGCAGGGCCAGAATCAGCGGCTCGATGGCACGCTGATCGCGCAGCTTGCCAATGGCTTCGGCCGCGGCCTGGCGCACGTCGGTGTCGGATTCACCGAGCACTTCCAGCAGCGGATTCAACGCGCGCGGATCGTCGCTGCGCCCGAGCGCGGCGGCGGCCACCACGCGCACATTCCAGTGCGCGTCCTTGAGCGCGTTCACGAGGACGGGAAAAATGTCGTCGTAGCCCACCTTGGCCAGAGCATCGAGCACCGAAGCCCGCACATTTTTGTCGGGATGTTCGAGTTGTTTGAGCAGCACCGGGGCAAAGGTCGAATCGTGAGTGCGCCCCAGCGCGCTCAGGGCTGAAATGCGCACGCCCGAGTCCGGATCTTCAAGCATCCCGGCCACGGCGGCGAGAGCCCGCGCGTCGCCGAGTTCGCACAAGGCTTCGGTCACGGCGCGGCGGCGGGAGCCGGATTCATCCGACAGGACGGCCAGCAACGGCTCCAGCGCGGCCGGGCCGACGGCTGCGGCCTTCATGAACTGCCCGGCCGCGACATGGTAATGCACCCGTTCGGCCTCGCTCGCCGGCACCCAGCCGAAGTGCTGGAGCGCGGCGGCGGCCCGGGCCCGCACCGCCGGGGCCGGATCCGAGAGAAACGGGACCAGATAAGGCACGGCCGAAATATGGCCAATGGTTTTGAGCGCGATCAGGGCGGCCTCGCGTACTCGGGCGTCAGCATCGCGCAGCGTGGAGAGGAGCGGCTGCACGCAACGCTCATCCTGCAACCCGCCGATGGCCTGCACCGCCGCCACGCGCACCTGGGGCACGGGATCGGCCAGGGCCCCGATGAGCGCGACCACGGCCTTGAGATCATTGACTCGGCCGAGCGCCTCGATCGCTTGAAGGCGTCGGCCGGTATCCGATGATTTAATCTGGCTCAGGGCCAACCACTGCATGTCCCAGTAGTCGGCGGAAACAGGGCGGAAGTTAAAACGGACCACGGCGAGGGTGCCTGGGGACAGGACCGGCCCGATCTTGATCCGCTGGGCCGTCGTGATCGGGCTTTGCTCCGAGCCTCAACCCTCGGCCGGAGTCTTCACGCGGAGGAGGCGAGCGACCGGACTCAGGGCGGTATCGATGACATGCTTTCCGAGACGGTCAGTTCACAATCTTGACTTGGCCTGGAATCGGTGAAGACTCGCCCACGAAGCACCGCCCGGATGAATGGCCAACGGGCTCGCCTGCGCGGGGCGTTCAAGAACACGATTCAAGCAACTCACTCAACAAGTAAGGACCATTCACATGCCTGCCATTTTCACGAAAACCCAAGGTGATGAAATCTCGTTCTGGATGATGACCTATGCCATTGGCGGCAATGTCATCCACCTGCAACTGGTCAGCGGTGATACCGCGTTCGGCGCGAAACACATGCTGAACACCAACCAGGAGAGCGCGACGGAGCGCAAGGCGCGGCGGGACTGCACCGTGGGCGGGGTCGGGGAGAAGGCCCAGGCGATGTGCGAGTTCCTCAATTTCAGCGGTGCCGCCCTGGACACCAACACCGTCATCGAGTTCGACTCTGATGCCGAATTGCAGAACCTCATGGCGGCGGTGGCGGATGCCTTTGGCGCTGTCGCCGCGTGGCCGCCCAGCCCGGCGTTGCACCACGAGACCATCACCTTGCCCAGCGCCTGCGTCCATTACACCGGTGTGGTCAACAAGGTGGAGAACAAGGTCAAGCTGGGCGCGTTTCTCAAGGGACAGAACGGCGTGAACAAGACCATTGTCATCAAGCATCTGACCGGCATCTGAACAGCAAAGCGCTCCCCGGCGGAAGTTCCGGCTGGGGGCGGATTCAGCCTGCTCGTGGCAATTCAATTCCTCCGATCTGGCCAAGCTCAAGCACCGCCGGCCCATCCTGCTGTGACTTGCGGACGGGCGATCGTTTCGCTGGCGTCTGAGCACAGGCTGGGGCAGTCTGCGCGTCGGCCATGTCTGCCACGGAACCAACACCTCCCTCCGAGTCGGCCGGACGCGTCTTCGTGACCACGCACTGGAGCGTGGTGTTGCGCGCGCGGGACAAGGATTCGCCGGACTCGGATGCGGCGCGCGAGCGTCTCTGCCGCACTTACTGGCCGCCGCTCTATCACTTCCTCCGCCGCGAGGGCCACAGCGCGCATGACGCGCAGGATCTCACCCAGGAATTCCTCAGCCGGTTTCTTCATCGGGACGGGCTGGACCACTTGCAGGATCAGCGGGGCAAGTTCCGCTCGTTCCTGCTCACGTTCCTGAAACACTTTCTCTCTGACCAGCGCGACCACGCCAACGCACAAAAGCGCGGCGGCGGGCAGCAGTTGATTTCTCTCGATGCCTGCGAGGCGGAGGAACGTGATGCGCTTGGTCCAGTGGACGGACTCTCGGCCGATCAACTCTACGACCGGCGCTGGGCGCGCGCGGTCATGGACGAGGCGGCGCGGCGCTTGCGCGAGGAATACACGGCGCGCGGCAAGTCGGAACTGTTCGAGCAGCTCAAAGACTTGCAACCGGGCGAACACGGCGCGCGCAGTTACGCGGAGATTGGCGCGGCGCTCGGCCTGACGGAACAGGCCATGAAGAACACGGTGCATAGTTTCCGCCGCCGCTATGGTGAGTTGTTGCGGGACGAAATCGCGCAAACGGTGGACGAACCCGCTGAAGTCGAGGCTGAGGTCCAGCACCTGATGCAGATTTTTGCGCGCTGAATTCAGAATTAGAGCAACCTTTGCCGCCGTTTGTCCCTGTAGCGGGTAAGAACCAATGAATGCCTCTGTCCAACGCTGTGCGGAGTGCGGAAGCGAGCTTCCGCCCCATGTGCCGGCAGGATTGTGTCCGCACTGCGCGTTGAGTGACCTGCCGAGGGCGGCGGGTAATCGCGGCGGCGACAGCAGTGCCGAAGTGCCGCCGGTTCACACCGGCGGCTGCCAGAATTTTGGCGACTACGAACTGCTGGAGGAAATCGCGCGCGGCGGAATGGGCATCGTCTATCGCGCACGACAGAAGAGTCTCGACCGCATCGTGGCGGTGAAGCTGTTGCTCTCCGGATCGCTGTCGGGCGACGATTTGATTCGCCGGTTCAAAATGGAGGCCGTGTCCGCTGGCAGCCTGCATCATCCAAACATCGTCGCCATTCACGAAGTCGGCGTTCACGACGGGCAGCATTTTCTCGTGATGGATTTTGTG
>JANOQV010000152.1:0-85092 GCA_031414955.1 Pedosphaera sp. | reverse complement strand
GCTGACGCAGAAGGAACTGGCGAACGTGCTGGGCGGGATGATGGCGGAGTTGAAGCCGCCGCAAGGCGAGTTGCTGCAAGATTTCTTCGTCAACGGATTGAGCTACGAGGAAATGGCGAAGAAGCATGGCGTGGCGGTCGGCTCGGTGGGCGTCTATTTGAAACGCGGGCTGGAGGCGATGCGGCGCGCGTGGGAAAGGCGGGGGGAATGAGAATGGAAAGCCCAAAGCCCGCCCTCACCCCGGCCCTCTCCCCCAGAAGAGGGAGAACATGCCGTGCGCCTTGGAAATCTATCACGGCTAGCGGCAATGGGTCCGCGTCCGCACGAAGTTTGAAAGAAACAGCCCGGCTTTTGCGATGAACTCAATGAATGACCAACGGTTTTTCGATCTCGCGATGAAGGTCATCGCGCGCCAAAGGACGGAGGCGGAGCGAGCCGAACTGGAGGCACTGCTGGCGAGCCGCCCCGAGCTGCAGGCCGAGTGGGTGCGCTTGCAGGCGGACGCCGAACGGGCGCGGGCTTTCGCGCCCTTGACGGCCGCGATGGAAACCTCGGCGCCGGAATTTCCGGCTTATGCGCGGGAACGATTGCAGACGAAAGTGCGACAAACGCTGGGCAGCCCGGAGACCGCGAAGCGGCGCGGCAGGCTCTGGCGCTGGGCGCTCGGTCTGGCCACGGCGACGTTGGTGATCGTGTTCACCCTTACGTTCTTGAATCCTCGCCCGCCGGTGATTCAAGTCGCCATGCTCGACGTGACCGGCGGCACGCGCGGCGCGGACACGAACCAACTGGAAGTCTTGCGCCAGAAATGGAAGGACGCGCGAGTCTTCTCCAACGCGCAGGAGTCTGCGACCTGGGAACGGCAACCGCCTGCCAGCAGCGACTTCGCGAAGATCATTTACGACCCGGCGGCGGCGGAAGTCCGGGTGTCAGGCCGTGCGGGCGGGAAGAATTTTACCACGACCATCGCCGTGGAGAAGGGTCTGGCGGGCGCGCTGGAGGAGGCCGCGCACTTCGCCCGCGATCAACTGGCTCGTTGAAGCGAACCAAGGCTTGCGCCTCACCGACGGCTTGCGCAACATCACACCCATGCTCGCCCGGGTTTGTTCCGCCTCTGTGCAAGGGATTGATGCCTTCCCCGTTGAAGTCGAAGTCAACGCCGGCTGGGGCGACACCATGACGGTCATCGTCGGCCTGCCCGACACGGCGGTGAAAGAGTCTCGCGACCGGGTCAGCACCGCGCTCACCAACTCCGGCTACAAATTCCCGATGGGCAAAACCACCATCAACCTCGCGCCCGCTGACGTGAAGAAGGAGGGGCCGAGCTTCGACCTGCCCATCGCCATCGGGATGCTTGCGGCCAGTGAACAGCTCGATACGGATCAACTCGATAACTTCGTCATGGTCGGCGAACTCGCCCTGACCGGCGCGGTGCGGCCGGTCAAAGGCGTGCTTCCCATCGCCGTGCGCGCCAAGGCCGAGGGCCGGGCCGGCGTGCTGGTGCCGGCTGAGAACGCTCCCGAGGCGGCGGTGGTCAGCGGCTTGCAGGTGATTCCCATCCAGAACTTGCGCGAGGCGGCGAGTTTCCTGGAAGGCCAGATCAAGATCGCGCCAACGCGCGTCGATCTCGCGAACATCTTCAAGAATCAAGGCGACGACGAACTCGATTTCGCCGACGTGAAAGGCCAGGAGTCCGTGAAGCGCGCGCTGGAGATCGCCGCAGCCGGCGGACACAACTTGCTGCTCATCGGCCCGCCCGGCACGGGCAAGTCGATGCTGGCCAAGCGACTGCCGACCATTCTCCCTCCGCTCACGCTCGAGGAAGCGCTGGAGACCACGAAGATTCACAGCATCGTCGGGCTGCTCGCGGCGGGGCAGGCGCTGGTGACGCAGCGCCCATTTCGCGCGCCGCACCACACCGCGAGCGACGCAGGATTGCTGGGCGGCAACGTCAATCCCACGCCGGGTGAAATTTCCCTCGCGCACAATGGCGTGCTTTTTCTCGATGAGTTGCCGGAGTTCAAACGCAGCGTCCTCGAGACCATGCGGCAGCCTTTGGAAGACGGACGCGTCACCATTTCGCGCGCGGCGGGCACCATGACTTTTCCCGCGCAGTTCATGCTCGTCGCAGCCATGAACCCGACCCCGGATGGCAAGATGCCGCACGAGTCGCGCAGTTCCCCGCGTGAGATTCAGAATTATCTTGGCCGCATCTCCGGACCTTTGCTGGATCGCATCGATCTGCACGTCGAGGTGCCGCAGGTGAAGTTCCGCGAGATGAGCGATGGCAAGAACGGCGAATCGTCGGCGCAAATTCGCGAGCGCGTCATCGCCGCGCGGCAGCGCCAGCAGGCCCGCTTCGCCGGCACCCGCATCACCTGCAACGCGCGCATGGGAACACGGGAACTGAAGCAGCACTGCGCCCTCGATGAGGCCACGATGGAGTTGCTGAAGTTTGCCATGAGCGACTTGAACCTGAGCGCGCGCGCCTACGACCGAATCCTGAAAGTCGCGCGCACCATGGCCGACCTCGCCGGCAGCGACACGGTGCGCAGCGAACATGTTTCGGAAGCGATTCAGTACCGGTCCCTCGACCGGCAGATCTGGACGTAGAGCCGGGTGAGACGATGAGACCTCCCCGGGGCCAGAAATCGCCCGCCGCTTAAGAAGTAGCGCGGGTGCCTGCGGCGCGGTCGATGAGCCAGCCGTTCCACGACAGTTTGGAGGCATCCGGAACCATCTGGTTCGGCGGCGGCATGATTCACAGACGGCCGGCATTGACGCCTCTGTCCGTGCTGGTTCAATGCCCGGCAATGATTGACGAAAAACGCCCCTCCCATTCCTGACCTCCGTGGACACGCAACATCTCCAAAGCCTGACCCAATTGTTGCAGGCAGCATTTCCCCGGTGGCCATGATCTCCGGCGTGGGCCTGATCATCCTGTCGCAGACCAACCGGCTGGGCCGCTTCATCATTGACCGGCTCCGCGAGGTGCTGGAAAAGCGCCGGAACCTGGCCGTTCCGGACGCGCGGCTGGATCAACAGGTGAGCGTGCTGCATCGCCGGGCCAGAATCCTGAAGACGGCGGCGACGGCGGCGGTGTTTTGCGCGTTGTTCGCCGCAATGTTGGTGCTGCTGGTCTTTCTGATGGCCCTCTCGGGCAGCCGCCTGGATTTGCTGGCCCTGGCGCTGTTCGCCGGCAGCTTGTGCTCGCTGATCATTTCGCTGCTGTTTTTCATCCTGGACATGAACCTTTCGCTGCGCGCCGTGCAGGAGGAACTGTTGCGCTGAACCGTGCGCGCACGGAATCTCCAGCCCAAGAAAGCCAACGTGGAAATCATCACCCGGTTCAACCGGTCCGTTCAGAACGCCGCCAGAACCCCGCCCTCCAACGCGCACACTTGCATTGCGCGAATTCTTTCCGCACCTTCCCGCCCTTAAATTTTTCCGATGAGCGAGAAGAAGAAAGCGGCCGACAAGGCGAAGGACGAAAACACCCCCACCCAGGCGGAGGGCAACGGAAATGGCCAAGGTCACGCCCATGTCGAAGTGGAGAGCGTGCCGGAGGAAATTATCCATCGCCCCTTCGTGCCGGGGAACATTGAGCAGGCGTTGCACCGGCGCGTGGATCGCAACTTCCTCGACTACGCCAGCTACGTCATCCGTGACCGCGCGATTCCGAATCTCGCCGATGGTTTGAAGCCCGTGCAGCGGCGCATTCTCTGGGCGTTGCACGAGACGGACGACGGGCGCTTCATGAAGGTCGCCAACATTGTTGGTGAGTCCATGAAGTATCACCCGCACGGCGACGCCTCCATCGGCGACGCGCTGGTAGTGCTGGCGAACAAGCGTTACGTCATCGAGCGGCAAGGGAACTACGGCAACATCTTCACGGGCGATCCTGCCGCCGCGCCGCGTTACATCGAGTGCCGGCTCACGGAACTCGCGCGCAAGGAAATTTTCAACGACGAGCTGACGGAGTTCGTGCCCAGCTACGACGGGCGCAAACGCGAGCCGGTGTCGTTGCCCTGCAAGCTGCCGCTGCTGCTCATGCTCGGCACGGAAGGCATTGCGGTTGGCATGTCGGCGCGCATTTTGCCGCACAATTTCATCGAGCTGCTTCAGGCGCAGATTGCGATTCTGAAAAAAGAGAGTTTCAAGTGCCTGCCTGATTTCCAGACCGGCGGCCTGATGGATGCGCGCGAGTACGCGGACGGCAAAGGCTCGATCAAGGTTCGCGCCAAGATCAAAGAGAAGGACGAGAACACCGTCGTCATCAAAGAGATTCCGCCCTCCACGACCACCGAGTCGCTCATCGCGTCTATCGAAGCCGCGTCGCACAAGGGCAAGATCAAGGTCAAGTCGGTCAACGATTTCACGTCCGAGAACGTGGAGATCGAGGTGAAGGCTCCGGCGGGCGTGAGCGCGCAGCAGTTGATTGACGCGCTCTTTGCGTTCACGGACTGCGAGGTATCCATCACCAGCCGCATCACGGTCATTCGCGACAATCGTCCGGTGGAACTGACCGTGACCGAAGTGCTGCGCGCGAACACCGAGCAGCTCGTGGACTTGATGAAGCGCGAGTTGGAATTGAAGGAGAAGCAGCTTCTCGAAGAACTGCACGCGCGCACGCTGGAACGCATCTTCATCGAGGAGCGCATCTACAAGAAGATCGAGCTGTGCAAGACGAACGAGACCGTCATGGCGGCGGTGCATGAGGGACTGAAACCCTTCCGCGAGGAACTCGCGCGCGATGTGACGGACGCCGATGTCGAGCGCCTGCTGCAAGTTCGCATCCGCCGCATCTCGCTCTTCGACATCAACAAGCACCGCGCGGAGACGGAGCAGATCAAGGCTGACCTCGGCGAGACGCGCAAGCATCTCAAGCAGTTGACCAAGTACGTGATCAGCCATCTCGAAGGACTGATTGCCAAATACGCCGAGGAGTATCCGCGCCTGACCAAGAGCAGCCGCTACGACGAAGTGGACGCGAAGGAAGTCGCGTTCAAGTCGTTCAAGGTCGCGTATGACCGCGAGAGCGGTTACGTGGGCTACAAGGTTTCCGGCGAGGAGTTTCGTGTGGACTGCACCAAGTTCGACAAGCTGCTCATGGTCTTCAAGGACGGGCATTTCAAGGTCGTGGAGTTGCAGGAGAAGATGTTCGTCGGCCCGGACCTGTATTACTGCGGGTTGCCGGAGCGCGAGCGCGTGTTCACCCTCGTCTATACGAATCGTGACGCGACCTACATCAAGCGCTTCACCTTTGGCGGCACCATTCTGAACCGCGATTACAACTGCATCCCGGAGAAGTCGCGCATTCTGTTCTTCGAGCCGGACACGCCGAAGGAAATCTTCATCCGCTACAAGGCCGCGCCGCACCAGAAGATCAGCCAGCAGACCTGCAACCCCAGCGAGGTGGACGTGAAGAGTCCGAAGACGCTGGGGCGCCAGCTCTCGATCAAGGAAGTCGCCGCCGTGAACAGCAAGCCGCCGCGCGGCTGGGACGCGGACGCGCCGACGACGAAGCTGCAGTTTATGTGATTCGGAAAGGAGCGCGGACCGCCGAATCCTCGTGATCGTCCTTGGAAAAATGCCTCACCCAAAGGTCGCCAAGGACGCGAAGTGGAACGAGACCGTGGCAAGGTTGTCGGAAATCTTTTTCCTTCGCGGCCTTCGCGTTCTTTGCGTGAGGCAAAATAAACGCGCGGACTCGGCGGTCCGCGCCTCCGTTTAGGTGAGAAACGCCTTGAACGCCTTCTGCAATTCCTCCTCCGCGCGGAGCAGCACGAGGTCGATGGGCAGGACCACGCCGTTGTCGTCCTTCACGAAGTTGCCGGGATGCGCGTCGAAGGCGGCGACTTCATTGAGGTCGCGGTAGAAGGCGAGCGCGCCGGGGCGTCCGAGCGAGAGTCCGCGCAAGGGCTGGAACCAGAGCTTGGCCATGAAGGCGAGCATTTCGTCGTGCGTGATGCCGTCGCCGAGAATCGTGGGCTGCGAAGTGATGATGGTGAGTTCGCCATTCTCGCGGGCCACTCCTTCCAGCACGGCGCGGTCGCCAAAAACCTGATTCTGCAAGAGCAGCCGTTCGAGGTACTCCAGCGGAAGCGCTCCGGTGAGTTCGGGCATGAAGCCGGTTTCCTCGCCGCACACGACCATGAAGCCGCAACGACCGGGACGGGTGGATTTGAAATGGCGGGTGAAGTCTTTGGATTCCCAGACGCGATGTTCCTCTCCGCCGAACTCGGTGAACGAGGCGTAGTCGGGCGGCGCGACTAGGCGGCGAGCTTTTTCCGCCCATTCGTAGAGGTCTCTTTCTTGGCGTCCGCGAAAAACTTTTCGGACGCCAAGCGCAGACGCTCCCGCTGGGCACGGAGTTGCTCGGAGGTGGCGCGCGGCTGATTCAAGCGCACCTTGAGCATCTCCTTCGGGTCGGTCAGGTAGATGGCCGGTTTCATGTGGCATAGGCTAGGATGAACTTGAGGGTGCGTCAAACCTGCGCCGGCGAACAAGGTGATTTGTTTGCACCGGAGTAAAAGAAAGCGTCCAGATCAGGCGACCGCGATTGGTGGCCGTTCGACGGCCTATCCCCGACCAATCCGCATGCGGAAGAGACGAGAACAAGGCCTGCACTTCAGGCGGACTGCGGAGGCTTGGGCTTCAGCAACAGCTTGTCCCGCTGCAACACGGCGCGGACGTGGTCTGACTCGCCTCGCCCTCGATCAACTCGAAGCAATCCCGGTACGGCTCGCGACCGAAGCGTTGGAAAGTCTGACCACTGACCGCCTGTCGCTTCCCGCGCTCCAGGCGCTGGCCCTGATCGTCCAGCACTTCCTTGAACGGGCCCTTGTAGATGACAGTTTGCTTGCGCTCGGCATTTTCGCCCGGTTCGTCCTTGAAAGCCTCGATGGTCACGGAGCGAAACTCGATCCCCTGCACCATCCGCCACGGCTGCGCGTCGCGCTTGAGCAGGCGCGCGCCGTAAAAGCCCGCGTCCACGAATGCCTGCATGAAATCCTCCTCCGTCAGCGCGCCCGAGATGCAACCGCTCCACAGCTCCGGATCATTCTGCATCTCCACCGGCACCGCCGCGCCGCTCACGATGTCCGAGATGACGGCGCGTCCGCCGACGCGCAGCACGCGGAAAATTTCCTGGAAGAGCTGCCGCTTGGCGCGCGGCTCCACGAGGTTGAGCACGCAGTTCGACACCACGACATCGATGGAATCACTCGCGATGAGCGGCGCGGTGGCGCGCAGTTCGGCGGCGCGGGCTTCGGCGGCGAGAAAGGAATTCGCGTCCTGAATGGGGTTTCCCTTCAAGTCCGCCTCCAGCTTTTCCAAATCCAGGGCCAGATCCTGGATGCGCCCCTTGCGAAACTCGACGTTGTTGAACCCGATGGCCTGGCCGACGACGGGCGCATACTTCCGCGCCATCGCCAGCATGTCATCATTCATGTCCACGCCGATGACGCGCCCTTTCGCGCCCACGACCTGGGCGGCGATGAAACAGATTTTTCCCGTGCCGCTGCCCAGGTCGAGCACCGTCTCGCCCGGTTGAAGGTGCTTCGATGGATCGCCGCAGCCATAGTCGCGATCAATAACCTCCTGCGGGATGGCCTTGAGATACTGGCGGTCATATTCGATGGGGCAACACAGCGCCTCGACCTTCTGGCCCGCCGCCTCGGAATAGCGGCTGCGCACGGCAGATTCAAACTGGAGAGTGATGGCCATTCGGTTTCTTTCCAAATCGGATTAGGCGAGAGGAATTGCTTCCTCGACCAGCATGACAGGGATGCGATTGCGGATGGGGTAAGCAACCTGGCGATCCGCGCGGACCAGTGCGCCATCGATTGAATCAGCCACAGCTTTGCCGCCGCGATTCTTCACCGAGCCGGCGGCGATGCGGGTGTTGAGATCAGCCACCAGCTTTGCCTCGGCTTCGGCCACCGGTTGATGGGTCTCCGGGCAGCAAAGAATCTTCAACAGTCCTGCGTCAATCATGCTCATACGTTCACGGCTTTGCGGGCGGCTTCATACACTTCGCGCACGGTCACACCCGAGCGCGCGGCCACTGTGCGGCAGGACTCGAACTCAGGCGAGGCTTGAATCACGCGCCCGTTCAACAGGCCAAACTTCACGGCCACATGGCCGAACTTCGTCTTCACCGTCTTGGCTTCGCGGCGCAGTTTGCGGCGCGTGGCGACGGTGCGGCGCACGCCGAAGGCGGTGGTTTCGCGCAGAATCATTTCGGAGAACTCGTCGGCATCGGCCTCGGCGCAAAGCAAGGTGAGCAACACGCCGGGCCGGTTCTTCTTCATCTGCACCGGCGTGTAAAAAACATCCAGCGCGCCCGCGGCCAGGGCTTTCTCCACCAGCGCGCCGAGCAACTCGGAGTTGATGTCGTCGAGATTCGACTCCAGCACGGCCACGGTATCGGTCTCCCAATCCAACTCCCCACCACCCGCAACCTTGGACTTTGGACCTTGGGCCTTGGACTCTTCCCCTAAGATCGCTCGCAGCACATTCGGTCGCGTCTGGTTGTGCCGTGTGCCGAGTCCGTAACCAATCTTCTCCACGGCAAGCTGCTGCATCGGCCCGAAGGTCTCCACGAACTCGGCCAGAATGGCTGCGCCCGTGGGCGTGATGAGTTCACCGGGTTCCTCGCATTGCTGAATTGCCACGCGGCGCGCGCTCAGAATCTCCAGCGTGGCCGGCGCGGGAATGGGAAAGTTGCCATGCGCACAACGAATGGTGCCGGTGCCCTCGATGGGATTCGCGGCCAGCACACGCGGCTGGCCCAGCATCTCCAGCGCGACGCACGCACCCACAATATCCACGATGGAATCCACCGCGCCGACCTCGTGGAAATGAACCTGCTCCGGCGGATGGCCATGAATTTTTCCTTCCGCCACCGCCACGCGATGAAACACCGCCACGGACTTCTCCTTCACCCAGGGCGAGAGTTTGCTGCCCTGAATCAGTTTCGCGATGTCAGCGAAGGTTCGGCCATGATCATGCCCCGGAACTCCGGTCTCCGACGCGGCGTGGTCATGGTCGTGTCCATGCTCGTGCCCGTGGTCGTGATGATGATCCTCCACGAACTGCGTCTCGTGCTTCTCGTTCTTTCCGCCAAGCTTGAGCTTGAGTACGGCGTGAAACTCATGCGGCTCGGGCAATTCCTCCGTCGCTTCCAGATACGATCCATGCTTCTTGAACTGAAACACCTGCCGCTGCTTCCCCTCGCGCATCGTTTCCAGCGTCACGTCTTTTCCCGCCCCCGGCTCGACCTCGTGGCCATGAGCATCGAAGAAGTAGAGCCGGAAGCGCGGCGGCACTCCCGTCTCGAAGACGCTCAACTCCACGCGCCCGGCCGAAGTCTCAAGCAATGGCCCGCCGTGCGGCCCATGCGATCCACCGGCAAGATGGTCGTGATGTTCCGCACCGTGCTCATGATGGGCGTGCTCGTGCGAGTGCGGTTCACCGCCATGCTGATGTTCATGAGCGTGCGCAGGCCCCTGTTCGTGCTCATGCGCCAGATGCACGTCGAACTTCGTGCCCGCGATGGCCCCGCGCTCACCCCGGGCGATGTGCAGATGAAATTCATCAAGGCCCAGCTTCTCCAGTTCATGCTCGAACTCGTGCGCGTCCACGCCAAGGTCGAGGAGCGCGCCGATGAACATGTCGCCGCTGATGCCGCTGAAGATGTCGAGGTAGAGGGTTTTCATAATCACCAAGCTTCAAGCACCAAACCCCAGGGAAGCCTCAAACCACAAGCTCCAAAACAATCGGGCCGTAACCTGCGCGAAGAATCGTTCATGTAGAGCTTGGCGCTTGGAACTTCCCTGGGGGTTGGGTTTTGGTGCTTGGTGATTTTCCCTCCCCGGCCAGCGCGTTAATCTGGCTCGCGGCATAGCCCGCGCCGAAGCCGTTGTCGATGTTCACCACCGTCACGCCGCTGCCACAACTGTTGAGCATGCCGAGCAGCGCGGCCACGCCACCGAAGTTCGCGCCATAGCCCACGCTCGTGGGAACGGCGATGACTGGCCGCGACACCAACCCGGCCACCACGCTGGGCAGCGCGCCTTCCATGCCGGCCACGGCGACGATGACATTCGCGCGCTGAATGTCATCAAGGCGACGGAGCAACCGGTGCAATCCGGCTACGCCCACGTCATAGAGCCGCTGCACGGTGTTGCCCATAATGTCGGCGGTGATGGCAGCCTCTTCCGCCACCGGCACATCGCTGGTGCCGGCGCAGAGGATCGCGATGGTGCCGGAACGCTTCGGGAGCGGTTTGGCCTCGATGGTCACGCAGCGGGCCGCTTCGTGATGCACCGCCCGGCGAAACTTCTTCTTCAAGGCTCGCGCGTGCGCCGGCGTGATACGGGTGATGAGAACCTGCTGTTCGCGCTCCACGAGCTTCGACGCAATGGCGAGGACCTGGGCCGGTGACTTGCCGGCACCAAAGATCACCTCAGGAAAACCCTTCCGCAGCGCACGGTGCAGGTCCACCTGGGCAAAGCCAAGGTCGGCCACGGGCGCGGCCTGAAAGGCGCGCACCGTTTCCTCGACGGAAACCTTCCCGGCGCGGAATTGCTCCAGGAGTTGCTTGGCTTCAGCAGCAGTCACGGCGCGAGGATGCCGGTTTCGGGTTGGGAAAGACAAATTTCAAATGCAGCCGCAGCTCACGCACGGCAGGCGCATCTTGAAGTTACCGTTCCGCCCAGGAAGAACTGCGAGACTGGAAAGTCTCGCCCCCTGCCGACAAGAATGTCGGCGCTAGGTCGTAACGCCGGCTTCCCAGCCGACAGGGAGCGAGACTTTCCAGTCTCGAGGAGCGGTACTGTCAGCATGCGCTGGCTCACGGCACGAATTGGTAACTGACAAACGCCACGCGGCGGCTGTCCGGCGACCACGAGGGTACGTTGATCGTCCCCTGCCCTCCGAACAATTTCGCGAGCACTTCAATCTTGCCGCCGGCCAGCGGCATGATGCGCAGGGCCACATCCTTGTTCTCGGGATGTCCCTTCACGGCCTTGTCGTAGGAGAGGAACACGAGCCACTTCCCGTCCGGCGAGGGATGGGGAAACCAATTGTTGAACTCATCGCTCGTGACCTGCTGCTGCTGGCTGCCGTCGGGGTGCATCCGCCAGACGTGCATTTGGCCGGTCCGATCCGAATTGAAATAGATCCACTGACCATCGGGCGAATAGTCCGGGCCGTCGTCGAGTCCCGCCGCCGTGGTGAGCCGCGTCTCTTCGCCGCCCGCCACCGGAATGGTGTAGATGTCGAACTCGCCCCCGCGCTCGCCGCAGTAAGCCAGCGTCTTTCCATCCGGGGACCAGCCGTGCCAGTAGGACGGCCCCAGCCTGGTGATGCGCTGCGGCGTGCCGCCAGTAACGGGCAGCGTGTAGATGATCGAGCGCCGCTCCTGCGACTGATCGCTGATGACGAGCGTCTTCCCGTCCGGAGAAAGGCCGTGGTCGTTGTTACAACGCGTGGCAAAGGCCGTGTCGATCAACTGCGGCACGACTAATTGCGGCTCACCATTGGTCAAGGGCAGCCGATAGATGCGGCCCTTGCTGTTGAAGTAGAGGGCCGTTCCGTCGTGCGACCAGTTCGGGGCTTCAAGCAGATTGGTTGTCCAGTAAACCACGCGCCGATCCTTGGAGGCGATGGGCACGGTTTCAACGGTGCTGATCAGTTTTGGTTGGGCGGGCGCGGGCGCGTTGGTAACCAACTCGACGTTCGCGAACGTCGCCGTCTCCAGCGCATCGCTATTGTGCGCGCAAACCCCGAGGCCGACGTAAAACGGTTCCGTCATTTCCAGCCGAAACGAGCCGCCCGCCGGATGCAATTGCTCACCCGCACGCGCCAGGGACATGGAGACGTACTTGCCGCGCTTCTCGATACGCAGCCTCGTCGGACCGGACACGCCGGATTGAATCTCGTAGGTTCGCGCTCCCTTCGTCTCGCGATATTGCAGCGAGGTCAATCCATCGCCATGGATCGCCGCGTCCGCGTAGGCCGCATCCGCGTCGAGGCTCTGGCGCACCAGCAGGCACGCCTTGCGATGCGGGTCGCCGCCCGCGCCAGGAAAGGCAATGTCAGCCGCGAGCGACACGTCGCTGGACACCTTGGTCCAGACGAAGTGAAACGAGTCGTTGCTGAACCACATGTTCGCGCCGCCGCCGGAGACGGTGAACAAGCGCCGCACGGCATCGTGTTCCACCCGGCCGGCGCGGAAGGGCGCGCCGATCTGCGCAGTCCCCTCGAACGGGGCGGGTGCGGCGGAGTCCGCCGGGGCCGCGCAGCCCGCCCGAGCGAAAGACCACAGCGCGGCCAAAGAAACGAGAAGTCGGAGGAGTTGCATCCGGGGACTTAGAGACGACGAGGCTCATTTGGCAACGAGGGAATTGAAGCGACCTCCATGACCGGCTTACTGGCAAGTCTTCGCTGTTTATGCACCTCGCGGTTTCGCTACCTTCACCGCCATGCAGTTGCCTGCGGATTATCACATGCACACACCGCTCTGCCGACACGCCGTCGGCGAGCCGACCGAATACGCCGCCCGCGCCGTGACGCTCGGCCTCCAGGAAATCGGGTTCACCGACCACTCGCCCATGCGGCGCGATGATTTCGACAACTGGCGGATGCGCGCCGACCAGCTCGACGAATACGTGGAGAAGGTCCGCCGTGCCCAACAAGAGCACCCCGCGCTGACCATCCGCCTCGGGCTGGAAGTGGATTATCTGCCGGGCCACGAGGACTGGATTCGCGATCTCGCCGCGCGCCATTCATGGGATTACTTCATCGGCTCCGTCCACTACATCAGCGAGTCGTGGGATGTGGACAACCCCGAGAAACTCTCCAAGTGGAAGGAACACGATCACTTCGAGGTCTGGCGTCTCTACTTCGAGCGGCTGACTCTGGCGGCGGAATCGACGCTGTTTGAGATCATCGGCCACGCTGACCTGCCGAAGAAGTTTGGTTACATCCCCAAACAGGATTGCACGCCGCTCTTCGAAAAGTTTCTCGCGGCCGCGAAGAAAGCCGACGTGGCGGTGGAACTGAACACCGCCGGGCTGCGCAAGGACTGCCGGGAGATTTATCCCTCGCCCCAGTTTCTCCGTCTCGCGCATCAGCATGGCGTGCCCATCACCTTCGGATCGGATGCGCACGCGCCGGGCGAAGTGGGGATGGATTGGACACAGGCCATCGAACTCGCGAGAGCCGTGGGTTACACGCAGCGGTGCCAGTTCAAAAGACGCGCCCGTTCGATGTGCGCGCTCGAAGGGTAACAAGGGTGGCGCTTGGCCCCTCAGGTGCCGACGCTCGCAGCCTCAATGCCCGGCACCGCCACCGGCGAGATTTCGGACGAACCTTGCCGCTGGCCGCGAATCAATTTTGCGGCCAGCGTTTTACCCCACCGGATGAACGGCATTTCAATCCAACGATGAGTCACGGACGCCAGACCGGCGGCCAGGGGAACGGAGAGCAGGACCAGGATGAGATTCACCACAAACGGATGCGCCGGGATCTGCCCTTGGAAAACAAAGTGCGCGCCGATTCGGGCACCTATGATCAGCACCAGATCGTGCAGCAGATAAAAGCTGTACGAAATCCGGCCGAGGAACCGCACCACCGGCCAGTCCAGAATACGGAAACTCCGGATCGGAAAACCATGAAGCAGGATGCCCAGCGTCATCCAGGCTCCGAGACCGGCCGCCAGCCGGTACGTGTCCTCGAACCAGGCTCCACTGGAGAGCAAGAGCAGCGCACCCAGAAGAACCAGAGCGCTGGATCTCGACGAGTCGCGGCACCAGGCGAAGCAGCGCGGTCCAAGGATTGGCAGCAGGTAGCCCAGATAAAAAAGATAAACAAACTGAAGCATCTCGCAGCGCAGCATCGCCTCCAGCTTCACCCAGCCCAGCAGCAGGAACCACTTGCCCAGCAGCGCAAGAAAGCCCGCCACCGCGAGCAACAACCAGGTGCCGGACGCGGGCAGGCGCATCCGCGCACAGTGCGCCAGGGCCAGGAGCAACGACCCGAGCATCTCCACCCCGAGCGTCCAAGTGACTAGATTCATCGAGGAATTCAGCAGCAGCATGTTCTGCAGGATCACGTCCGCGCTTGGGAATACCGATGGATTGAGCACCGACGAACGGTAGCTCAAGGCGTGACCGAACCAGGAAAGCGCGCCGCCCCACGGCCGGACGAGGACGAGGAAGACAAGAATCGCGAAGATGCTCACCCACAGCACGGGCAGGATGCGGAAAACGCGCCGAGTGGCAAAAGCACTCAACTCCCGGAAATTGCCCCGCCCCATCCTCTGCAAGCCCAGGCCCAGCACCAACCCGCTCAACACAAAAAACATCGTCACGGCGGAATCGCCGTTGAAAATCGTGCGGAGCGCGAGCGTCGTCGTGCGCGCGAAGTCTTGAACCGGGTAAACGACCAAGGCGTGTCCGACCGCTACCATCAAGGCGGCCAGTCCGCGGATCGCTTCCAGCCGGGGATCAAATCTGGTTTCTTTCACCGCTCTTTCATCGGTGTCCGCCACACCCCGCTTGAATCAGCAGCGGTCCGACGAAAACTCCGCCCGCCCGACTGGTCGTGGCCCCGTCGGGCCTCGCCTCGACCGCACGGATCTGTAAGCCCCCAGCATCGCGAATACTCTCACCAGCGCCGCCGCCGCTAGTCATGTCTCCGTGTAGTCCAAGGCATCCGGCCTTTCACCTTGACCCCCCGGCACACGGTCGCGAGGCTCGCGCCCGGTTTACCCAAAGTTTATGAACACAAAATTCATCGCGTTTTTTTTCGTCGTGGCATCCGGCCTCCTGACTTCCTGCAAATGTCCCTTTGCCGCCTCCTCCGCAGGCCTGGTCCTCACGCCCACGCGCAACAATACGAATGCCCCCATCACCGTGCGCTCCGCCTCTGGCCCGCTCGGCAAGATTGAACGCCTCGACCCGGCCCTGGATGCGCTGCTCACGAAGGATGCGCGGATGGAAAAACTCGCCGAGGGCTTCGACTGGTCGGAAGGCCCCGTCTGGATGCCCGACAATTCCCTGCTCTTTTCCGACGTACCGATGAACGCGATTTTCAAATGGGAACCGAAGAGTGGGGCCCTCATCTACATTTCGCCGAGCGGTTACACCGGCACCACGCCGCGCGGTGGTGAGCCTGGCTCGAATGGACTCACCCGAGACAAGCAGGGCCGCCTCGTTGCCTGTCAGCACGGCGACCGCCGCGTGGCCCGTTGGGAGGGAGACAAGTTTGTCACTGTGGCGGACAAGTACGAGGGCAAGCGTTTTAACAGTCCCAATGATGTGGTGGTGAAATCCAACGGCGACCTTTACTTCACCGACCCGCCGTATGGTTTGCCGAAGAACGTCAACGACCCGACCAAGGAAATCCCTTTCCAGGGCGTCTATCGCGTCGCGGCCGATGGCAAAGTCACGCTCCTGACCGACGAAGTGACGCGGCCGAACGGTCTCGCCTTCTCGCCCGACGAGAAGACCCTCTACGTGGCCAGCAGCGATCCGAAGAAAGCCATCTGGATGAGTTACCCGGTCAAGGACGACGGCACGCTCGGCACCGGACGCGTGTTGATCGACGCGACTTCGATGGTCGGCAAACTCAAGGGCCTGCCCGACGGCTTGAAGGTGGACAAGGCCGGCAACCTCTGGGCCACGGGGCCGGGCGGCGTGCTGATCATTTCGCCCGAGGGCAAACACCTCGGCACCTTGCTCACGGGCGAGGCCACCGCCAACTGCGCCTGGGGCGACGACGGCTCCACGCTCTACATCACGGCCGACATGTATCTCTGCCGCATCAAGACCAAGACCAAGGGCGCGGGCTGGTGAACGGCGGCCGAGGATGATTCGTGCCCCGCTCATCAACATTCCGCTGCTGGTTTTGCTGGCCGTCTCAAGCGGCGGCTGCGCCGAGACCACCACAAAACCAAAACACGTCTTTGATCCGGTCGTCGTGGCCATGTCCACGAATCCTCCCGGCCTGTACGCGCTGCCGAAGGTCTGGACCGGAAGGGAGAAAATTACTTTTAGCGGTGGCCCGCCGGGCGTGGGCTCTCCGGACCGCCAATTCCGTTTCGACACGGCGCAGGTGCTCAGCGATTTCCGCCTCGCGTTTTTTGACGCCAAATGGTGGATCGGTGAGCGTGATACCAACGGACTGAAGCCGGGCACCATCCACGGTTACCACCCGCGCCTGCCCAGCGATGCCGAGCTGGCCGCCATTCGCAACGATGCCACCTTCACCAACCTGTTCCATCGCGCCTTGGGATTAATCCAGGTGCCGAACTTTGCTGCCGGCGTTGGTTTCGGGTCACAACACTTCACTCTCGGCACCAACAACACGATCGAGACGCTCCGGATTTATTTCTACAAAAACACGCCCGGCACCAACATCCAGGGCGTGACCATTCGTCGCGCCATCATCCGCCGCGAAGGCGTGTGGTGGTATGAGTGAGCGAGCGCCCTTGAAATCCAGAAGCACAAGCCCGTCTCACTCAAGCAGGCCGGCCGAATCGAGAACTGAGCCGATGCACCACTTCAGTAGAGGCTGAACGAACGGCGGTCGGTGAAGACATAAGTGAACACGCCATCCACCAGCAGCGCCGCGAAGAAGATGAGCGTCAGCCGGCGATGCCGTCCCGAGGAGCAGCCGGGCGGCAGCAGGCTCAGCGAGACAAGCATCAGCGGGATAGAGTAGGCGAGGCCCAGACCGTAAGGCCGCGCCATTGCGTAGTCCGGCGAAAAGGAGCCTTTCGACCAGCCGAGCATCTTGATCACCTCCATGACGACATGCTCGCGCAGCCAGCTCGCGACACCGATCTTCGGAAGTTGAATCAAGGCCAGCAGCGGAATTTCGCCGAGCCAGACTGAACCGATGAAGGGGAGCGTCACGATGCTCACGACGCAGTAGGCGAGGCCGCCCTTGAGCGCGAGCCGATGCCACCGACCGAGGGAGAATTTTCCTTCAGGGTTGGCGGGCGTGTTCATCAGGTCAGCCGCAACTCACTCGTAGCGCAGCGAGTCCACCGGGTCCATGTTCGCGGCCTTGATCGCCGGATAAGTGCCGAAGATGAGTCCCACGGCGGTGCAGATGAGGATGCTGTAAAGCGCCCAGTCGAAAGGAAAGACTGGCGGCACCTTGAAGGCGAAGGCCGCGGCGTTGCCCCCGGCGATGCCCAGAAAGGCGCCAATCAATCCCCCGATCTGGCAGATGATGATGGCCTCGCTGATGAACTGGGTGAGGATGTTCCGCTTCTTCGCCCCTACCGCGCGGCGCACGCCGATTTCGCGGGTCCGCTCGGTCACGGAGACGAGCATGATGTTCATGATGCCAATGCCGGCCGCGAGCAGGGCGATGGAACTGATGATCGCCGCGCCCGCGCGGGCCGCGAAGGTGATGGCGCGGAACTGCCCGATGAGCGAATCGCTGCTGAAGATTTCAAAGTCGTCTTCCTCCTGGGGCGGCACTTTCCGGATGGCGCGCAGGACGCCACGCACCTGTTCCATGGTGTCGTCCATTCGATTCGCATTCTCCGCCTGCACCAGGATGGTGAGGCTGCGCCAGTGCATCCCAAAGCGGTTCAGCCCCGTGGTGATCGGGATGGCGAGGAAGGAATCCTGATCGCCGCCGAGCGTTTTGCCGCGCGATTCGAGCACCCCCACCACGAAGTAATTGATGCCGCGAAACTTCACCTTCTCGCCCACGGCGGAACTGTTCGGAAAAAGCGTTTTGGCCACCGTGCTGCCCAGCACGCAGACCGAGCGTGTGCTGTCCAGGTCCGAACTCATGATGGCGCGCCCCTGCTCGACGTTCCAGTTCTTGGCCGAGAACGATTCCGGGGAGACGCCCAGCATGGGCACGTCCACGTCCATGCTGGCGAAGCGCGACGAAATGGGGTCGCGAGAGAAGTAACTCTCCACGGCGATGCTTTGCGCGAGGGTGGCCTTGTCCCGAAGCGCCTGGACATGCTGCCAGGTGATGTTCTTGCGCCGCGCAATCCGCTCCCAGCCCTCCCGACCGTGAACAAAAATGGCCGGATGCTTCTGCACGCTGAAGGTGTTGGCCCCGAGCTGGCTCATCTCCTTCTCGATGTTCGATTGCAACACGCGCATCGCCGTCATGACCACGATGATGGAGAACACGCCGACGGTGACGCCGAGGAGCGTGAGCGCGGAGCGGAGCTTGTGGGCCGAAAGCGCGCCCAAGGCCATGGAGAAGCTCTCGCGCAGTTCGGCCCGCAGGAGCGCGGACTTCCTCGGGCGGGTTCGTGCTGGCCGGGGCGTGGTGTTCATTCCGCGCGCAAGGCATCCACCGGGTTCATCCGCGCCGCCCGATACGCCGGGAAAAATCCCGCCACCACGCCCGTAATAAGCGAGACGAGCATGGCCAACGCAGCGACCTTGATTGACATGGTGGCCGGAAGAAATTTTTGCATGGCCTGGCTCGCACCCCACGCGAGGCCGAGGCCGATCATTCCGCCAATCAAGCAGATGGCCGCCGCTTCGATCAGAAACTGAATCAGGATGGTGCGTCGCTTGGCCCCGATGGCTTTGCGGATGCCGATCTCCTTGGTCCGCTCCGCCACTGACACGAACATGATGTTCATGATGCCGATGGCGCCAACGAACAGCGACAAGCCGGTCACGAACAATCCGACCGAAGCGATAATGGCTCCGACCTTGTCGAATTGCTTGATGATCATGTCCTGCTGATTGAGCGCGAAGTCGTCTTCCGCGCCGGGCGGCACCTTGCGCAGCTTCCGGAGGATGCCGCGCATCTCCTCCATGGCTTCGCCGATCTTCGCCGCATCGCGCACTTTGACCATGAAGAAGACGTAAGGTCGCGCCATGAAATCAGAGCTGAAGCGCGTGATGGGAATGATCACCTGGTTGTCCATGTTCCCGAAAAGGAACTGTCCGAACTTCTCGTTCACGCCGATGACTTCAAACGATTTCCCGCCGAGCTGAATGCGCTCACCCAGCGCGCCGCCGTTGGGGAACAGCCGGTCATGGATCTCGGAACCCAGCACGCACACGGGCCGCGAGCCGCGAACCTCGGCCTCGGAAAAAAAGCGGCCCTCCTTCAGATTCAACTGCCGCACCAGGGCGCTCTGCTCATTATTGCCGACCGTCCATACGCCCGACGACGCGCGATCCTTGTAGCGCACCGGCAGCGTGATGGAGGATTCGACGGAGACGGCAACCGCATGCGTGGATTCGTTCTGAATGAATCGAATGTCGCCGACCTCGAAGTCGCGCCGGTTTTTGATCTTCCACCATGCTGCGGTGCGCTCCCACGGAAACTTCTCCACGTAAAACACATCCGCGCCCAGCGCCGAGACGCTGCGCAGGAACTGCTGGCGCAATCCATCAATGGCCATCGCCATGAGCGACACGGTGACGATGCCGATGACAATGCCCAGGGTCGTGAGGGCTGAGCGCAACTTGTTGGCCCAAATGGCGTGGGCCGAGATGGCCATGCCCTCGGTGAATTCAGCGACCAGCCTCATGGCGAAGGCGGTGCCGCATCCACTGCGGGCCGGGTCATTGCTTCATCCGCCGCGATCAACCCGTCGCGGATGCGCACCACCCGCCGGGCCTGCCGCGCAATCTCCTCCTCATGCGTGACGAGGATGATGGTGTGGCCCTGGCGCGACAATTCCCCGAACAACGCCATGATCTCGAGGCCAGTCTTGGAATCCAGGTTTCCCGTCGGCTCATCCGCCAGCAGGATGGACGGCTTGTTGACCAATGCTCGCGCCACCGCCACGCGCTGGCGTTGTCCACCGGAAAGCTCGTTGGGCCGGTGATACATGCGGTCGGCCAGGCCCACCTTCTGCAACGCCTGACGAGCCAATTCACGCCGCTCATCGACGTCCATGCTGGCGTAAATGAGCGGCAGCTCCACGTTGTGCAGCGCGTGGGAGCGCGGGAGCAGGTTGAAAGTCTGGAAGACGAAACCGATCTCGCGATTGCGCACTTCGGCCAGCGCGTTGTCGTCCATCTCGCTCACGTCGGTGCCGTTCAACTCGTAGGTGCCGGAGGTCGGAGAGTCGAGGCAGCCGATGAGATTCATCATGGTGGACTTGCCCGAACCGGATGGCCCCATGATGGCGACGTATTCGCCGCGCGCGATCTCCAACGACACATCGCGCAAGGCATGGATGGTTTCCGAACCCATCTGGTAGAGCCGCGAGATGTTCTGGAGTCGGATGAGGCTCAACTTACTTCTTCTCCTTCTCGTCGGGCTTCTCATCCGGCACCCCGACTTTGACTTTCTTCCCGTCTTCCAGCTCGCGGTTAATCGCCTTGTAACCGCCCGAAATCACTTCCGCGCCTTCCTCCAGTCCTTCCGTGATTTCGACATGGCCGTCGTCGCTGACGCCGCGCTTCACCGGGAGCATCTTCACCTGATCGCCTTCCAGGACGAACACGACCTCGATGGGCTTCGCTTTCTTCTCCGGCTCCTTGCCACCCCCGATTGTGACCACGGCCGACGACGCCCTGGCCGGGGCATTGGTCGGCACCCGCGTCGTGACGCTTTGAATTGGAATGGCCAGCACGTTCGTGCGGTAACGTGTTTCGATTTCCGCCGTCACCGACATGCCGGGTCGAAACACTTCCTTCTCCTGCACGCGAATCTTGACCTCAAACTTGGTCGCCTCCTGAGACTGCGATGACGATGAGCTGGAGGAACCGCTTGATGACCCGGCCGTCTTGGATGAGTTGGCGATTTCCGTGACGCGCCCGGTAAATTTCCGGTCGCGAAAAGCATCCACTTCCAGCCGCGCCACCTGCCCGAGACTGATCAGCACCACGTCCACCTCGCCGATGTCCACGCGGGCCTCCATCTCTTCCAGGTCTGCGATGGTCATGATCTCGGTGCCGGCCATCATGGCGGTGCCCACCACGCGCTCGCCGCGCTGGGACTTGAGCTTGGTCACGATGCCGGACATCGGCGCATTGATTGTCGTCTTGGCCAAGTCATCCTCGGCCTTGGCCAGCGCGGCGGCGGCCTGCGCCGCCTGATGGACGCTGGTCTCCGCGCTGGCCTGCATAACCTCGAACGACGTCTGCGCGTCGAGCAGTTGTGATTCGGAAATCAGCCTGGTCACGGAGAGTTCCTTGGCGCGCTTCAGTTCGATCTCCGCCTTGCGCAGATTGGCCAGCGCCAGCGTCCTGCCGGCCATCGAGGACTTGTAGTTCGCCTCGGCCGAGTTTCGGCTGGCCAGGTAATTGTCCGGTTTGATCTTCACCAGCAGGTCGCCCTTCTTCACCGGCTGCCCTTCCTTGACCGGCAACTCAATAATCTCCCCGCTCACCTCCGGGTTGATCACCACCTGGACCACAGGTTGAATTTTTCCGTTGGCCACGACCAACTCCGTGATGTTCCTGCGCGCAGCCTCCTCAGTCTGGACCGTGATGATGACTTCGCGCTTGCGGAAATGGAGATAAGCGCCCGTGCCCAGGCCGGCGAAGATCAGCAGCGTGATGATCAGCAGCGATCGCCGGCGGGACTTTCGTTTCAAGTTGCTCATGAAGGTTCGCGAACAAGGACACCGCAGAAAGCAATTTCTGTCAGTAATTTTACAAATAGATCCGTCCGGTGTGCTGGCGGACCAGCAGGTCCGCCATCGTTCGACGGGGCGAAAGGCGGCGCCGCAACGCAGCCCCACCACGGTGGCCATGCTGCGGTTGGCCATGAACCAGGGCAGTCCTCGCAATCGACACTCACTCATCGGGACGATGGGAAATTTGATTTCCTCAGGTCGAAGTTTCGCTAGGGTCGCGGCATGGGATTTTTCAATCGCCTGTTTGGAGGCCAGGGCAAGCCGGCCGACGTTCCGCCTGAGCCAGAGCCAGAGTTTCCGTATGAGTTGTGGCGCGTGGCGAACCACGCTCACATGGTATGACCATGATCCATTGCCATCTCCTCGCCGCCCTGGCTTTCGCCTGGGCGCTTGACTCCAACTCCGCCAGGGGCGCTGAGACCAACCGGCCTGGCCTTGAGATCTCGCAAACGAACAACCTGATGACGCTTCGCTGGCCGTCGTGGGCCATCTACTTTGAAGCTTGGAGCACCACGAACTTGAATTCCCCCACCACTTGGTCGCCTGTAACCGGCCCGATCTACGTCACCAATGCTCAGTGCTCATCGACCTTGGGTAACAGCAACCGTGCGCGTTTCTTTCGCCTGCTCGACTCGCAACCTTCCCTGGAGGTGGGACTGAGAGCCCACTACACCTTCGACGAACCATGCACCAACAGCGCGGCGGGCTGCGTCCAGGACCGCAGCGGCCTGGGGCACCACGGCACGCTCGGAAGCAACACGTCCGGAACGCTGCCGCAGGCACCGCCATGGACCGCCCACAGCAGATTCGCCGGAGCTTACCTTTACCACGGCATCGTCGCGCCGGGAGAAATCGCTCCCACCACCATCGGGCAGGGAATCTACCTGCCCCAAGGCGTGGATGTGGACGGGAATTGGACCCTCAGCGTGTGGGCCAAGCTCAATAACGTCACCAATAATACTTCCGGCACCATCTACAGCCAGAAGCGGTCAACCGAAGACTGCCGGAACCTGCTCATCCACTGGGAAGGCGACCTCGACCAGACTATGACACTGCAAGTCAGGGACAGCGCGTGCCACGAATTGATGCTGCAAAACCTCCCGTCGAATCCCATGGTGGCGGGCCAGTGGTACCATCTGGTCGGAGTGGGAAATAACAGAACCTATTCGTTCTACATCAATGGAGTGCTCCAGCAGTCTCAACGCGTCAGTAACATGGGATCTCTCTCGTGCGACTCGCATACCATCGGCATGATGTTCGATAACTTCGGCAGTGCTTACAACCATTACCTGAACGGTTCCATCGATGAACTGCGCATCTATGGCCGTGCGCTCGCGGCTGCCGAGATCCTGGCGCTGTACAACCAGAGCGGCGGCAGTATCCCTTAAATGGGACGGGCGCGATGAATCGGGCCAGCCAAGACCCCGGCACAGATTGATCCCGAATTCCGAAGTCGAACCTCAGCCCGGCCCGTGGCCTGGCCCCGGCGCGCGGTTTTCAACCCGCCGCACGTTGCTCCCGCCGAGGATCGAAATAGTTCCTGCGACTTCGGCCCCGGCCACGGGCCGGGCCAAGGTTCGACTTCGGAATTCAGGTTGAATCGAAGGACGAAGAGCCATGAGTTCTCCAGGTGCACTGGGCACATTACTGCCTGAGCTGTCGATCAGGAACCGGCCGCAAGCTGTGACGATCCCAGCGCACGAAATTTGAGCCGACCGGCGGGACGCGGGTTTGAGGAGGCAGGAACAGACCGGCCCCACGCCCGCAGTGTCACCTGCCAGAGGATCCTAGACGCAGTTCCGCCTCGAACCGGGGCTTGACCCTAAATCACCCCCTCGCTAAGTTCCGAACCACTTAATGAATCTGGTTCGACAAAACATTCTGCTGGTCGTCGTCGTAGGCGACGCCGTGGGTGCTTGTCGAAGCTAGAAACGATTTCGACAACAACCCACGGCTGGCAACGGTCGTGGGTTTTTTATTGCCCGCGCCGGGCCGCCGATTAACAAAGAGCAAAGCCATGAGCAAAAACGTGCAGTCAGCAGCGAAGAAACCGAAGACGCAACGCGCCGAAGTCGGCCAGGCCATGTTTGGCCGCGACATTTTCGTGGAGGCGCTGGAGCGCGCCGGTTGCGAAGTCATCTTCGCGTATCCCGGCGGCGCGAGCATGGAAATCCACCAGTCGCTCACCAAGTCGAAGAAGATTCGCACCATCCTGCCGCGCCATGAGCAGGGCGGCTCGTTCGCGGCGGAGGGTTATGCGCGAGCGACGGGCAAAGCGGGCGTGTGCATGGGCACCAGCGGGCCCGGCGCGACGAACCTCGTCACGGCCATCGCTGACGCGTATCTCGATTCCACGCCGCTCATCGCCATCACCGGCCAGGTGAACCAGAACATGATCGGGCGCGGCGCGTTTCAGGAGACGGACATCATCGGCGTCACGCTGCCCATCGTGAAGCACAGCTATCTGATCACCGACATCAACGACATTCCGCGCATCGTGCGCGAAGCGTTCTACCTCGCGGAGTCGGGACGGCCCGGACCGGTGGTGATTGATTTCCCGAAGAACATTCAGCAGGCGAAGGCGCAGCCCGTGTGGCCGACGCTGGAGCAGGTGAAGAAAAATTTGCGCGGCTACAACCAGCCTGACTTGAAGGCGGACGATGTGGCGCTGAACGAAATCATCGGGTTGATCGAGAAGGCCGAGCGCCCGGTGATTTACGCGGGCGGCGGCATCATCACCAGCGGCGCGGCGGAGGAACTGAAGAAGTTCGCCGAGGCGTTGCAGATTCCGGTGACGACCACAATCATGGGCCTGGGCGGCTTTCCCGAGACGCATCCGCTCTCGCTGCGCTGGCTCGGCATGCATGGCGCGGCCTTCGCGAACTGGGCGGTGAGCGGTGAGTATGCTTATCGCAAAAGTTTCGATGACCCGCAGGTGAAGCTGAAGGACGGCGCGGATTTGCTGCTCTCGTTCGGCGTGCGTTTCGATGACCGCGTGACGGGCAAGTTCGAGGAGTTCTGCAAGACCGGCACGATTGTCCACATCGATATTGATGCGGCGGAGTTGAACAAGAACCGGCGCGCGCATTTGCCTATCGTTGGAGACATCAAGGACGCGCTCAAGCGGCTCAACGCCTTGATCGCCAAGCGTCCGGTCACCAAGAAATATCCTGCGTGGCACGCGCAGATCACCGAGTGGAAGAAGAAGGGCGCGTTCCATTACGAAGTCACGCCCGAGATCGTGCACAGCGATCACATGAAGGATCATCTCAAGGGCCAGGAAGGCGAAGTCATCCTGCCGCAGATGGTGATCGAGTTGCTTTACGAACTGACCAAGGGCGACGCGATCATCACCACCGGCGTAGGCCAGCATCAGATGTGGAGCGCGCAGTGGTACAAATACAAATTCCCGCGCCAGCTCATCACCAGCGCCGGTCTCGGCTCGATGGGCTACGGCTTCCCCTCCGCGCTCGGCGCGAAAGTCGCCTGCCCCGACAAGGAAGTGATCGACATTGATGGCGACGGCTCGTTCCTGATGAACATCCAGGAACTCGCGACCGCGAACGTCGAGAAGATCGCCGCCAAGGCCATCATCTTGAACAACCAGCACCTCGGCATGGTCGTGCAATGGGAGGACAACTTCTTCGCCGGCAACCGCGGTCACACTTACCTCGGCAATCCCGAGGATCGTTCGCAGGTCTATCCCGACTACGTGCGCGTGTGCAAGAGCTTCAACGTCCCGTGCGAGCGCGTGCTCTACCGCAAGGATTTGAAAGCCGCGCTCCAGCGCATGCTCGCCTCCAAGACCGCCTACGTCCTCGACGTGGTGACGCCCTACGCGGAGCATGTGCTGCCGTTTATCCCGGCGGGGCGCACGGTGGCGGACATGAAGTATTGAGCGGCTTCAAATCTCGAAACAAGCAAGCGGCGGTCGCAAGACCGCCGCTTTTGATTTGCGTAGCAACCAACGTGAGAAAGTTTCTGTTCAAAACTCTGGCTTGGTTGCGTGGAATTGGCTGCTACAGTTTACCGCATGAGCCTGGCTGAACTGCCACAATTGGCAAAGTTGAGTGCCGAAGAAAAACTCCGGCTGGTTGAAGACCTTTGGGATTCCATCGCCGCCTCGCCGGGAAGCGTCCCCGTCACCGACACGGAGCGGATGTTGCTCGAAGAACGCTGGAACTCTCACCGCCAGAATCCAGGCGCCGCACTCACGTTGGAAGAGTTCAAGGAACGACTCACGAAACGTCTGTGAGCTACGTCTCCAGACTCCGGCCGGAATTGGTGGATGACGCCGCCGAAGCCTTCCATTGGTATGAGGAAAAAGCCGAAGGCTTGGGACACGAGCTGCTCCGGAACTACTACGCCGCCATCGCGGCAGTCGAACGCAACCCGGAAATCTTCCTCAAGGCACACTCAGATTTCCGGCGAATTCTCCTGCAAAGATTTCCCTACGCCCTCTATTTTCGTGTCGAACAGAGCGTCGTCGTGTTCGTCCTGCTGTTCCCCTGCGCCCGGAACCCGAAGCTCCTACGTAAGAGATTGCGCCGACGACAAGATTGAGTGAGGCGGGCGCAGCAGTGATCAATCTCGACAAACTGGACGCCGCTTTCCCGACCCCGTAGCCTGTCCGCCGTGAACACCGCCAATCTGCCCGACAAGCTCCGCGTCCTCCGCGATTCACTCCTCACCGGACTCATCGAACGCGACACCCCCATCCGCCTCGCGCTGCTCGCCGCCTTGACCGGCGAACATCTCCTGCTCATCGGCCCGCCCGGCACGGCCAAAAGCGAACTCGCCCGCCGCTTGCGCCACGCCTTTCACGACGCCACCTATTTCGAGCGCCTGCTCACCCGCTTCTCCACGCCGGAGGAATTGTTCGGCCCGCTTTCCATCACTGCGCTGCAAGAAGACCGCTACGAACGCAAGACCGAGCATTACCTGCCCGAAGCGTCGGTCGCGTTCCTCGACGAAATCTTCAAGGCCAACTCCGCCATCCTCAACTCGCTGCTCACGCTGCTCAACGAGCGCCTGTTTCACAACGGCGTGAACGTCAAGCCAACGCCGCTCATCAGCGTCGTGGCGGCGAACTAGAACCCCTCGAATACACATGAACGAATCCGGTGACAGTTCGAGAATCATCAGGTTTGAAAGAGTGGACTTGGACTTTCGCTCAAGGCCCGAAACGGCCGAGCGATTGGAGCGTTTCTTGTCCGAGCACAGAGCCGAGCTTGGATTTGAGGGTGAACATGATTTGATTGCAGCGTGGCTCGACCGCGTTTGGCCCGACGAAGCAATTGGAGAAGCGATAATCACGAAGCTCGCTCCAAAAGAAGGGAAGCAGAATTGGCAGCTTCGTCCTGCATGGTCAGAGGCAGTCGCCGCAGACGCGAAACCGCTCGCTGCTGGCAGCCAGATTCCGGCATTCGGTGTTTTCTATCGGGACGGAAAACTTGTTGTCCTCTGGTTCGAGCCGGTTCTTCACAGACCTCCGGGCGCGTATGACTTTCGGCTTCAAGGTTATTTTTCACGGAACAGTTTTCGCGGTGGCGTGACCGCCGAGGATGCACAGCGTCTCCGAGCACTTCCGCATTACGCTCCGTCGGCAGAGAGCCGCTTCAAGGATTGGCACACATATCTCGACTGGCGCGAAAAGGTGACGGTGGACAACAGCAAACACCGTTACGCCTACGCCGAGTGGGAGCATTGGAAAGACAAGCCGGGAGTGAGTTTTTACCTGCGCGACCCCGAGCGAGTTGAATTGTTGAAGGTTCGATTTCAGGGCCAGCAGTTGCTTGCGCTTCGTGAAGGCGAAGAATACGACCCGATCAAATCCGGGGGTGACGACACAAGCGGACAGAGAAGGCCGAAGGTTGCCGCTGCGGGGGTGTATCAAAAGGTGACTCATCTTGAAGGCGGCGAGCGAAAGCAAAAGGGCAGCGGGCGATGGCAGATTCGCAAGCCCGATGCGGAGTCCGGAGGACCGACTCCTCATACTGAAAAACTAGCGGTGGAAGTTCGGCTGACAGACGAACGGCGTCGCAAGCAAGACGAGGATTCAACGAGGGATTCGTTTCCTAACGCCGGCGACTTGATGGTGGATGTGTCGGGCGAGCTTGCCTCGATACGATCACAGCGCGACGCCATCGAGCGACTCGAACAAGGAAAGGCCGTGAATCCGAGCGTGGCCGAATGGATTTTTAACAGTCAAAAAGCCCGCGTTCCAGAATCCACTCCGCCCGTCGAAGCCAGTGACGCACGGCTGAACACCGGCCAACGGCAAGCGGTGACGAAGGCGCTGGCTGCACCCGATGTTTTCTTTCTGCAAGGACCACCTGGCACTGGCAAGACCACGGTCATCGCCGAGTTGTGTCGCCAGATGGTGAGGCAAGGCAAGCGAACCGTCATCGCGTCGCAAGCCAACCTTGCCGTGGACAATGCGCTTGGCAGCCTTTATCCGAAGGACCGTCCTTCTCCCGAGTTGCGACCGTTGCGTGAGTTGGATTCTCGGCGCGAACTCGACATGGACGATGCCTACAAGATGTTCCTTCCAACGCGCATCATTCCTCACTGGCTGCGGCAAGTCGCGGACGCTTGCGAGGCGACCTTGAAGCACGCAATCAACGACGACAGGTGGACAACGCTCAAGCGCGTCTGGATTGATCGTCTCCGTAACAGCAACGCGGCTGACAACGGCGAAGAAATGCGAAAGCTCTACAAGCGCCACGCCAATGTCATCGGTGCAACCTGCAATCGAACCGGACGAAAGGACTTTTATCAGTCCACGGAGTTCGACCCCTCTTTTGATTTGGTGGTAGTGGACGAGGTGAGCAAGGCCACTCCGCCCGAATTGCTCATGCCGTTGCTGCTTGGACGGCGTGCCGTCCTCGTCGGTGATCACCGGCAGTTGCCGCCCGTGTTTCGTTCAGAGAGTTTTGAGGAGGCGGTTGCCAACGAAGAACTGAAAGCGGAAATGTTAGAGAAGTTCGGCAAGATGGTTTCGGCTTCGGTTTTCGAGGAATTGTTCATCAGCGCGCCGGACACATTGCGGGATACACTGTGTGAGCAGTATCGGATGCACCCGCACATCATGCAGTGCGTAAATCATTTTTACCCGAATAAACAGGGCAAGGGCATCCTAGTCGCTGGCGGTGGCGAAAAGGAACTGCACCAGCGCAAGCAACACGGATTATCCGTAAGGGGAGCGGGCGAGCAACCAATGCTCACCAGCGAACACCGCGTTCTCTGGCTGGACTCGACGAGAGACGAGCGCGGCCAGCCCGTCGCAGAGGGAGAAAAACGCGGAACATCTCGTTGGAACCCATTCGAGGTTGAACTAATCGAAGACTTTCTTCGCCACGTTGACGACTCGCTGGCTTCCAATCCTTCCGCGAAGAACGCCAAGCTGGATGTCGGCGTCATCAGCTTCTACCTGGCTCAAACGAATGAGTTGAGAGAGCGCGTCGGCTCGAAAGGCCGGGCCGGTTGGCGGCATCTTGATGTTCAGGTCAACACCGTTGACCAGTTTCAAGGCCGCGAGTGCTCAATTATCATTGTCTCACTCGTCCGTGCAGGTGAGGTCAGCGGTGAATTCGTCAAGGACTACCGCCGCATCAACGTAGCGTTTTCCCGCGCGAAAAATCTGCTGGTGATTGTTGGAAGCCGGAGCGCGTTTGAAGGCGCAGCCGTTCCAATTTGCCCGGTCGAAGGCGGTGAGCCAAACGCCAAGAAGGTTTATCAGGAGATTGCCAAAACCATCGCGCAGCGCGACGGCATCCGAACCCCTTCACATGTTTCTGGTCAAGCCACACAAAGGCAGCATGTTCAGGTTACGGAACAAAAACGAGTGCAAGTATCAGAAAGACCACGAAAGCAAACAAGAAGTCGGCTGGACGACATGGGGCTGAAATTTGATTGAATGATTCTGCACGTCACAGTCGAAATCACCGCCGTTGAATTCAGGCGGCTGAACAGTTTTGAATGGGCCGTGTTGAGCCTTCTCAACGCATTCCAAACAAACACGCCAACAATCGCGGACGCAACGGCCCAACTCTGCATCGGTGAGCCGGCTTTCTTAGAGGCTGCTTTAGACGACTTGCGTTCGTTAAGCGCGGTGCAACCCAAAACCGATGAACTGCGTCGTCTCGACTTGAACGATTACGAATTGTCAGAGGTCGGAAGGACAATCCTGCGTGAAGACGGCTGGGAAAGCGGCGACGAAAAAAGCCTGCCCGAAGATATGGTTCTTGATTGGCCGGCGTTGAAATTTCTTTCCCAGAGAACCAGCGGCACGCATGGCGAGCGCAAACCGGGCGGCCCATCGCCTGATGACGTTCAAGTGAGACTAACGCTGGAAAAAGTGGAGGAATGGTTGAACCAGAACGACCAGTCGCGTTGCTGGCGGGCCAAGAGCTTTTACGTGGCGAACGTCGAGATTTGATTGGCGAATTGCTCGGACGCGGACGCGACCTGGCCCGCAGCGTCCTGCGTCATCACGGCTGGCAGGAAATCGCCCGCCTGCGGAAGCTGCTGGAGAGTTGCCCGCAACTGACGGAACTCGTCCGCACGCTGGGCCGCTTGCAGGAGCGCGCGGACGAAAACGCGCCGAGCGTGATGGAGCGCATCTTCGTCCCCATCCGCCGCGCGCAGGACGAATGGCGCGAAGTGCAGACCGAGTTCGCGCCGCACGAAGTCCACGGCCTGACGCTTTCGGACGACATCTCACGCATGATTCCCGCCGAAGCCGCAACGCTGAGGCATCCCGTGCTCAAGTATCTCTGGCACGCCCGCCGCATCGAACACGCTCTGCTCACCTACCGCGTGCAAGGCGTGATGGCCGAGCGCGTGTCGAGCGAGAGCGACGTGATGATGGAAGTCGAGCGCCCCAAGCCACAGCCGAAAACCGAGCGCGGCCCTATCATCGTCTGCCTCGACACGTCCGGCTCCATGCAGGGTGCGCCGGAACTGGTCGCGAAAGCGGTGACGCTTGAAGCCTTGCGCGTGGCCCACGCCGAGAAGCGAGCGTGCTACCTCTACTCATTCAGCGGGCCGCAGGACGTGGCCGAACTGGAATTGAAACTCAGCGAGGACGGACTGGCGAGCTTGCTGAACTTTCTCGCCTGCTCCTTCCACGGCGGCACGGACGTCGCGGAACCTTTGCGCCGCGCCACTGCCAAGCTCCAGAAGGAATCGTGGCAACGAGCAGACATACTCCTCGTCAGCGATGGGGAATTTCCCGTGGCCCGGGAGACGGTGGAGTTGATCCGCCACGCCCGCAAGGAACGCGGGTTGCGAACGCACGGTCTGCTGATTGGCAATTCAAGCAGCGCAGCCATGAAGGAATTGAGCGACGTGCTTCACCAGTTTGGCGACTGGCGGATGGGATGTTGAGTGCCTATCGCTCGCCTGATCGGCTCATGCTGCGCTGGTTCGCTGAAACGGCGCACGCCAAACTGAAAGTAGGTCGAATCAATTTCCGCCGCGTAAGCCCTGCGTCCGCTGCCCCAGGCGGCCACTGAGGCACTGAACAGTCCGCCAAACGGTTCCCAGATCACGTCACCCTCATCGGATGACGCCTTGATGATGAGCGCCAGCAGATCGAGCGGCTTCTGGTTCAAGTGGGCCGCCTTGCCGTTCGGTGCCTTGATCCGCTCTCCGTTGTGCAATGCGGTGCGCTCCCAGACATTGGTGAAGCCATGCGGGCACCGAAACTTGTAGCGCATGACTTCCCATTCCTCGGCGGTTAGCGAACGCTTGCCGTCGATGGAGAAGTAAGGGCGGCCCTGCGCGGTTCCGTGTTTGTTGGCGTAATCAGCCAACATCTGAAACTTGTCCGGCGGCGGCGGGTACCACAGATGTCCACGGTCAAAATATTTCCGGGTGGCTGCGTCCACCACGCCACATGCCTCGTTCGTCTGGCGCAACGGAAGTCCCGTCCTCTGCCATTCGGCCAGCAGCCACATTTTCAAAGGCAGCCCGTCGATGCGCGCCTCGAACGAGTATTGCACGCAAAGCTCCGTCACCACCGGAAACCGGCGGATTTTCGCCGTGTTCACATTGCCCGCGATGTGGGCCTTGGTCTTGTTCCAGACATTGGCGTTGACGTAGCGGAAGCCGTGCTTCTCCAAAATGGGATGCGCGGCAGCCCAGCCAATTTCGGAATTCCAAAACCACAGCGTTGTCTGTGGCGTGGCGCGCGAAGCCCAGGCTTTGGCGTGGGGTTCATACCAGTCCGGCACTCCAAGGTGATCGGACGTATCGCCATCGAAACCGAGCACGCCATACGCGCCATCGGAAATGATGGCCGTCGGCGCGGGCCATGATTCGTAGCAGTCCAGACTGTTTGCGTGATGAATCTGGACCAAGCTGTTCTTGAAAATGTCCGTCTCGGGAACCGTCTCCAGCGTGACGGCTTTCTTGCGCCCCCGGGTGCTGGGGGGCGGAGCGCAAGTTCCATTGGCATGAACCATGAGTGGCATCGTGTTAAAACCCTATCGCACGCGCAATCTTTTTCTACCAACTTGTTTTGGCGGCCGCCCGCCGGGGCGCCTTCCCTCGCGGTTGAAGCGTTGCACCACTTCCTTTTCCAAAAGGTGATCGCGCCCGTGTTTCATCGACGGAAGCTGGCCTTGCTGGATGAGTTGCCGCACCCGGACAGGCGTGATGCCGAGAATCTCCGCCGCACTCTTGGTGGTAATCAGGTTCATCAAGCTTAAGCGAATGGTGAAGCAGGACAGATGGCCGGTCAATCATGCTGAACCCGGCAACTCTTGAGAGCGCCTTCCTACCCGTCAGAGCTTTTCACCCCACAAACATCGGCCGCATGTGGCGCTCGTAGATGTTCTCGGTGACTTGCTTGGCCACGATGGCTTCGTTGGCCTTGAGCAGGTCGAGGTAACGCCCACCAGCCTTGGCCGCGAGCTTGAAGGAGACGTGCAGAAGCTGGCGGACGTGGGCGTTAAATTCGGGATGCGTCGGGATGTGGCGCAGCGCGCTGGCGAGTTGCGGGCCGGTCCAGCCGTTCACCGTCGCGGCACTCGGAAGCTTGGCGCGGTCGATGTCGATGACGCTGGCATAGGGCGCACAAAGCTCGTCCACATGCGCGAGGGCGTAGGCGTAAATCTCCTTCGCCAGCGCGAGTCCGTCGCCTCCGGCTTCGGCGAGGCCGATGAGTTCCTCCAGCCAGGTCGTGCCGGCGGTCTTGAGATGCACGCCCGCGCCGGCGCGCGCGAGGGCGCGGCGGATGATGGGGTAGAGGCTGAACTTGTCGCTACCGCTGTGGACGCTGAGCTTGAGGTTCGCGGGCAAGCCGTAGCGCGCGACGGCGTGCGCGATCACGGCGAGGTCGTCGTTGAACTCGCGCTCGAACTGCGCAAGGTCGCCCACGTAATCCACACCCTTGTTGAAGCGCCCGGTAAATTTCGGCGCGATGGTCTGCGCCCGCACTTTCTCGTCGGCGATGGCGGCAAGGATGATGAGCAGTTCCGGCGGCGTTTGCGGTGCGTCCGTCTCGTCCATGGAAACCTCGGCGATGATGTTCGCCTCGCCCTTCTTGGCGGCAATGTGCCGGTAAATCTTCCCCGCGTCCTGCACGGCGAGCAGATACTTGGCTGCGACGCGTTCCACATCGGCACGCGTGGTCGTGAATGGCGTGCCCACGCCCGCGATGTTCACCGTGCCCACCAGTTCGGGATGCCGGGCGACAAACGCCTGCACGTCCGCCGTTGCCGCCGGCTTGCCGATGGAGTCCGCGACATCAATGGTGAAGAAGTCCGAGCAGCCCATGAAACGGTCCACTGTCTCCAAGCGAATGTGGTCGGCGTCCACATGCCAGCCCTTGTTCCAGCCGAGCGCCTTGACTGCCGCCTGCGCTGCGTCGAACACGCTCTGCGGCTCCGAGCCGATGAAGGTGTGTTCCCGGTTGGACTTGTTCCACACCGGCGCGACGTCGATACCGTCCTGGGCCAGCATCTGGAAGGCGCGCAATTGCGCCTTGGCCTGATGGGCGAACCGGTCCCCGACGCCGAACGAAAATCTTTCGAGAGTGAGCATGGGCGGGATGATGGAGGGCAGAGGGATAAAATTCCAAACTCCAAAAACCGTCGGCGGGCGGGCTTTCCAGCCCGCAGCAACGGTCGATGACCAGTCAGTCTCCGTTCGGTTCGGGGTCTTTCGGTGTCTCACATTGCTGCGGGCTGGAAAGCCCGCGCTCCACAACAGACCTTTCATCCGCCCGCTCGCTCCTGCTATTTCCAACCGCATGGCCCTGCAACAACTGACCGACGAGCAGACGCGGACGTGGACCCGCGCCCAGAAGGATGAGTGGTGGCTGAAAAATATTTATCGCGGCGACATGGCGCAACTCACCATGCGCTCCGCGGTCACGGGCTTCGTGCTCGGTGGCGTGCTGTCGGCCACCGCGCTCTACATCGGGGGCAAGACCGGCATCACGATTGGCGTGGGGCTGACCTCGGTGATCCTGGCCTTCGCCCTCTTTCGCATCCTGGCCAGGGCCGGTTTGATGAAAGACCTCACCATCCTGGAGAACAACTGCACGCAGTCCATCGCCACGGCGGCGGGCTACATGATCACGCCGCTCGTCTCCAGTCTCGCGGCCTACATGCTGGTTACGGGCCGCATCGTGCCGTGGTGGCAGATGATCGTGTGGAACGTGGTCATCTCGATCCTCGGCGTGCTGGTCGCGTTTCCGATGAAACGCCGCTTCATCAACGAGGAACAACTCCCGTTCCCGGAAGGTCGGGCCGCGGGCGTGGTCCTCGACACCCTTTATACCGGACAGGCGTCGGCCGGGATGTTCAAAGCCCGGCTGCTCGGGGTGACGGCTGTCCTCACGGCGAGCTATCAATTCATCACCAGCGACGGGTGGATGAAACTGTTGCAGTTCAAGCTGCTACGGATGCACCAATGGGCCGAGTTGAAGGAGCCGTGGCACCTCCAAGAGCGGCTCGATACTTACTACTACACGCTGGCCGCGAAGTTCGGCTGGTGGAAGCCGGCCATTCTCGGAACCGAATTCACCAAGCTCGGCCTGCGCTTCACGCTCGACGCCGCCATGCTGGGCGTGGGCGGACTGATGGGCATTCGCGTGGCCACCAGTTGCCTGCTCGGCGCGGTGATGAACTTTGCCGTGCTCGCGCCCATCATCATCCAGCGCGGCGAGATCAAGGCCTACACCGCACCCAGCGGCGCGCTCGTTCAAATCACGCGCGCTGAGATCGTCAATCAATGGTCGCTCTGGTGGGGCGTGACCATGATGGTCGTCGGCTCGCTGGTCAGCCTGTTCGCCAAGCCCGATCTGTTCAAAAGCGTGTTCAAGATCTTCCGCCGTCGCGCGCCAGCCGGCCCGGACGTGTTGCGCCAGATCGAGTTGCCGCTCTGGATGTCCTTTGTGGGCGTGCCGATCTTCAGCGTGCTCGGCGCGTGGGTGACTCATGTTTTTTTCGGAGTGCCCTGGCTGCTGGCCTTCATCTCGTTGCCGTTGATTTTTGTCCTCTCGGTCATCTGCACGAACTCCATGGCGCTGACCTCGTGGATGCCGACGGGCGCGCTCTCAAAGATCACGCAGTTTAGCATGGGTGCCATCGACCGCACGAATCCGGCCAGCAACCTCATTCCCGCCGGCATGACGGCCGAGATCGCTTCCAACGCCGCCAACCTGCTGTCCGACATCAAGCCCGGCTACATGCTCGGCGCGAAGCCGCGTCAGCAGGCCATCGGCCATGTCATTGGCATTTTCGCGGGCGCGATCGCCTCCACGCCGCTCTTTTTCCTGCTCTTCCTGCCGCCAAACAAGGAAGGGGTGCGCTCAGTCTCCACGATTGTCTCCGAGCAATTCGCCATGCCCGCCGCGCTGCAATGGAAAGGCGTGGCCGACCTGATCGCCAAGGGCGTGAGCAGCCTGCCCACGTCGGCGTTCCTCGCCATGGGGATGGCCGCCTTGGCCGCGATTATCTTCGAGGTGCTGCGCATCACCACCAAAGGACGATTCCCTATTTCATCCGTGTCCGTCGGACTCGGCGTGGTGCTGCCACCGGATGCCTGCCTCGCCATGTGGCTGGGTGCCCTGCCCTTCTGGTGGAAGGCGCGGCAGAAGCCCGCGCCCGGCACCAAGGCGCATGAGTTCTGGGTGGAAGGCTGCGAACCAATTTGCGCCGGCCTCATCTCCGGCGCGGCCATAATCGGCATCGGGAACGCGATTGTGAACGTGCTGATTGAGTGAGGAAGACGGATTTCGTTTGAGGTACTTGCGCAGAACCCATCACCGCCACGCTGGGTTGGAGGTCGGTCCAACAGATTGCTCCACCCCTGAATTGCCGCAGGAGGTCCGCAGTCACTATCATATTGAACATCAATCAGTTCTCAGCTGCGACGGACTCGCGAATGAACATGTGCATTAAGGAATTAACCCTGGGCATCGGACTGGGAGTGGCTTTGCTGGCTTGGGCTGACGCCTCGGCCGCCGGTCCGCGCAACCCCCAACCCACTGAGTTCAACCGCGACATCCGGCCCATCTTCGCCCAGCACTGCACGGCCTGCCACGGTGGGGTAAAGGCGGCGGGAAAACTCTCGCTCATCTACCGCGACAAGGCGCTGGCCCCGGCCAAGTCCGGCGAACGCCCCATCGTGCCGGGCGACCCAGGGCAATCAGAGTTGATGCGCCGCGTGCTCTCGAAAGACCCGGACGAGGTGATGCCCAAGCCCGACCACGGCCCGCGCCTGAGCGACCAGAACATCGCCACCTTGCGGCAGTGGATTTCGGAAGGCGCGAAATGGAGCGAGCACTGGTCATTCGTGCCGCCGCAGGAACCGCCGACCCCAAAGCTGAAGAACAAGGTGTGGGCGAAGTCTTCCCTCGATGAGTTCATCCTCGCGCGACTGGAAGCGGAGTCACTGAAACCATCGCCTGAAGCCACACCCGCTGAATGGCTGCGCCGCGTGTCACTCGACCTGATTGGCCTGCCGCCCACACCCGAGGAATACGACACGTTCGTAAAGGACCGCGCCAAGAATCCCACGACCGCCAAGGAGCGCGTGGTGGATCGCCTGTTGTCCTCGCCGCAATTCGGTGAGCGCTGGGCCTCGGTATGGCTCGACCTGGCGCGTTACTCGGACACCTTCGGCTACGAGAAGGATCCGCACCGCGACATCTGGCCGTGGCGCGACTGGGTGACCCGCGCCTTCAACGCCGACCTCCCCTTCGACCAGTTCACCATCAAACAGCTCGCCGGGGATCTGCTGCCAAATCCAACTGCGGACGACTTGCTCGCGACCGCCTTCCATCGCAACACCCAGAACAACACCGAGGGCGGGACCGACGATGAGGAATATCGCAACGCCGCCGTGTTCGACCGCGTGAGCACCACTTGGACGGCCTGGAATGCGACCACCTTTGGCTGCGTGCAGTGCCACTCGCATCCTTACGATCCCTACCCGCACCGCGACTACTACCGCTTTGCCGCCTTCTTCAACAACACCGAGGACTGCGATCAGAACGATGACTTCCCGCGCTACACCTTCGCGAATGACCTGGCGAAGCGCGAGGAGGGCGTGCGACTCCAGCGCGACTCCCGGCTCCAGCGCGAGAAGCTGAACAACGAGGGACTGGTCGTGGCGGCGAAAGTCTCCGACTGGAAGCCGCTCGTGCCGCAGTCGGCGAAGGCCAGCGGCGGCACGCTCACCATCGCGGAAGGCGGGCGCGTCCACGCCAGTGGCACGCTGCCCATCGCGGTGCAATACACGCTCACCGTCCCGGCCGTGGTGGGAATGACCGCGCTCAGGATCGAGCTGTTCCCCGGCTCCGAGGACTCGAAGGGCACGCCCGAGCGCGGCCAGATGTTCTCCAAGCTCACCGTCTCGCTTGTCGTGCCCGGAGCGTCGAACCAACCGGTGAAGCTCAAGGAGGTCATTGCCGACCAAATCTCCGGGCCGCGCGATCCAAACAAAATCATCACGGGCGACGGCGGCTTCGGCAGCTATCCGGTGATGTCCGGGCCGCGCTGGGGCTTGGTGGTGCTGGAGAAGCCGCTCGACGCGCCCGACGGCGCGACGGTGCAACTTGTCTTCGAGCACGGCATCGCGGCCAACTCCGGGTTTCAAGGATGCCCGCTGAAACACTTCGCGCTCTCGGCCAGCACGGACCCGAAGCTCACCGACTTCGCCAGCGCGCCCGGCCGCGCCGAGGCCTGGAAGCAATGGCGCGCGGCGCGCGATCGACTGAAGGATTTTCCCGGCATCAGCGTGCCCGTCCTGGTCGAGCGTTCGCGCGCGGCGACGCGCGAGACGCGCGTCTTCCTCCGCGGCAACCGGCTGACCCGCGACGAACTCGTGACGCCCGGTGTGCCCGACGTGGTGCAACCGCCGAAGAAGGCCACGCTCGACCGCCTCGACCTGGCGCGCTGGCTGGTCGGCGATCAAAACCCGCTGGCCGCGCGCGTGCTGGCCAATCGCCTCTGGGCCGAGATGTTCGGGCATGGCATGGTCGAGACCTTGGAGGATTTCGGCACTTCCGGCGCGAAGCCGACGCATCCCGAACTGCTTGACCACCTCGCCCTGCGACTGCGCGGCGAGTTGAAATGGTCGGTGAAATCTTTCCTGCGGGCGATCGCGCTCTCCGCCACCTACGCCCAAAGCTCGCGCGCCACGCCAAAACTGCTGGAGAAGGATGCGGCCAATCAGCTTTATGCCCGCGGCCCGCGCTCGCGCCTCACCGCGGAGATGGTGCGCGACCAAGCGCTGGCCGTCTCGGGCTTGCTGGTGGCAAAGCAATTTGGCCCGCCGGTGTATCCGCCGCAGCCCGACGGCATCTGGAACTCCGTCTATAACGGCGAGAAGTGGAACACCTCGACCAATGAGAACCGTTTCCGTCGCGGCCTCTACACTTACGCCAAGCGCACCAGCGGGTATCCGATGTTCCTGACCTTCGATGCGCCCACGCGCGACGTCTGCACAGCGCGACGCCTCCCCAGCAACACGCCGCTTCAGGCGCTGACTGTGCTGAATGACCCGGCCTTCATCGAGATGGCCCAGGCGTTGAGCAGTCGCATGGAAACGGACGGCGGTTCCCCCCGAGAAATGATCGAGCGCGGCTGCCGTCTGCTCACGCTCGACGCCCCGCCGCGCGCCACGGTGAACGCCCTCGTGAAACTCTACCAAGGCGCGCTGGCCGACTACCGTGCCGACACAGAATCCTCCGCCAAGCTCGGGGCTACGCCCGAACAGGCCGCGCTGACGCTGGTGGCGAACACGCTGTTGAATCTGGACACGTCCCTGACTCGCTGAATGCCATGAACCTCCACCACCAGTTTCACCACGATTCCTTGCTGCTCAAGACCCGCCGCCACTTCCTGCGCGACTGCACCACCGGACTCGGCGCGCTCTGGTTCGCGAGCCTCACCGGCCGGGCGTGGGGCGCAGAGGGCGCGCTCAAGCGCGATCCCGCGCGTCCACTGTTACCGAGCGCGCCACCGTTGCCGGCGAAAGCCAAGCGCGTGATCTACCTGCACATGGCCGGCTCGCCGAGCCAGCACGAGCTGTTCGACTACAAGCCGGAACTGGCGAAGATGGATGGCCTGGACTGCCCCGAATCGTTCCTCAAGGGCAAGCAGTTCGCCTTCATCCAAGGCGTGCCCAAAATGCTCGGGCCACAATATGCCTTCAAGCAGCACGGCCAGAGCGGCCAGTGGATTTCGGACCGCCTGCCCGAGTTCGCGAAAGTTGCGGACGAGGTTTGCTTCATCAAGTCGATGTTCACGGACCAGTTCAATCACGGCCCGGCGCAATTGCTCATGCACACCGGCACGCAGAATCCCGGTTGGGCCAGCGCGGGCGCGTGGGCGACTTACGGGCTCGGCTCGGAGAATCAGAACCTCCCTGGCTTCATCGTGCTGACCAGCGGCGGAAAGAATCCGGATGCAGGCAAGTCGGTCTGGGGTTCGGGCTTTCTGCCATCGGTGTATCAAGGCGTGCAGTGCCGCTCACAGGGCGATCCGGTTTTGTTCCTCTCCAACCCACCGGGCATCACCCGCGACCTGCGCCGCCGCACGCTCGACGCGCTCAACGAAATCAACCAGCAGACAGCGAAGCAAACCGGCGACCCCGAAACCATCACCCGCATCGCGCAATACGAAATGGCCTTCCGCATGCAGGTCAACGCCAGCGACGCCTTCGATCTCAAGCAGGAGCCGGCGAACATCCACGAACTTTACGGCACACAGCCGGGCAAGGAGTCCTTTGCCAACAACTGCCTGCTCGCGCGCCGTCTGGCCGAGCGCGGCGTGCGCTACGTCCAACTCTTCGACTGGGGCTGGGACAGCCACGGCGCGGGCGAAAATGAAGCCCTGGGGCACGGCTTCAAGGACAAGTGCAAGGGCGTGGACCGCCCGCTCATGGCCCTCATCACGGATCTCAAGCAGCGCGGTCTGCTCGACGACACGCTCATTGTGTGGAGCGGAGAGTTCGGCCGCACCCCGATGCGCGAGAACCGCAGCGGCATGGAGATGAAGTTAATCGGACGCGATCACAATCCCGGAGCCTTCACGCTCTGGATGGCCGGCGGCGGCGTGAAGCGCGGCTTCAGCTTCGGCGAGACGGATGAGTTCGGTTACCAGTCCGTCATCGACAAGGTTTCCGTCCACGATTGGCACGCCACCATGCTGCACCTGCTGGGCTACGATCACCTGAAGTTCACCTACCCGGTTTCCGGCGTGAACATGCGCCTGACCAATGTGACCAAACCGGGCAGCGAAGTGGTGAAAGGCGTGCTGGCGTAAGTGCGCTTGAGGCTTGCAAGTTGCGGCTCAAATTCGATGTTGCTTCGTCCATCTCGCCCCACTCATCAGGACTGCGCTTATCGGCACTCTCAATGGCGTCATGGTCGGTGGCACAACGGTCGTTGCTTTTGATCAGCAATGTCCAAACGCGACCGGCTCTGAGCAAAATGAAGCTGTGCAACCTGGACATGCTCGTTGAGCTGGCATGATGGAACGACATTTCCCCGGAGGCCGAGCCATGCCCGGCGCTCCTTTCGCTGATGCATCCAGCGAATCACGGCGGTCACGCGATGGCCGGAGCTTCAGCCAACGATGCGCACTGGAATTTTTCTGGCGGCAAGAAAATGCTTCACCTCGCCCACGGTATAAGTGCCAAAGTGAAAAATGCTCGCGGCGAGCACGGCGTCGGCGCGGCCCTTTTCCAGCACATCGGCCATGTGATCGAGGCTGCCGGCTCCACCGCTGGCCACGACCGGCACCCCGACCGACTCGCTCACCCGCCGGGTGATTTCCAGATCGAAGCCGGCCTTGGTGCCGTCGGCGTCGATGCTGTTCAGGACGATCTCGCCCGAACCGAGCGCCACCGCGCGCTGCGCCCACTCCACGGTTTCAAGGCCGGTGGATTTGCGTCCGCCGTGGGAGAAGACTTCCCAACGCCCCGGCGCGACGCGCTTGCAATCAATCGAAACGACGATGCACTGGCTGCCGAATTTTTCCGCGCCGCCGCGAATCAATTCCGGCGTGGCGAGGGCCGAGGAGTTGATGCTCACCTTGTCTGCCCCGGCCCGCAACATCTGGTGCATATCCTCCACAGTGCGAATGCCGCCGCCGACCGTCAGCGGCATGAAGCATTGATCGGCGGTACGCTCAATGACATCGATGATGGTCGCGCGCCCGTGCGCGCTGGCCGTGATGTCGAAGAAGACCATCTCATCCGCGCCTTGCTCGTTATAGCGCACGGCCAGCTCGACTGGATCGCCCACATTGCGCAGTTCGCCGGCCTCGGCGCGTCCGAACTGGACTCCGCGCGTGACCTGGCCGCCATGCACGTCCAGACAGGGAATGACTCGTTTCGCAAGCATCGGCGGGAAATAGAACCCGCCCCGCGGACGGGAGCGAGAAAGTTCTGCGCCAAGCCAGCCCGGGCTTCGGCCCGGCGCTCACGCCAATCTTGCCGCTGCTTATGGCTCCAGCCTGGCCCGGTAGAACTGGAAGGCCCGCATCGAAGTATTCGTATCCGTGAAGATCACGGTGGAGTTCGTGGACTGCACAACCCCCAGTGGCACCCAGTCCGCGAAATTCGTGCCGCCTTGAATCGTGTAGTCGCGCAAAGGAATGACGCTCAGTTCCAGTACCGCGTCGCCATTGCCATCGCGGCCCAGGAACTTGAGTTTTGGCCCCGCAAACACGGTGAGTACGAAACTAGTGCTGGCATTGGTCGTACCGTCACTGACGGAGAGGGTGATCGTCGAGGCACCTTCGGCGTCCGTCGCCGGGGTAATTGTAACCGTCCGGTTGGAGTCCGTGCCGCCAAACACGATGCTGTTGGTGGGCACGAGGGCCGGGTTGGAGGAGCCACCGATCAAGGTCAGTGCCCCGGCCGCCGTCTCCCGATCTCCCACCACGAAGCTGAACGGGGCGGTCGAGAGATTCGTGAGCACGGACTGATCCGCCACGGAACCAATGGTCGGCGCATCATTCACCGGATTGACGGTGAGCACAAAGTTGGTCGTCGCGGTGTTGGTCCCATCGCTCACCGCCACGGTGATGGTGGCCGTGCCGTTTGCGTGCGCCGCAGGTGTCACCGTGAGGGTGCGATTCGACCCCGCCCCGCCGAAGACAATGTTATTGCTCGGGACCAACGAGGGATTGGAGGAACTGCCGATCAAGGTCAGGCTGGCCGCAGGCGATTCTCCATCCGCCACCTCGAAGCCCAGCGGACCTTTCACGCCATCCTCATCGACCGCCTGGTCGCCCACGCCGGTGATGGTCGGAACGTGATTCAGCCCGTTCACCGTGAGCAGGAAATTGGTGCTCGCGCTGTTGGTGCCGTCGCTGACGATGAGGCTGATGATGGCCGAACCGTTCTGCCCGGGCAGCGGCGTCACCTGCACGGTGCGACCGACCCCCGCCCCGCCGAGGACGATGTTGCCCACCGGTATGAGGCTGGGATTGGAAGAGTCGCCGCTCACCGCCAGATCGGCCGCCAGCGTTTCCACATCGCCCACCGTGAAGTTCAACAACCCCGTGGCCCCATTCTCATCAATGGTCTGGTCGGCGATGCCGGAAACCGTGGGAGCGTCATTCGACGGCAGAACGGTCACCACGAAGTTGGTGCTGGCCGTGTTCGTCCCGTCGCTCACGGTCAGCGTGATGGTCGCCGTGCCGCTCACGTCCGGAGCCGGCGTCACGACCACCGTGCGATTCGAATCCGACCCGCCCAAGACGATGTTGCTCGCAGGCACCAGGGCGGGATTCGAGGAACCCCTGGTGACGAGGAGCGAGGCCGCCTCGGTCTCGATGTCGCCCACGAGAAAGTTCAACAGCGGCGTGGCGATGTCCTCATCGATGGTCTGGTCGCCCACGCCCGTGAGGGCCGGCGCGTCGTTCACCGGGTTGACCGTGAGCAGGAAATTGGTCGTGGCGCTGTTGGTACCGTCGCTGACCGTCAGGGTGATGATCGCGGAACCGCTCTGATTGGCAGCCGGCGTCACCGTCACGGTGCGATTGCTGCCGCTGCCACCGAAGACAATGTTGCTGATCGGCACGAGCACGGGATCCGAGGAATCCTTGCTCAACTGGAGACTGGCCGCCGGGGTCTCGACGTCGATGATGGTGAAGCTGATCGCGCTGGTCGCGAGGTCTTCGTTGACCGTGCGGTTGGTGATGCCGGTGATGGTCGGCGCGTCATTGATGCCGGTCATGGTCACCAGGAAATTAGTCGAAGCCGTGTTGGTGCCGTCGTTCACGGTCAGCCAGATGGTGACCGGGCCGGTGGCGTTGGTCGTGGGCGTCACGCTCACCGTGCGATTGGCCCCGCTGCCCCCGAGCACGATGTTGTTGGTCGAGATCAAAGCCGGATGCGAGGAAATCGCCGTCACCGCCAGCGTGGCCACATCGTCATCCGCATCCCCCACGGTGAAGTCGAGCAGGCCGGTCGTTCCTTCCTCGGAGATGATGACGTTGGCAGGGGCGGAGATTTCCGGCGCCAGACTGAGATCCGAAATCGTGGTCAGGGTCAAAGTCCATCCATCCGTGATCCGGCCCAGATCATTCGTGCCGTCGTCCTGCACATAGAGCGCCCAGGTGCCGTTCGGTCCCTGGTTCTTGAACGCAGAAAGCACCGTGTAGAACGGTGCGCCCGGACCGGGCAGCGGGAACACATCCGCCGGCGCGGCGTCGGCCGGACGGAAAGTGCCGGTCGTGAGCGCCGTTTGCGGCACGGAGGAAGGCGCGGCATCGGAGAGCGTCAGGGTCACGCCGTTGGCGGCCCCGTTGCCGCCGTCGGACATCATGATCACGGCCCGCCCGTTGGGTGCCACCAGCACGACATCGATGTCACGCGTCCAGGCATGGGTGATGTTCCTCAACATCACCGTCACGTTGGTCACCAGACCGGACTGGCCCGAGACGTGGATGGGTGAGGGATAAACGGAAGCCGGACCAGGCAGCGCATTGGAAAGAGTCAGCATCGCGCCATTGGTGAAGGAAATGGTGCTGACGATTCCCACCGAGACGGTGAGAATAAAGTTCGTGCTGGTCGTGTTGGTGCCATCGCTCACCGAGAGCGTGATGTCGGCCGTGCCGGTCAGACCGGGGGCGGGGGTCACGGTCAGGTTGAGATTACTGCCGCTGCCGCCGAACACGATGTTGCCCAGCGGCACCAGCGTTTCATCCGAAGAAGCCTTGTCCACGACCAGGCTGGCCGCAGGCGTCTCCGCATCATTAATCGTGAAATTCAACGGACCGACCGGCACGCCAATGATGGTGGATTGGTTGGCGATACCCGTGGTGGAGGGCGCGTCGTTCACGTCGTTGACCGTCAAGAGGAAGGAGTCGCTGGTGAGGTTCGTGCCGTCCCCCACGGTCAAGGTGATGGTGGACACGCCACTGACATTGGCCGCCGGAGTAATCGTCATGGTGCGGCTGGCCCCGCTGCCGCCGAGGACGATGTTGTTCGTCGGCACCAGCGCCGGATTCGACGAGCCACGGCTCAGGGTCAGGCTGGCGGAGGGCGTCTCGGGATCAAGAATCGTGAAAGCCAGCGCCCCAGTCGTGCCGTCCTCGTCGATCACCTGATCGGTCACATCCGAAATCGTCGGCGGGAGATTGGCCCCCGGCGGATTGACCGTGAGCAGGAAGGTGTCGGTGGTTTCGTTGGCTCCATCGCCCACGGTCACGAAGATCAATGACTGGCCGGTCTGCCCGGCGGTGGGCGTGACCGAGACGGTGCGGTTGCTGGCGCTGCCGCCAAAGATGACATTGTTGGTGGCGACCAGGGAGGGATTCGACGAACCGGCCGCCAGGGTCAGACTGCCGGCCGCCGTCTCCACGTCGCCGACAGTGAATGGATATGGAGCGGTCGAGGAGTCGGCGATGGTGGCCTGATCGGGGATGTCGCTCATCACCGGCCCATCGTTCACCGGTGTGACCGTGAGCACGAAGTTCGTGCTGCGATTGAGCAGGCCGTCGCTCACCGTGATCGTGATCGTCGCGCTGCCGCTCAGATTCGTCACCGGCGTGACCGTCACGGTGCGATTGCTGCCGCTGCCGCCGAAGACAATGTTGTTGGTCGGAATCAGTGCCGTGTTCGAGGAAGCCTTGGTCAGCACCAAGCTGTCCACCGGAGTGCCCGAGTCACCGATGGTGAACGGAATGGCCGCCGTGGCCGTGTCCTCGGGCGTGCTCTGGTTGGCGATGGTGCTGATGCTCGGCGGGGTGTTGGCCTGGTTCACGGTCAGCAAGAAATTGTCGCTCGCCGTGTTCGTGCCATCGCTGACGGTCACGGTGATGGTAGCCGTGCCAAGTTGCCCGGCCGCCGGCGTGACGGTCACGGTGCGATTGCTGCCACTGCCACCGAAGACGATGCCGTTCGTCGGCACGAGCGTCGGGTTGGAGGAACTCCGCAGCAAGGTCAGGCTGCCCAGCGCCGTGTCCGGATCGGTGATGATGAAGGGAATGGCCGCCGTGGGCACGTTTGAGACGGTGGTCTGATTGGGGATGTCGCTGATGGAAGGCGCGGAGGCATTGCCACCCGTGGTGGCGACGAGCAGGCTCCACCCGCCGGCGATCGTGCCCGAGGCCCCCGGAAATCGGTCATTGACGTAGAGCGTCCAGTTTCCGTTGGCCGACAACCCGTTAAATGTGGACATGGCCGTGGCACCGTAGGGCCGGGCTGGCGCCGGCGAGGGCAGAACATTGGTGCCAATCCAGTCCGTCGGCTGCAAAGGCTGCGGCCAGATATCGAAGGATTGGGGTAACGGGAAAGGCGCACTGTCCGTGAGCGTGATGGTGGAGTTGGAAACGCCGCGACCCTCGGCAACGCCGGACATCAGCATCACTTCCTGTCCGGAGGGCGAAACCAGCAGCATGTCCACCTCGGGCACGAACTGGTGGCTGAACCGGCTGATGGTCAGTTCCAGGTTGGCGATGGTGCCGCCCATGCTCGAGACGTTGATGGTGGACGGATAAGGCGAAGCCACCCCCGAGTCCGGGATGCTGACCGCGTTGGTGTTCGCAAATCGGCTCCAGCCCGTCGGCGGCGGATTGATGGTGAACAAGAAATTGGTGCTGGCGGAGTTCGTGCCGTCGCTCACGTTCACCGTGATGGTGGCCGTGCCCGAGGCCCGGCCGAAGGCGGGCGTCACCGTGAGGTATTGGTTGGGCGTGAAGGTGCCGAAAAAGATGTTCGCGTTCGGCACCACGCTTTGATCCGAGGAAGTGGCGGTCATCCGCAAATCCACCTTGGCCGTCTCCGGATCGTCGATCACCAGCAGGAACGGGTAAGTCGGCTGATCGATGATGGTTGTCTGGTTGGGGATGGTTCCAATCGTGGGCGGCTGATTGGCCCCCGGCGCCACGACCGTGAGGACAAAAGTGTCAGTGGTGTTGTTGGTCCCATCGCGCACCGTCACCGAAATTGTGGACTGCCCGCTCTGTCCGGTCGCAGGTGTCACCGTGACCGTCCGATTGCCGCCGCTGCCGCCGAAGACAATGTTGTTGGTCGGAACCAACCCCGTGTTCGAGGAGGCCCTGAGCAGCGTCAGGCTGCCGGCCGCCGTCTCCACGTCGCCCACGGTGAAGGCAATGGGCCCCGTGCCCACATTCGTGGCCGTGAGTTGATCGGGAATATCGCTGATCGCCGGCGCGTCGTTCACCGGGGTGACCGTCAGCACAAAGTTCGTGCTCCGGCTCAACAGTCCATCGCTCACGGTAATCGTGATCGTCGCGCTGCCGCTCAAATTGGTGGCCGGCGTGACGGTCACGGTGCGATTGCTCCCGCTACCACCGAAGACAATGTTGTTCGTGGGAACAAGCGTCGTGTTGGACGAGGCATTGCTCAGGGTCAAGCTGGCAGATGGAGTGTCCGAGTCACCGATGGTAAAGGCGATGGCAGACGTGGGGGCATCTTCGGGCGTAGACTGATTCGCAATGGTGCTGATGGTTGGCGGCGTGTTCGACTGGGTCACGGTCAGGAGAAAATCATCGCTCGTGGTGTTCGTGCCGTCGCGCACGCTGACCGTGATGGTCGCCGTGCCAGTCTGGCCGGCGGCGGGGGTGACGGTCACAGTACGATTGGCGCCACTGCCACCGAAGACGATGTTGTTCGTCGGCACGAGCGTCGTGTTTGAGGAAGCCCGGCCCAGCGTGAGGCTGGCGGCGGGGGTCTCGGCGTCGCCGATGGTGAATGGAATCGCCGCCGTTGGCACGTTGGTCGTCGTGGCTTGATTCCCAATGTCGCTGATGGTCGGGGACTGGTTCACCGCCCCGGCCGTCAAGACCATCAGACTCCAGCCACCCGCGATGCTGCCCTGAGCTCCGGTGGTATCGTCGTACACATACAATGACCAGGTGCCGTTCGGAGACGCACCGTTGAAGGCGGTGTAGAAGGCTTCCGACAGGGGCACGGGCGGATAGGGCGGAGCCGGCGCTGGCGCCGGAAAATTATTAGTGATGGAGTCCCAGGTCCCGGCCCGATCCGTGGGGCGGAATTGTTCCGACCAGATCTCGAATTCATCCGGGAGGGGGGCAAAGTCGAACGCGCGGTCCGTCATGGTCGCGTTCACATTCGTCACTTGCGTGCCCCGTCCGCATTTGGACCAGAAGACGGACTTCTGCCCGGTCGGCGAAACCAGCATCATGTGGACGTTCCCGGGAAACTCGTGACTAAACCGTCTCAGCGACACCGTCACGTTGGTCGTCGTGCCACTCATCCCCGAGACGCTGATCGTCGAGGGATACACCGTGGCCGGTCCGGCAGCCAACGGGATACCAATCGGAGTGGAGTTCGCGAACCTGGCTCCGCCGGATGGTGGCGGGCTGACGGTCAAGGTGATGTTCGTGGACGTGATGTTGGTGCCGTCACTAAAATTCACCGTCACCGTGCCGGTCCCCGTCTGGCCGAACGCCGGCGTCATCGTCATGTACCAGTGCTGGCCATCCGGATCGAAGAGGAAGTAATGGAAGACGACATTCGAGGCGGGGAGCAAAGCAGGATTCGAGGAAGTAAGACTGAGTTGCAGGTTGTTCGATGCCGTTTCCTGATCCCGCACGTAGAATTTGTAGAGCGACGGATGATCCACCAGCACCGACGGGCCGGTCACGGCCACAACGGAATCGACAACCGGGGCCGTGTTCGCCGCGCTGAGTTCGCGAGCGACAAGGCTCGAAAAGCAAACGATCAGCAAAGCCAGCCAGCGAAGTCCACTTGGCTTCACCACCGCATGGCAGGAGGGAAACTTTGAGGACTCGCCGCGACGCATCCCCAAACCGCGAAAGTACAGCCCGACATTCATCATGATCACTGGAGGTTTCGACTGTGTTATCAAACTACGAGCCAACAACGAACTACCAACGGAGCGACGGCCACCTTGGCTGGTCGACGTCTGAAAATCCAGTCAATTTCAGGCTCAATAGGGACAACCCGTACTTTTACGGAACCTGATACTGCAGGGATATACGACTAACACGCCGGAGCCAAAATCCGCCGCAAGGCTGTGATCGGAACCGGCAAAATCACCAATCCAGCGGCGATCAGCGAATCCAGGAAGCGGACCCTGCCTTTCGCGGGCGGCCCGGCCCGCCATACACCTGGGTTGATGGTTCATGGTCCGAGCAGGACACGGAAGAAACGCTGCGGAAAGTCGCTGACGTTGGTGATCGTGCCAGTGAACGGCAGCAACGGCGAGTTCGTGGTGAACAGATCCGTCCAGTCGGCAAGGTCCGGCGAAGCCTGCACGGTGTAGTCAGGGCCGGCATCACCCGCGATGACGAGCGTGAGTCGGTTGTTGGTCAGCGCCACCTGAGTCACACTGGGCGGCGCAAGTTGGCTCACGATCACGTTGAAACTTTGCGTAGCGCTGAGGACGGGTAAACCGCTGTCCGCCACTATCATCTCGAAGAAATTCGTCGTGCCAGCCCGGGCCACCGCGGGACGCCAGAAGAAAACTCCACTGCTGGCGTCCAGCGTTGCGCCTGCGGGAAAACCAGCCAGGCTAAAGGTCAACGCCTGTGGAGGAAGATCCACGTCGCTGGCCGAGTTGGGGAACGAAACAATCTGTCCGGCGCCGACCACCCGGCTGGAAACCGGCGCGAGGGTTGGAGCATCGTTCACCGCGATCACCGTCAACAAAAAGTTGGTGCTCACGTTGTTCGTGCCGTCACTGACTGCCAGCGTGATCGTCGCCGTGCCGCTGACCTCGTGGGCAGGCGTGATGGTGACGGTTCGGTTTACTCCCGTTCCACCCAGCACGAGACCGTTCGTCGGCACCAGAACGGGATTTGAAGAACCACCGCTCACCACGAGGTGGACCGCAGCGGTGTCTGGATCGTCGATCGTGAATCCAATCGGCCCGGTGGATGTGTCCTCGCCGATGGTCTGGCTGGCGATGCCTGAAATGACCGGTGGTTCAGAGGGACTCGAAACCGTGGTCAGGGTGAGGCTCCAGCCATCGGCAATGTTTCCCAAATCATTTGGTCCATCGTCGTAAACAAACAACAACCACGCACCGTTGGGACTTTGTCCATTCAGCACAGCCAAGACTGTTCCGAACGGTCCGGTCAGCGCCGGCACCGGAAAAGTTTCCACGGGTGAATAATCCGCCGGACGGAATGTGCCCGTGGTCAAAGGCGTGAGCGGGACTGACGACGCGGCGGAATCGGACAAGGTGAGAATGACGCCGCTGGCGACGCCATTGCCGGCGTCGGAGAGGAGAATCACTCCCTGCCCGTTGGGCGCGACCAGCAGCACATCGATGTCGCGCGTCCAGGCGTGAGTCAGGTTCCGGAGCGTCACGGTCACATTGCTGACCGTCCCGCCCAGGCCGGTCACGTTGATCGTGGACGGATAGGGCACGGCGGGCGAACTCGCCACGTTACTCATGGTGATGGAGCCGGCATTGGTTAATGAGAAGGTGCCCACCACCGATGCGCGCACCGTAAGTGCGAAGCTCGTGCCCGCGGTGTTCGTGCCATCGCTCACGTTCAAAGTGATCACAGCGGTGCCAAGTTGATTGAGTCCCGGAGTGATGGTGACCATGCGATTGCTGCCGCTTCCCCCGAGCACAATGTTGTTGTTCGGCACAAGCAGTCCGTCCGATGAAGCGCCGATCACGGTCAATGCGCCGGCCGCCGTTTCAACGTCGCCGATGGTGAAGTTCAAGGGCCCCGTCATGCCATTCTGGTTGATCGTCTGGTTGGTGATTCCAGAAATGGATGGCAGGTCGTTGATGGGATTGACCGTGACCAGGAAGTTCGTCGTCGCCGTGTATTGGCCGTCGCTCACGCCCACGCTGATCGTGACGATCCCCGATTGATTCGCCGCCGGCGTCACGGTCACGGTGCGGTTGCTGCCACTCCCGCCAAAGACAATCCCACTGGTGGGAACCAGGGTGGTATTCGAGGAGCTTTTGGTCAGGGTCAGACTGCCCGCTGCTGTCTCGCCGTCGCCAATCGTGAAGCCAATAGCTCCCGTGGCGGTGTCCTCGTTGATGACTTGAGCCGTGATCGGCGAGATGACAGGCGGAGTGTTGATGGCGCTGACGGTGAGCAGGAACAAGTCACTCGTGGTGTTCGTGCCGTCCGTAACGTAGACCGTAATCGTGGCCGTGCCGATCTGGGCGGCCACCGGCGTAATCGTCACCGTGCGATTACTCTCGCTGCCTCCGAGGACGATGTTGTTCGTCGGCGCGAGCGCGGGATTGGAAGAGTTCGCGTAAACAATCAACTCCGCCGCCGCCGTGTCCGCGTCGCTGATGGTGAAGGGAATCGCCGCCGTGGCTTCATTCACCGTGGTGAATTGGTTTGGGATGTCGATAATGGTCGGCGCTTGGGAGCCGTTTCCGCCCACGGTCGTGATGGTGATGCTCCAGCCGCCGGCCAGGCTGCCGGAGTCGTTCGCGCCATCATCGAAAAAATATAAAGCCCACGCGCCATTCGCAGGCTGGCCGTTGAAGGCGGAGAAGTTCGTGGCGTAAGGCCCGACGGGTGCCGGCGCGGCCAAGGCATCTCCGGCCCCGACGTTCGTCGGCTTGAAAGTGCCCGACGCAAGCGCACTCACGCTAGGCAGCGAAGCAGCCGCCGCATCGGAAAGCGTGAGCGTGACGTTGTTGACCGGTCCATTGCCGGCGTCCGAACAGAGAATGATCCCCTGCCCCCACGGGCTGACCAGCAACACGTCCACATCTGGAGACCAGGTGTAGGTCAGGTTGCGCAACGTGACGGCGACGTTGGTGATGACGCCACCCAGACCGGTGACCATGTTGTACGACGGATAGGGCGCGGCCGGGCCGGAATTCGGAATTGAAATCGTGAGCGCCGTCGAGTTGGTGAAGGAAGCCGTGCCGGCCGGCGCCGGGTTCACGGTCAGGACGAAGCTCGTGCTCGTGTAGTTTGGCCCATCATTCACCGTCACCGTAATCGTCGCCTGGCCCGTTTGCCCTGGCGACGGGGTCAGAGTCAACGTGCGGTTGCTGCTGCTCCCTCCAAAAATGATGTTGGCCTCCGGCAACAAGGCGGGATTCGAGGAGGAGGCGCTGAACTGCAATATGTCCGGAACGGTTTCATCATCCTCCACGGTGAAAGCAATCGGAGCGGTTGTTCGATCCTGATTCACGAACTGATTGGGGATGGCCGAGATCCGCGGCGGCGTGTTGGGGCCACAATCCGCGTAGAGCCTCACCTCGCGAGTTGTTGAAAGCCCCGCTGAATCCGTAACCGTGAGCAAGACTCGATAATAGAAGATCGTGGTCGCGTCGCACCGGGTCGGCTCGATCAGGGTCGTAGTCAGGTGATTCGTGTCCGGCGGGCTGCCGTGATTGTGGTCGTTGTGGTGCAGGAGCGTTTGCCAACGATAGCTCAGTTCCTCATCGCTGAACTCGGCATCGCTGACCGTCGCCGTCAGATCGAAGGTGGAATTGTTGCTCGGCGAGTAGCTCGCGCCATCCACGGGGCTGGTGATGGCGACGTTGGGCGGGGTGTTGTTGACGGAGATGGTCAGGGTCTTTTGCGCCGACAATCCGCCGGGGTCCGTCACCGTCAAAGTAACGATGAATTTTGTCGGCACTCCGATCGGGGCGGAAAACGTATGCGACGGGTGGGCCAGGTTGGTGCCCGAGCCGTCGCCAAAGTTCCAGGCGTAAGCGAGGGGGCTGCCGTCGGGATCAAAGGAGCCGTTGCTGCTGAATGGGACGGTGAGGGGACCGGGGCCGTAGGTTTGGTCCGGGGCGGCCACGGCCACCGGGGTGCGGTTGCCCACGTAGGAGATTTTTCGGATGGAACCGGAGGAGCGATTGAAGGTGAGGTAATACAGGCTGCCATCGGCCGGGTTTTCCACGACGGTGGCGATGCTTTCAATTCCGGCGTTGCTCAGGAAGTCACGCACTTCAACCGGTTGATCATTCTGATCGAAGGTCACGCTCTTGATCCATCCCTGGCCCCAGTCCGCGACAAAATAAGTGTTTTGATAGCGCACCGGAAAATTCGTTCCGGTGTACCAGGTGCCGCCGATGACGGAGTTCCCCCGGAACTGCGTGCCGGCCACCGGCGATCCAGGAGCACCCACGTTGGCGGTTTGCGCCTGTCCCGCCGGACCATAGGTCGGCGTTCGCGTAATCGCGCTGGTATGATTCCAGTCCAGGACCGGGCGGGCGCGCAGAGACTGCGGGATGGAGCCAGGAATTCTCAGCGCGGCGTTGCACGGATTGGTGAACGGGGGCTGGCCCAGCGGATCGAGGGTGTCTTCCTTGAGCAAGTCCCGGAACTTAAAATACTGAGCACAGCCGTTGGTCGGATAAAACGGATTGGGCGCATCCAGATTGAAGGCATCGACCCCTTCAAAAACGGCCATCACTCCGAGACCTTCATAAATGGGCCAGCCAAAATTCTGTCCCGGACCCGTCACCACATCCAGCGATTCCCAGATTTCATGGCCGACATTGCCGACGTAAAGAACTCCGGGATTGCCGTCGCCGGCATTATGGCTGCCGGTTTCCGGCCGGAGCGACATGCGAAACGGATTGCGATAACCCAGTGACCAAACCCGCGACCGGGCCGAGCGCGGACTGGCCGGGTCGTAAAAGGGATTGCTGGGAACTCCATCGCCGGTGGCCGGATCGATGCGGAGTATTTTTCCGCCGAGGCTGTCCACCATTTGCGAACGAAAAGAGCCGATGTCTTCCTTGGGCCGGATGATGCCACTGGCCAGGGCTTGAACCGCATAGCTGTGGAGGACATCGCCGCCGGCATCCTGCGTGTAAGGGCTGGCGGCATCTCCACAAGCAACCAGCAGAGTTCCATCCGTCCCGAAAACCAGGCTGCCCGTGCCCTGAGTGTCCGTGACAATCGGGAATCCATTGGTCTTCGATTCACCGAGCAAGATGAACCGGCTGGCCAAGTCCACGGATCGGAAGCCGTTGGAAGCCGTGCAGGTGTAGCGCGTCAACCGTCCAATGGTCGCCGCGTAATACTCGTTCGCATTCGGGTTGTAGCTTCCCGTTCCGAAGTTAAGCAGGTGATGCCGGTCCACGTTGTACAAGACGTAGATGTGACCGTTGACCTCAAAGCTGGGGTCCAGCGCAAAACCGAGCAGCCCCAAGTCGTTGTAGCCGCCGACTTCTTCGCGAATATCAAGCAGCAGGGAGAAGGCAGTCTCGAGGGGATCCTTAAACCAAACACGCCCGCCCCGCTCCCAGACAAACATTCGACCGCCAGGGCCGAAGCCTAATCCCGCCGCCTCGGTCCAGGTGCCGCCGGACGGGATGTCCGTCTCAGAAAATCCGGCCGGCACGGTCGCGGAAAAAGCAGAAACGGCGAGAGCAAGAAGCAGAAACCAAAGAAAAGCAGAAAGGGCGAAAGCAGAAAGCTGAAATCGGAAACACGGCGGCCGGCCCATTTCTGCTTTCTGCTTTCCGCCTTCCGCTGCCCCCGTCAGCCGCTGCTCGGGGCCGCGCTGCGCTCCGGGCAAAATTGGAAAACCGTTTGCGGCGGTCACGCGCCGCATCCTTAAACCAGGAAAGAACTGGCCGGTGTTCATGAGGATTTCACGGCCCAAGCAGGACGCGAAAGAAACGCTGCGGGAAACCGCTGACGTTCGTGATCGTGCAGGTGAAGGGCAGCAGGGGCGAGTTGGTGGTGAACAAATCCGTCCAGACGCCAAGATCCGGCGAAGCCTGCACCGTGTAGTCGGGGCCGGTATCGCCCGTGATGACGAGCGTGAGTTGATCGTTGCTCAGGCCCAGTCGATTCACGCTCGGCGCGGCGAGCTGGCTTACGATCACGCTGAAGCTTTGGGTGGCGCTCAAGACGGGCGCGCCATCGTCCGCCACCCTCAGCTCGATGAGGTTCGTCGTGCCGGCCTGGGCCACGGCGGGACGCCAGAAGAAAATTCCATTGCCGGCATCCAGCGTGGCGCCCGCGGGAAAATTGAGCAGACTAAAGGTCAACACCTGCGCAGGAAGATCCACGTCGCTGGCAGAGTTGGTGAACGAAACAATTTGTCCGGCGCTGACCACCCGGTTGGAAACCGGCGCGAGGACTGGCGCATCATTCACGGCGTTGACGGTCAGCAGGAAATTCGTGCTCACGCTGTTCGTGCCGTCACTCACCGTCAGGGTGATGGTCACGGTGCCGCTGGCATTCGGAAGCGGTGTGACCGTGACCGTGCGATTCGAATCCACGCCGCCCAAAACAATCTGATTCGTCGGCACCAGCGCCGGATTGGAAGAACCGCCGCTGACCGCCAGGTTCAGGGCCGGTGTCTCAACATCACCCACGGTGAAATTCAACTGAGCCGTGGCGGAATCCTCGTTGATGATCTGGCTCCCCACGCCGCCTATTGACGGCGCGTCATTCACCGGAGTTACGGTCAGCAGGAAGTTGGTGCTGGCCGTGTTCGTGCCATCGCTCACCGTCAGCGTGATCGTGGCGGAACCGCTGGCATTCGCGACCGGCGTCAAGGTCACGGTGCGGTTCGACCCCGAGCCACCAAAAACGATGTTGTTCGTCGGGAGCAGCACCGGATTCGATGAAACACGACTCATCACCAGCAGCGCGGCGTCCGTGTCGGCATCGCCCACCGTGAAGGCGGTCGGTCCGATCGAACCATCCTCGGCCACCGACTGGTTGCCCAGAGCAGAGATGACGGGCGGTTGGGAGCCGTCTGAAACCGTGGTCAGCGAAATCGTCCAGCCTCCGGCGATGCTGCCCAAATCGTTGTTCCCATCGTCGTAAACGAAAAGAGACCAGGGGCCATTCGCCGATTGTCCGTTCAAAGTGGACAGCCTCTCGCTGAAGGGACCGGCGGGCGCGGGCTGTGGGAAGGTCTCCGAGGGCGAGTAATCCTCGGGACGAAATGTGCCGGTCACCAGCGGAGATTGAGGAATGTTGCTCGCAGCCGCGTCCGAGAAGGTCAGATTGATGCCGCTGGCCCCGCCGTTGCCCGCATCCGAACAGAGCAGCACGCCCGATCCGTTCGGGGCTACGAGCAGGATGTCCACATCGCGAGTCCAGGCGTGCGAAAAATTCCACAGCGTGACGGTGACGTTGCTCACCATCCCGGCCAGTCCCGACACGTTGATCACGGACGGATAAGGCGTGGCGGGGGAGATCGCGGTGTTGGTCATGGCGATGAAGGTGGCATTCGTGAAGGAGGCGGCCGCCAGGTCGAGCGGGCTGACGCTGAGGGTGAAGTTGGTGCTGGCCGTGTTCGTGCCATCCGAGACGTTCAAAATGATTGTGGTCGTCCCGGACTGATCCAACCCGGGCGTGATGGTCACAGTCCGGTTGCTGCCCGAACCGCCGAAGACAATGTTGTTCGTCGGCACCAGCGCCGGGTTGGAGGCGTAGCCGCTCACGACCAAGTCACTCGCCGCAGTCTCCACGTCGCCCACGGTAAAGTTCAACGGCCCAAGCGTGCTGTTCGTGCCGACGGTCTGGTTCGCCAGGCCCGAAAGGGTCGGCGTGTCGTTCACCGCGTTGACCGTGACCAAGAAGTTGGTGCTGACCGTGTACTGTCCGTCGCTCACGCCGACCGTGACGAGGGCCGTGCCGCTCTGATTCGCCGCTGGGGCGACAGTCACGGTGCGGTTGCTGCCGCTGCCGCCGAAGCTGATCCCGGCCAGAGGCACCAGCGCGAGGTTCGAGGAATTCTTCGTCAGCGTGAGGCTGCCCGCCGCCGTTTCGCCGTCGTTGATGGTGAAGGGAATTGCACCGGTGGCGGTGTCTTCATTCACCACCTGATCCGCCAGGGCGGAAATGATCGGCGGCGTGTTGACCGGGTTGACGGTGAGCAGAAACGAATCGCTGGCCACGTTGGTGCCATCGGTGACGAAGACGGTGATGGTGGCGGAACCGATCTGGCCGGTCGCAGGCGTCAGCGTCACGGTGCGATTGCTGCCCGCACCTCCGAAGACCATGTTGTTGGTCGGCGCAAGCGCGGCATTCGACGAGTTGCCGTAAACGATGAGACCGGTCGCGGCCGTGTCCGCGTCACCCACGGTGAAGGGGATGGCCGCCGTCGGCACATTGATGGTGGTGAATTGATTTGGCAGGTCGCTGATGACTGGGGCCTGCGAGCCTGAGCCTCCCACCGTGGTGATGGTCAGACTCCAGCCACCCGCGAGGCTGCCCGAATCGCCAGGACCGTCGTCGAGGAAGTAGAGCGCCCAGGCTCCGTTCGCGTTCTGGCCATTGAAGGCGGCGAGCGTGGTGACGTACGGCCCGGCGGGTGCCGGCGCGGCAAAGGTGTCTCCGGCACCGATGTTCGTCGGCTTGAAGGTGCCGGTGACAAGCGTGCTGACTCCTGACAGCAACGACCCGGCGGCGTCGGAAAGTGTCAGGGTGACATTGTTGACCGGACCTCCGCCGGCATCCGAGCACAGCACAATCCCCTGCCCCGACGGACTGACCAGCAGGACATCCACATCCGGCGACCAGGTGTAAGTCAGGTTGCGCAAGGTGACGGTGAGATTGGTAATCAACCCGCCCAGACCGGTGACGAGATTATATGACGGGTAAGGAGAAGCGGGGCCGGAGTCGGGCACGGAAATCGTAAGCGCAACGGAATTGGTGAACGAAGCCGTGCCCGGCGGCGGTGGGTTCACGGTCAGCGTGAAGGTGTTGCTCGCGGTGTTCGGCCCATCGGTCACGAGGATGTTCAACGTGGCCGTGCCGATCTGCCCGAGGGCGGGAGTCACAGTGACCGTGCGATTAGAACTGGAACCCCCGAAGGCCACGCCGCCCGCCGGCACCAGCGTGGGATTGGACGAGACGGCGCTCAGTTGAAGATTCGCCGCTGCGGTCTGGGCATCGCCAATGGTGAAGGCCAGCGGCGGCGTGAAACGATCCTGATACACGGCCTGGTTCCCGAGGCTGGAAATCACCGGCGGCGTGTCGAGCACTCCGCAATCCGGGTACAAGCCCACTTCCGTTGTCGTCGCAAGCCCGGCCGGATCCGTCACGGTGAGCAGGACACGATAGTGGTAGATGTTAATGCCGTCGCAGCCGATGGGCGAGATGACGGAGGAAGAAACGTGGTTGGTGTCCGCATGGATTTGATGGTTGTGGTCGTTGTGACGCAGCAAGGTCTGCCAGTGATAGGAGAGCTGTCCATTCGCAGATTCCAAATCGTTGACCACCGCGCTCAAGTTGACGGTCGAAGTGAGGCTGGGGGTGTAAGGCTGGCCATGGAACGGGCTGCTGATGGCGACACTCGGCGGCGTGTTGTTCAACGACACAATCAAATTGGTCTGCGCCGACAAGCCGCCACTGTCCATGACCGTCAGCGTGACGATGAATTTCGTCGGCACTCCAACCGGCGCGGTGAACAGATGGGAAGGATTCGCGGCCGTACTCAAGCCCGAGCCGTCGCCAAAATTCCACGAGTAACTCAGCGGACTGCCATCCGGATCGGACGAGCCGTCGCTGCTGAACTGCACCGTCAGCGGGGTCGGCCCGAAATACTGGTTCGCGACGGCACCGGCGATGGGCGTGCGGTTTCCCGCGTAAGTCAGTTTGCGCACCGTGCCCGCGTCGCCGTAGTCGTAGCTCACGTAGTAGAGGCTGCCGTCGATGGGATTCTGCGCCATGGTCACGACCGCTCCGGCGAACGTCGCAAAGTTTTGCACCGCCACCGGCTTGTCGTTCGCATCAAATGAAACACTCTTGATGATCCCCTGCGCCCAGTCGGCGAGGAAGAACGTGTTTTGATACTGCGTGGGAAAGGAGTTGCCCGTGTACCAAGTGCCGGCCACCGCACAACTGCCGCGAAAGGGGGTGCCACTGACCGGTGAACCACCCGCGCCGACGTTCGCGAGGAGCGGCTCTCCGGCCCCGCCATAAATCGGCGTGCGCGTGAGGTCGCTGGCGTGGTTCCAATCCAGCGCCGGACGCGTGTGAAGGAACTGCGGAATGGAACCGGGGATGAATTGATTCGTGTTGCACGGATTGCGGAAGGGCGGCTGGGCGGCCGGATTCAGCGAATCCGCCTTCAACAACTGCTTGAAGGTGAAGTACTGCGCGCAGCCGCCACCAGGATAGAGCGGATTGATCGCGTCCTGATTGGTGATGTTCTGATCGTAGAGCGGCATGAGCGAAAGCCCCTCGTAGAGCGGCCAGCCGAAATTCTGGCTGGGCGCGTTCACAATCTTCAGGCACTCCCAGTCATCCCAGCCGACGTCGCCGAGGTAAAAACTGCCCGGTTGCGCATCCTCGGGATTGTGACTGCCGGTGTCCGGCCGCTTCACCATCCGGAAGGGATTGCGCAGACCGAGTGACCAGACGCGCGACTTGGCGGAGCGCGGATTAAGCGGGTCATAAAATGGATTGCTCGGCACGCCATTCCCGGTCAGCGGATCGAGCCGCACGACCTTGCCCGACAGTGAATCCACCAACTGCGAGCGGAACGCGCCGATGTTTTCCTTGGGTTTGATGATGCCGTCCGCCAACCCCTGCGGCGCGTAGCTGCCGAAAGCCGGGCCACCCACGTCCGCCGTGAACGCGCTCGCGCCATCGCCGCACGACGCCAGCAACGTGCCGTCTTCGCCGAAGGCCAGCGAGCCGATGGTGTGCGTGGTCGAGACCGAAGGAAATCCCGTCTCCTTCGTTTCCCCGAGCAGGATGAAACGGCTGGCGGCATCGACGGAACGAAAACCATCCGAGGATCGCACCGTGTAACGAGTAATGCGCCCGATGCTGGCCACGAATTCCTCGCTGGTGTTCGGGTTGTAACCCGGCGTGCCGTAGTTCATCAGATAATGCCGGTCCACCGAGTAGAGCAGGTAGATGTAGCCGTTGACCCGGAAATCAGGATGCAGCGCGAAGCCCAGACAACCCGTGTCATGCCAGAAGCCGACCTCCTCGCTCAAATCGAGCAGCATGGTGAAATTCGTTTCGCCCGGATCACGGAACCAGATGCGACCACTGCCCTCCCAGACATACATGCGCCCGTTGTCCTCGAAGACGATACCAATCGCGCCGTTCCACGCGCCGCCGGACGGTCCCGGCACGATGGTCTCGGAAAACCCGGGCGGCACCGTCGCGGCCGAAAGCACGCCGGAGCCAAGGCTCAAAAACGACAGCCCCGCGGCCAGCACCACGGTAGAAGCCACCAACCGGGAGAGCCACGCCGTCCGGAAGCACGGCAACCGCCGCCCTGAGTCCACCGGTGCGGATGCGCCCGTGGCAGGGTTCAAGCCGCGACGGCGGGCAGAAAACCAACTCCAACCGAAAAACCGATTTCTCATTTTCGACGATGCAGGGATTTAATGACTGTGAACCAGAGCGGGCGAAATCCTGGCCCAAAAACCGGATAAAATCCAGCCCTTCCCGCCCCATTGATGGCTACGTAGTTTCCCCGAGTCGGGTGCCCCTCCGCTTCTCCTTCCTTGAGAGCCTGTCTGAAAAGTCACTGGGGCAGCGCAAGCTGCCAGCCCCGGAGTGCGCCCGTCCTCGGGCGCAGCAACGTGCGAACATCAGCGGGCATGGGGTTTTCCGACGCGGTCCAAGTCTTCACCTTGCTGCGCCCGAGGACGGGCGCACTCCGCCTCCGAATTTTCAGACAGGCTCTGAGCGACTCAGAGCAAAATGCAAGCGGCTGGGCGCGAAAAACGAGCGGGGTAAAACTCGCCCATTCGCATCTCAGCGACCCAACCACTTCATGGCTCTGCATCCAACACAGGCCTCTCCTTGTCCGCTCCCCAAAACCAAGGCCGCGAACGCCTGTTGCTCCTATCCAAACCGTTTGCACCGAGCTTCGGCGCTGACTGTCTCGGCTACCGGCCATCCTGAATCTGGCTGGATTCCGACCCACCTGCACCTCGTCCATCAGCTTTGGATTGTCTGCCGTGCGCACCTCGCTATCGTTGCGTCATGCACGGCGAAGATTCCAATCACTTGAACCGGCGCGGCTTTTTGCGCCGCTCCGGAACATTGGCCCTGGGCGGAATGCTCGGGGTCCAAGCGGACCGGATGCTGGCGCAGGAATCCGCCACGCTGCCCTTTGAGAACGGCGAGCGTCCGCTGGTGAAGTATCCGCAAAAGCGTCCCCTGCTCCGCCTCACGGCCCGGCCGCCGCAATTGGAGACGCCGTTCCGCGTCTTCAATGAAGGTGCCCTCACGCCCAATGACGCTTTCTTCGTCCGCTATCACCTGACCAATTCGCCGCCGGGCGAGGAACTGCTCACGCCCGAAAAATTTCGCGTGCGCGTGCAGGGCAGCGTGAACGCACCGCTCACCTTTTCCGTCGCGGAGTTGAAGTCACAGTTCGAGCCGGTGGAAATCGTCGCCGTGAACCAATGCTCAGGCAACAGCCGCGGTTTCTCCAATCCGCGCGTGCCCGGCGGCCAGTCCGCCAACGGCATGATGGGCAACGCGCGCTGGAAAGGCGTGCGCCTCAAAGATGTGCTGGCGAAGGCGGGCGTGAAAGCCTCAGCCAGGCAAGTCACCTTCAACGGCCTCGATGCCTCGCTCTTGCCGCAGACGCCGGACTTCGTCAAAGCGCTGGACGTGGATCAGGCGCAGGACGGCGAGGTGATGCTCGCGTACGAAATGAATGGCGAGCCGTTGCCCTGGCTGAACGGCTTCCCGCTGCGCCTGGTGGTGCCCGGCCATTACGGCACCTATTGGATCAAGCATCTGCACGAGATCACGGTCATCGACGAGGTGTTCAACGGCTACTGGATGAGCACGGCCTATCGCATCCCCGACAACGATTGTGCCTGCGTGCCGCCCGGCACCAAGCCGGACAAGACCGCGCCCATCAAACGCTGCAACGTGCGGTCGTTCATCACGAGTCTGGAGGATGGTGCCAAGGTGAAGACCGGAACTCCGCAAACCGTGCGCGGCATCGCCTTCGACGGCGGCTCGGGCATCCGCCAAGTTTCCTTCTCCGACGACGGCGGACGCTCCTGGCGGGACGCGGAACTGGGCCAGGATTTGGGGAAATATTCCTTTCGCGAATGGACGATGCGCTTCACCCCGCAGCAAAAGGGGCAACTCGCTTTGAAAGTCAAAGCGACCAATCGCCTCGGCCAGACCCAGCCGGAGGAGGCGACATGGAATCCCCCCGGCTACATGCGCAACGTCATCGAAACTGTCAACGTGAGTGCCACCTGAATCATGAAAGCATCGATTGCCATTCTTCTGATCGCTCTGGCCTTGAGCCTGCCTGCCGCCGACGCGTGGAAGCTGCCGGCAGATGTGCCCAAGTTCCGGGCCGGCCCCGGCGTGGAGATCGCCGCCGTGAACTGCATCCTCTGCCACTCGTCGGATTACCTCAGCACCCAGCCGCCCATGGAGCGCGCCGCGTGGCTGGCGACCGTGAACAAGATGCGCGAGAAATACGGCGCGCCGCTCCCGACCAACCAGGTGGATCGCGTGGTGGATTACCTGGCCGGCGCGTATGGCAAAAAGGCGCGCTGAGGACGCGGTGCCCTCGATCAAGCGCCGGTGTCCACGCCCGCTCGGATGGTTCACGGTCAGGTAGCCGCCGTGGTGGCTGGTGGCGGAGAGTTTCACGGATGATTGCAGGTCGCTCCAAATGATGAACATTCCAGCCTATGCTCTTGAACCTGGACGGCATTCCACGCAAACACACCGCGACATGAAATTGCCTGGCTCAAGGATAATGGTGCTGCTCACGGCGGCACTGGTGTTCGGCGCTACTGGGGCGCAGGCGCAGTTCGGCGGCTTCACCAACCACGGGCTGGTCGGCGTGGGGCGATTGTCCGGCAATCTGTTCGACGCGCAGGGCACGAATCTCGACACCCTGGGCGGCATTTTCTCGGGCCTGTCCTTCGAGACCGCGTCGTGGTCGCGCACCACGAATGGGGGTTCTCCCACCTATCGCGGCACGTTCTACTGCGTGCCGGATCGCGGCTACGGCACGGGGACTTTGGGCGGCACGCTGGATTTCAAACCGCGCGTCCACACGTTCAGTCTGGCCGTGACGCCCTACTACGGCACGGCGGCGACGAACCAGAGCCAGATCGCCTTCACCAACACCGCGACGCGATTACTGCTGGATGAATTGAACGCGCCGTTCACCGGTTTCAGCGGGAATGATTTGGCGTTTACGAATTATCCGCGGTCCACGGCAGACAGCGCGGGTGAAGGGCGGCACAGTCTCGACCCGGAAGGACTGGCCCGGCGGCGCGACGGCAGCTTCTTCATCTGCGACGAGTACGGGCCGTTCATCTACGAGTTCAGCAGCAACGCAGTGCTCGTGCGGACGTTTCAGCCGCCGGCCGCGTGGATTCCCAAGGTCGGCCCGACTTATCCGCGCACGAACAACTTCACCGCCGTCACGGGGCCGGACTCCGGGCGAAAGAACAATCGCGGCCTTGAAGCCATTGGACTTTCGCCGGATGAGCGGACGCTCTTTGCCCTTCTGCAGTCTCCGCTGGTCCAGGATGGCGGCGAGGACAATGACAGCCGCTACGTGCGGTTGCTGGTCTTCGATGTGGCGCGCGGCTCGGCGCGGGAGAATCAACTCATTGCGGAATACGTTTATGAGCTGACCCTGAACGGGAACGCCAGCGGCACGCGCCAGACCATCACGAGCGAACTGGTGGCGCTCAACTCGCACCAGTTGCTCGTGCTTGACCGCGACCAGCGCGGACGCAATTCCGGTTCCACCAGCACATTTGTTTACAAACAAGTCGTGCTCGTGGACACGCTGGGCGCGACGAACATTCTTGGCTCCGGCTATGATCTGGAGCCGGGTGCCCCCGGCCAGCTTTCCTTCCCGCTGAACGGACTGCCGGCGGGCGTCCGCGCGGTGCAGCGGCAGAACTTTGTGAACCTGCTGAACGTCGTCGAACTCACGCGCTATGGCCTGAACGTGAACGCCGGCTCGCCGGACACGAACACGCTGGTGGAGAAGTGGGAAGGCATGATGCTCGTGCCACTGAACGACACCAACAAGCCGGATGATCACTAGCTGCTCGTCGGCTGCGACAACGACTTCGGGGCCACGAACGTCTGGCACAACGGCATCCTGGTGGGCACCAACGCCGAGGTCACTGATCACATCCTGCTCGCCTATCGCGTCACGCTGCCGACGCTCGGCCTCGAGCCGGTGCTTTCCATCGAGCGCAGTAACACGATGGTGCGGATTTCCTGGCCGTCGGCTTACAGCAATTTCCTGCTGCAAAGTACCGCCACGCTCACGCCGCCGGCCTGGACGGTGCTGGCGAGCAACCTCTCCACGTTTTCCACCGTCGCGACGAACTCCGCGCGGTTCTTCCGGCTCGCGTCACCTTGAAGGCCAGCGTGGACCGGGCAGGATGCATTTCACGAGCCGCAGGTTTCTCGGAAGCGCAGTTTTGCCAGACCACCATCAAGGGCTGGTCCAGTTTCAGGTCGGGATGGGCCTGGGCAGTGCCTGCGACCGGGAGGAGGAAGTTTACGGTCAGGGCCGACCCGACCGTTGGGACAAACCGCCGGCGGTGCTGCCGCTGGAAGTTGTTCGATTCTCTCGCCGATTAAGCCAGATCGCATTCGAGCTCCCGACGGCGGGCCTCAAGTTGACCGACGACGAGGCGTCCGAGGGAGCGGAGCGATCGTGTTTGCGCTTCGGACAGCAGGCGGGGCACGCGATCCACCACGCACAGAGTGCCGAGCGCCAGATCCTCGGGGTTGCGGAGCGGCACGCCGGCGTAAAAACGAATGTGGGGAACACCGGTCACGAGCGGGTTGTCACGGAAGCGCGCATCGCGACTGGCATCGGTTACAATCATCAAGTCGTGCCCCAAGATGGCATGGGTGCAGAAGGCCACCCCGCGCGGCGTCTCGGACACTTCCAAACCCAGCCGGGCCTTGAACCACTGCCGGTTCGCATCCACGAAGGTGATGAGGGCGATGGGCGTGCCGCAAATCGTGGCCGCCAGGAAGACCAGGTCGTCAAACACTGGTTCCGGCGGGGTGTCGAGCACTCGACAACGCTGCAAGGCGGCGAGGCGTTCGGCCTCGAGCAACGGAACTTCAAAGGTGTTTTTTGCACTCATGGCCAGAAGGGGTTCAAGGGCTGGAGTTGATGGGGAAGGCGGCGGCAATTGCCGGGGGCGGAAGCAAGCCGGGAAGGTTGGCCCGGACAGGCTCGGGCAGGTTCGCATCAATGAAAGCGGTGATTTCATCGATCTGGGCCGGTTTCGCCAGGCAGGGATGGTCGCAAATGATGCCGTCATGCTCCGCCACCCGCTCGCGCCAGACCGAGGCGGTGAAGAACACGATCGGAACATGCTTCAATCCCGGATCGTGTTCGAACGCGGCCACGACATTCCCCCCGGGCATGCGGGGCATGATGAGATCAAGGACCAGGAGGTCGGGGCTGAACTCGCGGGCCGTGGCCAGCGCGTCCTCGGGCCAGTTCTGAACTCTGATCTCGTAACGACCAGTGGCCTCCAGGTTCAGTTTGAGCAGGCGGGCGGCGCCCACTTCGTCATCGACGTAGAGTATGCGTGCTTTTCTCATGGGAATATTCCTTGGTGGTTTGGAGCGTGACTGTCACCCGCGCTCCGCCCCCGGGGGCGTTGATAAGCTCGATGCGACCGCCATGCAGTTCAACGATGGACTTGGTTACGGAAAGGCCCAGGCCGGTGCCCAATCCTTTTTGTTTGGTGGTGAAGAATGGAGTGAAAAGTTGATCCAGATGTTCCGGCGGAATGCCCGCACCGGTGTCCTGGATTTGCACCATGACGAGGCCGGACGGTTCGCCGGCCATCGGGGGCGTTCCGGACAAACCAGGCGCATTACCAAACGTGCTCACGTAGATCGTGCCGCCCAGCGGCATGGCGTGAATGGCGTTGGTGAGGAGGTTGATGAAGACCTGCTCCATCTTTCCAAGATCCATCCAGACACGCGGCACGATCGGATCCAGGCGGCGGACCACGGTGATGCGGGCCGCATCCAGCGAGTAGTTCACCAGCGAGAGCACCTTGGCCAGCACGGCGTTGAGATCTTCCAGGGACATGTTGAGTTCAGGATTGCCCGCCATCTGGAGCAATCCGCGGACGATGGAGTCGGCGCGGACGATGGCGTCGCGCATGTCGACGCAGGTGAGCCGCACCTCCTCGCCGGCGTGGGGGAATTTACCTTCAAGATAGGTCAATCCCATGAGCATGGTCTGGAGCGGGTTCTTCACTTCGTGGGCCACGCCGGCGGCGAGCTTGCCGATCGACTCCAGCTTCTCGGCCTGGATCAACTGGAGTTGAGTGGACTGGAGCTGCGCGTGGGTTTGCTCGAGGTCGGTGAGCGCCCGGGTCAACTCCCGCCGCCGCTCTTCGAGCGCGCTGTTGGCTCCGCGCAACTGTTCCTCGATTCGCTTGCGCTCCGTGAGATCGACGTGAGAACCCGCCACGCGCACGGGTCGGTCGGCCGCATCGCGCAAAGCCACCCCCCGGGCCAGAATCCAGCGATAAGTACCGTCCCGGTGCCGGAGCCGGTGCTCCAACTCATAGACCGGGTGGTGGTCGGCGAGGAAGGCTTGAATGGTGAGGGCGGCCCGTTCCGCATCGTCAGGATGAAGCAGTTTCTGCCAGGCTGGAAAATTGTTCTCCACCTCGTTTTCCGCGTAGCCGAGCATGCTCTTCCAGTGCGGCGAGAAATAAACTTCGTTGGTGAGTAGATTCCAGTCCCAGATACCGTCCTTGATCCCGTTGAGAATAAGATCATAGCGCTGCTGGCTGGCGCGCAAGGCCTCCTCCATCTGCTTGCGCTCGGTGATGTCCGTGGAAATGCCGCACACGGCGTAAGCAGAGCCAGATTCGTCGCGGAGGGGGAACTTGATGGAGAGGTAAGTGCGCGGCACGCCTTGTTTGCCAGGCACGACTTCCTCCATCTCCAAGGGAGCCTCGGCCGCCAGCACCCTGAGATCGTTGGCCCGTACCGCCTCGGCCACCTCGGCCGGAAAGATGTGGCGATCCGTGTGGTCGATAATTCCGGCATCCGTCACCTCGAAGAGCCATTTGAATCGCTGGTTGACGAGGAGATAGCGCCCCTGACGATCCTTCACATAGACCACGGCCGTGGTGTTGTTGAGAATCGCCTGGAGCTGTTGCTGTTTCAGACGCAACGCCTGCTCGGCCAGATTGCGAACTTTGACCTCACCCTCCAGCTCCTGATAGGCCCGGGCCAATTCTTTGGTGCGGCGAGCGACGCGATCCTCCAGGGAATCCGAATACCGGCGATGCTGGAGAAATGGAAGGGCCAGAAAAACTGTGAGCGCGGCCCCGCCACTCAGGACGCTCCAACTCTTCCAACGCGAGAACGTGGCCAGATAAGCTGGTGAAGGCACGCATACGACCAGCCAGGCACGCCCGGCCACATCCAGCGTGCCGCGATGGTGCAAGCCCGGGGGCACGGCGGATGGCTCGACTGGAGGATCGTGAGGCCCGAGCCGAGCGGTTTGAAAGTCAAGTAAGCTAGGGCGCTCCACGTCCGTGGCATCGAACAGAGCGAGATTCACCCCACCGGGACGCGCTGATTTCAAAGCCTCTTCCACAATGGTGCGAATGCGGAAAACTCCCACGCAGAATCCGGCCAGCGTGGCTCGCCGGGCTTCAATGCTGAACGGGGGAGGATTGGTTTGGTAGACCGGTGCCACCAGCAGAAATCCGCGCGCGCCATGCACCAAAGTTACACCCGCACTGGCCCGCATTTCGCCCGCATCCCGCGCCTTCCACAATGCGTCCCGGCGATCCGGCTGGGACAAAAGGTCAAAGCCATGAGCCCGGGCATTGGACTCGAAAGGGGTCGTAAAAGTAACCGGACAATACTGCCCACGATCGGCCACGGGGATCATCTTTCCCTCCACATCCAGCTCGGTGATTTGAAAGCCGGGCCACCGGGCCACCTGAACACTTTGCTCAAACTGCCGCCGATCCATTCCCTCCACCAGTGGAGCCCACTGGAAGGCCTGAATCCAAGAATGCCGGCCCATCGATGCCGCAAGAAACCGGTCGAATTCTTGGGGCCCAACCTTCTCGCTCACGAAATAGAAGGAGGCCAACGATTGCATCAGTTCCAGACTGAGTTGCATTTCCTGCCGTAACGCCTGGACTCGATCCGCGCTGTCGAGGTGAAACCGTGCGTCCAGAGCCGTGTTTTCCTGCGAGCGAACCAGCAGGAACACCAACCCCGTCACCACGAAGGTCAACAGCAGCGCGATGGCCATCATCCGCGCGCTGCGCTTGCGTCGCTGCAACGCGCGGAGTTGCGTCGCTGGACTCAACCTGGTTTCCGGATTTTGCAGATCGGCATGGACGATGGTGGACAAGTGATTACTCCTAAATATCTGGCTAACACGCCGGCGCGGAAGGCCCGGAACCGGGCCCTTCCGGCGCGCGGTTCAGCGCCACTTCGTGGTTCGATCTGATTCGCAGATTACGCCAATGACAATCTCGCATCGCTGACCAGCGTGCGGCGGCCCGTTACCAATTTCGAGACAAGGGTGCCGGGATGGGCGAGGGGTGGATCCTTGGTCGATGATCTGATTGCCTTGTGCGCCTGGACTCATTCCTCTGACCGGGTCAGCCGGGAATCGGCGCCACTTGGCAGGTGGCCTGGAAGAAATATTTTCCACCTGCACCCCGGACGAGGCAAGGCCGACACTGGCCGGAGTCAATCGGACGAAGCGCGTGCTCACGGGACTGTTTACAGAAGACCGATCCGACGAGAGGTGACCAGCGCCGCCGGGCAAAACTCCGGGCGTGAACCTGGCATGAATCGCAGTCGAGTTTTGGTGTGTCGTTTGCATGGCTGCTCCGACGAGCAGACCAAAGGGCTGATCCGCTCCTTGCCTGTCAAACTGGCCCTCTCATTTGGAAAAGCAACCGCAATTTTGGAAAATTATATCCCGCGAAGCTGACCTGCGGATGGGCGGCGTCAAAGCTTTGAGACCATGGCCCAGAGGCCTGGCCACCGGCGTTCCCGAGGGCGCACTATGCTCGGCCATCCCGGACTTGCGGCCAGTTCAATGAATCCGTGGAAGCGCACTAAAATCAGAACGACTCACCGCCGCCCAACACGACCTGACCCGGCGTGTTCACGCGCAGACTCCACAATGTCCCGCCCGCCGTGATGAAGAGGGTGCGAAAGTCATCCCCGCCGAAGGCGCAGTTCGTCACCTCATCCTTCGGAATAGGCACGAACTCGAGCAGAAGTCCTTCGCGAGACAACACGTAAATGCCGGCGGGGTACGGCTCGACGGTTTCAAAAGGCGAGTTGGATTTGTTCAGTCCAGCGGCGACATAGAGACGGTTGGCCCGATCCATCTTCAGGCCGTCCGGACCACGGCTGGTTTTCCAATCGAAGATCAGTTTGCGGCTCAAGGGCACGGCGAAGCCACCTCCATCGAGGTCGAACCGCCAGAGCTTGCGCGCCCCCCCGACCACGTTGTTGTTATTGTCGGCCACGAACAGATGCTGGCCGTCGGGTGAGAGCAGAATTCCATTGGGCCGTTCCACTTCACGACCAAGCACGCGGCGCACTTTTCCGGGCGCGTCGATTCGATAAACGCCTTCGACCAGTTTCCCATCCGCATCGCGTAACTCCATGGTGTCGCGCGGACCATAGCGCGGATCGGTGAAGTAGATGCGCCCCTGCGAGTCGAGGCAGAGATCGTTGGGCGAGTTAAACTTCTTCCCCTCGAAGCCATCGGCCAGGACGGTGATGGAGCCATCCTGCTCGGTGCGGGTCACGCGGCGGTTCGCGGCTTCGCAGGCCACCAGTCTGCCCTGGTGGTCGAAGAGCAACCCATTCGCACCACCAGCGGGATTCCGAAAATCCTGTGAAGCGCCGTCCGCGAAACGCGAAATACGATCCCCTCCGACATAGTAGAGACTGTGCGAAGGCGCGTGCCAGGCCGGGCCTTCGCCAGCGTGGTCGGCCGGCAACAAACACGGCTTCTCCCCCGCCGCCACGGGGGAGGCTGGTCGCAGCACGCAACCGACCAACAGGACAGATACGACCACGGAAACAATTGGGAGCAATGACAGCGGCCGATTCATGATTGGTCGCCAGCGTGAACTGGATTGGGAACCTGGGCAAGCGGTTGCTGAAACAGGAACGGGCGCATCCGGCCAATGGTCCGGGCGGGCGGCGTGGTTTAGTAAATACTATTAGGCATTGCGATTTGCTCATGCCTAAGCATCGAATTGCGAGAGTCTCGCCCGTGGTGGTCAATCGCAGGCCGTATTCCAGCCTCGCCCAGACCGTCATTTTCCATCGCACCCGTCCAGCCCGCCTGCTCATGGCGGTTCGCTTCCGCGCCCGATCCGCACTGGCAAAATTGCGAGGCCCGTTCCCGACGGAACACTGAGAACTGAGCACTGACAACTTCCAAAAAACACCCTAGTCTCGCCCGGATGAGTTCAGCATTTGCCAGTTTTCCGGCCGGCCGGCCCCGCCGGTTGCGTCAATCCCCGGCCCTGCGCCGTCTCCTGACGGAGACCCGCCTAAGCGTCGAGCAACTCGTGCTGCCGCTATTCGCCGTCCCCGGAAAACGGGTGCGGCGCGAAGTGGGAGCCATGCCCGGCGTGTTCCAGTTGTCCGTGGATGAACTGGTCAAGGAGGCGGCGCGCGCGCAGGAACTCGGCGTGCCCGCAGTCCTGCTCTTCGGCATTCCCGAGTCCAAGGACGCGCGCGCGACCGGTGCCTATGCAGCGAAAGGCATTGTGCAGCGCGCCGTGCGTGAACTGAAACGGGCGTTGCCCGAACTGATCGTGATCACCGACGTGTGCCTGTGCGAATACACCTCGCACGGCCATTGCGGCGTGATCGGCCACGGCGACAAATCCGGCCGGGTGCAAAACGACCCCACGCTAGAACTGCTCGCCCGCACCGCCGCCAGCCACGCTGAAGCCGGGGCCGACCTCGTGGCACCGAGCGACATGATGGATGGTCGCGTCCGCGCCATCCGCGCCCGGCTCGATAAAGATGGATTCACCGACACGCCCATCATGAGCTACGCGGCGAAATTCGCCTCGGCCTATTACGGCCCGTTCCGCGAAGCCGCCCAGTCCACGCCGCAGTTCGGCGACCGGCGCAGTTATCAGATGGACGCGGCCAACACGAACGAGGCTATGCGCGAAGTCGCGCTCGACCTCGCCGAGGGGGCCGACATCGTGATGGTGAAACCGGCGCTGGCCTACCTCGACATCATCCACCGGGTGAAGTCGGAGTTTGGCTGCCCGACCGCCGCCTACTCGGTGAGCGCGGAGTATTCGATGATCAAGGCCGCCGCGCAAAAGGGCTGGATCAACGAACGCGGCGTGATGATGGAAAGCCTGCTGGCCATGCGCCGGGCTGGCGCGGACATCTTAATCACCTACGCCGCTCAGGACGCAGCGCGATGGCTGGCGGAGAAATGAAAATCGAAAACCTCGCGGACTGTCCCGCAGCGCCGGGACTCAACTCTTAAAGAACAGCACCCAGGCCAGCGCGGACATGATCAAAACTCCCGCCACGATGGCCACGATGATGAAGATTTTGGTGCCGGTGTTGTTTTTCTTCTCGAAACCGGGACTCCCCGCCTTCGCGATCTGGCCCAATTCATCCATCTTGATGCCCTGCGGCACGACCTGTGTGTGATCGAGCAACTGCTTCTTCTGCGAGGTCGCGGCCTGTTCGCTCTCCAACCGCACTTCCACCTGACCCAGGCGCAAAATCTGGCTGGGCTTGAGCGCCGACTCCGTGATCTGCTGCCCGTTGATAAAGGTGCCGTTGGTCGAGTTCAGATCGCGAATGACCACCTCGTGGCCGCGCAGAATGACTTCGCAATGGTGGCTGGAGACCGAAGCGTCAGGAATCTGAAAGGTGTTCTCCTCCGTCCGCCCGATGGTCGTGGTCTCCGCCTTCAGCTCGTGGGAGCGTCCAGTGAGTCCTTCGCTGAGAACAACAAGTCGTGGCATACGGTGCGTGAGGATTAGGTGCGTGCCGAACTCAAGTCAAGCCAAGCGGCGCGGGAACGCGCGGGAAGGGCGGTGGATGCTCCGCCGGGGAGAGGTGACGGTTGTCGGTGCGTGCGCGGTACCGGCCGGTTCCCGGCCAGGCTGAACGCCTCCCGGACCAGTTCGCCTGGGGCTTCCGCACTCACCCGTCACAGTTTGCCTCGTGGTGCTGGTGCTCCAGCCATCACGGCGTTTCCACGGCGCGGAAGAACCGCTGCACCGAGTTGGAGGTGCTCAAGCCATCCATTTGCAGCAGGCCGTTGGTCAGAACCATGGAATTGGTGAGCGGTGTCCAGTTGAGGAACGGCAGCGAGAGATTGGTCGTCGCGTGGATGGAGACATGGGCCGCGCGTTCCGGCGTAATCGGACTGCCGTCCGCAGTCTGCAGCAGCAGACGCAAGTCGCTGCCAATCGGCTGGGGAGCCAGGAATCGAAGCGCTGGGCTTTGACTCGCAGTCCAGCGCACCGCGTTTATGTAGAGCTGCTGCACGTTCGCGTCGGACAGCGTGTTAAAGCCGTTCGCCTCTTCGTAGTTGCCCGCATGCTTAAACCCAACAATCCGGCCCAAGCCAAACTGGCGGACGGCCACGGCATCGTACTCGTTGTGGCGCATTAACACGGTGACGGGACTGGTGGAAAAGACGTGGGCCGGGGCATGATTAAAAGCGGTCTGGAAAGTAAAACTTGAGGCGAGGCTGGCTAGAACCGGATGGCCTGCCTGGGCTGGAACATTGGTGTGAGTCACGCTTCCGGCGGTTCCGAAATCGTTGCGATCAAACAAAATCAGATCGCGCATATTCGCCATCCTGCCTTCAGCGTACTCGTAGGCATCCCACTCGTTTTGGATATAACCGCCGCCGCCCTGCACATAATTTGACAGGGCGATCTGACCAGCGGTTGGCATATCCAAATCGTAGGTTGTTCCATTCAGGTGGATGACCGCGCTGAAGCCAGCCGGGCTGGGATTGGCCCCGGTGTAATCTGTCTCGGCGGTGGCGCTCAAGGTGACGGCTATGCCTGCGTTGGCCAACGCGTCGCGGAGCGCCAAAGTGCCGCCGCTGTTGATATCCCAGATCATCAGCACGCTCAAACCGAGGTTGGTATTCACCGTCAGTAAAGCGTTGAAACTCAGAGCGGTGCCGTAGGCGTTGCTGACCAGGCAACTAAACTGGTTGCCGGAGTCGGCGAGTTGCACGTTGTTCGTGGCGTAGGAGGACGAATTGGCTCCCGCAATGGGCGAGCCGTTGCGCCGCCAGAAGTAGCTCAATGGTCCCGAGCCTGTGGCAGCCACGTTGAAGCTCGCCGTGCCGCCGAGAATCACGGTTCGATGGGCCGGTTGCTGCCAGATGACGGGCGGGTTCGTGTTAGGTCCAGACTGCGCAGACCAGTTCAAAGCATTGGCCATCAGTAGTCCGCCCTGGGTGCTGGGCTCCCAAAAATCACTGCGCGCGTCCCCTGAGGGCGGATAAAAGCCCAGCCCCACCACCCGTCCGGGCGCGGTGGATTTGGTCCCGACCAGCGGCTGGCCGTTGCTCCAATGGGCGACCTGCTCGGAGGCGGGATCCAGCGTGACGATGTCGTGGTAGCTTGACGAGCCGCCATCAAACGAAGTCACCCCGGCCAGGATCGGGTGCCCCGGCTGATCCGGAACCAGCGTCAGCCGGGTGCCGCTGCTGTAGCTGCCGATGCTGAAGGGCAGATAGCCGCCGGTCACGATCCGGCCCTGAATGGCGGCTCCGCCAAAAGAGAACGTGGCCAGCACCAACCCGCCGCCGCCATCGACGTAATCAGCCAGGACATCGCCCACCGCCACGGGATCGTTGTAGCCGGCGTCGGAGTAGAACATGACCGCCGCATACTCCTGTAGTTGGGCCAGGGTGGGAATCGGGTCGCCCGAACTCACGAGGAAGGCATCAACCTGGATGAAGGTACCGGCGTCGGCAATTTTTTGCCGCACGTCCTCGTTCCACGACGGCGTGCTGACCGCGCCGAACACGGCGACCCGGCCCGAAGTTTCGTCATTGATAATCTGGCCCACCCCTTGCGCGTCGCCCAGCACGGCGTTGGTCGCGTCGGAGAGGGTCACGAAAAAGTTCTCCATCGGCTCGGCATTGGTGTCGCCAATGACCGTCACGGTGACGAGCTTGTTCGTTTCACCGGGCAGGAATTCCACCACTCCGCCCGTGGAAACATAGTCGATGTCTGCGTCAGCCGAATCGTGCAGCGTGCCATAGGAAACCGTCACCGTTTGCAAGGTGGCCGGCGTGAGCGTGACGAGGAAAACCAGGTTGGTGGTGGTGCCCTCGTTGCCTTCGACGACTGCCGCGTCCGAGATGCTCAACGTCGGAGCCAGCACGGTCAACGTCACCGGGCGCGGGTGGATGGCGCCGCTGATTGAGTTGGAGAAGACCAGCGTGTCCGCGTGCAGACCCGTGGCGAGCAAGCTGGCGGCGGAGTTGATCGATCCGGTCACGACGACGGTCCCGCCAGCCGGCAACGAGCCGCTGCTGGCCGAGACGCTGACCCAGCTCTGAGTGTGGTGAATCGCCCAGCTCAACGTGGAGACGCCAAGGTTGGTCAAGGTGTAGGCCATCGTGGACGGCGCAAACGGTCCGCCCTGCGCGCCGCCGCTGGCGAAGACCACGTTGGGCACGACCTGAAGAGAATCGGCGAGCACCGTCATCGAGACCGGAACGATCACGGTGGGATTGATCAGGTCGTTGCAGGCAATGACCAACTGACCGGTGTAACTGCCCGCCGCCAATTCGCCGGCATGAAAGCCCACGGTGACAGCGACGGCCGCGCCGGTGACAATGTTGGTGCCGCCGGTGGGCGCGAGCGTGATCCAGGCGGCGCCAACGCTGGCCAGGGCGCGGGCCAGATTGAGACGTCCGCCCGAGACGCACAGCCCCGGCAAAGTCGGGTCCACCGTGTTGATCAGCGCCTCCTTGAGGGCCGCCGCGCTGAGCAGCGGATTGGCCGAAAGCAGCAGCGCGCATGCGCCCACCACATGAGGCGTGGCCATCGAGGTTCCACTCAGCAACTGATAGCTGTTGCCCGGCTCGCAACTCAGGATGTCCGTGCCCGGCCCGCCCAGATGCACCGAGGTCAGTCCGTAATTCGAGAAACCCGACCGGTCGTCGTCGTGATCCGTGGACATGACGGCCACAAGATTGGTGGAGTCATAGGCCGCCGGGTAAAATGGATTGGCGTCGTTGTCGCTGCCCGCGTTGCCGGCCGCCGCCACGAAAAGGTTGTTCACCGCGCCGGCCGCGTCGATGACATCCTTGAGCGCCTGCTCATAGCCGCCGCCGCCCCACGAATTGTTCATCACCCGCGCGCCCATGAGCGTGGCGTACTCGACACAGGAGATTGCATCGGCGGTGCTGCCGCCGCCGCCAGCATCGAGAAACTTCAGCGCCATGATCCGCACCTGCCAGCAAACACCGGCCACGCCGATGCCGTTGTTGCCCTCGGCGCCGATGGTGCCGGCGCAGTGCGTGCCGTGATAATGGTCGTCCATCGGATCGCCATCGCCGTTGACGAAGTCGTAGCCGTGGATGTCATCCACGAATCCGTTGTTGTCATCGTCAAGACCGTTGCCCGCGATTTCGCCCAGGTTGGTCCAGATGTTGTTGGTCAAATCGGGATGGGTGTAATCAACGCCCGTGTCGATCACGGCCACGACCACCTGCCGGCTGCCGGTGTTGAGCGCCCAGGCTTCAGGCGCGTCGATGTCGGCACCCGGAGTGCCGCCCGTCTGGCCGGTGTTGTTCATGCCCCAGAGTTCGCCGAAGCGCGCATCGTTGGGCGTGACGTTCGCTTGGACGCGGTAATCCGGCTCGGCGTAAAGGATGCCGGCCGTCTGGTTGAAGCTCTGCAGCGCCTGGGCCACGCTCAAGTTGGCGGGCAGTTCCACCACGCAAAGTCCCGGCACGATTCTGTACTCGCGCGTGATCTGGCCGCCCAGGGCATTCACCATCTGCGCGCGTTGCACCGCCTGGACACCCGGCGTGAACCGCACCAGCAGCCGGCCCGGAGTGTATTCCTTGCTGGCGGCCAGCCGGGTGAAATCATGGCCGGCCGGCGGCAAGCCCACGCCCGTTGCGGCGATGGCCGCGATGCTCTGGATCGAACGCCCCGTCTCCTGCGCCTGGATGTTGAAAGTGAGGCTGCCGTCTGCCGTGAGGGCGTTGCTGACCGTGAGCGTGAGGTTGGTCGAACGGCCCACCGCGTTGGTCACATGCATCGAGCCGGGAGCCACCACGATTTGCGGGCTGGTGAACACCGTCAGGTGAACGCCGCGTTGCTGCGCGCGTGTCGTGGTGAGGTTGGTGAAGGTGACGGCATCGTGATGCAATCCTTCCGGCAGCGCATTGGCCGCCGCCGTCAGGCTGACCGTCACGCTCACGGATTGACCGACGGCCAGGGCGCCGCCGGACGGGACCACATTCACCCAAGCTTGAGTGTGAAGGGTGGACCAGTTCACCGAGACGGGACCGCCGTTGCTCAACACATAGAGGGTCGAGGCGGGATTGAAGGGGCCGCCGGGATGTCCCAGCGTGACGAAATCTCCCACCGGCGTGATGTGCAGGTAATCCAGAATGCCCCGCCCGCTGGCCTCCACTTCCACGCGCGGTTCGTCAGCGTCGTTGTTTTCGATCACGACCTTGGTGTAATTCGAACCCACCGCCGAAGGCTGGTAGGCGACCTGGAAGGTCAACGACCCGAGCGGCGGCACGGTGTAGGGAAGCGCAGGGAGATTCTCCAATCGGAACGGGCCGTTGGTGACGGAGGATGCCACCACCCACGAACGCCCGCTGCCGGAAAGATCCTGGCGCGCGGGATTCGTCCGGGCGCTCCCGGCCGGAGCCGCGCCGCGATGACCGCCGGACACCGGATGCTGGTTGTGCCAACGCTGGCTGGCCGACAAAACTCCGACCAGCGGATTCTCGCTCGCCGTCACATTATCGAAGAAGTGGGTGGACGCGTCGGAGTATCCCCCCAGGCCGATCAACCCGCTCGTCAATGCGGTGTCGGTCCCGCTCCACACCAGGACGCCATTGATGTAGAAGCTCAAGGCGCTGCCATCGGCCACCCCCGCGAGAACATTGGTGCCGGACTGGATGGCGGCGGATGGGGTCCATTCCTGCAGCCAGTCAAACGAACCGTTGACCTGCTTCCAGACTCCATAAGAGCCATCCACCGCAATCTGAAAGATGTAAGCCGAACCCACTCCATCATCGAAATCAGGCGTGGCCCGGAGCAGGAGGGCGGCGGAGTTGTACGGGTCGCCCACGCGACGGCAGCTCATCTGCGCCGCGACCGTGCTCCAGGTCTGGCCGCCGTAGCGGGAGAACATCCAGCGCGAACCGGCAAACGCGGCTTGATATTCCCCACCGGTCACCGACCAGTCGCCCGGCACGGCGGGCACCCAGCCCTGGGCAAGGCCGTCATTGAAATCCTCGACGTAGGAGCCAAAGGAAATGTTGGAGATGATAATTCCATAGGTGGGATTGGAATTGGTGATCGTGATCTGCTCGGTCCGCACAAGTCCGGTGATCAAGTCGCCGAAGGGAATCTGTAAATCGGTCGCCGACGGCACCGAGTCCAGCACCGCAATCTCGCCCGGAATGGCCAGCACCTGGAGCGAGACGTTGCGCGACTGGACAAACCCGCTTTCCACGTTGGAGAAGGTGACGCCGCCGCTGTAGAGCGCCGGGGTGAAGGCATAGGCCAGCGCATTGATCGAAACGGTGACGTTGGTGCTGGCGCCCGCGGCGAGCGCGCCGCCTGGGGCCGACACATTGATCCAGTTCTGCGTCGTCGTGGCCGTCCAGTTGTGCGAGTTCGTCCCCACGTTGGTCAGGGTGTAAATCTTGTTCGAGACCGAGAACGGCCCGCCCTCATAGCCTTGCGAGTTGAGGCCCGCCACGGGCGTGATCAGCAGGTCATCCGGCGGCGGGCAGATCGCGTAGCCGCTGAAATCGCTCTCCTCGAAACCGGCCGGAACCCCCAGCCCTTCGGACAATCCCGCCAGCGCGTCCGTGATGCCGACCGCGAGGTAGGTGATGCGGATGCGGCCGTCGTAGAACATCTCAATCTGGAAATTGACCATCGCGCTCGATCCAAATTCCACCACGTTGTCGAAAGTCACGGCCACCCGATCGATGGTCTCCTTCCACGACACGGTGCCGCCTTGGCCAGGGTACAAATCGTCAAACAGCGCCGCGACCCGGGGACGGTTGAAATGATTCTCGAACGATTCCACATAGACGGCATCGCCGGAATCCATCGTCAGGTAGCCGTTGCTCCCGATGAAGAAGACGTTGTTGCGCCGGGTGTAGATGGCCACGGTGTTGGTGCCGCTCAAGGTGACCTGGATGGAGTTGTCGTCCCCCAGCGACACGAAAGTCCCGCCCGTGGGGTCAGTCGGAAAGTTCGTCGCCACATCGCGGCAGCCGGCATAAAAGCTGGCCCCGCCGTCGGGCGTGAAGGTGAAGGATTGGAAATCCAGATCATTGTCGCCACTGAACAGCTCGGTGAAGAAGTCCAACTGCCCCGCGCGCAGGGTGAAGGTGCGGCTCTGCCCGATGCCGCTGACCAGATTCGAGAACCAGATCGTGCCGGTGTAGATGCCCAGAGGCAGCGTCGCCGCAGTGCCATTCAAACTGGACGTCACCGTGGCCGCCACGCCGCCGGGCGTGAGCGAGCCGCCGGACGGCGTCACGTTCAGCCACGCGCAAGTGTTGACCAGCGTCCAGGTGAACGCGTTGGTGCCGATGTTGGTCAGCGTGAAAATCTGCGCGGTGATGTCAAACGGCCCGCCCACCGGTCCACGGCTTGTGAAGCCGGTCGTGGGAAGAATTTGCAGCGTGTCCGGCACATCGTAAGCCTCAACCACGCCGTCGGTCGTGAAGCTCGCCGGTGACGTCGCGCTGTAACCCATGCCGCGCTTGGCGAACGCCGCCCAGAGGTCCGGCAGGTTTGCGCCGCCGCTGTTGACCACATCCGCCTGGAGGATGGCATCGCGGGCTTGGAGGAAATTCGGCTGGGGCGGTGAGAGCTTCATGCCGTCGGTGACCAGCTGCAGGATGAGCTGGTTGCCCACGGCCCAGCCATGACGGTTGATGAGATTGGCCCGCGCCTCCCACAGCGTCACGCACCACACTTCGCCCTGGGCGTGAACTTCAGCGGCGTTCCCCGGCGAGCAGGTGCCAAACATGTCGGAGTGAAAGGGCGCGCCCGACGAGCAGTTGTCGGCCTGCGCCGGATCGATGTCCTTGAAGGTGAGCGGATTCTTCGTCAGGTCCGTGCTGTACGGGTAGCGCCGGATGCCGAAGTAGTAATTCTTGGTGTCGTTCGGCCCGCCGATCTTGTAAGCCGCATAAGCGCCCGCCGCGTAGTTGCCATTCACGTCGTCAGCCGCCTCGCTCAACAGGGTCAGGCCGTAAAAATCCGACCAGCCCTCGCCCATGCCGTCCGACTGCGAGGTACCCAGCGCCTGGCCGCCACCCACCAGCCGCCAGCTCAAGCCATGGGCGTATTCGTGAATGACGATCTCCGTGTCCAGATCGCCATCGCGGCGCGGCAACATGCCGGTGAAAATGTACATCTGCATGCGCGGCGACGAGCCGTCGGGCGGCGTGGACATGTTGGCGTTGTCGGTGCCGCCGCCGTCCAGGGCATCCGCCTGCACGGGATCATTCTGCAATCCGCCCCGCCCAAAGTTGGTCAGTTGGAAATTGCCCGCCGACTCGGTGAACCCCAGTTCGTAAAGCCGGTCGTGGATCCAGTTGCAGGTGTAGAACAACTGCACCACGGAAGCGTTGGTATAAAGGAGCGGATCGTCGTTGGTCAGGTTCATCGAAAAATCGAAGACCCGGAAAGGCGAACCCTGCGGCCGCGGCAGGTCCGGCGAATTGTCGTCATTTCGATCCGTGTGGGCATCAACGTTGTTGCCCAGCGTTTGGTTCTGGCCGTCGTTAATCCAGCCAAGGGGCGAGGCATTCGTGTTCAGGGCGGGGAGCGTCACGAGCGACCGGGCCACAAGCGGGGGTTGATTCGTCAAGGGCGTCGGATGCCCGGGCGAGAACGGCGAAGGACTGTCGCTGGTGAAAACGCGGTAGGTGGCGTTGGTGATGTTCCGGGTCAGGCTGCGCCGCACGAGCACCTCGCCCGTCCCCGCATCCACCAGCACGCGGAACATCCCGCCGGCTTTGCGACTGGTCAGGATGACATCCCAGCACAGGCGCATCGCGTTCCGGTCCATCGGCAGCCAGATCCGTTTCACCTCGGTCTCACCATTCAGACTGGGGGCTGTAAATTTTTGCGCCTGCTCCGGGCCGGCGTTCGCGGCTCCGACCGTCGCCACTTTGGCGGCGGTGAGTTCTTCGCCTAAATTCTGCGCCGCCAGGGCCACCGCTTGTGCGGCGGCGACGACCGTCCCGGCCAGAAGCGCCGCGCGATTCGGCGTGCCCTGGGCTGCCGCCTGATCCGGACTGCCAACAAACTGATCCGAGACGCTGACCAGTTCGCCTCGGCTGGTCGTGTGGGCGATCAGCACCGACTGGAAAACCGGAATGCCATCCACCGTCTGCTCCCACACCACGGTGCGCAGGCCATTGTGCGGGGTGACGTAGTCGCGCGTGACGCGCGCCTGGGCCAGCGCCTCAGCGCCGTGGCCGAACAACAACCGGTGCTCGTTCAGAAAGGCCTTGGTCACACGATGCGGATCATCCGCGCGCGCCGCGGCCAGCGCGCGCAGTGAGATCGCCGCGCCTTTCCCGGCCGCGCCGGTCAGGAAGCCGCCCGGAACCGAAACCATTTTCGGCGCACCGGTGATTGGCTCGAACTCAATCTTCGCACCGGGCACTCGTGTCTGAAGTTCACGCGCCGCACCGGCCTGCGCCGCCGGAGGATCCTTGGTTTGAACCCCGCGTCCGGAACGTTTGTCCATGTCGGGCAATGGAGGGTGTCCGGAGGGTTGAAAGGCCCAAACGCCCGCGGCGACGATGAGCATGAGCACGACAGAAACCAGTTTGAGGGTGGAGAGATTTTTCATAGTTGCCCTGATTCGAGTTCGGTTGACCGGGGCGTCTCCACGCTGAGACGCGTAAGTAGGTGTGACACTGATACGCTTCCGGGCCAACGCAAGTCATTTCTGGAAGAAAAATCTCAACCAATTCATTTCACCAACGGAAACGAAACTGCTCGATGGATCAGAACCGGTCCGGGGTCGTGGCCCGGAGAAGCCGCGTCCCTTGGCTTAGTCGTTTTGTTAGTGATCCCAAATCACCGCGGCCTCGCTTCAGCTGAGACTCAGTTCCGCAGGCCATGCGCACGCGCCGGAATCCAGGATCGGTCGTGCTGCGACACCGGGGAGGCGCTTCGTCCGGTTGGCGGGAAATGGAGGCTATTGTTTCTCGATCAGCGCCCGGAACTCCGCGAAGAGCGGATTCGAGTCGTGCGGTCCGGGCGAGGCCTCGGGATGATACTGCACGCAATAGATGGGCTTGGTCTTGTGCCGCAGACCCTCGACCGTCTGATCGTTGAGGTTGGTGCGGTTCACCGAAACTTCGGAGGGCAACGAGGCCGCATCGACGGCGAATCCGTGATTCTGCGAAGTGATTTCCACTTTGCCGGACTCCAGATCTTTCACCGGCTGGTTGCCACCGCGATGACCGAACTTGAGCTTGAAGGTCTTGCCACCGAACGCCTGCCCGAGGATTTGATGCCCGAGGCAGATGCCGAAGATGGGAATGCCGGAATCAATCAGGGACTTCACCTCGCGCACGATGTAGCCGAGCGCCGCCGGATCGCCGGGACCGTTGGAAAGGAACACGCCAGCCGGCTTGTACTTGAGAGCCTCGGCCGCTGAAGTCGTGGCGGGCAGCACCTGCACCTTGAAGCCCGCCTGCCGGAGATTGCGGAGGATATTGTATTTCATCCCGAAGTCGAAGGCGACAATCGGAATGTCGGCGGCGGGCAGTGGCTTGCGAATGTTCCTTGCGTCGGCCTTCACATGCGAGCGCACGATGTCGAACTCCGCGCTTTGCTCATCCTTCGGATCCCACGCGAACGCTTCCTTGTGCGTCACGTCCTTCACGTAATCCATGCCCACCAAACCCGGCCAGGCCTTGGCCCGGCGCACCGCTTCCTCGGCGCTCATGTCCTCGGTGGTGAGGAAGCCGTTCATCGCGCCCCGCACGCGCAGCTTCTTGGTCAGCGCCCGCGTGTCGATGCCTTGAATGCCGGGGATGGAATACCGCTTGAGATACTCGTCCAGCGTCCAGTCCGCGCGCCAGTTGCTGACCACGGGTGAAAGCTCACGAATCACGAACCCGGCGACGTGCGGCTGCCACGACTCCACATCCTGCGCGTTCACGCCGTAATTGCCGATGAGCGGGTAGGTCATGGTCACGATCTGCCCCTTGTAGGAAGGGTCGGTGAGAATTTCCTGGTAGCCTGTCATCGACGTGTTGAAGCACACCTCGCCGCAGGCCTGGGCGTGCGCGCCAAAACCCTGGCCGTGAAACACCGTGCCGTCCTCGAGGGCTAAAATCGCTTTCATCTGTGACAACCGAACCAAATTGGGCGCGATGCTAGGTGCGGGCCATGGCCGGTCAAGTTTTTACCCGAGCCAGCGGGGACGTCCCAATCAGCGGGAGCCAAGGAACGCTTTCATCTCCGGCAGGTGATCCGTGTTCAACAAATCCACCCCCGCCTCGTAAAGCTCTTTCCAGCCCGCTTCGTTGTCCGGCGCGGCCCACAACCGCAGCCGCCGCCCTTGCGCGTGCGTTTGCTGAACCATCGCCCGCAGTTTCGCCCGCTCGTCGGCTGGGAGCGGCCCCGTGCCGCGCCACTTGAACTGTTTCGACCAGTTGTCGCTGATGAGCGGCACGAGCGCGACGGGCGGGTTCGCCGCCAAGTCCGGCAGACGGCCATCCACCGCCGCGAAGCGCGAAGATTCCGCCGCCATCACCGGCACCGCACGATCACCCGAGATGATCACCATCACCGCATTGGTGTGGATCAGGTTCGACTCGAAGCGCGTGAGGATGTCCGCATAATTCGTCAGCACCGCGCGCAACGCCGCATACGTCGGCCCCGCCGCCGACTTCACATCGATGAGCAACGTCAAAGGCGGCGCGTCCCTGGGGGCGGCATCGCTCTTGAAGAACGCACGCAGTGGATCCAGGTAGAGGCTTTGCAGCGTTTTGTCCGGCGACACATCCACGAAATCATGGGCCACGAGCAGCCGGCCCTGGTGAAGCCACACATCCGCCTCAACGCTCCAGAAGCCGCGCGCCAACGCCTCGGCCAGCGGACGCGCTTGCTCGTAGTCGTTGTGGGAATGGGCGCGCGTGAGGGGGACGACGCGCGGCACCTCCGCCCCGGCGGCGATCCAGCAGCAGGCCACGGCGAGTGAAAATTGTACCAACCAGTTCATTCGCGGATGAGTCATCAGTCATCAGTGAAACAGCGGGAACACGCAGTGCCCGAATTCCACATCGCTGATGACGGATTACTGTTTCACTGACGACTCCTCCCCCGCCGGCTTCCGGCGAAACACCACCACCACATGCCCCACCTGCATGATCAGGCTGGCTCGCACGCTCTTCGCCAGCTTCGGACCGAGTTCCTTCTTCTGCTCCTTGAACTCGTCGAACTTGATCTTCACCAGCTCGTGATGCGCGAGCGTTTCATCCACGGCCTTCAGGAAGGCGGGGCTGAGTCCCTCCTTGCCGACCTTGAGCATGGGCTTGAGCAGTTGGGCGCGCGCCTTGAGGGCGCGCAGTTCGCGGTTGGTCAGTTCTTCAATCACAAATCGAGTGGGGCGGTTAATCCGTCGCGCGGTTGTAGAAAACGGCGCTCCCTGTGGCGAGCAGTAAATGGACTGCGCCGGCTCCCGGAGGCAGCGCGCATCCCCGGCCCCGTTTACTTTTTCCGAGGCGCATCCCGGTCGGGATCGTAATTGGGATTTGGTGTCGCCATCTGCGCGCCCACCTGCCCGCGCCAGGCCGCCAGCTTCTGTTTCAAAGCCTCGGCCCGCGTGGATTCCGCCGCCGCCCGGTCGTTCGCCTCCAAGGGATCGAGCCTCAGATCGTAAAGTTCCACGCGGTCCGTTTCGTGGAATTGGACCAGCTTCCAATCTCCGGCGCGCACGGCGCTGTAGGGCGTGGCGCCGCCGGGATGATAGTGCGGGTAGTGCCAGTAGAGCGCGGCACGCTTGAGGCCGCCCCGTTGCTTGAGCAAAGGCACGAGGCTCTCGCCGTCAACAACGTGACCGGGCGCATCCTTGAGCGCGGCCAGTTCGAGAAACGTGGGATAGAAATCTATGGTCATCACCGGGACGTTGCAGGTGCTGCCAGCCTGGATTGAGCCGGGCCAGCGCGCGATGAGCGGCACGCGCACGCCGCCTTCGTAGGCCGAGCCCTTGCCGACGCGCAGGCCGAGATTCCTGGTGATGGGCAGCAACCCGCCATTGTCCGAGGTGAACACGATGAGAGTGCTCTCGGTGAGCTTGAGTTTCTCCAATGCGGCCACGATGCGGCCCACGCTGTCATCCACGCTCTCGACCAGCGCGGCGTAGGCGGCGTTCGTCTGCGCGCCGCCGCGCTGAATCCTGGCCCGGTACTTTGCCACCACGTTACTCTTCGACTGGATGGGCGTATGCACCGCGTAATGCGGCAGGTAGAGGAAGAATCGCTGGTCCTTGTTCCGCTCGATGAACCGCACGGCCTCGGCGGACTCGCGATCCGTGAGAAACTCGCCCTTCGGTCCCTCGGCCAGCGTTGGGATTTTATAGGGCGCGAAATAACTCGGCGGTTGCCCGCGATCGTAGCCGCCTAAATTCGCGTCAAACCCGGCTCGGTCCGGAAAACAATTCGTGGGACCAAGGTGCCACTTGCCGATGCTGATGGTGGCGTAGCCGGCGGCGCTGAAAGCCTTGGCGATGTTCATGTCTGACGCGGGCAGGAACTTCTGCCAGTCCGGCACCTTGAGCTTCGCGAACGGCCGGACATGGCCGGCGATCCAGTCGGTGATGTGCAGCCGTGCCGGATATTGACCGGTGAGAAACGCGGCGCGCGTGGGCGAACAAACGGTGCAGGCGGAATAGGCCTGCGTGAACTTCATGCCGCCCGCCGCCAGCCGGTCGATGTGCGGCGTCTCGTAGGACTTGCTGCCGAAGCAACCAAGATCCGTGGCTCCCAAATCATCCACCAAGATGAAGATGACGTTGGGATGCTCGACGGTGGGAGGCGAGTTCGCGGCTCGCAGCGAGAATCCAACGGCAACGAACAAGGCCAGACACAACAAGCGCGCCGGTTTGAAACAGGTGAACATGCCGCATAGGTAAACGCCTCCAGGCGGCGGGCGCAATCACGCGATGCTCACGGGTGGGATTGAAAGTGGCGGGCACGGAGTGCGCCCGTCCTCGGGCGCAGCAAGCTGGAGCGAAGCAGGGTGTCGGCAAATTCCAAACTCTTCGGGCGGACGGACGTTGCTGCGCCCGGGGACGGGCGCACTCCGG
>JANOQV010000151.1:0-11225 GCA_031414955.1 Pedosphaera sp. | reverse complement strand
CGGCGGCCGAATAAACGGCTGATGGAGCGGCTGCGCTTTTACCTGCTGGGCTGGGCCACGGCCGAAGAACTGGCGGCGGCCACGGCGGCGGCGCTGAAGGCGGGCGCGAAAAAATCCTGAGCGGAGTCTGGTGGTGGCCTGAAGTCAGGAACCCCGGACGGGCCGCGCTTGCCCGGAAGCCGCCCGCCGCGCGGCGGCTTCCTTCGATCCCCCCGCCGCGACCCAACTCGCCTTCCCCAAAGACCACCCCGCCGCCCCGGTCGGCCACCGCCATGCCGAACACTATTGGCTGGTAGCCTGTGCTACCCCCCGGGGAACAGGGACGGACGCGTCCGCCTCACGTTCGAGGTCTTCCGGTTTGGGGCCAAACCCAAAGGCCAGGCAGGGGAGTGGCGATGCAAGAACCGCTCCCGTTCAGAAGATTCCCCGATCTGTAATCGTCCAGTTGTGAGTGGTGCTCAATAGACCAACACGAGGGCAGCCGCAGCGTGTGCTTCCTGAACTGCATCCTCAAACTTCCGTTCTTTAGCCGGATGCGGTGCCTTCAACTTGCCTGCCAATCCTGGTACGGATTCCAGCAGAGACAACGCGTACGAACTTTTCACCGCGTAATTAACGTTCTGCGGCAGTGCGCCGCTGCTCTCGAAAGCGGCGGTGTCAGAGAGGCGGGCCGTTACGATGCCGATCACGTTGCCCAAGGTATTGACCAATGGCCCACCCGAATTACCCGGCTGCACGGCGACACTGATTTGAAACTGGCGTGGATCGTCTTGTGCCCCGGACAAGCTGCTCAGTTCGCCCTTTGTCAGCTTGGGCGCAAGCCCCTGCAACTCGATGTTTGGGAAGCCGACTGTGAAAACGGAGTCGCCAAGTTTTACGTCTCGGCTCGACACCACTGGCAACGAGCGAAACGAACCCGAAACTTTAAGCAGGGCAATGTCACTCGCCGGATCGGTCTTGATCACCGTGGCAGGCAGCAATCCGGCGCTGGTTTTGACCTTCACTTTGGAAGCACCTCTTACGACGTGGAAATTGCTGAGCAGATAGCCGTCGTCGCTGACGAAGAACCCCGTGCCTGACGCTATCGGATCATCGGCGTTGAGGTACGCATTTGCTCTTGCACTAAAACCTTCCGACTTCGTCGGCGCTTCAAGTTGCGCAACAAAAGAAGCGGCCAGGCTCTCCCCAAAAGCCACCATTTGTGAACTCACACGTTCCGCGAGCACCATTCCGTCGCGGTTGCTGCGCGCACCCGAAGCGCCTTGATTAGCTGCCAGTGTCAGCCATTTATACGCCTCCGCAAAATCTTGGGGCACTCCTTTGCCAAACCAGTAGCTCAATCCTAGCAACATCTGCGCCGTTGCATTGCCTTGGTTGGCAGCCCTGGCAAACATTCCCGCCGCTTTCGATTCATCCAGCGCGACACCGCGTCCCTCGGCATACAACCTGCCCAGTTCCAGTTGAGCATCTGCGACGCCTTGCTCAGCGGACTTATGAAACCAGTCCGCCGCTTCAATGAAGTTGCGGGGCACGCCCGTTGTCCCATTCCGGCAGAACACACCCATGAGGAACTGAGCCTTTGCTACGCCTTTTTTAGCGGCGGCCAGTATCCATCGCGCAGACTCTCGTTCATCTTTCTCTACACCTTCCCCGATTCCGTAGGCTATCCCCAAAAGGTAAGCTGCCTCGGCATTCCCTTGTTGCGCAGCCTTGCGATACGACTCTACGGGAACGCGAATGCTGTCGCTCAATTGGTTCTCTTCAAAAATCTGCGCGTTTGTCGGATTGTAATTGTAACGCTTCTGAATCTCTGGCGGCAGATTGGCAAACTTGAGCTTCGCAATCCCCACACTGCCCGGAGTCGGTGCGTATTCAATCACGATGCCGTTCGGATCGGCGCGTTGAATTACGGCATTTGTGTAGGTCTTGCCGTCGCGGGTGGTGATGGAATTCGTTTCGGCGGCGTGCAATGACGCCCAAAGTGCAACGGCTCCAGCGATGATGAAATGCTTCAATTGCATAACGGTCGGCGCTTCGGAAACTGGCAGAAGCCTTGAGCAATTGCCACGGCTTTATTGACATGGTTTGACTGGCCCCAGCGGCAGCGTGGGCGATGTACAGCCATGCGATTTACAAGCGGCGGCGTTGCGGTGCTTTTGAACCTTTCATATCCGCTTGCGAGCCACGCTTCGGCGTCATCTTGCCGCTGGGCTTGTCGTCCACACCGGGCAGGCTGTCCCGAATTCCATACACTGCCGCCACAATTTCTTTCTGAGTTGCGCCGTTCTTCGGATGACGTTTTCGGGCTGTGTGCCGCTTGAGTCCGTCTTGTGGCTGGCGAAAGTCGATTACGCAAGGCAGTAGCTCTTGCCGCGTGTTGTTGATGTGCGCCGTGATGTCCGAATGCAGCAATACGCGCAGGTTTTGCTCCGTTGGTTTTGCTCCGGCTTGCTTCAACTCACAGACGGCTTGGGTGTAATCCAAGGCGCGGCGAATGGTTTCGAGCGCATCCAGAGTGTGAGCAGCACGGACTCGCTCGAAATGCCTTTGTTCTGGCCAGCGGGACATCACCGCATCGATCTCTTGAGTCTGCAGCCCGCGAGATTTAAGCGCGGCGAGAAAATCCTCCCGCAGCTTGTCCACTTCCATCTTGTGACGCGGCAGAGGATCAAGAATTTCGTTGGCCGCTCGCCATAGCGTAAGGATTTGGTCTCTTGCATCCTGACTGATGTCTTCTTGTTCAGCGGCCTTCGCCGAGGCGGCAAGCCAAAGCCGACAGGATTCAAGGTGGTATCGACCGCACTGCTTTCCAATTCGTTCGAGCCTTCGTTCCCAAGCCTCTTTCACCGTCAGGCCGAGGTTTTTTAGGCGTGCGCGCGTTTCAAATTCCCACACGTCCAAATTGTCGGGGCGTGGAATGCGCCACTGCTTCCCGTGCTGAACAGCCAAAAGCGCCGCTTGTGTGGCGGCAGACTGCATCCAGCGTTTGATCGTTCTCACGTCAACCGCGAGTGCTTCGGCTGCTTCCGCGTTTTGGAGCCATTGTTTCATTCGGTTACTGCAAAGGGGACATGGGCCGCTTTTCAGACTTTTTTCATTCAACGAATGAAACAAATTCTAATCAAACGACACGCAAAGGAAAGGGCGGGCATGATCCTGCTTTCTCAATGGCTGAAGGACAACGGGCGCAGCCGGGTTTCTGGTTGCCGATGGGTCAAGGTCGGATGGCTGAAGCCCCTGAACATCGGCGGACGTTTGTATCTCACCCTCGAAGAAGTCCGCGAGTTTGGCGAGCGCGCCAAGCGGGAGAATTTTTACGGTGGAAAGGCGATACGTCCGGCTCCAGCAATCCGCTCGGATTGACGGTCAAACGCTCGCTGCAAGTGCAGGCGATTTTTGGCACAAGCATTTTGACGAACGACATGCTGTCGGCGGCGCGGCAGGAGGTGATTGATTTCACGAGCACGAACCGGACGCGAAGATTTTACCGGACGCTGATTGAGTCGTAGCCGCCGCTCCAAAAGCAATGCCGCTGGAACAAGGCTTGTTTGGCCGCTCGTGCGCCGCTACGTTGCCGCCATGAGCTACACCACGCTCGAAGTCGAGATTGAGCACGGGCGCATCGTGCCGAAGGAACCGCAGATGTTGCCGGAGAAAGGATCGGGCCTTTTGACGATTCTGCACCCGTCAGTCTCCGCCGGGCCGCGTCCGCTGGGTCTGGCCAAGGGCGAGTTCACCGTGCCGGATGACTTCAACGCGCCTTTGCCCGAAGACGTGCTGCGCGGCTTCGAGGGCAAATGACCGTCCTGCTCGACACCTGCGAGTTCCTCTGGCTGGTCAGCGGCGATGCGCGTTTGCCGAAAGCCGTGGCGGACGTGGTGCAGAATCCAGCCAACGAAGTTTTCCTGAGCGTGGTTTCGTACTGGGAGATTTGCGTGAAGCATTCAATCGGCAAACTGCCGTTGCCCGATTCGCCGGAACGCTACGTTCCACTCCAGCGCAAGAAGCATCGAATCGCCTCGCTCAGTCTCGACGAAGCTGCGGTGGCCAGATTGGTCGGCTTGCCCGCACTGCACCGCGATCCATTCGATCGGATGTTGATCTGCCAGGCACTCGCCCGCGATTGGCACATCGCGAGCAGCGACCCACTGTTTCAGCAGTACCCGGTGAAGCTGCTTTAAGCTGCCGCGAGGGCCGCGAGAAGACAGCGACGGCACCGGGCAACATTTGGAGGCCGATTGCTCCGGCTCAAGGAATGAAAAAGCCGCCGGAGTTTCCCCCGGCGGCTTTGATGAGAACGGTGCAACTCAGTAGGCCGCTTGCGCGCCCTTGATGTTGCGCTTGGGCATCCAAGGCATGAGGGCGCGGAGCTTGGCGCCGGTCTTCTCGATGCCGTGTTGCTCGCCCTTCTTGAGCAGGGCGTTGTACTTCTTGTAGCCGGTCTGGTATTCCTTCACCCATTCGCGGGCAAACTTGCCGGACTGGATGTCCTTGAGCGCCTGCTTCATGCGCTTCTTCACCCCGGCGTCGATGATCTTCGGGCCGACCATCACGTCGCCCCACTTGGCGGTCTCGGAGATGGAGAAGCGCATCCCGGCGATGCCCTTTTCGTTCATCAGATCGACGATGAGTTTCAATTCATGCAAGCACTCGAAGTAAGCCATCTCGGGCGAGTAACCGGCTTCGACGAGCACTTCAAAGCCCGCCTGCACGAGCGCGGTGGTGCCGCCGCAAAGCACGGTCTGTTCGCCGAAGAGATCGGTCTCGGTCTCTTCCTTGAAGCTGGTTTCGAGCACGCCGGCGCGGGCGCCGCCGATGCCCTTGGCCCAGGCGAGGGCAATCTTCTTCGCGTCCTTGCCGGGGTTTTGATAGATGCCGATGAGCGCGGGCACGCCTTTGCCTTCGGTGAACTGGCGGCGCACGATGTGGCCGGGGCCTTTCGGCGCGACGAGAATCACGTTCACGTTCTTCGGCGGGACGATGGTCTTGAAATGGATGGCGAAGCCGTGGCTGAAGAGCAGGGTCTTGCCCTTGGTCAGGTTGGGCTTGATGTCCTTCTCGAAGCAGGCGGGCTGCTTGGTGTCCGGCAGCGCGACGAAGATGACGTCGGCGCGGCGCACGGCCTCGGCGGTGCTGACGACTTCAAAGCCCTTCTCGCGCGCGACGGCGATGGACTTCGAGCCTTCATAGAGGCCGATGATGACGTTCATCCCGCTCTCCTTGAGGTTCAGCGCGTGGGCGTGGCCCTGCGAGCCGAAGCCGAGAACGGCGAGGGTTTTGTTTTTCAACACGCCGAGGTCGGCGTCCTTTTCAGTATAGACTTTGGCCATAAAAATTCGTTGAGGGTTGATGGTTGAGAGTTGAGTGAATTACTTCCGCGCGAGGGCGACTTTGCCGGTGCGGGTCAGTTCGAGAATGCCGAAAGTGGTCATCAGTCCGAGGAACTTCTCCACTTTGCTTTCGTTGCCGGTGATTTCCACGGTCAGGCTTTTGGGCTGCACGTCGACGATCTTGGCGCGGAAGATGTCGGTGATCTGCATGACCTCGGCGCGGGATTTGGAATCGACGCTGACCTTGACCAGCACCAGTTCGCGATCCACGAACTCGCCCTCGGCGAAATCTGTCACTTCGAGCACGTTTATCAGCTTCTTCAACTGCTTGATGATCTGCTCGACGGTGGAGTCATCGCCATGCGTGACAATGGACATGCGCGAAGTATCGGCGTCCTGAGTCGGCGCGACGTTGAGCGTGTCGATGTTATAGCCGCGGCCCGAGAAGAGGCCGGCGATGCGCGTCAGCACGCCGAACTTGTTCTCCACCAGAATCGAAATTGTGTGTCGCATAAATTAAAAATCCCGCGTCCTCACGGAATCGCGGGCGGCTTTCGGGAAACGTGTCCGAGCCGCCGTCAGAGGACGACGACTACTGCAACATTGAACCGAAAATTCATAGGGGCGGGAAGCTAGGGAAAAGGGTCCGGGACGGTCAACTGGATTTTAGGGAACGGCGGCTGGCCGGCTTGCGGCCGCGACTCGTTGCTCACGCCGGAGTCCGGTTCAGCTTGCTCGCAACCGCTCACGGATGATGGCCTGTGAAACCAGGCTTGGCTCGGGACGCCGTGCGCGGGTGACCAGCAGCACACTGAACATGCACACGAACGCAGCCCCGGCCCCAATCGCCACCCACCAGAGCGGGCTTGATGCAGAATGGGGCTCGGACGCTGGCGGGGCGGTAAGATAGGCCGGGGCCATCCCGACGGGCGGAGTTGCGGCCGGGCCGGTGGAAGCAGGCGGGGCGGCCACCGCAAGGTTGGTCGCCTCCGGCTTGCTGTTCATCACGGCCACGTTGGTCGCAGGCAGATTCGTCGCCGGAACCAAGCCGGTTTTCACGACCGATGCCATGTTGGTCGCGTTGGCGAGGACGTTGGCAGCCGCAGCCACCACTGCTTCCGGCACAGGGTTGGGCGCAGGGTTGGTGACGGCAGACACTGCGCCCGGCTCGTTCGTGAGCGTGGAGGCCAGGGCGAGGAACTGGCGGCGCTCCTGGGCGACAATGTCCTTGGTGATTATGATCGGAGAAACATTGGCCCGCGCCCTGGCCGGCTCCGCTGGGACGGGTGCGACGGCCACTCGCGTCGCATTTGTGACCGCTGACGACGGCGCGAGAACAATGGGCGGGGCCGGAGGTTTGGGCTTCGGAGGCAAGGACGGAATTTCGACCACGTAATCCGGGGAGTTCACCGCCCAGGCCAGAAGCTTGCCGTCCTGCGCGGCAAGCACGGTGTTGATCGTGGCCTTCTTGCGCTTCATGGCCGGGGCGAGTTCCCGGTAGCGCGCGTTGATGACGTCGTCGAAGGGCGTCTGGCTCACGGGCGTTTCCCCGTTCGAGATGAGAATGACCGTCAAATCACCCACGCCCTGGATGACGGCAAGCGCGTCGTGCATGGCCTGGGCCAGGTCGAGTTTGCCTTTGAAGCCGTGCTCCTTCACATGCAAGGCCGCCCGCGCGCCCATCTCCACGGTGAATTTCTGCCGCCACATCTCCATCTTGAAAGACATGTCGTTCTCTTCGTTCATGAGCCAGATGCCGTAGGTGTCGCCATTGGTCATGTGCCCGCGCACGCCGCTGTAGATCAGCTCAAACAAGGAATCTTGCACGCCCTTGTCGAAGGCCTTCATGGACGAGGAGGTGTCGATGATGAAGAGGAAGCGGTTGGAACTGGTCGCGGGTTGGGCCAAGAGCGAAGCAGTGCTCAACCAGAGCGCCAAGCCCGAAACGAGCGCCGTGGCCAGAAGGCGGCCGATTTGTTGGAACAGAGTTTTGGATACCGTCACGCCTTCTTATAGCGGCGTTTCTCCGCAGAATTGTAGTGCTGGACCTGACGCTCCAATTCACTCAGCACATTTTCCACAGTGCGGATGAAACTGTCGCAACTCGACGCGAAGCCGCCCAGGGCGAGAACCGTGTCGCGTTCGGCATGATCATCCGTGACCGCCAGCACTTCACCAAACGGTCTCATGCGATGGGTGACACGCTCGATAATTTGATCGGCCGTCTGGCCAGCCTTGGAGAACAGAATCTCCACCTGGGGTGTGGAATCCGTCTCCTGCCGCTGGCCGCGATGCCCTGCCCCGTCGAAAACCACCGTGACCGGCGTGCCCGCAGCATCGCTGTAAAGGCGGAGGACGTGAATCAGTTCATCGCGCGCGGCAGCGGAATGGCGCGGCGTGCCCGGAGCCAGTTCCGGCCAACTGTGCAACAGGCTGTAACCATCGACGAGTATGCGCACGAGCGACATGCGCGGATTAAACACCAAACTCACCAATCCAAACACCATCAATACAGCGGGCTTCAGGACGGGGAGCGTCAGGCCAGTTCGTGACAGATTATTTGGGCGCAGGGGATTTTTAATTGCGGGTCACTGGACTGCGATGCTCCCCGGTTGCCTAGCCGGCGTGGCACCCGGCTAGGCGACTGCGGACGCGACGCGACGGAGATAATCAAACGAGAAAAGCCCCGTGCCATGCCCATCGGCCCAATGGGGCTGCAATGCGTAACCGCCGACGTGGGCCAAGCGCAGCAGTTGAAACGACTCCGGGCGCAGCGGCTTCTCCGGTCCGCGATAGAGGTTGCCCATGATGTCCGTCTCGCCCTGGCATCCGGCACAGGGACAGGCGCGGCGCAGCTTCTCCAAGGGAAGGAAGCTCTCCGCGCCGTCGTCCCACTTGATGGCAAGTTCGTTTCCAATCTGCTGAATGTCTGCTGGTCGCACGAGACGACACTACGAGTCGCAGTAGGGCGGCGTCCATCGCGGGAATAAAGAGTCGGTGGAGCGCGGGATTGCTTGGCGACGACTCTGCTCTCTGACCGCGCTCAGGACAGCCAATGAGGTTAAAGTTAGGATTGTCTAAGATTCTTCATTGACCTAAACTCACGGATCGCTATCTTGCGGCCCATGAAACGAGTTTTGTGGATTGGTCTGGGTAAGAATGTCCTTCTGGCCGCCGCCATTATGGCCCTGTTCAGCGCATGTGGTGAGAAGTCCGCGAGCAATTCATCGCCTGGCCAGCCCGCTACCGCCGCCACGGGCAAGCTCCGCGTCACCGCCACGACCACCATGGTCACCGATCTCGTCAAGCAGGTCGGGGGCGACCGCGTGGAGGCTCAGGGCTTGATGGGCGCGGGCGTGGACCCGCATCTCTACAAGGCCAGCGCCGGCGATGTGACCAAGCTCCAAGGCACCGAGGTGATTTTCTACAGCGGCCTGATGCTCGAAGGGAAGATGGAGGAGGTCTTCGAGAAAATGGCCAAGAGCGGGAAGCGGGTCTTCGCCGTGACCGATTCGATTCCCAAGGACAAGCTGCAACATCCGCCCGGCTTTGGCGGTCATCCCGATCCGCATGTGTGGTTCGAGGTTCCGATGTGGGCGCAATGCGTGGACACGGTGGTGAAGGGATTAAGCGACGCTCGTCCGGCGGACAAAGACTACTTCACACAACGGGGCGATGCGGCGAAGAAGGCGATGGCGGATTTGCATCAATGGGCCTTGCAGCGCGCCGAGGAGTTGCCGAAGGAGAAGCGCATTCTCGTGACGAGCCACGACGCGTTCAGTTACTTCGGGCGCGCTTATGGATTTCAAGTCGTCGCGTTGCAAGGCATCTCGACTGTGACCGAAGCGGGCGGCGCGGACATGGCCAAGCTGGTGGACTTTATCAAGCAGCACCGGCTCAAAGCCATCTTCATCGAATCGAGCGTGCCGCCCACCACCATCAAGCGCATCAGCGAAGACGCGGGCGTGAAGATTGGCGGCGAGCTGTTCTCGGACGCCATGGGCACGCCGGGCCAGATGGAGCACGGCTACGACCTCGGCACCTACGAGGGCATGATCAAGCACAACCTCGACACCATCGTGAACGCGTTGAAGTAAGGGGAACTGCCATGAAACATTTGCTCAAAGGACTTTTCATCGTCGGTGCCAGTGCCGGCGGCGCCCTGGCGGCTGAAGTCGGACCAGACAAATCTTCCTATCACTTGTTCAAGCCGGTTCCGCGCGAACTGATGCGCGAGATCAGCACCGACCGACCGGACAAAACCGAGAGCGCCTACACGGTCGATGCAGGACATTTCCAAATGGAGGCGGACGTAGTGAACTATTCCTACGACGCGCACAACATGGCGCGTGACCACACCATCACGGAGAGCCTCGCCATCGCGCCGTTCAACTTGAAGGTGGGCCTCCGCAACAATTGGGACGTGCAGCTCGTGGTGCCGACCTACAACGCAGTGCGGATTCGCGACCGGCAGACCGGGCGGCGCGCGACCGAGCGCGGCTTCGGCGACTTCATCCTGCGCAGCAAATTCAACCTCTGGGGCAATGACGGCGGCGACACGGCTTTTGCGCTCATGCCTTACGTGAAGTTTCCCACGGCGGGCCGAAATCTCGGCAACGGTGCCTACGAAGGCGGATTGATCGCGCCGCTGGCCGTGGCTCTGCCGGGGGATTGGGGCATGGGCCTCATGACGCAGCTCGACATCAATGAGGACGCTGACGGTAGCGGACACCATCCCGAGTGGGTCAACACGATCACCCTCTCCCATGACATCGTGGGTGACCTCGCGGGCTATGTGGAATTCTTCAGTTCCGTCAGCAGCGACAAGAGCGCGAGATGGATCGGCACGGTGGACCTTGGCCTCACTTACGGACTCACCGAAGACATTCAGCTCGACGCCGGCATCAACATCGGCGTGACGCGATCGGCGGATGACTGGAACCCGTTCATCGGCATCTCTTGGAGGTTCTAATGGCGACTATGCCTCAACCATCAATGTCACCAGCGGGCACGCACGCTGGCGAACCGCCGCCTCTTGAGGTCCACGACCTCACCGTCGCCTATCACAAGAAGCCGGTGCTCTGGGGCATCGACCTCGTGGTGCCGCGCGGCAAGCTCGTCGGCATCGTTGGTCCGAACGGCGCGGGCAAGTCCACCCTCATTAAGGCCGCGATGGGCCTGCTCCCCATCAGCAGCGGCTGGGTGAAGATCTTCGGGAAGGAGAAGAATTACCGCCGTGTCGGATACGTGCCGCAGCGCGAGTCCGTCGATTGGGATTTTCCCGTCAGCGTCATGGACGTGGTGCTGATGGGCCGCTACGGGCATCTCGGCCTCTTCAAACGTCCCGCCAAACGTGATCGTGAAATCGCCCGCGAGTGCCTCGACAAGGTGAAGATGCTGCCCTACGCCAACCGGCAGATCTCGAACCTCAGCGGCGGCCAGCAGCAGCGCGTTTTCCTGGCCCGCGCGCTGGCCCAGGAGAGTGATCTGTATTTCATGGACGAACCGTTCTCGGGCGTCGATGCCGCGACTGAATCTGCCATCATCACCCTGCTGCAGGAGCTCAAGGAGAGCGGCAAGACACTGATGGTCGTGCATCACGATCTGCCCACGGCGCGCAACTATTTCGACATGCTGCTGCTCCTGAACATGCGCGTCGTCGCCTTTGGCCCGACCGAGGAAGTGTTCACCAACGAGCTCTTGCAAAACACGTATGGCGGGAGGCTGACTATTTTATCCGAGGTGGCCGAGGCCGTACGCCAGCGAGAGGGTGGGGCGTGAGGTGAAAAATATTCTTAACCACGGATGGACGCGGATGGACACGGATGGGAAAGCCGCCTGTGCCCGCGGAGAAACAGCGGCGCTAAAGCGACCGCACTCCAAACGCTGGCGCGG
>JANOQV010000150.1:0-29867 GCA_031414955.1 Pedosphaera sp. | reverse complement strand
AAGCGCAGTTCCGTGCCGGGATGGGCGGCCTGCAACTTCTTGGCGAGCTGGAGCACGTCATCGTGCGTGCCGCCGAGCACCCCGTAGCGCCGCACCTCGGTCGAGTCCGAGGGCGCGAGCGACACGGCGATGGAATCCTTGTGGACGTCCAGGCCGATGAACAACACCGGGGGCACGAGACGGTCGGCCACCGCCAGGGCGGTGGTGGTGACGACGGCCGGGGCGGGGTTGGGTTGGGGGAGTCGGGCGGCGGGCTTTTGCCGCTCGACAGTTTTTGGGTCGCGGAGTATGTAGGTCTTCATGGTGTCTGCTTTCCTTTCAGGTTGTTGGAGCTGTGGTTTCAACTGCGGTGGGAACTTCCGTTCCCAACCTGGTGGCTCGGCACCGCCCACGCGGCGCAATCCACGTTCCCGGAGAGCAGGCACCACTTTCACTTTCATCGCCAGCCATACTGTCTAGCGTGGACACACGCTTTGACCGCGGTCGCTCGGCACCTGCTCGTGGCTGGCTTGAGCCGGGATCGCCCGCTTCAATTCTTCAGCTTGAACGTCTCTCCAAGCCACTCGACACATCGCTTCTGCCAGGCGTCCCAGTCCTTGCCCTTGTAGCCGTGCGTGCCTTCCGCGAACTCCAGCAACTCGGCCTTCACCTCATCAGCCTTCAGCGCCCCGTAGAACAGCACCAAACACCAAAGTGAACAGTGCCACCGGTTTGACGCCGCACGAGATCAAACGGCCGTTGAGAATTGCCCACAATCCTCCATTCAACCACCATCCGCCCATGAGCTACGTGATGGTGGATGTCGAGTCAGACGGGCCAATTCCAGGCGACTATTCCTTGATCAGCTTCGGTGCGGTTCTGGTCACTCCCACCCTCGACAAGACGTTCTACGGGAAGCTGCGACCGATCTCCGACAAGTGGATTCCTGAAGCTCTGGCAGTCAGCGGGTTCAGTCGTGAGGAGGTGATGCAGTTCGAAGCTCCCGAGAAGGTGATGGCTGACTTTCGCGACTGGCTGAAGGTGAATGTGTCCAACCGTCCCATGTTCATCTCTGACAATAACGGCTACGACTGGCAGTTCATCTGTTGGTATTTCCATCACTTCCTGGGTGAGAATCCGTTCGGCCATTCCTCAACCAACCTCGGCTCGCTCTACAAAGGACTGGTGCGAGACACGTCCAAGAACTTCAAGCATCTGCGGATCACCGGGCACACACACCACCCAGTTGACGATGCGAAAGGGAACGCTGAGGCAATGATGGCGATGGTCCGGGAGTTCGATTTGAAGATCAGGTTGTGAGAGACAGATTGGTGGACAGGGAGTTGTTGAGGGCCGGAGTCTGACCTGCAATGGCTCATTTAACGGAGCGGCCGAAGCAGTAGTGACAGGCTTGAACGCGGTTGAACGATTTTGAATTTGTTATGCGAGGCTGTTATGCCAACGGGCACTCGCTTGGCCTTATCGGGAGGGAAGTGCTGATTTCATTGACTAATCTGAAGATGGTGCCCACGACAGGACTTGAACCTGTACGATGTTACTCACTAGAACCTGAATCTAGCGCGTCTGCCAATTCCGCCACGTGGGCCACCGAAAGAGGCGCGGAACCTAGCAGCCGGTTCCAACCGAGCGCAAGCAGCCAATTTGTTTTACCCAAAACTGGCACCAAAACGGCCTGGTTGATGATCGATCACCTTGGTGCAAGGCGGGTGCTGGAGTTCGTTCGTGTTGGTCGCAACAGGGTGAAGGGCTTGATGCTGGGAGCATAGACACATGCCGATCCAGCTCGATAGATCGTCATCATTGAGCTTGGACTTGCCGCTCCCGCTTCGCGATTCCGGCCCAGAGAAACAGGCCCGTTGTGGCGAACTACTCCCGGCCCGCCGCCGCAATGAATGGTTTCAGGTCAGTCATCAGTTTCGCGAAGCCTTCGAGGGTCAGTTGCTGCGCGCCGTCGCTCCAGGCTTCGGCCGGATTGGGATGCACTTCAATGAGCAGCGCGTCGGCCCCCATGGCGGCGGCGCCTTTGCTCATGGCGGCCACGAGGTCGGCCTTACCCGCCCCCTGGCTCGGGTCGATGATGATGGGGCAGTGCGATTCCTTCTTGATGATGGGAATGGTCGAGAGATCGAGAGTGTTTCGCGTATACGTTTCGAAAGTGCGAATGCCGCGTTCGCAGAACATCAGGCCTGCGTTGTCGTGGGCGAGGATGTATTCGCCAGCCAGCAGCCATTCCTCGATTTTCATGGAGAGACCACGCTTGAGCAGCACCGGCTTGCCGGTTCGGGCGGCGGCGATCAGCAGTTGGAAATTCTGCGCGTTGCGCGCGCCGATTTGCAAAATGTCGGCGTATTCCGCGACCATCTCAGCGTGTTGCTCGGAAAGGAGCTCGGTGATGACGGCGAGACCAGTTTGCTTGCGCGCCTTGGCCAGCATCTTCAAACCCTTCTCGCCGAGTCCTTGGAATTCATACGGCGAGGTGCGCGGCTTGAAGGCTCCGCCTCGCAAGACCGTGGCACCGGCTTTGGCCACGGCCTCGGCCGTAGTAAGTAATTGCTTCTCGCTCTCAACCGAGCAGGGCCCGGCCATGACCACAAACTTTTGGCCCCCGATGACCGTCCCGTTGGGCAGCGTGATGGTGGAGTTACCCTCGTGGGCCTCGCGGCTGACTAACTTGTGGCGCTTTTGCACAGGCATGACGCGCTCGACCTGGGGCCAAGTAGTAAGGGTTTCGAGATTGGCGTGCGTGCGCTCGTCGCCGATGGCCCCGATGACGACGCGCTCCACGCCGCGCATGACGTGCGGCTTATAGCCGAGCTTGCGAATTTCACGAAGCACGGCGGCTTCGTCTTTTTTTGAAGTGTCCGGTTTGAGAACGATGATCATGTTTTTGCTGAGTGTTGGCCGGAGGTCGTCGTCACAAAAATCCGCAGGTGGCGACCCGCGGCAGGTTGACGTTTCGAGGGTCAGCGCAACCGCAGATTGGCCGGGCTAAAGTAGCCGGCAAACCAGGCATAAAACCAAAAGCTGCGTGACATGGGCGCACGCTAGCAAAGGCGGTGTCGCGGTCAAAACAAATGTCCAGGCTGGCGCTGGCGCACACGCGCACCAAGCAGGCCCACATTGTGCAACGGCGGCCGGCAACGGGGAAGTTTCTGCGTGACACGAAAACCTTGCTGCTTATATTGCGCCGCTCTTGGGCGGACGACCCTATGGTCTAGCGGTTAGGACACCTCCCTTTCACGGAGGTAGCCCGGGTTCGATTCCCGGTAGGGTCGCCATTTTCTAAAGGGGTTTCATGTTGGTCTTGTCAAAACCTGACAAAAACCTGACAATCCTACCCATGAAACAGAAATCGAAGCCAAAACCGATAGTAATCCAGTCACCGGACAACGGGAATATCACCGTCAAAATCTACCGCGTCCAAGCGAACTCCAGCCTCAAAGACGGAACCAAAGTGAGGCGCATCCACTTCCAAGTTGCCGACTACAGCAGCGGGAAGCGCAAGCTCCGCACGTTCGCGGACGAACAGGAAGCCAGGGCCGCTGCCGCGAAGATTGCGACCCAACTCGCACGGGGCGACGTGGCGGCTCATGTGATGACGAACCGGGACGCGACGGACTACCTGCATTCGGTCGAGTTGGTGAAGCCCACTGGCATCGCGCTCCCCATCGCGGCGCGCCACTTCGCCGAAGCAGTGAAGATCCTCGGTGGGGATTTGGTGATCGAAGCCGCAAAGTATTATCAGAAGCGCCACGCCAAGATCGCGGTGAACAAGAGTGTCACTGAAGTTTACGACATGTTGATCGCCGACGCACACGCCCGAAAGTTGAGCGACCGCTACATTCAGGATTTGGAGCATCGGGCGGGCAAGTTCGCTGATGCGTTCCAATGCCCGATTGCCGCAGTGAGTGCCGACGACGTGCGCGGCTTCCTCGCTGGCCTCAGAACCACGCGGAACGAAGACGGTGGGAAGGGCACGACTTCTCACGCGCTGTCTGGTCGCTCCCACAACAATTACCTCGGGGCGATCAACCGGCTGTTTGAATTCGCAAAGGCGCGCAGGCTCCTGCCGTTCGATCACGACGACTTGAGCGGAATCGAGCCGGTGAAGGACAAGGGTGGTGAGATCGAAATCTACAGCACGGGTGAGATTGACCGGCTGTTGCAGGCTGCGGACGATGATATTTTGCCGGTGTTCGTCATCGGTGCGTTCGCCGGCCTGCGGAGCGCGGAGATTGAGCGGCTCGACTGGAGCGAAGTGAACCTTGCCGAGCGGTTCATCGAAGTGAAGGCGGGCAAGGCCAAGACTGCCTCCCGGCGCGTGGTTCCGATCACGGACAATCTGGCGACGTGGCTGACACCGATAGCGCAGAAGTCCGGCTTGGTGTGGGAACTCGGGCACGCTTACTTCCATCAGCGACTCCGCGAGGTAGCCGCGGCGACGGGCAGTGCCACGGTTGAAGCCATGAAGCTGAAAGACAACGGCCTGCGACACTCGTTCATCTCGTACCGGGTAGCCCAGACTCAGAACGTGAATCAGGTTGCGCTGGAAGCCGGCAACAGCCCCACGATGATTTTCCAGCACTACCGGGAACTCGTTACACGCAAGCAAGCGGACGTGTGGTTCAGCATCGTCCCGTCCGGTGACGAGGAAATGCCGACGTTGCAACAGGCGGAGGGCTGATTTGATCAACGAATCCTCCATGACACTCGGCACCGATTACGCGGGCCAGCGCGTGATCGGCTGGCTCGCCACGGAAAAGGTGGAAGACGTGCGCGCCTACTGGGACGGTCGCCAGCTCTGGACACGCGACGGCAACGCCATCGCGGCCCCGGCATGGTTGACGGCTGGTCTGCCCCAAGGCTTCGCTCTGGATGGTGGCGTGTGGTGTGGCCGTGGACGCTTTGAGGAAGCCCGCGCCGCCGTGCAGTATGGCCGCTGGACGCGCCGTTGCTCCTTCCCCGTGTTCGATGCCCCCGGTGTCATGGGCGGCTATCCTGAGCGTCTTGCCGCCGCAAGTGCCAAACTCGCCGGATGCGCGCACGCCTTCACGCTGGACGCGCAACCCATCCGCTCCCGGAGCGCGCTGGCCTCCATGCTGGCCTCGGTTCTCGACGGCGACGGCGAAGGACTCATGCTCCGCAACCCGGCTGTCACCCGTTACGAGCACGGACGGACAAGTAACCTGCTCAAGCTCAAGTCACGCCTGCAACTCTGCCACTGCTGACAACCGATTGCACGTTGTCCGAATACTCGGAATACTCTGCGAGTAACTACACGTAATTACGGTTTTTGTAATTACATGTCCCCACTTTGATTAGTGTTGTAGATACATCATTCCAACCTACAATGGTCATTAGTCAGTTAAGTATGACTGGCCGCGATGTAACCTCCGGGATGTTCCCGGCAGGAAGTCGCACGAACAAACAGAAAGCTATGAAGACCATTAAGAAGTCAGTGTCCGTTGAACGGTTCAACCGCCAGTTGCCCGGCAGAACTCCCACCACGCAAACCCCACAGGAACGCGCCGCGCTTCGCCAGTGTCGCCGCCAAGGGCTTCAGCCCGTCGTTACGACCCCTGGCGGTGAAATCATCGCCACGCGCCGTGGGGTGATGTATCTGACGCTCAGCGAGGCACCGGCCCGGCTGGGGCGAACCACCACGCAATCCGCCCTGAACTTCTACCGCTGGTTGCTCGACAACTGCGCCAGAGTCACGACGCACGAAGCCGGTGACGATATGGGATACCGTGCCTGTGTGGCGATGCGCCATATGGTGATCGGTTACGCCCCAGCGCCCGCCGCACAGTAAACCAGAGACACAGGAAGCGCACGGCCCCGGACATCACTCCGGGGCCGTTTCGTTTCAAAGAGTGCCCGGTGCAATATGTTGTGGCCACTCTCGACTGGCGGGCTGATGACTGAGTGACCGCACCGGGCTTCCCCCGCGCGACAGGCGCGCGGGAAAATCATTTCTAGTCTGGCGTGATTACTGATCCCGGAGCGCAGTTCAGATAGAAGCCAACTCCTACCACTCGCGCCGCGTCCGCAGCCTTGTCTGCCGCCTTGGGCTTGAGCCGTTCGCCATCCTTGATCGTGTTGAAGCCAACAACGTCGTTCACCATCTCGTACAGGTGCGTCGGGATGGCGAACACGGAGATCTTGAACGGGCTGCTTGCCCGGTAGTTCGCGACGGTGATTCCGGGATCACCCACCATGAACACCCACAACACGGCGGTTTGGATTTCTCCAAATGCCGGGTGCTTTGGCGTCGGGCGGACGTTGTAGCCGAAAGCGTAAAGTTGATGCTGTGCGTTGTTCTTCATGCGAGTCGGTGCCCGTTCCTTCCAACGATCTGAACCACCCGATCCTCAAACTCCCGCTCCTCCATGAATTGCTTCATCTGCGACTTGGAACGCTCGTCGAAGATCGCCACCGTGACCTTGCTGCCGCCGCCCTGACCCCCACCGCTCGGCGCGCTGCCATCCTGGATCGCCTGCATCCCAGACAGACCGTAACGGTTCACCGTCTCCTGTGGCATAACCCACTCGCCGCGATGCACTACCCCGGCAGGCTCATACTTCCCGCCTCCGCCCGTGTAGCCGCCCTCCGCAAACGCCCCCGTCGCCGCCGCGATGCCCACGCCCAGCCCTGCCACCAGCAGCGCGATGCCCACCACCGCTGCCGTGCCGTAGCTTCCGATAGCCGCCAGCACAGCCTGAATCGCGAGCGTTGGCAAAGTGGCGACGCTCGCCGCGATTTGCGCCGCGCTCTCCGCCCAGCCCAGCGAGATTTTCAACGCGCTCAAAGCGGACGATGCCGCTTCCATCGCGGTGTGCCCGGTGATCCATTTGATCACGTAGGTAACAACCGAGTCGATCAAGGCATCCATGACGGACGTGCCGATGTTCAGCAACACTTCCCCCCAAGTCATTGTCCCCTTGATCAATCCCGAGATGCCCGAGGAAATCGAACTGATGGCCGCTCCGATCACATTCTTGAACGTCCGTGCAATCGCCTCCGCAACCGTCCCCGCTTCCTCGCGAAGCTGCTTCATCGCCGCCCCCATTTGATCGCCCAAGTTCTCCGTGCGAAGCGTCCGTTCCGTCTTTCCGTTCTCACCGGCCACGCCCTCCGACTTTCGATCCAGCGCATCCGCCGCCGAACTGAACGCTTCCCCCACGTCCCGATTCTCGGTGCCCTGCACGCCCTCGCGCAGATAGCGCACCTTTTCCACGATGAACCCGTAAAGCCGGTTCTGTTCGTCGATGATGGCTAGGCGCTTCTCGTCACTGGAAAGCCCGTCGCTGTTCTGAATGAGTTCGATCCGGAGCGCGGCGAACCGTTCCTCCGCCTCCACTCTATCATTGATCGATTTGATCTCGGCCTTGGCCTCATCCGCGTTAAGCTCGAACGCCTGCTTTTGCAGAGCCAGATATTCCTTGTTCGCCTTCAGCCGCAGCGCGTCCGCTTCTGACTTCGACAGGAAAGTTTTCTGCTCGGCTTCATCGATCAGCTTGAGCTTCGCGCTCACACCATCGACGCCTGCGCGGTAGTTTTTCCACCGTTCTTCGGACAACGCATTGCCCCGCATCACGATCTGATTCAGCGCCGACTCGTTGGTCGCTTCATCCTGCTGCACCGCCAACAGCTTCATCCGATCCTCGAAGTCTTGCTTGGACTTCACGCCGTCAGTGAGCAGACCCGTCTTCACGCCGCGTGCCTCTGGCGAAACCGCCTCGGCGGTTTTGAACAACAGCTTGGAAAGTTCTTCCTCCAACTGTGCGATGAACGCGCCGTTGTCCGCGCCCATGCTCGCCTTCAACTTCTCCCACGCCAGTTGCGCGGCGACAATCGTTGCAACCACATGGTCGTTGATGGACTTCCCGAACAACTCGACGCTGCCGAGCGCCCTGCCACCGATCCAACCCACCACGCCAGCGCCGAGAACTCCGATGGCCTTGGCTGCTGTCCCTGCCGCCGCCGCGAACCCAGTCAACGCCCCAACCTTTTTCACCGCTACCGCCGCCGCCGCCGCCACTGCCGCGTAACTCAGTGCCTCGAAGCCGCCGCGTGCTGCTTCCGAACCCTGGAGCAACCGCGTGAAACCTCCCGCCGCCTCCGTCGTGGCATCCACCAGCGCCTTCATCCTCGGGATGAACACCTGCCCGATCTGAATCGAAAGCTGCTTCTGCGCGTACGTCAGATGCTTGGTCGAAGTCTCAAACGCATCCGACCGCTTCGAGGCTTCCTCACTCACCAACCCATACCGTCCCGCCTCGTTCAACAGCCGGCGAACTTCCTCCGGTCCCTTGTTCAGGAACTCGATCATTTCCAGACCACTCCGCCCGAAACGCTCCACCGCGATGCTCGCCTTGTCCGCGCCGTCCGGGATTTTCTGGAAAAGTTCCGCCGTCTGGATCAACCCCTCCGTCAGTCCCGTTCCACCCTGCCCGTGTTCCGATTGCCACGACGAGAAGAAGCGCCCGAACACCCGAAGCTCGTCGATGGACAGCTTCGCCGCGTACTCGAGTTGCGACATCGCCTCTGACGTGGTTCCCAACGCCTCCGCCACGTCGCCCACGGTGTCCGCCGCAATCGCCGCGTACTTAACGAACTCGAACAGACCAACCACGCTCAACGCCGCCACTCCGCCAAACGCGCTGTGCTTCAGCACGTCGAGCGAGTGACCCAACGAACGCAAGCCCGCCTCCGTCTGCGCCAGACCCGACAGCTTCAGCTTTGCTTCGATGACGTTGCTCATGTGTCAACCGATTGAGTGTTGATCCGATTACTCGGCAGTGAACCAATCGAGATAGTGCGCGAAGGCGTTCGGCACCAAGATCAGGAAAGCCTGATGCACCGCCAGCCCATCGCGGAAGTTCTTCAGGTCGAACTCCATCTTGTCGAGGCGGCGACTGACTCCCGTGACTTCGTAAGCCAAGCCAAACTCGCAAAGGAACTCACTCTCAGCGAGGCGCGCTTCCGTGCGGAGTTCAGCGAGCACATCAAACGCCGCGTCGAGTAGAGGCGTCATTGTGGCCCTGAGCGCCAGTTGCGCCTGTCCGCAGATGCCTTCGGCCCTGGCCTTTGCCGCTGCAAGGCCCGGCCCTGACAGGGAATTCATCTTCTCGGCCAATTCCACGATGCGGTCAGCTTTCCCTTCTTGCTCAATGGCGCGGCGGTGTGCCTTGGCGTTGTTCTCGGGGTCGAGAATCGGTTCGTGCTCAATCAGTGTGCTCAGATACGCGTCCTGCTTGGCCCGCGCGACGCCAAGAGCGGTGATGACATTTTGATGGCCCGTGATGTCGAGCTTCGGATTTTTCTTACTCATGATCTTTCCTCAATCGGTTGTGGTTTAGGTCGTGGCTGGCGCAGTCGCGATAACGATGCGCTTCTGAAGTCGCTCAATGGCGGGATGGTTGTTCGGGTCCGGGCGCGGCCCGCCAGTGAGCAAGGGAAGCCCCTGCTGTATCTGGCCGCAGTGGGCGCGAATTCTATTGAGCCGCGCCAACGCCTTGCGCTGTGCTGCCCTCGGCGCTTTGTCGAGCAGGTTGTCGTACTCCAGTTGGCGCACGTTCAGAATCGCAAACGACTGCGCCAGGCCGGGCGGAAATGTCTCCATGTCCTCGGCGTCAATCACCTGCTCTTTCCGTTCGGGAAAGCGCATCACTGGCGCGGCAGGCGCGACGGGTTCGGGGGCGACATCCTCGCCGGCCTGCGCTGGCGGTGCGTCCGCTGTGACCGGAACAGCGGCTTGGGGCTTCACCGCAGCGGCTACGGCGGTTTCAGTGAGTTCGCGTCGTTCGTCCTCTGGATCGGCAGGGACATCGAAGCCTTCCGGCGATTGTGTGATTGGTTTCATGGGTTGCTCCTTACTTCTTCTTGGTCTTGGCCTCGTCACGCTGTTGCGCCGCGAGCCTGCATCGCTCCGTGGCCGAAAGTTTTTCGCCCTTGTCGTTGGCCTTGGGCACTTCCACGGCGGTTGCTGTGGTTTGGGATGCCAACACCTTCGCGGTGGCACCTGTGTATTGCTGACTCATGCTGGTTTTCTCCTTGGTGTTGGGGAGTCGCGACGGGAGTGAAACCCCGCGCTCCGCGCAAAATTCTTCGAGCTTCTCGGCGTGTGATTCGAGCAACTTGGCCTTGATGTCCTTGCACGGCGCTCCGTGGTCGAAGAAGCGCGGCGGCGTTCCCCCAGCGCGCACGATCACGGACTCCAGGGCGGCAACCCTTGCCTCCGCCGTCGCGAGCGTGGCATCGATCAACGCCGGGCCGTAGCGGTCTGGCGTGAACGACGTGAGACGCGGCGCGGGTGGCGTCACGACGGGAGCCGGGGCAGGCGTGAGAGTGGGCGCAGTGATCTCAACGCGGGGCAACTTTGCTTGCATCTTCAACTGAACCACGCGGGCCTCCAGCGCGTCGCACAGAGCAACGATGTCGAACGAATCGCTTGGCGCGAAGAATTGAGACACCGGCTTTCCCGATGCGCGCAACTCCACTTCGAGTTTCGACGCCTCGGCTTGGAGTAACTCGATCTGCGCCTCGCAGTCGGTTTTTCCCCAGTGTGGATTTTTGGCGACCACGCTCATACGATGACAGCCGGTTCGTTCTTTGGGTTCAGGGCCGCACGGATGGCCGGCAGATTCGCCGAATCGAACACCATCATTTCCTTGGCCCCCGCGATGACAATAGCGTCCGGCGTGATCGTGCCGTCCACGATCCGGGAGCGCAGCGTCGCGCCACATCGGTTCACCCTGCGGCTAAGTGTTTCGAGACTTACAAATGTTTGCATGTCGTCTAAGCGGGAACGTAAAGCCCACTTCCCGGCGTGGTGGGCGGGACATGGGACGCCGGGCTTTGTTCCCTGTGGAACGGTCGCCAGTCGCCGGGCCGCTCCACCTTCGGCCTCAGAGAGCCGAGTTGCGGAGTCGATGTCCCTTGAGCACCTGGGCTGAACCGTTCAGATCGTGTATTCGCACAATGTTTGTGCGTTTCGTGCTGGCCTGATTTGGTTTTGTTTCATGGGACACCCCAAAAATGCCGAATCCAGATGGATTCCCCCTTGACGCCCAACCCCCGTGGCTCACTGAAAAACAAAAGATTCCTTCGACAAGATTTTTTGGAGAATCGCGGCGTATCTGCATGAAAAACCTAGCGTGCCTGCCAGCATCGCTCAATGCGTCGTGGCTACAGCGCATCAGAAGCCCTCCAAGTATCGCTCGTTGGCCTGTGCCCGCTTGCTTGGCTCGTCGAACTTGAGCACGGCAAAGGCTGCTTCGCCGATGCGATCCAAGACGCGATGGCCGAGGTTCCGTAGCAGTTCCTCGCGGGGAACATTGCTAGTCAGGATGAGGGGGCGCTTACTGGCGTATCTCGCGTTGATCACGTCGAACAAGATCGTCGCCGCATCATTTCCGCCACTCGCCACGCCGATTTCATCTATCACAAGCAGCGGAGCGGTGATTGCCTTCGCCCGCACGTTTAGAAGGGCCGGGTTGTTGTAGCGTTCGCGCATGGCAACGATCAAATCGGACTGGCTGGTGAACCATCCCGCCCCGTGCTTGCCGAGGATGGCACACGCCGCATGTGTCTTGCCTGTGCCGGGATTCCCGAGCAGAAGCAGAAAGCCTCGCGGGTTGGCTTCGTAAGCACGGCAGAGTTTAAGGTGTTCCCTGCACTTCTCCGTGTCATAGCTCAGAACGTCGAGTGTCTCGCCCCAATACTTTTCTGGGATACCGAGACGCTGCCACTGGAAGTAAGTCGCTTCCCGCTCACACTTGGGGCACGCGTACTCGGCAAAGAACGTGCCGTTGCTTAACCCTTCGTGACGGTCTTTCCGTGCCACGTTGCACTGTGTCTCGTAGGAAAGCTCCAGGCTGATTTCCCGCTCACAGCCATGCACGGGGCACACGTCGGTTTGTGGGAGTGGTGCAAGCCATTCCCGAAGGCGTTGCCGCTTCTCCGCGTGGCTCGCTTGAACCTGAGCCATTCGGCTTTCGGTTTCCGCCACGATTTCAGCCGCGCTCTGTGGAGCCTTGCCGGCCGCATCGGCAGTCCGGCGATCTTGTTCGGCGCGGACGGCCAAGGCCGCGTTCATCAGTAAGTCTGTGGTGTTGGGTTTTGGTGTGTCGGTCATATTCGTTTCCTGTCGTTGGGATCGTGGGGCGTGAGTGGAAGCTGTTGTGTCGCTGGCTGTGCTGGCATGGCCGGGCGCATCGGCAGTTCGATCTTGTTAATCCAGTTGAGAAATCTGCCACGGCTGGGCTTCTTACTTTTCACTTCGCACCAAAGGAGCATTTTGGAGAACTCCCTGCGCACGTCGATGCCGAGGTATGCAGGGGCAGTTGCCAATCCGTTCAGCCACGCGTCATCAGGTTCCGGTAATTTCTTCCGCGACGCTGGCGGCGTTTTCGCGCCGCTACCCTTCAAGGGAGAACCTTCAGGGAGAACCTTAAGAAGGGGAGAACCTTTGTCTGCCGTCTGGCGGGAGGGGTTTGGGAGAAGCCAATAGCGGGCACCCTTGCCCGCTACGTATTCGTTTCCAAGAAGGCCAAGCGCAACCAGGCTCTGGAGGCGCGAACGCACGGTCTTATCGTCGAGCTTCAGAAACGCTGCCATGTTGGGAAGTGACTCAGTGCATGTGCCCTTGCCGCCAGCGCGCCGCGCGACGTGGGCGTAAACGAGGAACTGGAAGGCATCCAGGCGGAGGTCATCCAGCCAAGCCGGAATAAACGGCAAGCCGTGGCCGGCCTTGACGTGTCCCGTGTTGTGAGTTGAACCCTCATCAGCCCGCATGGTGCCTTTGGCCTGCGGGTTGTTTTCTGTCTGTGAGTCACCCATCGTCTTCACCCTCCGCCCCGTGTTGGTCGGGTTTGTTTTCCTCATCCGTCTCCGCGTCTTCTGGCAATGGGTTGGTGGATCTCGCCGACTGCCGTTGCTGATTGTGTTGCCAGCCGTGAGCCTGAAAACGATTCCTCACATTGAATTTGCGCGTCGCATCGGCGGCTTTCGGGCTGAGTGCCATCTTGTGATGGCCGATGGATTCCGCGAGCTTCGTGAGCGACACGCCGCCAAAAAGCTCAGGGTTTACAACCCAGCAGAGAGCAATGCAGCGCCGCCCGATCCATGCGTCTGCGCCCGGCCTGAGTCGCACGCCACAGATGAAGCGGAGAATTTCAGCAAGGGCGACACGCAACTTTTGGCGCTGCGCTTCATCATCTAGCCCATCCTCGATCTCACCAAGGGCACGCTCGACTGTCTCCCAGTCGAACCCTTGATGGCCGTCGTAAAGGGGATCAACGCCCTCGGTTTTCGCGGTGTCCATAGCCTCATGGAAGGGTGGTGATGCGTTCATCGCTTCTCGAATTTGCAGTTGGCTTCCAGATGTTCGCGGATGCTCAACGGGTCGAAGCGCACCATTTTGCCGCCGAGGCGGTAAAAGGGGATCAACCGACGTTGCATGAAGTTCGTGATGCAACGTGGAGTCACGCCAAGCATCTCTGCCGCTTGGCGCTTGGTGATGTACCGCCTTTCCGTGCCCTCCGTCTTAGCGCCGTGTGGTTCGTCGTTATGCTTGTTCATTCCCCTGACGGGGAACGTCAGCCTCTCAAAAACGCCATCAAATGTTCGCGAAGACCAATGTTCGCAGTGGTGGAAGTGGGTTTTCGACCGATCACTGGGTCACTGAAGAATCTTCCAACAATCGTACACTGACAAAAACTGACGAATCCCTTTCTGATGGTTCCCCTTGGTTCCCACAGTGGGCGAAGATTCCCCAATGATTCCCAAGTGTTCCCACAGGTTCCCTGACGGGAATTGGGTTCGATTCCCGGTAGGGTCGCCATTTTTCTGAGGGACGAGGTCGGAGGTAAGAGGAGTTTGGAAAGGCAAATCCCCCTCAAAATCATAACCTTTTGCCGCAAAATAACTCCTTGCCAGCGGTTCGGGCGCTGCTATTTTCCGCCCTCCTTAAATCTGGAACAGCATTTGGAACAGGACATTTTATGGCTCGTATTTGCGAATTGACCGGCACAGGCCCCATCAAGGGGCGTCACATTTGGCGCTCGGGTAAGGCCAAGAAAAAGGGTGGTATCGGCACCCACGTCACCGCCACGACCAAGCGCCGCTTCTTTCCCAATCTCCAACGCGTCAAGGCCATCCTGCCCAATGGCGAAGTCCGCTATCTCCGTGTCACGGCCAGCGCGATCAAGAAGGGTCTCGTGACCAAGGCTCCTCGACGCACCTGGAAGAAGGACGCGGTCAAGAAGGCCGCCTAGTTTTTCCAGACCAACTTTCGTGAGCGAGGTGAACAACCTCGCTCTTTTTTTGTGCCCGGCTCAAGCGACACCTTCCGATGACTGCTCCAGCCGCCTGAGGGTCAACTGCGCCACGCGCGTCCCGTCCATTTCCTTCACGGCCAGGTGAAAGGCTCCTATGCTCAACACGTCTCCCTCCTTCGGAAAGCCGCCCTGCCGGTGCGTGACCCAACCGCTCACGGTGGTGACGCCTTCCTCGGCCAAAGTTTCCCCGACCAGGGCGGCGAGATCGTGCAAGGGCAGCGCGCCATCCACTGACCAGGTGCTGGCATCCGATTTGACAAGCAAGGGCTTCTCATGATCGAACTCATCCTGAATTTGCCCGACCAGTTCCTCGATAATGTTTTCCAACGTGACCAGCCCGACGGTGCCGCCGTATTCGTCCACGACAAAGGCCAGATGAACTTTGCGTTCGAGAAAAATCTGCAGCAACCGGTCCAGGTGCGAGGTCTCGGGCACATAGACCAGCTTCTTGGCCGAGGGGACAAGATCACGGGCGGTTCGTGCGCGGGCTCGCGCCGCAAACAAATCTTTCACATGCACGAAGCCCAGCGCACGATCGAGATCGCCCCGTTCAAGAATCGGGTAGCGAGAGAAGCGGCTTTGTTCGGCCTGCTCCAGGCATTGTTCGATGGTGGCCTCGCTGTCGAACGAGGTGATTTCCCGGCGCGGTCGCATCACCTCGCGGGCCACGCGGCGGCGGAGATCGAAGGCGTTGAGCACGAGATTTCGCCCGAGAGAGCCGACATCGTGGGACTGGTTGGTGGCCACGAGCAGCCGCAACTCATCTTCAGAATGGGCGTGCTCAGATTCGCCGCCAGATTCGAGTCCGATCTGCCGCAGGAACCAGAGCGACGCGTTGTTCAGCACCCAGATGAAGGGAAAAGTGATCCAGCCAAAGAAGCGGAGCGGAGCCGCAATCCAAAGCGCGGTGGGCAAAGGTTTTTGGATGGCCATCCATTTCGGCGCCTGCTCCCCGACCACAATGTGCAGGAAGGTGATCAGAGTAAACCCGACGATGAAAGACAGCGTGTGCTGGGCCGCCTCAGACTGAATGTTCAAGATGCCCGAGAGCGGTTGCAGCAGTTTGGCGAAGACCGGTTCCCCGATCCAGCCCAGCCCCAAACTGGCCAGAGTGATGCCGAGTTGCGCTGCGCTGAGGGAGCGATCCAGGTTTTGCAGCACATGCCGGGCAATGCGGGCGCGCTTGTGCCCGCGCCGGATGAGCGGCTGGAGTTGGGTGTCGCGGATTTTGACCAGGGCAAATTCCGCCGCCACGAAGAAGCCGTTGAGGATCACGAGTACACCCACGGAAAAGAGCCGCCAGAAGATGCCCATGAACTCGTCGGCGTTCACAGCTTCACCTCGCCGAAAACCGCCTTGAGCAGATCTTGCAGGCTCACGATGCCGATCTCACGACCGTCGCGAGTGAGCACAATGGCGAGGCGCTGGCCCGCGCGCTGCAAATGTCTCATGGCCTCGTCGAGCCGCATGTCGGCATCGACGAAGGCGGCGGGTTTCACGTAGTCACGGGCGCGTTTGGCCGGATCAAGATCCTCGCGATAGAGCAGCGACTTGAGGTTAAAGACGCCGGCGATGCGACGGGTGTCCCCGTCCGAGCGCCAGACGGGAAGACGGCTCAGTCCGCGCTCGCGACACAAGGCCAGAGCCTCGGTCACGAGGGTGTCCATGTTCACGGTCACGGCGCGCGGCATGGGCACAAGGATGTGGGAAACGGTGAGGTTTTGCAGATCGAGCACCCTGTTGATCATGCCGCGCTCCTCGGAGGAAAGTTCCTGGGCCGAATCCTGCATGAGGACACGCAACTCCTCCCGCGTGCCGAAGACCTGAGCCTGAAAAGTCTGCCCGCCGGACCAGCGCAGCAATCCCGTGGAGAGCCAGCGCAGCGGGGCCACAATGGGACGCAGAAAGAAGTGCAGGACGCTGAACAGCCGGGAGAAAAGCAGGCACAACCTGTTTGGATAGAGCCGGAAGAGCATCTTGGGAAACAGTTCGCAGGCCGCGTAGAACACCAGAGCCCCGAGAAGAAACGCGCCCACGAAGAGCGCCGGATGCGAGCGCGCCCACTCGCCCAGCAACAGGACCACGAAACTGGCGACGGCGAAATTGGCCAGGGTGTTGCCGGCCAGGATCGTCCAGAGAAACTCCTCGGGATGATCGAGGTAACGGCTCAAACGCCGCGCGTTGGCATTACCCGAACGTACCAGGCGCCGGATGCGCACCCGGCTCAAGGCGAATACGCCCGCCTCCATCCCGGAGAAGAAGAACGACAGCCCGAGGCCGAGGGCGATGAAGATGAGGAAGGCGGAGTTCATCGCTTCACCAACCGTTCGACGGTCACCTCGCGCACAGCCCGGTCGTCCACGCGCGCAGCGGTGAGTTTCAGGCCGCGAAAATTCACCGACTCGCCCAGGCTTGGCACCACATCCAGGAGCATGGTGACCAATCCGCCGAGCGTCTCCACCTCCGGGACGTCACCAATGTCCGGACATTCGCGGCGAAAATCCCGCACCGCCACCACGCCGCCCACGCGCCAACGCTCGCGCCCAATCTTCTCCATGACGAAATGCTGGGTTTCATCTTCGTCGTGAATCTCCCCCACCAGTTCCTCCAGAATATCCTCCATCGTGACCACGCCGGCCGTGCCGCCAAATTCATCCATCACGATGGCGATGCCGCGGCGCTGGCGCTGCAAGGCGAGGAAGAGCTTGAGCAGGTTCATGCTCTCCGGAACGAAGGACGGGAATTCGATCGCCTCGGCCAGATCCACGCCCGGGTCGAGCAACAGCTTCTTCGTGTCGAGCACGCCCACGATGGTGTCCGGCGTCTCGTCATACATGGGCAAGTGCCGGTGGCGCAGCCGGCGGGCCTCGACGATCATTTGCTCCACGGTGAGGTCATCCGGGATGGAGGACATGCGGGAACGTGGCGTCATGGCATCGGCGGCGGTGCGTTTGTCCAGGCTGATGATCTCGAAGATGATCTCCTTTTCGCGCACCGCCAGCGCGCCGTGCTGCGCAGCCACTTCCAGCAGTTCGCGATAATCATCCTCCGTCGCCACGGTCTGCGGCTTGATCGCGCGGGCCAGCACACCTTGCAGAACCAAGTTGTTCAGGGCCGTGGCCAGGCGCTGCACCGGTCGCGTGAGGCCGTGCAGCCACGACATCGGCCGGGCCACGCGCAATGACCACGTCTCCGGTGAGCGCACGGCCAGTGTCTTGGGCAGTGCCTCGCAGCCGACCAGGATGAGCACCGCCAACGCCCCGACCATGCCCGGCACCGATCCGCCCTGCCAAAGGGTCACGCCTAGACCAATGGCCACGACCAGGGCATTGGCGACGGTGTTGCCGAGTACGATCGTGGCGAGCAATTCGGAGGGTTGTTGCAGCAGCCGCGCGACGACCGCGCCTCGCTGCGGTGCCCGTTCAGCGAGTTGCTCGACTTGCCATTTGCCCAGCGTGAACAGGGCGGACTCGGCGAGCGCGAAGAAGAAGCTCACCGCGGCAAAAACCAAAACACCCAGCACGACCAGGTAGGGCGTGAAATCCACGGCGGAAGTTATTCCGAACGCGCCGGGGGACTAAAGGGAAAACTCAGCCGCCGGAGTTGAATCGGGTTCGACCAAACCAGGCCCGGCCATGCGGCTGGGGCCGCATGGTCAGCAGGGATGATTGGTCATGCTTGTTCCATGGGTGTTTCCCGGCATGTGGACTGACAGGCTGTGGCCCGAAGCCGCCGTTTTGCGGTCCCACATTTTTGTCGGTTCGGTCGGAGGACGCGCGCACACCGCGCCGCGCCGCCCACTTGCGGTATGCTCTGAACGCCCGGCCATCGTCTTGTGGATGCGGTTCACGATGAATTACTGGGGCTCGTGCCATAGAATGACGGAGCGCCGAGCATTGCTCGGCCCGAAGGGGCGGCGTTCCACTCATGCCGAGCAATGCTCGGCGCTCCTTCTACAGACACGCCTGTCGCATCATGGCTGTCACTCCATGGCACGAGTCTCAATAGGTCGCAGTGCTGGTCCTGAATCCGCGCCGCCCATCTCGTTGACTTGGGCATCGCATTCGGACTTCTTTCCGCGCCGGTGCCCAATGTCCAGGTTGTCCATGTTGGGGGCGCCCTTCCGCTGGCTGACGAGCTGGTGGCGGTCTTTGCGGGAGGCGCGGTGGATATGGAAATGCACGCACAGCACTTGTCCTTGGGTTGTGGTCCGCTTCAAAAGCGCAATCTGCGTTCACGAGTTGATCAGCCGGTGCTGCTGCCGACGGGCAAGATAGGGATCAATCCGCGCCAGGATGAAGAAGGCGCACCGCTCCAGCACACCCTGCCACCAGCCGCGCGGCTGGCCCAAAGCGCGCCGCTCCACGCGATGGCAGTGCTTCAGATCGGCTGCGAAAAGCCGCCGGGCCTGGGCCGCCAGCCGCGTGTCCGTGATCCGCGCCAGCACCTCGTAGTTGATGCTCAGGCTGCGCGCATCCAGGTTCGCCGAACCGGCGTAGATCACGTCATCCACAATCACCAGTTTCGCATGCAACACCTGCGGCGTGTATTCATGCACCTCCACGCCGGCCCGGAGCAGCGCGGCGTATAGGCCGCGCGTGGCCAGGCTCATCAGCCAGACATCGCTCTTGCCGGCGAGGATGAGTTGCACCCTCGCTCCTCGTTTGGCCGCCCTCTTCAGTTCCCGGAGGAGGCGCAGGTTCGGCAGAAAATAGGCGGACATGATTTGGATGGATCGCGCGCGGGAAAAGTCCTGCGCCAGCGCCCGCTTCAAGGCCCGATGCCCGCGCCCGGGACCGCTTAACAACAGCGTCCAGCCCGGCCCGGTCAGGCTGGTTTCGGAGCGCGTGCGGCGCAGGCGCTGGAAGCGGCTATGGCGGAACTCAGCCTGCACGAAGAGATGATTGAAAGCGTCCGCCAGTTGGCCGGCCATGGAACCACGAATGAGCAGGCCGAGATCGCGCCAGCCGCTGATCACGCCGTCCCCGGCGTAATTCGCCCCGATGTTGAAACCGCCGATGACGGCCACTTCGTCGTCCACGACCAGAATTTTTCGATGGTCGCGGTGGATGAGCCGCTTGAGATCGAGCGGATTGAACCAGCGGAACTCGCCTCCGGCCGCGACCAGTTCCTCCCAGTAACTGGCTCGCAAGGTGATCGAACCCACCGCGTCGCACATCACGCGCACCCGCACACCGCGCTGCTGCGCGGCCAGCAGGGCCGTCCGGAAAGAGTTCCCAATTTCGTCGGGGTGGAAGATGAACGTCTCCAGACGGATGGTGCTCTGGGCTTGGCCGATGAGGTCAAGCATCGCCGCGATAGCCTCCCGCCCGTGGCGCAGCCACTGACAGCGGTTTGCCGGGCCGTCGCGCCGTTGCTCCCTGCCAGGACCATTCTGCATGCGTGGGCAGCGTATGTAACCCAGCGCGGATTGCCAAGACACATGCACCCGCACCCCAGGGCCGACGCATCTAATTTCGCGGTGTTTCGCACGAAAACCAAAAACCCAAATTCCAAATAAATTCCAACGGCCCAAATTCCAAAACCAGGCGTTCGCACCCCCATGGGAGTTTGGAATTGAGAGCTTATTTGGGATTTGGGATTTGGATTTTGGGTTTCAGCCCGTGGAACCAAACATTTTGATGCGTCGGCCCTGACCCCGCACCCCCAGCAGCCGGGCGTGACCTGGCACGCAAATCACCGACGTTTCCGGCCGCAGTTCTGCGGCGGACGCCGACGCCTGGACGAGGCCCGAGGCCCGCGCCCGGCGAGGCTTTCCTAACGGCGCAGAAATTTCGCCACCGCTTCGGTGCGCGTGCGGACTTGCAGCTTCTCGTAGATGCGGCGGACGTAGGTGTGGACGGTCTCGTAGCTGATGCCGAGCTTCTCGGCGATTTCCTTGTAGAGAAAACCCTGGCTCAGAAAGTCGAGCACCTCCCGTTCCCGGGGCGAAAGGTCCTCGGTGGTGGAGGCGGCCACGGCGGCGGACTTCTGGAACGAGGACACGACCATCCGGGCGATGTGCGCGGTCATGGGCGAGCCGCCGCGATGCACTTCCCGGATTGAGTCGAGCAGTTCGGGCGTGGCGGTGCGCTTGAGCATGTAGCCGGAAGCGCCGGCCGCGAGGGCGGCGAAGATGTTCTCCGTGTCTTCGTACACGGTGAGCATCATGATCTGAATCTGCGGGGCGATCTGCTTGAGCTTGCGCACGCACTCTACCCCGTTCATGCCCGGCAGATTGATGTCCATGAGCACGACGTTGGGATTCTTCGTCGGCAAATCTTCGAGGGCGCCCTCGGCGTTGGGGTAGTCACTGACGCACTCGAACCCCTCCGCGCGGTTCAGCACGCGGGCCAGGGTTTTTCGCAACTGGTCGTTGTCTTCAACAATGGAAACGTGGATGGGCATGGTTGGAAATCAGGTCAGGGGGAACGTGAGGCGCACCAGCGCGCCCCCCTCGGGACCGGGGGTGAGGGAGAAGGAACCGCCGATGTCCTCCAGGCGCTTGCGCATGTTCTTGAGTCCGTTCCGCGTGCGCGGCGCGTCCACGTCGAGGTCGGCGACGCCGCGACCGTTGTCTTCGATTTCCAAAACGACCGAGGCTGGCTCGAGTCGGATGCGAAGCCAGGCCGACGAGCCTTGGGCGTGGCGCACGATGTTGGTCACGGCTTCCTTGGAGGCGAGGAAGACATTGTGCCGCACTTCGGGAGCTACCGCCCGGGCCGGCACCTGCGCCGGAATGTCAAAGCGGTAGCGCACCCCGGCCACGGCGAGATAATCCTGCGCGTATTTGCAGATGTAATTCACCAGCCCTTCCAAGGTGTCGTTCTGCGGATTGACCGTCCATACAATTTCATCCAGCGCCCGGGTGGTCTCCCGGGCGGTGAGCGAAATCTGCTGCGCGTGTTCGAGCACCTCGCCGGGGGAATCCTTGTCCGTCTGGACGAGTTCGCCCAGCAGCGCGACCTGGGTGAGGCTGGCCCCGACCTGGTCATGAATGTCGCGGGCGATGCGGGCGCGTTCCTTTTCCAGCACTTCCTTTTCCCGCAGGAGGGCGAGCTGTCGTTCCAGTTTTTGCGTGGAGAGAAAGTGGACGATGCCCGCGACCAGCCCGAAGCCCGCCACCGCCGCCGCGCCGAGGAACCACCAGGTGCTCCAGAACGGAGGGCGCACGATCACGGCCAGGGTGCTGCCGATTTCATTCCACACCCCGTCCTCATTCGCCGCCATGACGTGAAAGGTGTAACGGCCCGAAGTCAGTTTTAGGAATTTCGCCACCCGATCATTGCCCGCCTCGCTCCAGTCCTTTTGATAGCCTTCCAACCGATGACGGAAGCGCACGCTGTTGGTCGGGCCAAGGTTCAGGCTCGAATAGTGGATGTGCAACCGCTCATCTCCTGGATGCAGGACTAGGGCGGGCCGGCCCTCAAAGTCGCGCGCGGGCCGGATGACATCATCCACGAGGGCCAGTTCGATGTTCACCGGAGGTGGATTGGTGTTGGGGCGGAGTTGCGCGGGATTGGCCGACACCAAACCTTTGGCCGTGGCAAACCAGAGCGTCCCATCCCGCCCCAACCAGGCTCCCGGTTGCGAATCGGTGGCGCATTCACTCGTGGGCAATCCCAGTCCGTCCTCTTTGCGATACGTGCGGCATGGGAGCGAGGATAAGTGGCCTTCCGCGAAGAGCGCCGCCGAGCGCCGGGCCAGGCGCAACAGTCCCTTGCTCGAACCGATCCACAGATTGGCCTCCCGATCCTCGATGATGAACCCAAGCCGGTTGCTGGGCAGGCCGTCCCGCACCGTGAACCGGCTGGACTGACGTCCCTTGAATCTCAGCAGCCCATTGCCCGAGGTGGTGGCCCAAAGCACATCATCGTTGTCCGACCAAAGCGCCCGGATGTCATCCGCAGCCTGGCCCGCCGGCTTTTGCACTTCGGTGAAGCGATTTTCCTCCAGGCGATAAAGGCCGCCACGCGCCGTGCCCACCCAGAGCAGGCCGCCAGGAGCGTCCGTGATCGCGGTGATTTGGTCCGAACCCAGGCCATCGGAAGTTGTGAACTTTTTCCATTCGGCGTTCCTCAGGCTGGCCAGCCCGGAGGAGGAACCAAACCAGAGTCGCCCCGACCGGTCCTCGTGAATGGCCCGCACCGTGCCTTGGATCAGACCGCCGCCCGCGGGCTGATCCGGCCGGCCGTGCTCGCGCAGGAGCAGTTCGCCGCCCGCCGTCGCGATCCACAAGCGGTTGCTGCGGTCGGAATAGACCGAGCTGATGGAATGGCCGCTCCGGGAAACTGTGAGCTGCTCCAGTTGATTCGTGCCCCGAACCCAATGCCCGAGCGAGTCGCGCACCGTGCCGATCCACAAATCACCCGCCGCATCTTCCGTCACGGAGCGCACGCTCCAGCGCGTGGTGTTTTCCACCACGTTGAAGGACTGCCGGCGGACGCGGTTCAACCCGCCGCCGTCCGTCCCGACCCACAAAGTGCCCTCGTGATCCACGAGCAATGATTGAATCCAATTGTGGGAAAGTTGGTGGTTGGTGGAAATGGACGTGATCGCCCCGTCCAGGCCAATGATGAAAACGCCCAATCCTTGCGTGCCGATGATCAGGTTGCCTTCCCGATCCTCGCACGCGGCCGTGGGGACCAGCCCTCCGGGGTAATGGCCGAAATCGCGCTCCAGCCGGTTCGTGGTCCATTTCTGGATGCCCAGCCCGAGCCGCCAATACCCGCCCCGCGCGCTTGGCACCAGGGAGTTCAACAGGCCCGCGTTTATTTCCAGGTGCGTGGGCAAGGCCAGCGAATCATGCTCCGCAAGGTCGCCGATCGCGAATTGGCGGCGCATGGTGCCGACCCAGACCGGCCCGTTCGTTTCCTGGATGATGGTCCGCCAGCGGCTCTCCTCGTGCGGAGTAATGATGAAGGGCGTGAAGCGGTTCTGTGCGTATCGCCAGACTTCACCATTGGCATTGTAGAGCCACACTGCGCCCGAGGCATCCTCGCACGCGGCCATCAGCCTTCGTTCGCTCCCGCCGCTGGAGAGTTCCGTCGGAGCGGAGATTTGATCCGCCCGTAGTTGGAGGGTGCCGGAATGCTCGGTGCCGATCCAAAGCGTGCCCCGGCTGTCGGCAAACAGATGCAGGATACGGTTGTCCTTCAAGGCGGGGGTGTTCTCCTGATCGAAAACCTTGAAACTGACGCCATCGAAACGCGCCAACCCCTGCAACGTGCCGAGCCAAAGATAGCCGTCCGGCGTCTGAGCCATCGAAACCACGGAACGATTCGGAAGCCCTTCGTCCGTCTCCCAGGTTTGAATGGAGAAACGGGGCGGAACCGCCGCCACCAACTCGGCCGGGCCGCACACCGCGCCCAGGATCAGCAGCACCGGGACGAGCGCGGGAAGCCAGCGGTATATCGGCACGGTCGGAGTGTTCCGAGCCGGAGTGTGGTGTGTAAAGTGGATTTGCGGCCGGGCGCGGCTGCTCACACCGCGCCAAAGCGCCGATGCCGCCGCGTGTATTCCTCCAATGCGTCGAAAAACTCGGGTCGGCGAAATTCCGGCCAGAGCTTCGGCGTGACGACAAACTCCGCATAGGAAATCTGCCAGAGGAGGAAGTTGCTTACGCGCAATTCGCCGCTGGTGCGGATGAGCAGGTCCGGATCGGGATACTGGTGCGTGTAAAGATGCTGCGAGATGACCTGCTCGGTGATTTCGGCCGGTTCGAGCCGGCCCGCCTTGACCTTGGTGGCGAGGGCGCGCACGCCTTCCACGATCTCCTGCCGGCCACCGTAGCTAAGCGCAAGGATCAAAGTGAGGCCGTTATGTTTGGCCAGTGCCGCCTGGGTTTTTTTTAACTGCTCCTGCACGAACTCGGGCAGACGGTAAATCTGGCCAATCACTTCCAGACGCACGTTGTTGCGGGTCAGTTCGCCGATCTCGTTCTTGAGGAAACGCGCGAGATACTTCATCAGCGTGTCCACCTCGTCCTTGGGGCGGTTCCAGTTCTCGACTGAGAAGGCGTAAAGGGTGAGGTACTTGATGCCCACCTCGCCCGCCGCCCGCACCACGGCGCGCACCGACTCGACCCCGTTGCGGTGGCCCTCGACCCGGGGCAGACCGCGCTCCTTGGCCCAGCGCCCGTTGCCGTCCATGATGATGGCCACATGTGTGGGCAACGTGGACTTGGCCTGCGGACTGAGTTGGAGAGTGGGTGCGCTCACAGCGTCAGCGCCAGCGGCGCAGGGGCATCAAAGGAAGATGGTCTGAGCCCGGGCCGGCCCCACCGAGACGATGGCGAGCCTGGCGTTCGTGAGTTCCGCGAGCGCTTTGAGGTAGGAGCGGCAATTCACCGGCAGTTTCTTCCATTCGCGAATCTTGTCCGTCGGCGTCTTCCAGCCGGGGAAGTCCGCGTAGATGGGCTGGCACTGGTGGAAGGCCTCAATGTCGTTCGGCACGTAATCATACTTGGTCGAGCCGACGCGATAGCCGATGCACACGCGCACCACGTCGAGCGTGTCGAGTCCATCCACGTTGGTCACGGCCAGTTCGTCGATGCCGTTGACCATCTGCGCGTGGCGCGTGGCCACGGAATCAAACCAGCCGCAACGCCGCGCCCGGCCCGTGGTCGAGCCGAACTCGCGGCCCATGGCGTGTAGCATGTCGGCGATCTCGGCGTGCTCCGTCGGCAGCGGTCCTTCGCCCACGCGCGTGGTGTAGGCCTTCATCACTCCGACCACGTTGTCCATGAGGTGGGGGGCCACGCCCGAGCCGGTGCAGGCGCCGCCGGCCGTGGTATTTGACGACGTGACGAACGGATACGTGCCGTGGTCGATGTCGAGAAAGGTTCCCTGCGCGCCTTCAAACAAAATGTTAGCCTCGCGCCGACAGGCCTGATGGAGCAGCACCACGGTGTTGGTCACGAACGGCTTCAAATAATCCCCGGCCGCGCGATAGGCCTCGTGGACTTTCTTGAAGGAAAGCGGCTTGGCTCCGAAGGCCTTCAAGACCTCGTTGTTCTCCTTGATCTTGAACTGGAGCTTTTCCTTGAAACGATCGGCGTGGATCAAATCAATCATGCGCAACCCGGTGCGCGCCGCTTTATCACCGTAGGCCGGGCCGATGCCCCGTTTGGTCGTGCCAATCTTGTTCTTGCCCTTGAGAATCTCGCGCTGCTCGTCCAGTTCGCGGTGGTAGGGGAAAACAAGGTGGGCCGTCTCACTGACGAAGAGGTTGCCGTTGACCTTGATCTTCAGCTTGCGCAAGCCCTCGATCTCGCCCACGAGATTCACCGGGTCGATGACCACGCCGTTGCCGATCACGCAGGTCTTGCTCGGGCGCAGGATGCCGGAGGGAATCAGGTGCAGGACGTATTTCTTCGCGCCCAGATAAACGGTGTGGCCGGCGTTGTTGCCCCCCTGCGTGCGGACCACGATGTCCGCCTGCTCGGTGAGCACGTCGATGATTTTTCCCTTGCCCTCGTCACCCCACTGGGCACCGACCAGAATTGTATTCGCCATAGAATTGCTTGGCGTGTCGACAATAAAAAGCCCCGAGTGCAAACCCGGGGCGACACGCTCAGTTATTTGCCGGGAGAAGGTAAAAATGCCCTCGCGCAGTGTCAACGATGGAGTCCGCCCTGTCGTAACTCGATGAGAATGTCCCCTTGCGGGCGGGGTTGCGGTAGCAACCCCGCCCGCAACATGGAGACATTAACAATGAGCAGGAAAGAACGGGCCCGATTGACGGTCATGGTGGGAGTCAAGGCGAAGGATTTGACGCTGGTGCAGGCCGCGGAACTGATGGCGGTGGGCTGCCGCCAGAGCAAGCGCATCTGGCAGCGGTATCAGGCCGCCGGGAACGCGGGCCTGGGGCATCGGCTGCGGGGCCAGCCCAGCGCGCGGCGCAACTGGCGGGGCAGACGCCGCGGACGCAGTTCGGGCGGGCCATGGAGACACTGGGGGTGGAACTAATCCTGGCCCACAGTCCGCCGGCCAAGGGGCGGGTGGAGCGGATGAACGGCACGCTGCAAGACCGGCTGGTCAAAGAGATGCGGCTGGCCGGGATCCGCGACCTCGAAAGTGCGAACCGGTTCCTGGATGAAAAATACCTGCCGGCGTTCCACCGGCAGTTTGGGCGGGCGGCGGCCAGTCCGGTGGACGTGCATCGGGGCGTGCTCAGGAACCTGGACGAGGTGTTGAGTTGGGAAGAAGAGCGCGTGGTGCAGGGCGACTGGACGGTGGCGTGCGCCGGGCGGCGCTATCAGTTGGACCGGCAACACGAGGCGCTGAGCCTGGTGCGGCGCAAGGTGATCGTGCGCACGCTGCGCCACGGGCGGGTGCAGTTGGGGCATCGGGGCCAGCAGCTCAAGTGGCGGGCGCTGCCCGAAGGAACCATGAGGAAGCAGCAGCCCGTGCAGAAGAAGACCAAGCAGGTGCCAACGAAAGGGAAGACCGTGCCGGCGGCGAGCCATCCGTGGCGGCGGCCGGGAGTGGGAGCGGGACGGAAGTTTTGGGATGGAAAAAAGGCCGAGGGACGGATGCGGCGAGAGACGGCCCGGCTGGGGGAGCGAAGCACGCACCACAAACAACGAAGGGGACATGCTCTCGCGAGTTCAACAGGGGACATTTCTAAAGAGTTTTGACACGATGGAGTCCGCCGCTGTCGTGAGGATTTCAAAGGCGAACAAAAGTGTGCGAGCAAAGGCGGACAGCCGCCTCAGGCGCGGATTTGCAGGAGGAGGGCGGGCCGTTCTCCGGTTTTAGGTTCGTGGGCGAGGATGCTGATGGTGCCATTGGGCTGGAGACCGTGGACGACGCGGGTGCCGGCACTCACGCCCACGCGCAAGCGTTCGTGGCCGATGGGGACACGACCATCGGGACCGACTTGGAGCGTGGTGCGGCGGCTCCAGATGTAGGGCCACCAGGCGCAGCGTGGCACGACGCGCAACATGCTGTGCTTGGCGCGCAGGGCGGCGCAGGGCGGGCAGGAGGAGGTTGGCCGCTTCGGGCGTGGTGATGGTTTCGGCGGCGAAGAGCGCGGGCAGGCGGCCCTGCCAGTATTGGTGCTGGCGTTCGATCTTGCCCTTGGCCTGGGGCGCGCACGTCGCGCGTCCGTGGTTCAGCGGATGTCCGGCGCGCTTGACAGTGTTTACGTTGTAAACGAGAGTGCCGTCATGCCGACCATCGTACAATCCTGTCGAATCGAAGCAGACCACGCGGCGTTGCTGGCCCGCCAGGCCAAGCGCCGTCATCTGGAAGTGTCCACCCTGAGCAGCCTTTACCTGAAGGAAAAGGCATTGGAAGAGGAGTATCCTGGCATTGGCTTTCGGGACGGTGCCGGCGGCCGTGAAGCCTATGTCCAGGGGCATCGCGTCGCCGTATGGGAAGTGGCGGACGTGCTTCACGAAGTGAAGACTGTCGCCAAGGCGGCTGACCATTTTCGCTGGCCGCCCGCGCTGGTCCGGTGCGCGATGGCGTTCGCCAAGGCGTTTCGCGGCGACATCGAGCAGCAACGCAAGGCTGAGGTTGGCGCTTGAAACCGAGCCTGCTCGCCGACGAAAACACTTCGCACCGGCTGGTGGCAGCATGCCAGCAGATCGAAGATGGGTTTCCGATCATGCACATCTCCGAGTGGGAAAATGGCGCTTACCTGTCCGTGAAAGACCCGGCCTTGCTGATGACGTTGCGTGAGCACGAAATGATTTTGGTGGGCTTTGACCGTGCGAGCATGCCGTTGCACGCCGGTACCCTGACCCGCGAAGGCGTGGGCCATGCCGGGGTCATCCTCTTTCGCCGTTCGGTGCCGACCACGGCTTACGGCAAGCAGGCGCGATTGCTGGTGAACTTGTGGCGAGAAGCGAAGGATTGGGATTGGGCCGACCGCATTGAGTATCTGCCGAGGCCGTGAGGCTGCTTCGTGTTGCGTGAAGCCCCAAAGCGGCGACAAAGCCGGCGGGATATGGCAGCTGGGGTTCGGAACGGTCGGGCGGCTAGAATTTGGAAATGTCTGTTGAAAGATGTCATCGGTGCGTTGGCAATCCAGCGTGCGAAAACCAGGTGGTCAATGAATGACGGCCCGTGCCCTACTTTGGGGACCTAACCAAGGCGCATTTGAAGGTTGTGACGGTGGGTTTGAATCCAGCGTTGAATGAGTATTACGATTACCGGGAAAGTGAATGGGTTGCTCACGAGCGGAGCCAACGGCTGGCGTTGGTGAGTGATTATGGAATGCAAAGCAGAACCGGCTTGCATGGCTCCTCGCGCATCCTCACGGCCAACTCAAGGTCTTCGTCGATGCCAACAAGAACGGCGTTGATGATAGAATTGAAGCCGCCAAGAAAGCCCAATCCTGACCATGCCCAGCCGCGAACTCATCCCCAATTCCGTCGCGAACTTCCTGAACCTGCGGCACCTGCCCGCGCGCCTTGATGTCGAACAGACGGCCGCATTGCTCGGCCACCATCCCGATCGCATCGCCCTGCTCGTCGAGGTTCGCTTCCTCAAACCGCTCGGCAACTCGCTCTCCGCAAACACCTCCAGCAGGCGTTGCCCTTCTTCCGCACTGGCCGCCCGGTAGATGTTCTTCAACTCTCCGGCCACCTTCGCCCGGTCCTGCCACGCGCAATACGCCAGACTGAAGCGCGTCAGATGCACAATGCACGTCTGCACCGTCGTCTGCGGAAAGGCCGTCGTGATCGCCTCGGGAAATCCCTTCAGCCCGTCCACCACCGCGATCAGCAGGTCGTTCACGCCCCGGTTGCGCAGTTCGTTCATCACCTTCAGCCAGAACTTCGCTCCTTCGGTCTGTTCGATCCACAGGCCCAGCACGTCGCGCGTCCCGTCCGGGGCCACCCCCAGCGCCAGATACACCGCCTGATTCTGCACCGTCCCGTCGCGGCGAATCTTCACCCGCAGCGCGTCGAAGAACACGATCGGATACATCCGTTCCAATGGCCGGTTCTGCCATTCCACCACCTCGCCCAGCACCGCGTCGGTCACCGTGCTGATGAAGTCATGGCCCACGTCCACCTGATACTGCTCGCGCAGCAGACCCTGGATCTCCCGCACCGTCATCCCGCCCGCATACATCGCGATGATCTTCTGGTCGAACCCTTCAAAGCGTCTTTGCCCCTTGGCGATCAGGCGCGGCTCGAACGTGCTGTGCCGGTCGCGCGGCACCGCGATCTCCACCTGGCCGCCTTCTCCGATCACGGTCTTGGCGCTCGTGCCGTTGCGGCAGTTGCCACCTTCCTCGTCCGGCGCTCCGCCCGGGGCGTAGCCCAGGTGATGCGTCAACTCCGCCCCCAGCGCCCGCTCCACCACCGCCTTGGTCAACTGCGCCAGCAGGCCCTCCTTCCCCAGAATATCGTCCGGCCCCTCGTAATGTTCCGCGATCCATTGATCGATCAGGGTCACGTCCCGCCCCGTCTTTCCGTTCTTAAAAGCTTCCGGTTTTGTCTTTTCCGTCTTCGTCTTGCTCATGTGCTTTCTTCTCGCTCAGTTCTGACCCGCACACAAACTTTCGGAT
>JANOQV010000149.1:0-72978 GCA_031414955.1 Pedosphaera sp. | reverse complement strand
GACTCCGTCGAACCCCAATTCGAGCGGAGCGAGGCGAGTGAAACGAGCATCTCGGGTGACGCGCGCGCAAACCGAGATGCTCGCTGCGCTCGCGCCTCCTGCGTCGGCAGTTAGGGTTCGACGGAGTCTCACCCCACCGGATTGGCTCACGGTCGAAAAATTCCGGCGTATGCAATCGGCCTTCTCAGCTACGGCCGGCGCACGTCGAGGTCCGGGGCGTGGTGTTCAAAGTTGGTGACGTTGCCGGTGTAGAGCACTTCCACTTGGAGCCGGCGCGCGACCGCCGCGTGAATCGCGTCGTAGATGCCTCCGCCCTGAATGTGCTCCGGCTTTTCCAGACAGGCCCGGTAATCTTCCAGAAGCACGGGCCGGGCGATGGCGCTGGGGCGGTCAAGCAGGAGCGCGGCGGCGTCAGTGGGGCGGAGCTTGTAGGCGGCGGTGAGCACGGCGTAGGACTCGGCGAGACAATGGGCATCCGTCACGCTGTCGTTGGCGGCAAGGAGCGGAGCGCAGGCGGAATGGGCGGGGTGCTTGGCCAGCACGGGGCCACCAGCACGGACGTATCGAGGAAGTTCATCGCGTGTAATGGCGGGCGGCGTTCACCGCTGCGGCCAGGTCCACGTCGGGAATGTCGCCATCAAACACCTTGAGCTTGCCCTTGCGCACGACCCGGCCTTTGGCGCGGTGAGCCGGAGCAATAAGAATGGAGCCGGGCCTGACCGTGACTTCCAATTTCTCGCCCGTGACGATGCCAGCGAGGAGGCGCATTTCCTTGGTCAATACGAGGCGCTGGGTCTTGTCCAACTGGGTGATGGTTTTCACGGGGCCAGCCTGACATGTAGAGGGCGGGAAAACAAGCGGCACAGTTGCCCAAGGAACTCGTCATTGCCCGTCCGAATTCCATCCGGTAAATTTTCGCCGTGAGTCCAGAAGCCGCCACGCAAATGCAGATCGAGCGTTATCGCCAGATGACGGGCGAGGAGCGCGTGCGGATCGGTTTTGATTTGTTCAAGCTGGCGTGCGAAGTCACGCGGGCCGGCATCCGTAGCCAGCATCCCGAAGCGGATGAAACTGCGGTGAACCGGTTGTTGAGCGAACGTCTGGCGCTGGCGCGCACTCTGTGAACCAAGACACGCTGCTGCTGGACACGCTCACGCGGCTGGACCGGGCCGACGTGAGCTACATGGTGACAGGATCGATGGCCAGCAACTTCTGGGGGATTCCGCGCACCACGCACGATTTGGATTTCGTCATTCAGCTTCCGCCCTCGCAGGTGCCCGCTTTGGTGGAGGCGTTTCGAGACCAGTTCTACATCGACGAGGCGATGGTGCGGTCCGCCTACCAGCCACCGCACCAGTTCAACGCGATTGATTCGCGCTCCACGCTGAAGATCGATTTCTGGCTGCTCAAGCCGGTTCCCTTCGAGCGCGAAATGTTTCGACGGCGCACCGCACAGCCGATGTTCGGGCGGGAAGTCTGGCTGGCGACCGCCGAGGACGTCATCCTGCACAAGCTCCACTGGGATCGCATCACTCCGTCCGAACGCCAGCGGCTCGACATCGCGGGCGTGGCCGCCGTGCAGCAGGGCAAGCTGGATGCAGATTATCTGCGTCACTGGGCGCGCGAGTTGCAGCTAAGTGATCCAGTTGAAGATGTGCTCGCCGGAAAATTCAAACCCAAGACCACCTGATTCCAACGCATGAAACTCTGCCGCTTCCTGAACCAAAATCAGATCCACATCGGCCTCTTTGCCGACGACGGGATGATTACTGACCTCACTGCGGCGGGCGTGACGCAACTCCCGCCGTTGCTGGAGCGCGCTGTCTCGTCGCGTATCTGCGCTCGCTTGCGACACCGAACGTGCCGGAGCCGGAACTGGCGCTGGTGCTGAACTCGCGCCTGCGCTGTCGGGCCGTGCATGGTCGTTGGTGAGCGGGCACAGCCGTATCAGCCAGGGAGCCGGGAATTGCTTTGGTCCAGTTTGCTAACATGGCTGATGCCCCCAGTCGTTTTCTTTGAGTTCCTGTTCAAACCGCGCCATCTGCTCTTCGGGCGTCAACGGTGAGGCGGCGGTGGGCGGCGCGTCCGGGGTGGGGCCGTGCTGCTCCGGGGCCGAAGCCGCCGTCGGCTGACCGGGCCCAGATTCCGGGCGGGGTTCCGATTCCATGATGCTCATGGCCAGAGCTTAATCCACAAACGGGAACGGTTTCAACCGTCCCTCCCATGGGCGCGACTGGTTGGTGCCAGTTTGAAAGTCAGCTTGGGAGCCTGCCCCGGCCGGCCAGCGTCGCGATGATTGTTCTGGCCCAACCAGGTGAGCCCTGCGCGCGCCACGAAACATTTTTCGCTTCTGCCCGCTTCCGGTGCCGTGTTCAACTGTTCGCATGAGCCAGACGCATCCGCTGACCAGCACGGCCTTTGAAATGCCGGGGTATCGCCTCACCAAATCGCACGGAGTCGTGCGAGGCATCATCGTGCGGTCGCGCTCCATCATTGGAAATATCGGTGCGAGCATTCAGAGTCTGTTTGGCGGGAACATCACCCTCTACACGAGTCTTTGTGAACAGGCGCGGGACGACGCCTTTCAGCAGATGTTGACTCACGCCGGCCAGCTCGGGGCCAACGCCGTGATCGGCGTGCGTTACGACGCGACCGAGATCGGGGCGGGCATCACCGAGGTGCTGTGTTACGGCACGGCGGTGACGGTGGTGGCGGAGGGGTGAAGGCGGGGAAGGCAGAAGGAGGAATGCAGAAGGCAGAAGTCGGAACGGGACGCTGCAACTCTCTAATGTTAATTCTTAAATCCTAATTCGAACGACACATGGCCGGACACAGCAGATGGGCGAAGGTGAAGCACTTCAAGGGCGGCCTCGAGGCAAGGCGCGGCCGGACTTTTTCCAAGCTGATCGAAGCGCTGGAGGGGCATGACGGCGTGAAGGAAGTTTACTCGAACGCGGAACTTCAGGAACAGGCGGCGGTGCGATGAGTCGCCGCATCACATAATGGCTTCGCGCTGGGAACATTTGGGTCCGCGGCTTTTGAACCGGATGGTGGACGCGATCATGCGTTACCCGCGCTGGTTCTTCTACCCGCAGATCATTCTGTTCGTTTTCTGCGTCTGGTTCACGGCCTTTTCTCCCTGGAAGCTCCAGTTCGATTCGAGCCGCGACAACCTGGTCGGCGGGGACAAGAAGTACCACCAGAATTTCCTCCAGTTCAAAAAGGAATTTCCGCTCCCGGACGAACTCGTGGTCGTGGTCGAGAGCGAGAACCAGGAAAAGAACCGCCAGTTTGTGGAACGACTTGGAGCCAAGCTGGAGGCCGAGACGAACCTGTTCATGGATGTCGTCTGGAAGGGCGACTTGAAAATGCTCGGGCCCAAGGCGCTGCTCTTCGTGCCGGAAGATGACCTCGGCGAACTGCGCCAGACGCTGCGTGACTACCGGCCCTTTCTCGAGCAGTTCAGCAAGGCCAACAGCCTGTTATCGCTTTTCAACCTCATCAATCAGGAGTTCAGGAAGCAGATCAGCCAGCAGGGTCAGGAGGCTTCACCGGAAATCGAGGCGTTGATCAAGGCGTTGCCCGCGCTGGATCGCATCCTGGCGCAAGGGAGCGCCAGCCTGGAGCGCCAGGGCGTGCCACCCACGCCTGGGATTAATGCCTTGTTCGGGGGCGGCGATGAGGCCGAGGGCAAGATTTACATCACGTTTGCCCAGGGCCGGCTCTACCTGGTCACCGCCCGGGCCGCCCGGGATAATCTTAATGAACAAGCCGTGCCCCGTTTGCGCGAACTGGTCGCGCAGACCCAGGCCGAGGTGCCGGGGCTGAACGTGGGTATCACCGGTGAACCAATTCTTGAACTGGACGAGATGGAGCAGTCCACTGCGGACACCACCAAAGCGACCGTCATCGCGCTGGTGCTGGTGGCGATCATTTTTATTTTTGGCTACCACGAGACCGGACGACCCATCAAAGCCAACATCGCGCTCATCGTCGGCCTGGGTTACACCATGGCCTTCACCACGGCGGTCATCGGCCATCTGAACATTCTCACCGTCACCTTCGCGCCGATCCTCGTCGGCCTGGCCATCGACTTCGGCGTGCATCTGATTTCACGCTACGAGGAGGAAATCCGCCACGGGCGCAGCAACGAGGAGGCGCTGCGCAAGGCGGTGGTCTTTACGGGCATGGGCGTGATCACCGGTGCGCTCACGACGGCGGGGGCGTTCCTGGCCATGGCCGCGACGGACTTCAAGGGCATCCAGGAGATGGGCATCATCTGCGGCGGCGGCCTGATCATCTGTCTCGTGCCCATGATGACGATGTTGCCCGTGATGCTGCTGCGCGGTCGGCAGAACGTCATCGACCACGAGCTCGGCGCGAAACTGGAGCGGCGGGAGGCCATCGAGCGACTCTGGCTGTCGCGCCCGCGTCGCGTCCTCGCCCTCACGGTGGCGATCTGTGTCGCGGCGCTGATCCCGGCGCGCAAGGTGTATTTCGACTACAACTTGCTGGAGATGCAGAGCCACGGTCTGCCGGCGGTCATCTTTGGGGAGAAGCTGATCAATTCCGCGAACAAGTCCGTGCTTTACGGAGCCATCGTGGCCGGTTCGCTCGAAGAAGCAGTCCGGCTGGAAGCCCGGCTGACCGATCTGTCCTCGGTCGCCTCCGTGGACCTCGCGGGCATTGACGACATGGCGCTTTACCTGACGGAGGATCAGGCGAAGAAGCTCGCCATCGTGACCCAAATCAAGCGCGAGGTCGCCGAGGTGCGTTTCGTGCCGGAGGACAAATCACCCGTCCTGATCAAGGATTTCGCGGTCACGCTCTTTGCCCTCTCCGGCTACACGAGGCTTGCGCTGGGGGAAGTGGACAAGGAAATCATTTCTTTGCGGAAGCAACTGCCGCCGGGGAACGCCAGGTTGGAAACTCCCGCCCCGGCCGCGCTCGCGACCAACGCTCCGCTCGCGGTCCAACTCACCTCGCTGACCAACCTCCAGAGCCAACTGGTCTCGTTGCGCGACACGATCTCGAAACTGCGCCTTCAGTTGCTGGTGAATCCTTCCAATGAGACCGCGCTCAAGCTGGCCGCCTTTCAACAGGCGCTCTTCCGCGATGTGCGCGACACGTTCAACACCATCCGCACCCAGGACGATCGGGCCCGGCTCTCGGTGGCGGACCTGCCGGAGGCCATTCGCAAACGGTTCCTCGGTGCGACCGGCAAATACCTCGTGCAGGTCTATCCGAAAAAAGATGTGTGGAAGCGCGATAACCAGAAGGAATTCGTGGCCCAGTTGCGCAGCGTCGATCCCAACGTGACTGGCACGCCCGTGCAGCTCTACGAATACACCACGCTCCTGAAATCCAGTTATCAACAGGCCGCCGGATACGCGCTGCTGGCCATTGCGCTGCTGGTCTTCCTCCATTTCCGCAGCTTCGCCTGTGTGTTTTTTTCCCTCCTGCCCGTCAGTATCGGCGCGCTGTGGATGGTCGGGTTCATGGGCCTCTTCGAGGTGCCTTTCAACCCGGCCAACATCATGACTCTGCCGCTCATCATCGGAATCGGCGTGACTAACGGCATTCACATCCTCAACCGCTTTGCCGAGGAGCAGCACCCCAGCCTGCTCGCCCGCAGCACCGGCAAGGCCGTGCTCGTGTCCGGGTTGACCACCATCGCCGGGTTCGGGAGCCTGATGATTGCCCAGCATCGCGGGATTTCGAGTTTGGGTTTCGTGATGGCCATCGGCACGGCCACTTGCATGTTCGCCGGCCTGACGGCGTTGCCGGCCATTTTGAATCTTTTGAGCGAACGGGGTTGGTCCATAAAAAGACCCAGCGGAGATAACGCACAATCTTCCGCTGGGTCGGGAGGAACCGAGGTTAAAACCTCGACTGTGAGATGAAAGTAGCAACAAAGATCCCAATGTCAAACCGGCGGCTGAATGGGGGCGAACTCGAAACCGGGCTGCCGCTCCCGAAGCCGCAGACGCGCGGCGGTCTGCTCCGGGCCTTGCGCGCCTTGCTGCTGGGCACAGTGCTCTGGGGAGAAGGGCGGGCCGCCCAGGCCCAAGTGGTGGCCGGCCCGGCCTTTGGCGAATTTCGCCTGACCCTGGATCAGGGGACACGCACCGAGATCGCCGGGCCGGCCTTTTACCGCGAGCAGCGCGGCGAGATTTCCCAGTGGGCTTTTCCTCCGTTCATGTCCAGAACCCACGATGCCGGGGTTGATTCGACTGAGTTTGATATTCTATATCCTCTCCTCACCTACGATCGCTTTGGTGCGGAGTATCGGTTCCAGATTTTCCAAGTGTTTAACTTCGCGGGCGGGAAGGTGGAAAACGAGACCAACAAGCACCGGTTCTCCCTCTTTCCCCTCTACCTCCAGCAACGTTCCGAAGACGACTCAGAGAATTACACCTGGCTGCTGCCCATCTATGGCCGCTCGAAAAACCGCCTCTTTCGGGACGAGGTATTCTTCGTGATGATGCCGCTCTACGTGCAGTCGAAGAAGCGCGACATCGTCACGGACAACTTCCTGTTCCCTTTCTTCCATTTGCGCCGGGGCGACGGCCTGCGCGGCTGGCAATTCCTGCCGCTCATCGGGCATGAGCACAAGGTGCCGACGGTGCGGACGAACACTTGGGACGATCTGATTCCCGTGCCGGGCCACGACCGGAAGTTTTTTCTCTGGCCCTTCTTCCTTGATCAGCACTCTGGCCTCGGCTCCACCAACGAAGACCACACCCAGGCCATCCTCCCGCTCTACAGCTTCACCCGCTCGCCCCTGCGCGACTCAACCAGCGTGCCGGCCTTCCTTGGTTTCAGCGTCACCCACGACCGGGTCAGGAAGTACGACGAGATCGGCGCGCCCTGGCCGCTCATCGTCTTCCGTCGGGGCGAGGCGGCCAAAACCACTCGCGTCTGGCCTTTCTACAGCCGTGCCACCAATGAGTTCCTGGAGAGCACCTGGTACCTCTGGCCGGTCTACAAATACAACCGCGTCCACGCCGACCCGCTCGACCGCGACCGGATGCGCATTCTCCTGTTCCTCTACTCGGACATGATCGAGCGCAACACCGAAGCCGGCACGGCGCTGCGCCGCCGCGATTTCTGGCCGCTCTTCACCCATCGCCACGACCACAATGGCAACGAGCGGCTGCAAATCCTCGCGCTCTTGGAGCCGATCATCCCCAGCAACAAAAGCATCGAGCGCAACTGGTCTCCGGTCTGGTCCCTCTGGCGCGACGAGAAAAACGCGGCCACCGGCGCGCGCAGCCAGTCCTTGCTCTGGAACCTCTATCGCCGCGAAACCGAAACCGGCACGAACCAGACTTCGGTGTGCTTTGGGCTGATCCAACATTCCTCCACCCCGGCCGAGAGTCGCTGGCGGCTGTTCTGGTGGCCGACCGCCGCGAAATGACCGCCCTCGGGACCAAGCTCGGGTGAAATTTTCTGTTTCCCTCCGGCCCCGCCATGACGCGAAATAGCGTCGTCACCATGAATTTGAATCAAGGTCTGCCTCTGATCGCGCCACGCCTCCAGCCAGTGCTCGATCCTCAATTCCGTCCCGCCGCGCTGGCCGTGCGCACCTTTCGCGCGGCCGTCCATGCTTCCGGCTCTGGCGTGCCTCTTGGTCTGGCCATTGAGCAGGCCGATGGCTCCGTGTTCCACCATGCCACCGAAGTTTTTGCCGGGGGCGCGGCGGGTGCGGCGGGGAACTTTCTCCATGTCGAACGGCTCGTGAAGTTCATGCTCTGGGGTTGGGGCGGCGGGCGCATCCATGTCCAAGGTTCACCCACTCTCGCCGCGCAGTTGCAAAAGCACTTCCGCGAGACGGTCACCGGCAAGTTTGACTCCCACATCATCGGCGAAAAGATTTTCGACCGGGCGATTGAAGTCGTGGACGCGCGCGCACTGCCGCCGGTGCGTTCCGCCACCACGCCGCTCGGTCGCCACCTGGATGGCTGCCGTATCGGCTTCGATCTCGGCGGCAGTGATCGCAAAGTCGCCGCCGTGATCGACGGCCAGGTCGTCTTCAGTGAGGAGACAGTCTGGGACCCATACTTCCACCCCGATCCGCAATATCACTTCGACGGCATCATGGATTCGCTGCGCAAGGCGGCGGCGCATCTGCCACGCGTCGATGCCATTGGCGGCAGCGCGGCGGGCTGTTACGTGAACAACCGGGTGAAGGTCGCGTCGCTCTTCCGGGGAGTCGCGCCGGAGGCTTTTAACCAGCGGGTAAAAGACATGTTCTTCGAAGTGCAGCGCGCGATGGGCGGCGTGCCGATCGAGGTGGTGAACGACGGCGAGGTGACGGCGCTGGCCGGCTCGATGTCACTGGGCGCGAATGCCGTGCTCGGGCTGGCCTTCGGCACCAGCCTGGCCTCTGGTTACGTAACACGCGAAGGGAACATCACCTCATGGCTCAACGAACTCGCCTTTGTGCCGGTCGATTACCATCCCGCCGCGCCACGCGATGAGTGGAGCGGCGACCATGGCGTGGGCGCGCAATACTTTTCGCAGCAGGCCGTCGGACGGCTCATGCCTGCCGCCGGCATCGAAGTGGACGCGAAGCTGCCTTTGCCGGAGAAGCTCAAGCATGTTCAAGCACTGATGGCGCAAGGCGACGAACGGGCGCGGAAGATTTACCAGACCATCGGCACCTATCTCGGCTACAGCATCGCGCACTTCGGGGACTTCTATGACTTCGATCATGTGCTCATCCTCGGGCGCGTGACGAGCGGCGAGGGCGGCAGCGTCATTCTCGACGGAGCCAAGGAAGTTTTGGCCGCGGAATTTCCAGACCTGGCGGGCCGCGTCGCCTTCCACACGCCGGACGAGAAGGACAAGCGCCACGGCCAGGCGGTGGCGGCGGCGAGTTTGCCGCGAATCCGTTGAGCCTGCCATCGCTGGCTTGCCCCGACGAAAGCGGCCCGCTAATTTGCCACCATGAACGCGAAGCAGATGATTCTTGAGGCCGTCCATCGCCTGCCGGATGAAGCCAGCTTCCATGACATCGCCGAGCAAGTCGCCTTCCTCGCCGCCGTCCGCGAGGGCGAGCAGGACTTGCAACATGGCCGGGTCGTGTCGAACGAAGAGATGAAGCGGCGGCTCGACTCATGGCTTTCAAAATAATCTGGACCGAACGGGCCAGTGACGACCTCGGCGCGCTGGTCCGCTATGTCGCACGCCAAAATCCCGACGCGGCCCGTTCGATGGGCTATGGAATTTACGACCGGGCCCAAGTGCTGGCTGAATTTCCCGAGATCGGCAGCGTGGTGCATGAACTGAACGATCCCGCCTGGCGCCAGCTTGTTTTCCGTTCATACCGCATTGTGTATCGCCTCGACCACGAGGCCAAAACCGCTTCCATCGTCCGCGTCTGGCACGGCGCGCGCGGGGACGTCGATGTCCAGACGTGAAGAATAAAAATTTGTGAACCCCTATCACCACTTCGTCTCTGCATACGCCCGGCTGGCCAAGGAAGGCCAGAGCTGGCCGCTGGGCGGTTTTTCAAAATGCGCCCGGCCGACCATCGCGCCCGACGCGCCGAAGGTTTTGATTTTTTCGCCGCATCCCGACGACGAGGTCATCATCGGCGGGCTGGCGCTACGCTTGTTGCGCGAGGCACGGTGGAACGTGATCAACGTGGCCGTGACGCAGGGCAGCAACCAGGCTCGGCAGGCGGAACGGCTCATCGAGCTGCGGGCCTGTTGCGATTGCATCGGCTTCGGGCTGGTGCAGACGGCGCCGGCCGGGCTGGAGAAGGTGAACGTGAAGTGTCGCGAGCAGGAGCCGGCGTATTGGGCGCAGTCGGTGAAGGTGATCGCCGACATTCTCTCGCAACATCAGCCTCGCGTGATTTTGTTCCCGCACGACGACGATTGGAACAGCTCGCACATCGGCACGCATCATCTCGTGGTCGATGCGTTGCGGATGTTGCCGGCGAGTTTCGAGTGCTTCGCGGTGGAGACGGAGTTTTGGGGCGCGATGAAGACGCCGAACCTGACGGTCGAGGTCAGCGCGGCGGACCTGGGTGATTTGATCACCGCGTTGACCTTCCACGTCGGCGAGGTGAAGAGGAACCCGTATCATCTCTCGTTGCCGGGCTGGATGATCGACAACGTGCGGCGCGGCGGCGAGGTGGCGGGCGGCCAGGGCGGGGCGGCGGCGGATTTCACGTTTGGCACGCTCTACCGGCTGCGACGCTGGCGGGGCGGCAGGCTGGAGAAAATGTTCGACGGCGGGCGGGTGCTGCCGGCGCAGGTGAATCCGCTAAAGCTGTTCGAGGAATGAGAATTCCCCAGACACAGGGTTACGGCGACTGGAGCTGGTAGAAGCGCGGGCCGTCCGCCGGAGCCGGCAGGACGACCGTCCACGCGCCATTCGTGAGCGCGGGCACGTTGGTCACAGCCGTCCAAGTCACGGGCGGCACCAGGTTCGTCGCGGCACGCAGACCGAAGCTGCTCGCCTCCGCCGGCCACCGGAACGTGGCGAGGCCATTCGCGCGCGCGAGGGACAACGTCGGCAGGCTCGAGAGCACCACCGTGCCAGTCAGCTCGAAGTCGAAGGCGATGTCGCTGCTGGTGGGCAAATCCTGATGAATCTCCACGGCCAGCACGTTGGTGCCGTTCTGGAGCGATCCGGCACTGAGGGGGTTCACGAAAAAGGTCGATTCGGCCGCGCCACTGACCGTGGCCGAGGCGCGGGTCAGGTTGGTGATGGTGCCCGCCGGCATGTTGTGGCGCCAAACTTCGGCGCCGTTCAGGTAAACCACCGCGCCATCGTCGCGCTGGAGCCGCGCGGAAAGCGACTGGACCTTGGCGGCGTTGGCCACGACGAACGGGCGGCGGTAGTAAGTGGTGATGTACTTGTTGGTCGAAGCCGGACCAAAGCTGTTGGTCGTGCGCGGCAAAACTCCATTGGCGTCGCCATAGCCGAGCATGGCCGGGCCGCTCGCCCAGGCCGCATCATTGAAGCTATTGCTCCGCCAGGCCGTGCCCTGGTCGGTGCCGTTGTCGAGGTAACGCCAGACGGCCCCCGTCGAAACGAAGGTGATCGGCGTGGGCGGCGTGGGCACGGAATAGGTGATTTCGAGAGTCGGGCGCTGCACGAGGTTCGAGGTCCATTCGCTGGAAGCCATCGACCAGCCGTTCCCGGTGCCGCTGGTGGAGGGGCGGATGAGCCAGCCGCGATTGGTGGTGCCGAGGCGGAACAGATCGACATCGCCGGTCACGTCGAAAATGGCCGGCGCGCCATCCACTTCCGGCACGAGTGCGAAACTCTCGATGGTGGCGGCCTCAATGTCGTCCGTGGCGGCACCGCCCACCAATGAGTCCCAAGTGGCGGTGTCACTCCATTCGATCAGCATCCGATGCAGCCGGAAGACATCGCTGGAATCATAGTCGGCTCCCGAAGGACTCAGCGGCGTGAACATGATGAGCTTGGCGGAGTGAACGGTGGCATTCGTGGGCAACTGGCCGGCCCCATTGCCAAAGATGGAATTGAAACGGATGAGCACCTGGCCCACCTGGTTGCCGGCGGTGCCCACCGTGTCGAGGTCGGCGGTGATGAGTTCCGTGGCGGCCTGGTTCGCGGCCGGAGTTTCAGCCCAGACCTGGGTATCCAGCGCACCGGTGTAGCCAGCCGCGCCCTGACGGAAAGAGATCGTTGTCACCGTCGGATCATCGACGAACGGCCCGACGATCGGGCGCACCTGCGCGGCGGAGCCAGCGTGGTTGGTGCTGCCGTACATGTCCTCGATGGTGCGCAGCAGATTGTGCAGCGTCCAGGTGCCGCCGGCGGTGGTGCCATCGCGCAGCGCGGCGCCGTGCAGCACGGTGGCGATCTGGTTCACGCCGTTGAAGTCATCCTCGTCCCAGGTGATGACGAGCAGGCTGTTGTTCGTCCTGGCCCAGAGCGCGTAGTTGTTCAGGTTGTCGCGCAGCCAGTTGTCGCCTTGCTTGCGCGTTCCGTCGTGCATGTCGTGCAACTGATTGGGCACCACCAGGCTCACCGTGGGCAGCGCGGCGAAGCTGGCCGGGGCGAAGTTGGTGGGGAAGTCGATGAAGGCCCGGTTGACCGTGCTGGTCATCTGGTAATTCGCCAGCGGCAACTCCTTCGCAATCCAGTTGGCCCACGGATTGTGTTTGCGCCGGTAGTAAATCCCCGGGTGGGTGGCGGAGTGAGGATCGTAGTCCGCCCAATCCGTCGCGCCCGCGCTCTCCAGTTCGTCGCTGTAGCCGGCGAAGGTGAATCCCGCCGTGATGATTTCATAACCCAGGTTCAAGGTGCGAAACGGATAGGTGCTGGTCGGGGTGGTGGAGAAATTCGGCGGCAAGTTGTCATCGATCACGCCCTGGTTCCCGCCCGCGAACAGTTCGAGGTAGTTGGGCTGGCTGGGATGTGTGATGGCGAACATGCTGCCCAGCTTCACACCCGAGTTGGCCAGCGAGTTGATGTAGGGCGCATTCACCAGGTCGCCGATGATTTGGGTCACACTGCGGTTCTCCTCGATGACCACCACCACATGGTCGTAGCGGTGCGGCGCGGCGGCGTGGGTCTGTTCCACCAGCGCAGCCATCACCAGCGCGGCGATGAGGAAAAATGCACGCCGGAGTTGCCCGAGTGAGCCTGTCAAACGCGGCGAAGCAGGAAACGATTTCGTGACAATCATGTGGCGAAACCCTGCCACAGCCGGGGAGATTCGTCTTTAAGCTTCTGATGACAGTCTCGTCATCGCAGCGTTCCGGCGATGCGGCCAAGATGTCCTCGGCGAGCTGGAAGTCGCGACAGCGAGATGCGACAGCGAGATTGTCGGCGGCCGCTCCCCACTGCTAACCTGCGGCTGATTCAGCAGCGCATGAGCAAACAAAAGCAAAACCATCGCCGTGGACCTGGGGCCGAGACGGGTCGCCCCGGGTTGACCCGCGCCATGAAAATCAAGCTGGGGCTGGCGGTGTGTGTCGCGCTCGCGGCCAGCGTGAGCCTTTGGCGTGGCTTCCACACGCCGACGCGCAGCCCGCCCGCGATCCAAATTGCGTCCGCCCAGAACTCCGGCAGCAATTCCCCGCCCGTGACCGAGGTCGCCCAGTCGCTCATGGTCACGGTGGAACTCGACCTTGGTCCCAAGCCGCCGCCCATGCACGAGGCGCTCCGGGAAATCGAACGCATCTCGCAGGCCGACACCGGAACCAGCCGCACCTTCGCCGTGCTCGATGCCGATGGTTCAGTCACCGCCGACGGCAAGCTGCACATCCAGATGCACCTCAGCATGGAGAAGCCTGGACTCGGCTCGCTGGTCTTCCGCCGCACGGGTGAAGTGCTTTGGAAATCCAGGATCGTCGCCTCCACCAATGCTCCGCCCCATCCGAAGCAACTCACCATCTACATGGCCAATGTCGCCGGCCGGTCCTGGCTGCTCGATGGTTCGAAGGGTCTGAAGCCCGTGCTCGACCTGCCCATCAACAACACGCCCGGCACCGTGCGCGATCTATGGCCTGACGGTGCCGAGCATGAGTTCACCTTCATCTACAGCGTCTGCGGCTGCCCGGTGAAGGCGAAGGTGCGTCGCACCGGCGAGTCCACTGCGCGCACCACTGAGTTGCCCGTCATGTTCCCGGATGATCCTGAGGCGCTGCGGATCATCCGTCAGATGATGGGCTGGCCGGCCCCGTAGATAACCGCGTAAGCTCACCACATGGATTGGATTCAACTTCACCTGGCGCTGAACCACCTGCCGGTGGTCGGCCTTCCCCTGCTCGTGTTGCTGCTGGTCATCGGCTGGTGGCGCAAGAGCAGCGATGTGATGCGGCTCTCGCTCTGGTCGCTCACGCTGCTGGCCGCCGCGGCCATTGCCATCAAGTTCACCGGCGACTTCGCGGCTGAACAGGCCGCGCCCCAACTCGCGCCGGTGAAGGATCTCGTGGCCCGCCACGAGCAGACTGGCGATCAGGTGACTACCGCCGTGTTCCTTCTCGGGCTGGCTTCAGCCCTGACACTTTTCCTCTCGCGGCGGGGACGTCCGTTGCGCAGATGGACTCTGGCTCTCGTGGTGACGCTTGGGTTGCTCACCGCTCTGCTCTACGCGCGGACAGCGCACAGCGGCGGCCAAATCAGCCATCCTGAACTGCGTGCCACTTCGGCGACGAACTCTCGATGATCAACCTCAAACGCCGACCTAGCCGCCCCGCCCAGGGCGGTGCCGAAGCCCGGTCGATGAGTCTGTTGGTGCTGGGCGTTCTGCTGGTCTTGCCGGTCGTGGCCTGGCAGCGGCGCGGCGTGGAGTGGCGATGGGTCGGAGCTTATGCCTTGGTTCTGAATGCGCTCACCTATTGGGCCTATGCCTGGGACAAACGGCGGGCCCAGGAGGGCGAATGGCGAGTGTCCGAGGCGCGCTTGCATCTGCTGGAATTACTGGGCGGCTGGCCGGGGGCGTGGCTGGCGCAGCGGCGGCTGCGGCACAAATGTTCCAAGGGCAGCTACCAGATCGTGTTCTGGCTGATCGTGCTCGCGTGGCAATTCGCGGCCTTTGATTCGCTGCTGGGCTGGCCATTGTCCCGCGCGGTGCAAAACCGGATCGAGTCCACCTTAGAGCGAGGGAGGTGAGTGCGTTCTTCGCCTGCGCGGTCGTACTCACTCCGCCATTTCCCGAGGCTCCGAACTGTGGCGTCTGCGGTCCTCCGTCTGGCGGGCAAAGCCGGCGGCCCGTGGCGTGGCGGTGCTCCCCGAGCGGCTACGGCGTGGGCTGGGCGGGCACCAGTTGCAAACCGTCCACCACCACATGTCCGTCGGTGCCGGCATTGGAGATGGTCACTTTGGTCTCGCGGCCGCGGGGCAGTTTGAACCGGCCCAGCGAGGCGAGACCATGGCCGGTCCGTTGGTTGACGCGACGGGCGTGGGATTGGCCGCCCACCTGCACGGTCACCGGCACATTGCTGGCGCGGTTCTGGTTGGGCGTGGAGATGAGAACCAGTTCGTACTCGCCCGCCACGGCGATCTCCGGGGTGAAGGTGATCGCCATCTGCCCTTTGTGCGCGTGGCCGTCATGGAGATAGCCCGGGCCGACGTGATGACCGACCGCGCTGGACTCAACCCAAGCGCCGGTCTGTTCGGCGGCGCTGTCGTCGAGCACCAGACCGCCCAGTTTCACCGGAGTGAGGGCGGCGCGGGGCGGGGCGGAGTTCGTCCAGTCGAGGACTTGTTTGTCCGCGAGCAGGCGGACGCGGAGCTTGGCGTAATTTATTTTTTGCACAGAGACTTGTTCCTCCAGAGCCAGCACGGCCGCCGTGGCGCTCGACTCGGCGAGGATCATGAAGACCGGCTCCATGCGGATAGAGCCGTAGGCAATGTGTGATGCCGCCATGCACACCGGCACGAACAGGTTCTCGCACTGGCCCAGCTTGGGGACAAGCGAGCGGTAGGAAATCGGGTAGGGCTTCATGGGCGGCACTTGCACGTCGCCTTCGTTCTCGGCGCGGCCGTTTTTCACGATGCGCTGGCAGTTGTGCGAATCCATGTTGTAGGCGGCCAGCCCCACCGAGTCGTGGATTACTTCCTGGCCGCGGCAATTCTTCTCAGTCATCACGTAGTCGGAAATCAGGCGGCGGGCCTCTCGCACGTAGAGCTGGTTGGGCCAGCCGCCGGTCTCCGGGAACTCATCCCGGCACGGACCCCAGCTTTGCATTTCGCGGCGCAAATTCTCGGGCACGCGGGGACTGGTGGCCAGGAAGGTGAGAAAGCCGCGCGTGTAGTGCTCGTGTTCCTTCGCGATGAGTTCGCGCCTGGTGTAGTCGGCTTCGGGATAATCCCAGTTGGCCCCGATGAAGTCGGTGGAGAAGCCGCCGTTGTTGTTGATGTCCGTCTTCTGGTTCGGCATCCAGATGGGGTTCCAGAATTCCGCCAGCCTTGGTTTCTTCCCAGCGGCGACGAGCGCTTCGAGGTAGCGGGCGAGCAGTTCGAACTTGGCCGCGTCGTAATTTGGCGGCGGCACCACCGCGCCGCGATTCGCGGCGTTGGTGGTGAAGCAGAGGCGGTAATTGTAAGTCTGGACGCGCTGGTCGCCGTCGCCGGGTTTGCCGCCATCGCCGGTTTGGAGGAACGGAAGCAACCCGCTGCTGGCGTCGCCCGGCTTTACGTAGGGATCAACCACCGCGGTGAATTGATGCTTCGGCGTGTGCGCGCAAATCCCGTTCAACGTCTCGCCATACGTCGCGTTCGCCTCGCGCCCAACGTGATAGGATACGCCCGCCTTCGCCATGAGGTCGCCTTCGTAGGTGCAGTCGATGAACATCTTGGCGCGGAAGACATTGCCATTTTCAGCCGTGATTTCCGCGATGCGCAGGCCCGTCATCAGCACCGCTTTCAATCGCTGCTCGCGCAGCACGCGCACATCCGCCTCCTGCAACCATTGGTCATAAACCGCGCGGGCCACTTTCGGCTCGAAGGTCCACATGGTCGCATCCGCCGCGTCCAGGTTCGAGGCCGCCGATTGTCCGCTGCCCCGCCTGCTGAAGTAATCAACCCGCTGCTCGATCTTCCAGGAATTGTCCCTGGCATAGTGCCGGGCGATGCGGTGATAAAACTCGCGCGATAATCCGCCAATGGCCGCCTTGTTGCCGATGTCCGTGGCCCCCAGGCCGCCCGAGGTCAGCCCGCCCAGGAATTTCCCCGGTTCCACGAGCACGACGCTCTGGCCGAGCTTCTTGGCCTGGATGGCCGCAATGATGCCCGCTGAAGAACCGCCGAAGACACAGATGTCCGTCTCGATGACGGCGGCGTTCAGACGCAGGGACAATACCAAGGTCGTGAAAAATAAAATCAGCAGCTTCATGGATTTGGCGATTGAACATTTCGCGGCCTGAAATTGCAATCGGCCCGTGCGTGAAAGGATTTTAATCACCGGCCCCTGCGGTCGGGTCGGCCAGGAGATACTGCCGCTGTTGCGCGAACAGTTCGCCTTGCGGCTCTTCGATACCAAACCGATGACCGTCGTGGGCGATGACGAAACCATCGTGGGCGACGTTCAGGATTTCGCGGCGCTCCAGCGCGCCTGCGCCGGTGTCGAGGCCGTGCTTCACCTTGCGGCCATCTCCGACGAGGCGGATTTTCACACGCAACTCCTGCCGGTGAATCTCGCCGGCACCTACAACGCCTTCGAGGCGGCACGATCAGCAGGCGTGATGAAGTTCATCTTTCCCAGCACGGGCCAGACCGTGCTGAACAATCCCAAGGGCGCGCGCGTGACCGCCGACATGCTTCCGCGCCCCTCCACGGTCTATGCCTGTACCAAGCTTTTCGGTGAGGCGCTGGCCCGCCACTTCTCGGATCGGCACGGGATGTCGGCCATTGTGATCCGCCTTTGCTTCTTTCGCGGCTATGATGATCCGCTCCTCCGCCTCCCCGGCCACGACGTGCAGCGTGAATGGTGCAGTCCGCGCGACCTCACCCAGCTGGTGGTGAAATCAATCCGCAGCCAGGTGAAGTTCGGCATTTTCTTTGGGTTGTCGGATAACACCGAGCGCTGCTGGGACATCGATCACGCGCGGGCGGTTCTGGGCTACGCTCCGGAGGACAACGCGGCGAATTATCTGGATTGAGAGGCTGGGAAAGGGCGTGGCGCCCAACTCATTGAAACGCGAACCTCCGGCCCGCGCTCCGCGCCGCTACAATCCCACCATGCGTTGCGCGGCCACGTCCCAGACCTTGAGCCGCAGACAACGCCAGACTTCCACGGGGTGCAGCGAAGTCGTCTTCGCGCCTTGCAATTCCGGCAGGGCCTTCATCACTTCGGGCAACCGGTAGAACGGGATGCGCGCGTTCAGATGATGCACATGATGATACCCGATGTTGGCCGTGACCCAGGCCATGAGCCGGTTGGTCTTCATGAAGCTGGAGGACTTCAACGCGGCCGTCTCGTAAGTCCAACCCGCGTTGTCGCTGAAGGTGACGGTCGGAAAATTATGTTGCGCGTAAAACAGATAGGAACCCAGCGCCGAGGCGACGAAATAAGGCACCAGCATCGCGCAGACCAGCGTCGGCCAGCCCAGGAAGATCGTCACGCAGACGGCGAGCACGAGATGGACGAGGAAGGCGATCAGCGAATCGTAATGCTTCGACGGGCTGTTGAAGAACGGATAAACGCACATGCCAAACAGGAAGATGAACACATAGCCGAACAGGATGGTGAGCGGGTGGCGCATGAACAGGTACTTGAACCTCCGGCCACCCGATATTTTGCCAAATTGTTCCAGGGTCATGATGGGGAAAGAGCCGATGTGCGCCCCACGCAGCTTGGAATTGTGGTTGTGATGGTGGTTGTGCGAACTGCGCCAGATGCTGCTCGGGCTGAGCACCAGAATGCCGAAGAGGCGCATCAGGGTCTCCGCCGCGCGTGATCGCGGCAGGATCGCATGGTGCTGCTGGTCGTGATAGATGACGAACATGCGCAGCATCAGCAGACCGGCGGCGAAGCCGCACGCGAGCTGGGCGACCCAGTGAAAATTGAGGCAGGCCCCCGTGAAGGCCGCCACCAGCAGCGCCGCCGTGGACAAAATGTGCCACCAGCTCCGCGCCGCTGAATCCACGGCATACGGCTTGGTGGCCAGCAACAGTTCCTTACCGGTACGAACAGACATATTGCACACTGGGGTTTGGGCGGTTTGTACACCAATCAATTCGGAGCCATCACGCATTTGTCACACCCTGGCTCAACTCAAGGGTCGGGCCGATCGGGTTCGACTGGCCCCGTCTCTGCACAGCTTAATCCTGCCTGCGGCCAACCAGCCGAACCTCACCACTTCAATTGCGGCAGGCGGCGGGCGACTTCCTCGGCGTTGGCCCGGCTGTTGAAGCTGGAGATGCGGAAATAACCTTCCCCCTTCGAGCCGAAGCCGCTGCCGGGTGTGATGACGACATTCGCCTCGCCCAGAATCTTGTCGAAAGCCTGCCAGCTCGTGACCCCGGCGGGCGTCTCCGCCCAGATGTAAGGCGCGTTCACGCCGCCATACACCGTGAGTCCGGCGGCCTTCGCCCCGGCCACGAGCACGCGGGCGTTGCCCATGTAGTGCTCGATGAGAGCCTGCACCTGCGCCTGGCCGGCGGGCGTGTAGAGCGCCTCGGCCGCGCGCTGGACGAGGTAGCTCACGCCGTTGAACTTCGTGCTCGTGCGGCGACTCCAGAGCGGATGGAGCGGCTTGAACTCGCCCGTGCTCGTCTGCGCCTGCAGCGATTTCGGCACCACGGTGAAGGCGCAGCGCACGCCGGTGAAGCCGCCGTTCTTGGAGAAACTGCGGAATTCGATGGCGCATTCGCGAGCGCCGGGGATCTCGTAAATGGAGCGGGGCAAAGCCGGATCCGAGATGTAAGCCGCGTAGGCCGCGTCGAAGAGTATGATGGCGCGATGCTGGAGCGCATATTGCACCCAGGCTTCGAGCTGCGCGCGCGTGGCCACCGCTCCGGTCGGATTGTTGGGCGAGCACAGGTAAACGACATCGACCTTGTGTTTGGGCGGCTCGGGGATGAATCCGTTCTGCGGCGTGCAAGGCAGATAAGTGATGCCGGCGTAGGCCCCGGATTCATCCGCGTCGCCGGTGTGGCCCGCCATCACATTCGTGTCCACATAGACCGGATAGACGGGGTCGGAAATGCCGAGCTGGTTCTGGTGGCCGAGGATGTCGAGGATGTTGCCGCAATCACACTTCGATCCGTCGCTGACGAAGATCTCGTCGTCCGAAATTTCCAGCCCCTGGGCGCGGAAATCATGCTGGGCAATGGCCGCGCGCAAAAAGTCGTAGCCCTGTTCGGGACCGTAGCCTCGGAAGGTGGCGCGCTGGGCCATCTCGTCCACCGCCGTGTGCAAGGCGCTGATGACGGCCGCCGGCAGCGGTTCCGTGACGTCGCCGATGCCACAGCGGATCACGCGCTGGGCGACGGACGGATTGGCTTCGCAAAAGACTTTTACGCGCCGGGCAATCTCCGGGAAGAGGTAGCCCGCCTTCAGCTTCAGAAAGTTTTCGTTCAGGTACGCCATGTCAAAATCGCGCGGACGCTAGCCGCAGGGTATGGACATTGCAAGCGACAGACCACGGATGCGGGTGGGCTTCGGAGTGGCGGCCCGTGGCCGGGACAAGGGCCCCGGGTCTCCGCTCAGGCAAAACGAAACCACGGGTGCCGTCCCAAGCCGCCGCGGCTTCGGTGCGCCACCCCGCCTGACCGGCTCAGAGCTCAAAAAACCTCCGCCGGCAAACCGGCCACTCGCCGCACCGTGCGCGCGATCTGCGAAAGCGCCGCCAAGGGTAGATGGCCGCAATTCGGGCGCGGCATCGGCCGGGTGGCGGAATAAATCTGCACCAACGAAATCATGGCCTGGTTGTCTTTCAAGGTGCGGAGCCGTTGCGCAAACGCCTCGATCTCCTCCGGAGAGGGAGGGGTGCCCTCCAGGAGCGGAAACAGGCTTTGGATCACCACCGGCCGCCGCCGGGCCAGCGCCTGAATGTTTGCCAGGATGTGCTCGAGGCTGACTTCGGGCGCGTTCACCCGCTGCATGTAATCCTGGGTGCCCGCCTCCAGCTTGGCCCAGACTTCATCTCGCTGGGTGAAGAGCCGAAGCCCGCGCTGCACCGCCTCCGCGCCGAGGTTCGAGGCATTGGTGATGAGCACCAGCTTGAAAAAGGGCCGCCCCATGGCGCGCACATGCGTCACCGCCTGGACTGCCTCGAGAAACTGCGGGCAGAGCGTTGGCTCGCCATCCCCGCTGAGCGCCACATGGCGCAATTGCCGGAGATCCTCGGGCAGGCGTTCGTAGGCCGGGCGGCGGGCCAGTTCACCGGATTGAACCAAGGCCAGGGTTTTTCTCAGTTCAGCCTCCATCACCTCCACATCAAGCTGACCCCGCCCTGGGGCGCGCCGATCTACTTCGCAGTAAGCGCAATCGAAGTTGCATTGCTGATCCGGGTTCATGTTCACCCCGATGGAAAGGCCGCGCGCCCGCGGCGACACGACGGTGTAGACGAACTGATTGTCGAGGAAATCGCGCGGACATCCGAACGCAGTCCCTGCCGTGCAATTTTCTTGCGACATGACCGGGATAAAAGGTGCCGTCGTCATGTCACCGGCTGGCCGCGGCCTCCTCTGCGCCGCGCACCACCAGCACCGGACACGGTGCGTGACGCACCACTCGTTCCGCCGTGCTCCCGAGCAGAACGTGCTTCAGGCCCGTGTACCCGTGCGTGGCGAGGACGATGAGATCCGACTTCAACAACGCCGCCGCCTCGCTGATCTCATGGAAGGGCGTGCCGTGACGGACGAGCAGGGTCTCAATCCACGCCGGCTCGAGTTGCGCGCGCGCCACGAGCCGTTTCAGAGCCTCCTTGGCCTGGGCACTGACCTCCCGCAGGTCACGAACCAGCGGGTTCGCCGCGAAATCCGGCATGGCCCCAATCGGTTCGACGACGTTCAGGAGCGTCAATTTCGCCCCGAAACTCCGGGCCAGCCCTGCCGCATAGCCCAGCGCCTGGCTGGAAGGGGACGAAAAATCCACCGGCACAAGGATGGACCGAATTTGAACCGGAACGACTTTGACGAATGGCTTCACCGCAACGGAAGAGCCGGGGGGCGCGCTGACCCCGGAAATTGATTTGGCGCTCCGGCTGCGGCCTGGTGTTTTTGTTTTCATTTTGGAATCTCCTGCCAGCTTTCTCGCAGACAAGGTCGCAGGACGAGGAAGCTGCCACTCCCCGCGCCTTGCCAAGGGCTGGACATTTCTTGGGCGATGCACGGGAACCGGCCTGGGTCGGTGACGCGCGGAACAGCAGCATGGCCGCCGGCTCTCTCTCCTCTCGCCCGGTCGCCCAAGTCCGCGGTGGAGTTTGGCGTCAGCCCTTGCTTCCAGTCCCAGCCTGTTGGATTTCATCCAGCGCTGTCTTTAGGGCGCGCACATCGGCGGGGGAATGCGCGGCGGTGAGAGTGATGCGCAGGCGGGCGGCCCCCCGCGCCACGGTGGGAAAACGAATCGCAGGGATGAACAGGCCTCGTTCACGCAACGCGGCCGCGAAGTTCACCGCCTCCGCCTCCGGGCCGGCCACCAGCGGCAGGATCGGACTTTGGACCACGCCCAATGGCCATGGCCCGCCCGTGAGGACATTTTTCAACTGATCGACCAGCGACCAGACGCGCACCCGGCGTGCCTCGCCCTCGGCGGATTGCACGAGTTCAATCCCGGCCCGCGCCGCCGCCGCCGCCGCCGGGACGGGCGCGGTTGAGAAAATGAAACTGCGCGCACGATTCACGAGCAGATCGATAAGCGCGCGGCGGCCGCAGATGTAGCCGCCGGCGGCCCCGAGGGCCTTGCCCAGCGTGCCCATCTGCACCTCCACTCGATCCGCGACTTCGTGGGCCTCGGCCAAGCCGCAGCGCCGGAGGCCGAACAATCCGGTGGCGTGCGCCTCGTCCACCATCAGCCAGGCACCGTAACGGTCCTTCAACTCCACCAGGTCGCGCAATGGAGCCAGGTCGCCATCCATCGAGAACACCGATTCCGTGATTACCAGCGTGCGCGGACCACGACCCTGGGCCTTGGACCTGGGACCTTGAATCCCTTCCGACCATTTCAACATCGCCTCCAGGTCCTCCAGATCGTTGTGCGCGAAAACGCGCAGCTTGGCCCCGCTGAGGCGCGCGGCATCGACGATCGAGGCATGAACCAGCTTGTCGATAATGACGACATCCTCCGGGCCGACCAGCGCCCCGATGGTGCCGAGCGCGGTCGCATAGCCGCTGGAAAAAGTGAGTGCAGCCTCCGTGCCCTTGAATGCGGCGAGCGCCTCCTCCAGTTCGTGATGGGGCGCGAGCGAACCGCAAATAAGCCGCGAAGCTCCGCTGCCCGCGCCGAATTTTTCCGTGGCCTGCCGGGCGGCTTCCTTAAGCCCGGGGTGATCCGCCAGCCCGAGATAGTCGTTGGAGGAAAAGTTCAGACATTCTCGTCCGGCCAGCATGATGCGCGCGCCCTGGGCCGAATCCACCCGGCGCACTTCGCGGAACAAACCGGCGGCCCGAATGGCGTCCAGTTCGGCCTGCAAGGATTGATTGAAACGGCTCATCAAGGTTTTGGAACTCGCGGGCAGAATGCCTGCGCTCCGCTCTCACGTCCACGGCGCAATGCGGCTGTCGAGCTGGAAAATCTGGCCGGAAATGTTGCGCGTGCCGGCGAGGAAGACGATGAAGCGGGCCACTTCGTCGAGCGCATTGATCCGGCCCAGCACGTTGGCTTGGGCCAACCCCTCCAGTTGCTCCGCGCTCAGTTGGGCCGTCATCCTGGTCGGGAGGACTCCGGGCAGCACGGCGTTCGCCCGCACGTTGCGCGGGCCGAGTTCGCGGGCCAGCGCTTGGGTCAGCCCGAGCAGACCGGCTTTGGCCGCCGCATAGTTCGACTGGCCGCGCGCGCCGCAACGCCCGGCGTGACTGGAGATATTGATGATGTGCCCGTCGCGCTGGCGCAGCATGGTTCGCGCGACCGCACGGGCGCAGGCGAAGGCCCCGCGCAGGTTTATGTTCAGCACACGGTCCCAGTCTTCATCGCCGAGTTGCGCGAGCGTGGCGTCAGCCGTCACGCCGGCGTTGTTGATGAGCGCGTCAATACGCGTGAAGCGTTTGGTCAAGGCCAGGATGGATTGATCCAGTTCCGCCGTCCGCGTCACGTCGAGTTCGAGAGGAAAAACATTTTCCAACGGCGCTTCGGCGGTGCTCTGTCGGAAGCCCGCGATGACCTGCCAGCCCTGGCGGGTGAATTCCTCCGTCAGCCCGCGGCCCAACCCGCCACCCGCACCGGTGATCAAGACGACCTTGGTGGGGTTGGCGCTCATGCCCGAGGCCGGCCCAGCACCCATCGGCCCCCAATCATCGAAGCGGCCACATCGCCGCGGTGTTCCAGCACGGATTGGCCGGGTTCATCCGTCCCCTCCTGCCGGGGCAGCGCGATCAAGTCGGCGCAAGCACCGGGCGCAATGACGCCCAGTTCGCCGGTCTGTCGGATGGCTCGCGCGGCCTGTCGGGTGACCATTTCGAGAATGGACAAGGGCGGAATCCCGGGGTGCGCCCGGGCGAAGGTCCGCATCTCGGAAAATAAATCCAACGCCAGCGGCTCGCCCCGGAGCTTCGCCATCGTCGCCATGCTGTCCGTGCCCAGGCACAAGTTCACGCCGGCCCGGGAAAGTTCCTCGAAAGGAAAATCCTGATGGCCGAAGAAGCGGTGGCTGCGCGGGCAATGCACGACGCTGGCGCTGTGGCGCGCCAGCCGGGCCGCATCGCCCTCGGCCAGATAGTTGGCGTGAACGGCCAGCAGATTCGCCCCCAGCACGCCACAACGCTCCAGGTGTTCCACGGGCGAGCGGCCGTCGCAGTCACTCAGGTCGCGCTGCTGGTGCAGCCATTCATACATCGCGCCGCGCGCCGTGCGGAACATCTCAAACTCGTCCGCCGATTCCGCGACGTGCGTGGTCAGCAGCCAGTCGTTCTCGCGCGCGGCGGCGGCGCACACGCGGAGCAATTCGCCCGAGGTCGAATACGGCGCGTGCGGCGACAGCCCGCCGAACCCGGCGGGAAACCTCCGCAGCCGTTGCAAGGCTTCGCTGATCCGCTCGTCGGGATGAGCGCGGCTGCGGACCGAAAGCAGTTCCAGGCAGGAGATGACGCGCAGCGGTGTGGCGGTGGCGGCCTCGGGGAGCAATTCAGGCACCGCCTCAATGTCCACCACCGTGGTCACGCCGGAATGCAGGAGCATCTTCGCGCCCTGGAGCCACGAGAGGGCGAAGTCCGTGTAGCTCCACTCCGCCTTGAGCATGACGATGGATTTGATCCAATCCGAGAAATGCCGGGTCGGCCCGATCTGGCCGGCCATGTCGGTGTAATCGAGATGGCAGTGGGCATTGATCAAGCCCGGCAGGAGAATGACCCCGCCCAGATCCGTGGTCGGTCCGGAATAATCGCGGACCAGATCGAGCCACCGCCCGACCTTCAGGATGCGCCCGCCGTGAATGAGGACCGCACCGTCCTCAATCGGCGGCGTGACGATGGGTAAAACCGTGTGCGCGCGAAGCAGCATGAGAGTCTGAAGTCTCGCGTTTCGAGTGGCGCGTTTTTGGTCCTGCGGCCCGCCCTGGAAATCGGAAACTCCACAACCGCCGCCCGGGTTTAGATGTCCGCTTCCTGCCGGCGGCGCTTGGAAGCCGAGGCCTCGCCATGCTTGCGGGCCTTGTGCTTGTTGTGCCGCTTGCGGATTTGCTGGGCGATCTTCTTCATCACCACGTCGATGGCGGCATAAAGATCCTTCTCGCAATCCTCCGCGTAGAGATCCGGACCGGGCACATCCAGGCGGACTGAGCACTTGAAACTCTTGTCCGTGGCCTTGGCCGTGTCGTGTTCAAGGGTGATGCGGGCGTCGATGGCGCGTCGGTCGAGCTGGTCGAGTTTGTCGAGTTTGTCGAGGATGTGATCCTCGATCGCCTTGGTGAGCGTTACGTTGTGCGCCGACAAAATCAATTTCATGGGAATAAAATGCCGAGCGGCCCCGGCAAAATCCAGCCCCGTTATTTGAATCCTCGCGGTGCCCGGCGGAACACCGTCGCCAGGCTGGAACTCATCCTGTCCCTCCGGGCCGGACCGGGTGCCTCGACCCGGCCAAGCCCCAGGAGTGTAACGTCACGGCTGCCGCGGGGTCGCGACGCGGTAGTAGCGACCGGTGGTGAAGGCCGGATCGTTGAGCACCTCCACGCGGTTGTTGGTGCGGGCGACGAAATCGCCCAGCTTGAGCCAGGGCGCGCCCTCCAGGCCGTCGGCGAAAAGAACGGTGTAAGTGCGGTTCGAGATCGCGCCAAAGGAAACCGTGGCCCCCAGTCCGACCGACTGCGCGTCCACCCGCAGGTAGCTCAAGGCATTGGTCGGGTTGGTGCCGGCGATGTACTCGGCCCAGTTGCTCATGCGGTCGCCGTCGGCGTCGAGGTCGCGATCCGCGTTGTTGCCGGCGGCCAGGCCGAATTCATTTTCCCACGCGTCCGGGAGGCCGTCGCCGTCGGTGTCGGTCAGCACGGTGATGATGGCTCCGGCGCTGGTCACGCCACTGGGGCGCGCGGCGTTGGTCACCACCACCGAGTAAGTGCCGGCGGGCGATTGGGCGTTGGTCACGATGAAGAAGGATGTGAACTGGTTGAGCACCTGCATGCCGTTGGTGATGGCGGAGCCATTTTTCCGCCAGCGGTAGCCGATCGGAAGCGAGGCGCTGTTGGAGACGACCACGCTCAGGGTCAGGTTCGCCCCCGGGGCCGTGCTCTGGCTGAGGGGTTGCACGATGATGATCGGGTCCACGAGGTAGGTGACGACGGCCGGCGTGCTGGGCACGGTGCCGATGCTGTCCGTGGCCAGCACGACGTAGGTGCCGGCGGAACTGGGCTGCATGTTGGTGATGGTGAGGGTGGAATTGCTCGCGGTGGAACTCACGTTACCCGGCGGGGTGCCGCCGTTGAAGAGCCATTGAAAGGTCATCGGCCCGGTGCCAAAGGCTGAGGCTACGAGCGTGCCGTTCAGGCCGGAGCGCACCCCGACATTGGTCGGGCTGGTCGTGAAGTACGGTCCGTATCCGACCGAGAGCAGCGCGTTGGAACTCTGCGCGGCCCCGGCTCCATTGAAGACCGTGACGCTGTAAACCCCGGCATTGGTCACGCGGACAAAGCTGATGGTGTGCGTGGAACCCGTGGCCCCGGGAATGGACGCGCCGTTGAACTGCCATTGATACTGGAGCGGCGCGGTGCCGTTCGCTGCCACGGTGAAGATGGCCGGCGCGGTGGCCAGAACCAGTTGCGTGAGCGGCTGGGTGGTGATGGCCGGCGGCGTGCCGGCCACGGGCGCGCGACCCGGTCCGGGCGTGCCGGCGATCCAGTTGATGGGATCGTTGCCGTACTGCGTGGCGATGAGGCGTTGCAAGGACGCGCCATTCCCATCGGCTCCGATTGGCCACGGCGCGGCGTCGAGGTAATCCACCGCGTCCACCAGGATGTAGGGGACGTCACCGGCCAGCGGCGCGTCCGGTCGCTGCAAGCGCACCGAGCCGCTGCTGTTGTCCAGCTTGCCCGAGTAGGGGCCAAAGAGCGGCACGCCGACGGGGACGTTGAAGCGCGCGCGGAACGCAGCGGCCTGCGCCGTGTTGGTGGGATTGAAGTTCACCAGCAGCAGGTAGCCGCTCCCGGCCAGCGTCACGTTGGTCGGGAAATCAAAGTCCACTCCGCCGCGCACCTGCCAGGTGTTGGTCGCGAAGCCCGCATGAAACAGCGGCGTGCTGGTGGGCTGAAGATTTTTCAGCTCGATGAATTCGTCGTCCGAGTTGTCCTCCCCGCCCGCGAGGTCCGGCGGATGGTAATGAATCTCGGTGATGACGATGGAATCAACCTTCGGCCCGGCGTTGACTCCGGGCAGCGTGAGGGAGGTTTGGGCCACGAAATGTTCCGCGCCCACGCTGGTCACATGGCGGCCGAATGATACGCCCGCCGCCGCCGCACCAAAGTCGAAGCCGTGATAGTATCCGGTCAGGTCGCCCGCCGTGGTGGCCGAGAACAGAAAGACCTCGTCGCCGGTGGAACTGAAGGCGAAGCCGGTGGGCGAGGGCGGATTGGTCGGGTTGAATTGATCTTCGTTGAGCAGCAGGCGCCCGCCTGCCGTGATGATGGTCGCGTTCGGGATGCGATATTTGCGCGGGCTGAGGAAGTCATCGGTCAGAAACCAGCCGCCGATGTCCACGTTCGTGCCGGCGGGATTGTAGAGTTCCACCGTGTCGAGCGCGGGCGGCACGGTGTGCGAGGTCAGCTCATTGATCCGGATGGGCGCGATGAGATCGAAGGCCGGATTGTTCGTGCCGGGCGAACCACGCTCGCGGCTGCTGGGCCGCCAGCTCTCCTTCAAGCCCCAGGTGTCCCACGCGGCGTTCTCGTTCACGATGACGAGCGAGAAGCCCTCGCCGTCCGTGATCGGGTACCAAGTGTTGTTGTAGGCGAACTCGAGAACCTTTTCCCCGGCGGCGTCTTCGAGGCGGATGGTCTCGCCGTTGTTGTCGAGTTGACCGATCCATTGCCCGGCGACCGGGACGCCGCCGCCGTAGCGCGAGGTGAAGGCCGCGAGGTTGCGCGCCACCACCACATTCGCGCCGGACAGGAGGTTGGTGACACCGCTGCCGGTGAAGTTGAAGAACACGCCGTTGGTCAACCTCACTCCAATCAGGCTGAGCGGGGCCGGCCCGACGTTCTTCAACTCGATGAACTCGAACTCGTCGGCGTTGGTGCTCAGGCCCGGCGGCGGCGGCGCGGGGTGATACATGATCTCGGTGATGCGCAGGTATTGTTGCGCCAGGCTGGGCGTGCCGGTGTAATTCGTCGCGGCCACGGAGCGTCCGGTGTTGTCCACCAACTGAAGCGACTCACCGCGCGTCGAGAGACTGCCTTTGTAATTGCCCTGCACAAACAAGCCCTGTCCGCCGGAGGGGCCGGTGGTGCGGGCGCGGAAGGCCTTCACGTCCGGCGACACGTAGAGCACGCCGCCGGGAGGCAGGACCACGCCGCCCTTGAAGGTGTGCTCCAACGCGCCGCTGAGTTTCCAGCCGGACATGTCCACCGCGTAGCTGTTGGGGTTGAGGAGCGTGAAGTACTCCTGGCTCTGATTGCCGGAGGCGGGGTTGAACTCGATGACGCCGAAGTTAATGACCGCGTTGCTCGGCTGGGTGCCGACGTAGGGACCGTTGTTGGCGAAGGCCAGCGTGTTGAAGATCCACGGCCGGCGCGGCGCGAAGTAGCTCGTCTTCATCAGCGACACGGCCTGCGGCAGCGTTTGATCGAGCAGGAACGCGGGCGGGTTCATGGGCCGCCACTTGAGCAGATCGAGCGCGGCGTCCGGCGCGATCTGGGCGGCGTATTCATCGAGCCGGTTCTCCAGCTTCAAGGCCAGCGGGTGCGTCCCGGTCTTTTGCAACATCTCCTCCATGATGGTCGTCCAGCGGCGATAGAACATGGCGAGCGTGTCCGACCAGGAGAGGATGGCATTGGGCAGGTGCGTGCCGACCCCGATGTAGTCGGAGGCGTTGCGGGCCTGCGAGTAGTAGAGGTTCTGCGCGTAGAGGTTGGTGTTGTAATAGCCGCCGGTCAGGTTGGTCCCGACCTGCTGCCAGGCGGTAAACACGCGTCCGAAAGTCAGATCAAGATCCCACGGCAGCAACTGCCACTCGCCGTTCCCGGCGGTGTCGCGATACATGAAGAAGTTCTTCCCGCAGCAGTCTTCGTTCTGCACATGCTGGATCGTGGCCATGAAGTTGATCACCTCGGGGATGTCCATGTTGTCGAACATGTAGGCCCGGAACTCGGCGGCCGGCTGGTTTAAGTCCAGCCCGTTGAGCAGAGCCTGGAGATCGTCGTTTGGCTCGTTCTTGCGCGTCAGCTTCTTGGCCCCAGTGTAGGCGTCGGTCAACTGGAGGTAGATCTTGTAAAGCGCGCCGGTCGGGCTGAGTCCGTTGCGCTCGAGGAAGTCCTCGTTGGCCTGTTCCACGAAGTGCATGACGCTGTGGAAGGCGTTATTTTGCTGGAGCCGCACCGGGAAGGCGTCGTGCGTGGGCACGCCGGCGTTGCGGAAAGTTTCAAAGCCGAGCGACATGCGCAGATAAGCCTTGTCGGCGGCGGTGGTGAGCAGGTCGAAGGCTTTCACGCGTGACCAGCCGGGATGCGGGCGCAGCTTGTAGCCGCTGTTGAGATTGAAGTTCATGCTGCGCTTGGGAAACACAAACCAGGTCGTCTGGCCGTGCGCGCTCACCTCAATGTTGTCGAACAGTTCCCCGTCCCAGAAAATCGTCCCGCGCGTGCCGGCGTAGTTCGTGGCCGCCACCTGATCCAGCACGAAGAGCTGCATGACCGGCAGCGGATTGGTCAGGCCGGGATTGATGACCACCGTGCCTTCATACTGCGGAGAATTTTTGGGTTCGAGGAAGCTCGGAGAGCGCGAAGGGTTCGCCTGGGAATCCGTGGCAAAGATGTAGTAGCGCAGCAACTCGCCCGGCCCGGCCGCCGCCGCCGGGATGAACGCGCCGAACACGCCATCCGCCGCGAGGCCGTCGCCGTGCGCGCCGTCGTCGAACATCGCAATCGTCACTTCGTTGCTGAACATCACGCGGTAGATGAGGCTGAGCGAAGCGACCGGATAAAATGTCGGGGCCACTCGCGCCGTGACGTAGAGATTCTGGTGGTCCAACGGAACGGACGGCGAATGGGACACGTCGGTGATGACTGGACCGAGATTGGTGTTGCCCGTGCCGTTGGGCGCGCCGGGCGTCGGCAGCACGAAGTAGCGCGGCGAGCCGAGGTCAAACGTCGCGGTCGCGGCGATTAACTCGGGCAGGATCAGGAAATCGCCGTCGTCCATGTCCACATTCAGACCCTGGATGGCCAGCACGTTCGTGCCGTTGTGCAGTAGGCCGAGCGACGAAGTGAGATTCCATTCCGTCCACTCGTTGTTGTCCGAATCAGGCCGGGCCGACGCGGCGCTGGAATCCCAGGCCACAGTCAGCGGCGTGTTGAAGCGCGCCACTTCCACCCCGTTCAAGTAAGCCACGAAGCCGTCGTCAAACTTCATCCGCAGCGTCAGCACGTTGAGCACGGAGGCATCCGTGACGTTGAAAGGCAGGCGCAGATAGGCCGACGCATTCACGCCCAGCATCGAGCCGGCGATGCCCGAAGTGATAAGGCTGGTCAGGCTGGGCGAGCCGCGCATCGAAATCGTGACCAAGGTGCGATCCGTGTCATCGTCCGAGACGCCGTTCCCATCGGTCGGGTCCAAAGCGAGGTCGATGGCGTCGCCGACCTGCACGTTGGTGAGGGTGAGACTGCGTTGCACGCCCACCGTATCGCCGCCCGCGATGAAGGCCGAGTCACGCTGCACGCCCTTGTGCAGCACGCGCACGTTCACTCCGCCGCCGCCGCTGTTGTTTTGATCGGGATACTCCTTCAAGGCCGACCAGGTCACGGTCACGTCGCCCGCCACTTCGCTGACCCAGCGGCGGATGGTCCAGTGATGCGCGCCGCTGTTGGTGCCGTTGGGGATCATCCAGTACTGGCCGATCTTGTCGAAGGGCGGATCGCCGCTCGGCCAGTCCCACTCCTGGCCGTCCCAGAAATTGTTCGAGCCGTGGGGGCCGTTGTTGCGCGGGAAGGCAATGAAGTTGGTGGCCTGATAGATCAAGTCCGGGTCGGTGTTCTTGTTGTAGTAGCCTTGGAACCAGTTCTTCTCTCCCTGCACGCCACTGAACGACCAGTCCGCCGCAGCATCCGCCACGGAGGTGATGAGCGGATTCCCCGTGGCGATCGTGGCCGTGAAGACCGTCAAGTCACCGAGGTCGTGGTTCGCGGCCCCGGCGTCGAGGGCGAGGTCAATCTTCGATCCGAGATGGGCCGGCACCGTGACCGAGTAGGTGTTGCTCGAGACATAGGCGGTTTGCTGATGGACCTGAACGCCATCGACAAAGATGCGCGCCACCGTGCCGTCGCCCGCTGAACGGGATGAGGTGTTGAACCAGGAACCGGACGCGCGCACCGTGCCGGCGGGATTGTTCGGCACCGGCAGGAACCAGTAGCTCAAGGAGTAAGTCGCGCCGACCGTGACGGTGAAGGGCTGCCAGACGGAATCGCCCTGCGTCGAGCCGGCCTGCACGGTGGCCAGCCGCAGGCTACGCGCGCCGGCGTGTTTGAAGGCGGTGGTGACGGCGGAACCGGCCGTGTTCGCGGTGGTGGTCCACGGCGTGATCGCACCGGTTTCAAAGTCGCCGTTGGTGATCAAGTTGGCCCCTGATTCGGGCACCGATCCCAAGACGACCTTCACGTCGTCGATGTAGCCCTCGCCGCCGCCGTCCAGATACAGGTAGAGCAGTCCGGTCCCGGCCACGCCGGTTTGCGTCACATAAACCCAGTCGCTGGTATGGGTGATGGTGCCGCTGATGGTGATGGGCCCGTCGAACTCATTCACGTAGCGGCGCACCGCCCAATGCACCGGCCGCGAGGTGATGCCGTTCTCGGCGCTGGGCCGTCCGCCCTGGCTGGTCAGTTGCGTGAACGGCGGATCGCCGGCGAACCAGTCCCAGATCGAGCCGGTCCAGTAATTGCCCGGGTTCCATCCGCCGCCGCCGCTGGGAAAGGCCACGAAGTCGGCGTCGGAATACTGGCCGTTGGCGTCCGCATCCTTGTCCCAGTAACCGTACCACCAGTTGTTCTGGCCCTGCACGCCGGAGAATTCCGTCACGGAGTTCGCATTGGTCACCGGCACGAACGGCACCAGCCCATCCGTCTCGAAGCCCACGCCGGTGGGCAGCGGCGCCCACGACGTGTCGATGAACCCCGGCGTGATCCAGATTGGATCGAGCGAGCCATCGGTCGGCACCAGCACGCGGGCCAGCGCGCCGGTGGGCAGCAAAGTGACATTGGTCTGGATGGTGGTGATGCCATAAGCCACGCCCTCGACCTGCACCGGGAAGGCCGGGGCAAAGGCGGACGCGACCGTCACCCCATCAGGCCGCACCAGGGCGAGATATTCGCCGCCATTGTTGAGCCGGAAGTTGGTGTGCAAGGGCGCGCCCGGCACGCGGCGGTTTTTGCTCGAGGCCCAGACGATCAGGTAGGCGTTGGGTGGCAGGTTGGTGGAGGGGAAACTCCACTTGGTCAACTGGGCGACGTTGTCGGTGAGAAACCAGCCCAGCAGGTTCACCGTGTTGGTGCCGGCGTTGTGCAGTTCGATCCAGTCCTCCGCGTCGTCATCTTCATCGCGCAGGGTGCCGTCATTAGCGGCCAGGAACTCGGTGATGAGGACGTTGTCCGCCGCGTGGGCGAAGCAGGCGCAAAGAAAGAGGAGGACGAGCGAGCACAAGAGTTTTTTGGCATTCATAACGCAGGGCGTGTTTGTTTTGGGAAACAGGAGCGTTGGTACAGAATTCCCGGACGGGTGTCACATCAATTCCATGAGGTAATCCAGAGTGTCTCGAGAGGGAAAGCCGTTCAGGGCTTGGACTTGGCCGCGCCCAGAAGCACTTGAAGAGCGTTGAGATCCCGATCCATGCGCGCCGTCCGGCTCTTGATCTGCTGGAACTGGATCAACGCTTTTTGATTCTCACCCATGTCCATGTAGAGGCGCCCGAGCCGGTAATGCAGGATGTCGGCCTGCGCCGTGCGGGCGCTCTGGGCGATCAGCAGCTCGTAATTCTTGATGATGTTGTTGGTCTCGCCCGCCTCCTTGAAGGCGACATCACAGAGATTGAGCAGCGAGTCGGAAACGAACTGGCCGCTCTTGTTCGTCTCCACCAGCCTGAGGTTGGGCCAAAGGTAGGCTTCGCAGATACGCGCTCCGAGCCAGGGATTCACCGTATTGGTGCGGGCGTAGGCGCTGGCTTCGCCGGCCAGGAACAGCCCCGTGATTTGCTCTTGCGCACTGGCATTCGTGAGCAACCGGTCGGTTTGGGCCAACTGCTGCCCGATGAGCCGGTACATGTCCTGATAGGTGGTGGCCTGCTCTTGTTCGGCGCGAAAGTAGGCTGACCAGGCTGATCCAGGCAGACCCAGCCGGGCGACTTTGGCCGTGCGAACTCGGCCCGACTTGTTGGTCGTGGAAGTGGGGTTGTTCGTGACGGCAGAAATGATTTCGCCCGCAGGAGGTTCTGACGGCAGGGAAAAGACTTTGACGCCGGATTCCTTTCGCAAAAATTTACGGATGCTGGCCTTCAGATCCGGGGATGTTCCGACTCCACCCCGCCACCGGTCACGAAAGAGCCAGGCACCGACAATGATCAAGACCACCGCTAGCGCGGTCACCAGCCCCATCAGGAGCGCGCGGCTGGACCGGATTGATGTGTTCGGACCACTCATGTCATCGGCGGAGCAGGCCTTGTCGCTCTTGGGTCAGGGTTTGGCCGCCCCGCGTTTATGATGGAACTGGTGTGCTTCATTTTGTCCGGCAAGGCAAGCGCCGTTCCGCCATTTTCAAACCGACGCACGGCGCGCGTCCTCCAAAGGACGGAATTCCTTTTGACTCAAAATTCTCATTCGATATTCTCTCTCCCCTGTTTCTTATGGCGAAACTCACGGTTAAAGACCTGAACAATTTGAACGGCCAGCGCGTGTTCCTCCGCGTGGACTACAACGTCCCGATGGCGGAGGAAGATGGCCAGATGGTCATCAACGACACCACGCGCATCAAGGAGACGCTCCCGACGTTGCGGTTGCTGGCGGGGAAGGGCGCGAAGCTCATCCTGGCTGCGCACCTCGGCCGCCCCAAGGGCCAGCGCGAACCGTCGATGTCGTTGCGACCGGTGGCGAAGAAGCTTTCCGAAATGCTCGGCCTGCCGGTCGAGTTTGTGGATGATTGCATCGGCGAAAACGTCGAGGCTGCAGCGAACAAACTCGCCCCAGGCGGCATCCTGCTCCTGGAGAACGTCCGATATTACAACGAGGAAGAGGCCAACGATCCCGCCTTCGCCGAGAAGCTGGCCAAGGTGGCGGACGTTTATGTGAACGACGCTTTCGGCGCGGCCCATCGTGCCCACGCCAGCACGGAAGGCGTGGCCCGCATCGTCGCCAAGCGCGGCGGTCAGTGTGCGGCAGGGTTGCTGATGGAGCGCGAATTGCGCTTCCTCGGTGAGGAGTTGGAAAAGCCGGCTAAACCGTTCGTGGTGATTCTCGGCGGCGCGAAAGTTTCCGACAAAATCAAAGTTATCGACCGATTGCTGGAGAAGGCCGACACCATTTTGATCGGCGGGGCGATGGCTTACACCTTCAAGCTGGCCGCGGGATTCACAGTCGGCAAATCACTGGTCGAGCCGGATCGGACGGATTTGGCCAAGGCGGCGGTGGAAAAAGCGCAGCAGCGCGGCGTGCAGTTTCTCGTGCCGACCGACAACATTGTTGCCACTCCGGTGGACACCGGCAAAGTGAACAAGAAAGGCCGGCCGATTTTTGATTTGCAGAATCCGCGCCCAAACAGCGCGCCGAACATTCCCGACGACGCCGAGGGCCTGGACATCGGTCCTGACACGGCCAAGCGATTCGCGGAGATTGTTCGCAGCGCCAAAACGGTGCTGTGGAACGGCCCGATGGGCATGTTCGAGGACAAGCGTTTTGCCGAAGGTACCAACGCGGTGGCGGCGGCCGTCGTGGACGCGACCCAAAAGAACGGGGCCAAGACCATCATCGGCGGCGGCGACAGCGTGAAGGCGCTGAACCAGGCCGGTTTGGGCGACAAGGTGACCTTCATGAGTACCGGCGGCGGCGCGAGTTTGGAGTTTCTGGAAGGCAAGGAGTTGCCCGGCGTGGCCGCGCTCTCGGAAAAATAATTCAATCCTAACTCCGCACTCTACCCAATGGAAAAAGAACGCAAGCTGATCATCGCCGGCAACTGGAAGATGAACAAGACGGTGGCCGAGTCCATCGATCTTGTGAACGGCTTGGCCCGGGAGTTGGCCAAGGTTAAGGACGCCGACATCGTGGTGTGCCCGCCCTATACCGCGCTCAGCGATGTCTCCAAGGCGATCCTCGCCTCCAAGAACATTGCCCTCGGCGCCCAGAACATGAGCGAGCACAACGTGGGTGCCTTCACCGGTGAAATCGCGGCGGTGATGCTTAAGGAGTTTTCCGTGCGCTACGTCATCCTTGGTCATTCCGAGCGCCGCTCGTTCCAACTTGAGAGCGATGAACTGATTTCCAGGAAAGCCCGCGCAGCTCACGCCGCCGCCCTGAAGCCGATTGTCTGTGTCGGTGAGACCCTCACCGAGCGCGAGGCGGGCCGGATGGAGAAGGTTCTGGAGACTCAAGTCCAGGGCAGCCTGGCCGGGTTGACCAAGGAACAGATGGTTGAAACGGTCGTCGCCTATGAGCCGGTCTGGGCCATCGGAACGGGCAAGACGGCCTCGGCGCAACAGGCCCAGGATGCCCATGCCTTCATCCGCGCGCAAGTGGCGAGAATGTTTGACGACACCGTTGCCCGCAAGGTGCGCATCCAATACGGTGGCAGCGTCAAGCCGGCCAACGCGCGGGAGTTGATGTCGCTGCCCGATGTGGACGGCGCGCTCGTCGGCGGGGCGGCCTTGGAAGTGCGAAGTTTTGCGGACATTGTTAAGAACTCGATTTAGAAAACTATGCTTACATTTTTTATTTATTTCCTGACCGCCGTGCTGGTGCTCGACTGCCTTTTCCTGATTCTGCTCGTGCTTGTTCAATTGCCGAAGAAAGAGGCTGGCATGGGGCAGGCCTTTGGAGGCGCAGCCACGGACGCGCTCTTCGGAGCCGGTTCCGGCAACGTGCTGACCAAGGCCACCAAGTGGGGTGCGGGTATTTTCTTTCTGCTCGCCATCACACTTACCTTGATGGGCAATGTTCTGAACAAGAGCGGCGGCGGCAGTGACCTGCAGAAACGGATGCTCGCCATCACATCCGCGCCGCCCGCCACCGTTACTCCGGCGGCCCCCGAGACGCCGAAGACGAATGGGTTGGACTTCAAGGCTCCGGCTGCGCCCACGCCCAAATAGCTGCCGCCGATGATTCGGTTTGCGAACGCCCTCCTGCTCCGGCGGAGGGCGTTTTGCTTTTCGATCATCGCAGCTTCCACCCTGCTCTTTGCTTCTGCCTGCTCGCGCCGGGAACCGCGTGCGGATCTCGTGCTGGTGAATGGCGCGGAACCGCAGTCGCTCGATCCGGCCATCCTCAGCGGGCAGCCGGATGGGCGGGCCGCGTCTTCCTTGTTCGAGGGCTTGCTGCAATTTCATCCCGAGACCGGCGAACCCGTGCCCGCCATCGCCGAGCGCTACGAGAAATCCACCGATGGACTGGTCTATGCGTTTTTCATTCGCAGCAATGCGCTCTGGTCCACGGGTGAGCCGATTACCGCTCACGATTTCGTCTGGTCCTGGCGTCGCGCCGCCGCGCCTGAAACCGCCGCCGATTACGCGGGCCAGCTTTTCTACATCAAGAACGCCGAGGCCTACTGCACCGGCCAGACCAACCCCGCCACCGGCCGCCGCTATACCGGCGAAGACATGGGCGTGCGGGCGCTGGATGATCGCACGCTGCGGGTTGAACTCGTCGCCCCGACCGCGTTCTTTCCCGATCTGTGCGCCTTTCGCACGCTCGCGGTCGTCCCGCGTCAGGCCATCGAAAAGCACGGCGACCGTTGGGTGCGCGCGCCCGGCACGCCCTTCAGCGGCGCGTTCACGCTTCAGCTCTGGCGCGTCAATGATCGCATCCGCGTGGTCAAGAATCCGCGCTACTGGGACGCCGCGAACGTCCAAGTGAACACCGTGGATTTTCTTCCGCAGCACGATCCAAATTTTTGCCTGAACATTTTCCTGCAAGGCGATGCCGACCTGATTTTCGACAAACGCCGCATGCCCTCCGAGTTGATGGACAAACTCCGGGAGGAGCCTTATTTCCACGGCTTCGAGGTGCTGGCCACGTTCTTCTACCGCTACAACATCACGCGCCCGCCCTTCAATGATCTGCGCGTGCGCCGGGCGCTCGGCCTGGCCGTGGACAGACGGCGCATCATTGAGGGTATTTCACGCGGGGGCGAACGGCTCGCCACTGGCATGACGCCGCCCGGCACGCGCGGCTACGAGGGGCCGGAGGGGCTGCCCTACAATCCCGAGGCTGCGCGCAAGCTGCTCGCCGAGGCCGGCTATCCAGGTGGCAAGGGTTTTCCGATCTTTCGTTACCTGATGCCGAACATGGTTCTGCAATCGCACATCGCCATCGAGCTGAAGGAAATGTGGGCGAAGGAACTGGGCATTCACATGGAGATTCAACAGATGGAGTGGAAGGTCTATCTCTTGGAGCAAGGCCGGACCAACTTCGACGTTTCCTACAGCAGTTGGATTGGCGACTACAATGACCCCAACACTTTTCTCGACCTGTTCATGTCCAACAACGGCAACAACCGCACCGGCTGGAGCAACGCGCGCTATGATTCGCTGATCCGCGAGGCCAACGCCGAGGTGGATGTGAAAAAGCGCGCCGCGCTGCTCAAGCAAGCCGAGACGATTCTGGTGCGCGATGACGTGCCGCTCGTGCCGATCTTTCACGAAAAGGGAATCAATCTTTACCGCCCGGATGAAATCGGCGGCATCTGGGGCAACCTGCTCGACGAACATGCCGTCTCCGCGATGTATCGAAAGAAACCAGCCAGTAATTCGCGCAACCCACGCTGACCATGTACTACCTGAAACGATTCGCGTTGATGTTTCCGGTGCTGCTGATCATCAGCTTCCTGACCTTCACCCTTCTGCGGCTCGTGCCGGGCGGCCCCTTCGACACCGCGCGTGCGCCTGCTTCCGAGGAGATTCGGAAGATGCAGCTCGCGAAGTATCACCTCAACGAGCCGTTCCTTGTTCAATACGGATACTACGCCCGCGACCTGGTGAAAGGTGATCTCGGTCCCTCGACCCAATACCGCGATCACTCGGTCAATGACATCATCGCGGATGCGCTGCCCGTGTCGCTCATGCTGGGCTTGATGGCGTTCTGTTTCGCGCAAGGCATCGGCCTCCCACTGGGGTTCTACACGGCCGTGAAGCGCGGCCAATGGGGCGATCACATCGGCAGCTTCATCGCGCTGCTCTGCTTCTGCATCCCGTCGCTCATTGTCGGGCCGATCCTGATCATGATTTTCGCGCTCAAACTCGGCTGGCTGCCGGCCGGACTGTGGGGCGGACTGAGCCATGCGATCCTGCCGATGGCGGCGCTGGGCCTTTACTACTCGGGCCGCATCGCGCGGCTTTTCCGCGAGGGCATGACCGAGGTGCTGCAACAGCCTTTCATCACCGCCGCGCGCGCGAAGGGCATGAGTGAAACGCGGCTGCTCTGGAAACACGCCTTCCGCCTGGCCGTGCTGCCCGTGGTTTCCTATTCCGGTCCGATGCTCGCCGACGTGCTCACCGGTTCCTTCGTGGTCGAGAGCGCCTTCGGTCTGCCCGGCATCGGCATCTTCGTCGTGACCAGCGTCGAGAACCGCGACTACGCCATGACCACCGGCCTGACGTTGCTCTACGCGGTGCTCCTGCTCGGCCTGAACATGCTCGTTGATTTCACCTACACGCTGCTGGATCCGAGAGTGAAGTATGAGTGAATTGTTGTGATGAAACACCAAACGTCAAACATCAAACATCAAACAAACACCAAGCCCCAAACCCCAACAGGCGGCTCGGCGGTGCGTGACAGCGGGGTGGAGATTGATGTTTGGAGCTTATCTGATGTTTGGTGCTTGGTGTTTGGTGTTTCTCGTTTGCTTCCATGACCGCCCCTCTCAGCCCCCATCAGCGCGCCCTGCGCCGCTTTCGCCGCCACAAGCCGGCTGTGGCCAGCCTGGTGTTCCTTGGCCTGATGCTGCTCGCGATCTTGTTCTTCCCGACGCAGCCTCCGAATGAGGGTGGCAATCAGCAATTCTCCCCGCCTTCCTCCGCGCACTGGTTCGGCACTGACATCCATGGTCGCGACCTCTTTGCCCGCGCCCTGACCGGCGGACGCATCTCGCTGCTTGTCGGCGCGGTGGGCGCGGGCGTGAGCCTGGTCATCGGCGTGCTCTGGGGTGCCATTGCCGGCTACACCGGCGGGCGCACGGACACGCTGATGATGCGCATCGTGGACATCCTCTATTCCCTGCCCACGGTGATTTTTGTGATCCTGCTCATCGCCGTGCTGAATGGATTCATTGCCACGGCCAAGCCCAACAGCTTCATCAGCGAAAACGAAACCGGGTTGCGCCTGGTGCTGCTCTTTGTCGGTATCGGCGCGGTGTCGTGGCTGACCATGTCCCGCATCGTGCGCGGGCAGGTGCTCTCGGTGAAGAACCGCCAGTTCATCGACGCCAGCCGCGCGTTGGGGGCGAGCCACGCGCGCATTCTCTTCCGGCACATCCTGCCTAATGTGGCCGGCGTGATTCTCGTTTACCTCACGCTCACCGTGCCGTCGGTGATTCTCTACGAAAGTTTCCTCAGCTTCCTCGGCATGGGCATCAAGCCGCCCATGGCGAGTTGGGGTTCGCTCATCGCGGAGGGCGCGCGGCAGTTAAATCCCATCCGCATCTACTGGTGGATGCTGCTCTACCCGGGCCTGATGCTCATCAGTACGCTCTTGGCGCTGAACTTCCTCGGTGATGGCTTGCGCGACGCCTGCGACCCACGGGGTGACCGCGACTAGGAGCCTGCTCAAGTCTCGAAAGGGGGGCGCGTTTTTCTGAGCGGAGGTCGTCCGGTTCAACGCTTTTCTGCTTCGAGCGCCGCGAAGGCTCCGGCGAGCGAGTTCATCCCGCTGCTGCCGGTGGGAGAGGGATTAAAGGCGCGCCGGAGATAATCCACCGCCTCCGTCACGTTGCGCACCGAGCGCGGCAGCACCGCACCGCTGGCGTTGGCGTGGCCGCCACCCTGGAGCCTGAGCGCGGCGGGCAGCGCCTCACCGTGGCGGCTGCGCAGGCTGACGATGAACTGGTTGTTGGCCTTCTTGAACATGGTGAGCAGCACGGGAAATCGCGTCACGTCGGCATGGAGCAGTTGATGCACGACCAGGTTGGTGTTGCCGATGACCGTTTCCACGAAACCCACCGTCGGGCTGACCTCGACGATGTTCTTGCGGCTCCACTCGAAGCCCAGCGGATCCTCGATGCGGCGCTTCACCGCCATCACCTCGAGCAAGGGATGATTCACCAATCGCTCCACGCGGCCCTGGAGGAGGGCGTGGAGATTCCAGAAATTATAGACTTTCACCAGGTTCGCGTAATCGCTCGCGACGGCGAATTCCGGATCTTCCTCCAGGAACAAGTCTGAGATGTTGTTCCAGCGGACGAGTTGGTCCAGTTCCGGCGAGCCGATGCCCTGGGCGGTGCAAAGGTCATAGCAAAGGCTGCCCGCCGATTTTCCCAAATCGTGGATGAGCCGGGCGTGCGCGGGTTTCAATTCCGTCGGATGATGATCGATGACGACCCAATCCGGACGGTCCAGCCGGGCCTCGAAGCCAAAGTCGCAAACCCAGGCGCACCGCTCCCGCATCTCGCGCAGTTTCCAGGCCTGATAATGGTAGGCCTCCAGCGGGATCTCTGTGCCGAACAGATGCATGGCGAGGCGTTGTAGCAGCAGGCCCGACAGGAAACCGTCGAGGTCGCTTTCGTGGGTCAGGATCACGTCTGGCTTTGGCAATGCGCTCATTGTCAATCAGCCTAGAAGGAAAGACTCCCAACCCCCAACTCCAAACTCCAACAACCTTCAAAATTTAGATTTCAACCAGACGCAAAACTGTCCGCCGGTCATCCTCCCGCGTCCGGCTCAGGCTTGGCGCCGGGTGTTTATTTGATGTCTGGCGCTGGGCGTTTGGTGTTTATTGCCCGGCGATGATTTGCTTCGGCTCGCTTGAGTTGAAATCCAACCTGTTCCTGTCGCCGCTGGCCGGCTACACGAACCTGCCTTTCCGGCTCGCCTTGCGCGAAGTCGGCGGCCTGGATCTCGCCACGACCGACCTGGTCAACGCGCGCTCGCTGCTCGAAAAGAACCCCAAGGCCTTCAAGCTCATCGAGACCTGTCCTGCGGACCGCCCGCTCGCGGTGCAACTGTTCGGCTCCGTGCCCGGGGAGATGCGCGATGCCGCCGTGATGCTGGCGGAGCGCGGCATTTCCTCCATCGACATCAACATGGGCTGCCCGGTGAAGAAGGTGTGCCGCGTCGGCGGCGGCTCGGCCATGATGACCGAACTGGACAAGACTGCCGCGCTCGTCCGCGGCATGGTAGACGCGCTGAAGATTCCGGTGACGGCCAAGATGCGGCTCGGCTGGGACGACGACAACATCACCGCGCCCGATCTGGCGCGCGCATTGGAGGGCGCAGGTGTTGCCGCCATCTTTGTCCACGGAAGAACTCGCGAGCAGGGCTTTGGCGGCACGGTCAATTTGCGTGGCATTCAGAAGGTGGTCGCTGCGGTGAACAACATTCCTGTCATCGGCAACGGGGACGTGACCACGCCGCAGGCCGCGAAGAAGATGTTCGACGAGACGGGTTGCGCGGGCGTGAGCATCGGGCGCGGCGCGTTCTACAATCCGTGGATGTTTGTTCACACGCGCCAGTTCCTCGACACCGGTGAGCTGCCCGCCGAGCCGTCGTTCACCGAGCGCGTGCGCGTCATGTGCCGGCATCTCGACTTGATGATGGAAGTCTTCGGCGAGGAGCACGGCTGCCGGATGTTCCGCAAAGTCGCGCCGTGGTACGCCAAGCGGTTCGGCCCTTCGAGCGTGTTCAACAAGCGCGTCGTGTTGCTCAAGTCGCGGGCCGAGTTCGATGAAATCTTGCGCGAATTCATCCAGTGGCGGGCCCAGTTTCTCGACGAGACGGGTGAACTCCAGCCGCGCTACCGCCTCGGGCCAATGGTCGCTTCCTTCATGCAAGAGCCGGGCGTCGCGGCCCGCCAGTCCATCCCCGTGCCCAAGGGGCCGGTGGAAGTGTGGTGAAACGGAAGGAGCGCGGACAGCCATGTCCGCGTGATCTAATGCCGCCGAAATCACGGTGTCTACGGAGAGTCATGAACACGCGGACTCGGCGGTCCGCGCTCCTCGCATTTGTTCAATGGACCTTTTCCGTGCCCAGGCCTGCTCCAACTTTGAACTTTGAACTTTGAACCGCGCCATCCCATCCTCGCGCCCATGTCAGAACCGTTGTTGCAGATTGAGTTGCCCGGCATTCCGAAGATTCGCAGCGGCAAGGTGCGCGAGTTGTTCGATCTCGGCGACGCCTTCCTCATGGTCGCCACCGACCGCGTCTCGGCGTTCGATTGCATCATGCCCAGCGGCATCCCGCGCAAAGGCGAGGTGCTGACCCAGATCTCGCACTTCTGGTTCGAGAAATTCGCCGCGCTCGTGCCGAACCATCTGCTGGCGAAGGCGCGCGACCCGTTGCCGGACCATCTCCGCCAGTTCACGCCGCTGCTCGAAGGCCGCAGCATGATCGTGAAGAAGGCGAAACCGCTCGCCATCGAGTGCGTGGTGCGCGGCTACTTGTCTGGTTCGGGTTGGAAGGAATATCAAGTCTCGCAAACTGTCTGCGGGATCAAGCTGCCGGAGGGGCTGACCGAGTCGTCGCGCCTGCCCGAGCCGATCTTCACGCCCGCGACCAAGGCTGAGACCGGCCACGACGAGAACATCTCTTTTGAACGCGCCGTGGAAATCGTCGGTCGGGACATCGCGGAGCAGGCCCGGGCCTACAGCCTGCAAATCTACCAGGCGGCCTGTGCCTATGCCCATGACCGAGGCATCATCATCGCTGACACCAAGTTCGAGTTCGGCGTCTTCGATGGGAAGCTGATCCTCATCGACGAGGTGCTGACGCCCGACTCATCGCGCTTCTGGCCGGCGGACGAATACGAGGCCGGTCGCGGCCAGCCCAGCTTCGACAAGCAGTTCCTCCGCGACTATCTGGAACGCATCGCCTGGAACAAGCAGCCGCCCGCGCCGCCGCTTCCTGACTTCGTGGTGCAGAAGACGCAGGAGAAGTATCTGGAGGCGTTCACACGCCTGACCGGGCGGAAGCTCTGAGCAGACGAAGAAACGGGAGTGCCTCACGCAAAGTACGCAAAGGGCGCCAAGGAATTCATCTCCCAACTCCGTCCGTCGCGCCCTTTGCGGACTTTGCGTGAGGCTCCGGTTTCCCCCATCCGTGTTCATTCGTGTCCGTCCGTGGTTAAAATGTTTTCGCAAGCGCATGGTTACGGCTAGACTCCTGACGTGAAAATTCCGCGCCCGTTGCGATGGCAGTGCTATTTGATCTCCGGCGTCCTGTTGCCAGTCTTCTGCGCGACAGGAATTGCCCTCGCGCAGCCTCCCGTTCCGCCGGTGCCGACCAACAACATTCAGCCCACGATCACGGCGGAGATGGGTGATCTTGGGGGGAAGTTTTTCGGTCGTGTCCCCGAGGAAGCGAAGACGCGGCATTACTACATCGCGGCCGAGCCGGAGCTGTGGGATTACACGCCACAGGGACTCGATCCGGTCTGTGGCAAGCCCTTGCCGCCGCCGATTCTCAACCAGCGGCGCGTCGGCAAAATCCGTTACGTGCAATACACCGACGCGACCTTCGCCTCGAAGATGTTCCAGCCCGCGCGCCTCGGCATTCTTGGCCCGGTCTTGCGTGGCGTGGTGGGCGAATACCTGGCCGTGACCTTTCTCAATCGCGGCGGACAGCCGCTCTCGATGCACCCGCACGGCGTGCGCTACGACAAGGACAGCGAAGGCGCCCACTACGAGCCGCGCCCCGGTCGCGGTGCGGCGGTCGGGCCGGGGGCGAAGTTTACTTACGTCTGGCAGCTCGACGCCGAGTCTGGACCCATGCCCGGCGAGCCGAGTTCCAAAGGCTGGCTCTACCACAGCCACGTCAACGGCGACGAGGAGGCGAACTTTGGCCTCGTCGGCACAATCGTTGTTACCGACCCGAAGCGCGCCCGACCGGACGGCACGCCCTCCGACGTGGACCGCGAGCAGGCGGCGCTGTTCATGATTTTCGACGAGAGCGGGCTCGGTGAAGCCGAGCGTGAGGCCGCCGAATACGCCAGCTTGAACACCAGCAACTCCCTGCCCGTGAAACCCTGGTGGCAGGTTCAGGAGGTGCTCGAACAGGGCGTGCGGGCCGCCATCAACGGGTATGTCTTCGGTAATCTCACCGGCTTGGAAGCGAACGAAGGCGAACGTGTCCGCTGGTATCTCTATGGGCTCGGTTCGGAAAGGGATTTCCACACCGCGCACTGGCACGGACTGCGCGTGGTCGAGGAGGGACGCCGCCGGACCGATGTCGTTGAACTGCTGCCCGCCTCGATGAAAGTCGCCGACATGAACGCCGACAATCCCGGCTCGTGGCTCTTTCACTGCCACGTCTCCGATCACATGACCGAAGGCATGTTCGCGCGCTTCACGGTGCATCCCAAGTCGGGTGCCGCGCGCGCCGCCGCTCCGGCCTTCTTTGGACTGGCGGCCCAGCAGAGTTCGTTACGCGTTGATCGGGCTGAGGCACGACTGAATGCTTCCGGCGCAACCATCCAACTCAGCGGCGTGGTCACGGTGTTCGACGCCTTCTCCGTTTTCACCCAGCCGATCACGTTTCAATTGCTCCAGGCCGAGGCGAAGTTCAACCCGGATCGCAAGGGGCAGGCCCGCAACGCCGGTGGCGAGTATCGGGTGCGCAACGCCGGTCAGTATGGCGTGGTCTATGGCGGCAAGATGGAGTTCGACGTGACGCTGCAAGGCCCCGAATGGCGCACGGCTCTGGAAAAGCAAGGTGCTCCGAAAACGGGAACCCAGACGCTGACTGTTCCCATGCGCATGATCGTCGGCAGCGCCACGCATTCGGCCAGCCTGGAGTTGCGCGTCGTGGTGGAGTGAACTCCGCCGCTGGTTTTGGGCTGGCTGTCAGCGGCGCTTTTTGCTTCACTCCGCCCGACCAACGACAACCAGAGGTTGACGAAACAGCCATGTCCACAGCCGCCGCATGAACCAGCCCTTCTTCGCCGATGCCACCGCCTGGACGACCGTGATCGCGGCGCGCAGCGGGGACGAGGACGTGCGGTTGGCAGCGCTGGAGAAACTTTTCACGCGCTATCGCCGGCCCATCTGCCTGGAGTTTCAGGCTCGCAAACGGTGTTCTCCGGAAGAGGCCGAGGAGTCGGCGCAACAGTTCATCCACGATTCCTTGCGGCGGGATTTTCTGCGCGCGGTGGACCCGGCCAAGGGCCGCTTCCGCACTTTCATCCAGGTGTGCGTCACGAATTTCATCCGCGACGAATGGGACAAGGCGCTGGCGGCCAAGCGCGGCGGCGGCCAGGTGACGCATTCGCTGGACGAGACGGGCGAGGACGGCCAGCGCCGGCACGATCCGGCGCTGCCAGCGGAGCGGCTGGAGGTCGCACTGGACCGGAACTGGGCGCATCAGCTCGTCGCGCTCGCAATGGACCGGCTGGAGGCGGAGTGCATGGCGGCACGGCGGCGGACGGTGTTCGCCGCGCTGCGACCGTTTCTGCAAATCGATCCGCCGGACGGCGCTTACGCTCCGGTGGCGGCGCGGCTCGGCATGAAGGAGGGCGCGGTCCGCATGGCCGTTTCGCGGTTGAGGCAGCGGTTCCGCGAATTGCTGGAAGAGGAAATCCGCGAGACCACCGGGGCGGAGACGGACTGGCGGGAGGAACTGCGTTATTTCCTGGAAGTGCTGGGCAGTTCGCCCGGCGTGACAGCGTTGGACGAATCCCGTTAATGGAGAAAGCAGTTGAAACCACGAATGGACACGCATGAACACGAATAAGTTCAGACACGGATTTTACGAATTTTCACGGATTGAATCCGTGCTCATCCGTGAAATCCGTGTCTCAATTCCTGGTTCCATTTCGTGTGAATTCGTGTCCATTCGTGGTTCAAAAAAATCCGCATGAACGGCTTGAGCGCTCATCCCGTTTGCGAGTCCTGCGGCGCGGTGTTGCCCTCGCCAGACGCGGCCTGTGATCGCTGCCTGATGCGGCGCGCGCTGGAGTTGCCGGATTCCACGCCGCTCGGGCCGGGCTTCCTCGACGACCTGCCGGTGGGGGAGGAGTCGGAGGCGACGGTGGGCAAGTACACCCTTCTCGGCACGGTGGCGCGCGGCGGCATGGGCGTGGTGTACCGGGCGCGGCAGGCGGAATTGAACCGCACCGTCGCGCTCAAGATGCTGCTGGGCGGCACGCACGCGAGTGACGCTTTCAAGAAACGATTTGTGCAGGAGGCGCAGGCGGCGGCGCGGTTGAGCCATCCGGCCATCGTGAAGATTCTCGATTGGGGCGAGGACCAGGGGCAGCCGTTCTTCGCCATGGAATTCATCGAGGGCGCGGACCTCGGGGACAAGACGCGCGGCCAGCCGTGGCCGGCGCGGCGCGCGGCGGAATTGGCTCTCACGCTGGCCGGGGCGATTGAGTACGCGCACGGCCAGGGCGTGCTGCACCGTGATCTCAAACCCTCCAACGTGCTACTCGATGCGCAGGGCGCACCGCGCATCACGGACTTCGGGCTGGCGCGGCAGATCGATCAGGAGTCGAGCCTCACCGCCACGGGCGACATGATTGGCACGCCGGGCTACGTGCCGCCCGAGCAGGCGTCGTCACGGTTTGGCCCGATCGGCGTGTGGAGCGACGTGTATGGGCTGGGTGGGATTCTCTATTGCCTGCTCACGGGGCGTCCGCCGTTTGTCGCGGGTAACGCCACGGAAGTGCTACGCGCCGTGGCGGAACAGGAGCCGCCTGCGCCGCGCCAGTTGAACACCAGCGTGCCGGCCGACCTGGAAACCATTTGCCTCAAGTGTCTGGAGAAGGATTCTTCGCGCCGCTACGGCTCGGCCCAGGCGCTCGCCGATGATTTGCGGAACTTCTTGAACGGCGACCCGATTCAGGCCCGCCCGGCCAGCCGGATTTACAAGGCGCGCAAGTGGGTGGAGAAAAATCGCTTCCCCGCCGCGTTCGCCACCGTCGCGGTGCTGGCGCTCGTCGTCGGCACCGCAGTGGCTTGGGTGCAGGCCATCCGCGCCGATCACGCCCGAGCCGTGGCGCAAGATCACGCCCGCCAGGCCCGGGCCGAGAGCGCCAAGAGCCGGCAGACCACCGCCTTCCTCAAGGAACTGCTCGGCGGCGTCACCGCCGATCAGGCGCTCGGGCGCGACACGCGGCTGTTGCGGGAAATGGTCGCCGTGGCGGCGGCGCGGGTGGACGCCACGCTTACCAATCAGCCCGAGGTCGAAGCCGAGGTGCGCGAAATCATGGCCGCGACCTCGCGCCACCTCGCGCTCTTCAACGACGCCCTGCGCCACGCCGAACGCGCGCGGGTCTTGCGCGAACAGATTTCCGGCGCGGGGCATCCCGACACGTTGACCGCGTTGCAGGAGGTGGCGCTGGCCTCCTTGGAACTCGGCCACGCGGAACAGGCCGGGGCGCTGTTGCGCCGATCCCTGGAAATCAGCGGCGCGCTCTGGAAACCGGAAGACCCGCGCCGCCTGCGTTTGCTGGTCGATCTGGCGCGCGTCGAGACCGCGCGGGGCCGCTACACCAATGCCGAGCAACGGCTCGCGGGCGTGCTCGAAATCCAGACCCGCACGCTTGGCCCGACCAACGCCGACACCCTCCGGACCCAGCGCGCCCAGGCCGGCGTGTGGCTGGCCCAGGCCCGCTACGCCGAGGCCGAGCGGGCCCTCGCGCGAGTCGTTGAAATCTACCGGCTGCGCTATCCGCCCGACGCGCCCGAGAAATATCAGGCCGGTTCGGAACTGGCTGCGGTCAAAGTTCAACTCGGCCAGTGGCCCGTGGCCTGCCTCCTTTACGAATCCGTTCTCGAACACCAGCAGAAGCTGCTGGGCCGCGACCATCCGCACACGCTGCGCACCTTGAGCAACCTCGCTTACGTCTATGGCCGGGCCGGGCACCGCGAGGATGGCGACGCCATGCTGCGCGAGGCGCTGGCCGGCCTGCACAAGCACGCGGGCGACGCGCACCCCGACACGCTGGCCGCACTCGACCATCTGGCCGGCGGACTCATCACCCAGGATCGCCATGCCGAGGCCGAGCCGATTGTGCGCCAGGTGGTGGAAGCGTATCTCAAGATGCGCGGCCCGGATCATCCTGACACGCTGGCTGCGCAACTCGATCTGGCGCGCGTCCATCGCGCGGCGGGCCGGAGCAACGAGGCCGCAGGCGTGTTGGGCGAGACGCTGACGCGAAGCCGCCGCGCGCTCGGCTCAAACCACACCCACAGCGCCAGCGCGCTCAAGGAACTGGCCGCACTCGAAGGGGAACTCGGCCACTGGCCCGCGGCCGAGACGCTCGGACGCGAAGCCGTGGCCCTGCTCGGCCAGGGTCGCGGCCGCGACGACCGCGTCACGCTGCAAGCCGCGCACGAACTCGCGCGCGCCGTCTGGCAGCAGGGCCGCCGCACCAACGCCGAGTCCATGCACCGCGCCAATCTCGGGGTGCAGGAACGCGCGCTCGGCCCCAACCACCCGGACACGCTGCGCTCCCTGCAAACCCTGATTGAGATCACCACGGCCCTGGGCCGGGCCGACGAGGCGAAGCAATTCCAGGCGACGCTCGACGACCGGCAGAAACAAATCGCCGGGAGCGGAGCTTCCGCCGCGACCATGTTCACCGGCTCCACCCTCGCCTACACCCGGGCCGACAATCTGTTTCGCGAAGGCAAGTTCGCCGAGGCCGAGCCGATTTTCCGCCAGTTCCATGAGGGCAAGGTGAAACGCGGCGAGACCAACAGCGAAACTTCGCTGGCCATCGCCGCCACGCTGGCCCGCTGCCTTTCCGAGTGGGCCTGGACCGAGCGCGGCTCGGGCAACTCCCTGGCCCGCGCCCGCGAAGCCGAGCAAATTCTGCGCGACTGCCGCGCCGCCCGCGAAGCCGGCGCGAACAACCCCAAGTGGCGGTTCCCCGACACCGTCAGCCGCCTCGGCTTCGCCATCGTTGTGGTGGCCGTCATCGAACCGGACCTCGCGCCCGACCAGCGGACTGCGCGCTTCGCCGAGGCGGAAAAACTCCTGCTCGAATCCTCCGCCGCGCTGGAGGCCGATCCCTCGGTGGCCGCGAACTACCGCCGCGACGCCCTGGCCCGCCTCCCGCGCCTCTACGAAGCCTGGCCCAAGCCCGAGAAAGCCGCGCAGTGGAAGACGCGTCTCGACGCCGCGAACGGAGCCGCCACCCGCTGACTTGGAGTGCGGGGACTTGTCACCGCACTCCAAGACGCCGCCACCCGTCAGCAAAAAATCTCGCGCAAATAATTTCACTTCTTCTGTGACAGCGCCCGGCCGGCTCCTTTGAAGGAGGCATCTATGAAGACAACTCTGAATTCTGTTCGCCTGTTCCTTGGCCTTCTGTTCGCGCTCTGCTTGACCGTGCTCCCGGCGCGCGCGGCCACGCGGGTCTGGGATGGCGGCGGAGCCACCGACTTGTGGGGCAACGGCTTGAACTGGATCGGCAACCTCGCGCCTCTGTCCGGCGACAGCCTGACGTTCAACGGGCTCGTGCCCTTCGTGAACACCAACGACCTCGGGCCGGGGTTCGACATCGGTCTCATCACCTTCAGCGTTGCCGGCTACACCGTGCGCGCCACGCCGACGGGCAATGCCATCGACCTCACCAACGGCCTGAGCGTGACGCACGGCGCGGGGCTGACGGGTTTCGAGATTCCCATCACGAACAAGGCGCCGACGCTGTTCAACGTGACGCAGGCCGGGGCTGCGCTGGACCTCGATGGTGCGCTGGAACTGAACCTTCTCACCTCGACCTTCGACGGATCGGGCAACATCACCGTGCGCGGCGGCATCTCCGGCCTCACGGCGGCGTCGAGCGTGATCAAGAACGGCGCCGGCACGCTGTTGCTGCGCGTGGATTGCACTTACGAAGGGCCAACCATCGTCAACACCGGCACGCTCCACGTCGCGGCGGTGATCGCGTCGCCCGTCACGGCGCACACCAACACCACCGTCATGGGCGAGGGCCGGGTGAACGGTCTCACCTGCCTCGGCTGCACGGTCGCGCCAGGCAACGGCGGGCCGGGGCAGTTCACCTCGGACAAGGACTTCGAGTTCAACAGCACGGCCACGCTGAACATGGAAATCAACGGCACCTCGCCGGGGTCGGGCCATGACCAGCTCGTGGCCAACGCGGACGTGCTGCTCGGGAACGCCACCCTTGCGGTGACGCTGACCGGTGGCTTCGTCCCCGTGGTCGGGCAAAGTTTTCTCATCGTGGACAACACCGGCGCGAATCTCATCAACGGCACCTTCGCCGGGCTGCCGGACGGCGCAAGCTTCTCGGTGAGCAACTCCACCTTCCGCATCCTTTACTCCGCCGGCGACGGCAATGACGTGGAACTCATTCTCATCAGCATCGGCGCGACAGGCGTGACGCGGACGTGGAGCGGCGCGGGCGTGAACGGTTTCTGGAACACGGCGGCGAACTGGGGCGGCGGCGTGGTGCCGTTCCCCGGCGATGATCTGGTGTTCCCCTCCGGCGCGCTGCGGCTGGCGAACACGAACAACTTCCCGGCGGGCACCACGGTCAACCGCATCCGCGTCACCGGCGCGGGCTACAACTTGTTTGGCAACAGTCTCTCGTTGAACGCCGGAGTCTTCGCGAGCTACGCCGGCAGCAGCGCGGCGAGTTTCCCCATCACGCTGGCGGCGGCGCAGAGCATCACCAACGAGAACGCGACCTTGGTGTGGAATGGGAACATCGCGCTGGGTTCGTCCGCGCTCACCTTCAGCAGCATCGGCGGCAACATCACCGTCAACAGCGTCATCAGCGGCTCGGGCACGGTGCGCAAAGTCGGTCCGGGCGGACTCATTTACGGCGGCGCGGGCGCGAACACTTACACCACCGTGACCTTGGTCGATAATGGCTCGCTCATTCTCTCGAAGCCGGCGGGCGTGAACGCCGTGCGCGGCAATCTCACCATCGGCACGGCGGCGCTGGGCACGCCCGCCGTCTCCCTCACCGCGTCGAACCAGATTTTCGACGGCTCGACGGTCATCGTGAATGGCGCGGGCACGCTGGACCTGGGCGGATTCAACGAAGCCTTCAACACGCTCTCCCTGACCGGCGCGGTCGTGAACACCGGCAGCGGCCTGCTCACCGTGACCAACCGCGTCAACGCCACGTCCTCCGGCGCGGCGGCGCGCATCAACGGACATCTCGCCGTGCGGGGCGGCGGCCTGCGCGAGTTCAACATTGCCAACGGTCCGGTCGCGACCGACCTGCTCCTCAACACCGACATCACCACGCCGGACAGCACGGGTATTCGCAAGACGGGGTTGGGGCGTCTGGAGTTGATCGCCGCCAGCACCGGGCCGTCCGTGGTGCAGATTGACGCGGGTGACGTGTTCCAGAACAGCACTTCTTCGTTGGTGCCCATCACGCTCAATGGGGGATTGCTGGGCGGGTTCGGCACGGCGGGCGCAGTGACGAGCGCGGCGGGCGGCACCGTGGCTCCGGGCACCAGTCCTGGAAAATTGCGCATCTCGGGCGGTTCATGGAATCCCGCCACCACGCTGGCCATGGAGTTGAACGGCACGACCGAAGGCGTGGACTACGATCACTTGCTCTCCTTCGGCGGGTTGAATCTCGGCGGCGCGGCACTCACCGCTTCGCTCGGCTTCACGCCCGTGGTGGGCGACACCTTCCGGATTATCCACTGCAACACCGGAAGTGTGAGCGGCCAGTTCGCTGGGCTGCCCGAGGGCACGCTCCTCACGAACGGATTCGTCGTCTTGCAAATCAGTTACACCAACGATCCTTCCGCCAAAGACGTGACGCTGCGGATGGTGGGCCTGGTGGGCACCGGCGTGACGCGCACCTGGGACGGCGCGGGCATCGATTTCCAGTGGAGCAATCCCACCAACTGGGTGGGCGACGTGTTGCCGCAGCCGGGCGACGACCTGGTGTTCCCCGCCGGAGCGGTGGGGTTCAGCGGTGAAAATGATTTCGCCGCCGGGACCATCTTCAACACCCTCCGCTTCGAGCAGGGCGGCTACATCATGCTGGGCAACGAGGTCCGGCTGCTGGCTGGCGTCACCATGTCCGCGCCCAGCGGCACGGACTCGGTGCGCTTCCCGGTCTCACTCCCCGTTTCGCAAACCTTCAGCAATGCGGGCGGGGGGCTGTTGGAGTTCCGGGGCGGCATCGCCCTGGGCGCGCAGACGCTGACCGTGGCCGGGACTTCGACGACGGCGTTTCGCCCAACCTCGGTGTTGAGCGGCGCGGGCGGACTGGTGAAATCCGGGACTAGCGTCCTGCTGCTCCAAGGGACCAACACCTTCTCCGGCCCGGTGGACATCCTGGCCGGTCTCGTGGGGGTGGGGAATCCAGATGGTCTCGGATCGACGGCGTCGGGCACCACGGTCGGCGCGGGCGCGACCTTGCGGCTGGAGAACAGCATCACCATCGCGGAGCCGTTGTCCGTGGCCGGAACGGTGAGTTCCATCAGCGGATCGAACCGGATTCAGGCGCCGATCGTCCTCACGGCGACGAACGTGACGCTGGGCGGAGCCGGCTCGATGACGATTGATGGTCCGATCACGGAAACCGTCCCGGCCACGCTTCTGGTTCAAGGCCCCGGCGTGGTGCTCAACGGCACGAACCATTACACGCGCACGGACGCGCAGGCGTCCTCCACCATCATCAACGGGTTCCAGCCCGGCAACGCAGTCCTGCTCAATGGTGTCAAATTCGGCGGGCGGGGCGTGGTCGGAACGATGACGAGTGATGTTGACAGCGTGTCCGTCGCGCCCGGAGAAAGCCCGGGCATTCTCACCAGCAGCAACATTTTCTGGAACAGCTTCGTGACCTTCCGCGTCGAGGTGGCCGGTTCCGCCCCCGGCTCCGGCCACGACCAGCTTGTGGTCCACGGCGCAGCGACCGTGAGTGGCGCGAATCTGGCCGTGACCAATCTCACGTCTCTGCCGCCGGGGACCGTGCTCACGATCCTCGACAACGACGGGGCGGACGCGGTGGGCGGCATCTTCTCGGGCCGGCCCGAAGGATCGTTGTTGACCAACAACGGCACGATTTACCGCCTCAGCTACGTGGGCGGCGACGGCAATGACGTGACGCTGACCGTGCCCTTCTTCCCCACCGGCATCACCCGCGTCTGGAGCGGCGGTGGCGCGGGCGCATTCTGGAGCGAGGGCGCGAACTGGATCGGCGGCATCGGGCCCGGCAACGGGGACGCGCTGGAATTCCCCGGCGTCGCCGCGCGCTTTATCAACACCAACGACCTCGCGCCGGACACGGCCTTCGCCTCGTTGCGCATCACCGCGCCTGGCACGGACAGCTATAGTCTTTACGGCAATGGCCTCCGCCTGTTCGGCGATTTCGTCCATGCCGGCACGGTCCCGCACGCCCTCTTCCTGCCCGTGACGCAAGGCGCGGCGCTGGCCCTGCGGAACGAGAACGGCTCGATCCTCTTTCTCCAGTCCGTGTGGGAGGCGGGCGTTCATGGGCTGGACATCGCCACGCCGAACAGTTCATTGACCGCCATCTTCGCCGGTGCGGAACTGCGCGGCTCCGGCCCGGTGACCAAGAGCGGCTCAGGTATTTTGCAACTCACCACCAGCAACAGCTTCACCGGCCCGCTGACCATCGCTCTCGGCGAAGTGAACATGAGTCACGGCTTCGGCCTCGGCGCGGCGGGTGGCGGCGTCACCGTCCAATCCGGCGGCCGTCTCTCGTTGAACACGATCCCCACGCTGGCCGAGAGCGCGCTGACCTTTCTGGATAACAGCACGTTCCATGTGGTCAATGGCACGTCCAGCGTGCCGGCGTCCGTGACCCTCTCGGGCAGCGTGGTGCTTTCCGTCGGCTCTGGCCGGGAGTTACAACTGACCGGCCCCGTGGGCGGCAGCGGCGAACTCCGGCCGCAAGGCGGAGGGCGCGTCCTCCTCACCGGGGCCAACAGCTACAGCGGGACGTTGCGACTCGATTCCGGCACCACACTCGTTCACGGCCCCAGCCCCGCGATGGCCGTGCTCGGCTTCGCCGGCGACTTCGGCGGCACCGGAATCGTCAGCACCGTCCAGTTCAACTCCGGCACGTTCGCGCCCGGAGCCAGCCCCGGCGTGCTGACCACCAGCAACCTTTTCCTGAACGTCAGTCCGTCGCTCTCCATCGAGTTGAACGGCCTGACTCCCGGCGTGGACTACGACCAGGTGGTCGTGCGCGGCACGGTCAACCTCAACGGCACGCTCCACGTCAACGCCGGCTTCGCGCCGTCGGTGGGCACCGTGTTCACCATCATTGACAACGACGGCATCGACGCCGTTCTCGCGCCCTTCAGCAATGTGCCCGAGGGCCAGTTGATCAACGGCGGCGGCAACGTGTGGCTGCAAATCAGCTACCTCGGCGGCGACGGCAATGACGTGACCCTGACCGCGGTTTTCAACCCCACCGGCGTGGCGCGCTTTTGGAGCGGCGCGGGCACCAGCGGCTTCTGGAGCGAGGGCGCGAACTGGGCCGGCGGAGTCGTGCCCGCCAACGGGGACGATCTGATATTCCCCGGCGGGGCCGCGCGCTATAACAACACCAACGACCTCGCGCCCGACACGGCGTTCGCCTCGCTGCGCTTCACCGACAACACGACCGGCTACGAATTGCTGGGCAACGGCCTCCGCCTGTTCGGCGACCTCGTCCATGCCGGCGATGTCTTGCACACCGTCTTCCTGCCCGTGACCCAAGGGGCCGCGCTGGCCCTGCGGAACGAAAACGGCGCGCTCCTCGTTCTCCAGTCGGTGTGGAACACGGACACAAACGCGCTGGAGATCACCACTATGAACGGTTCATCGACCGCCTTCTTCCCCGGTTCAGAACTGCGCGGCTCCGGCCCGGTGACCAAGAATGGTTTCGGCGAAGTGAGGTTCACCACCAGCAACAGCTTCACCGGCCCGCTGACCATCGCCGCTGGCGGAGTCTCCGTGGAGCACGGCTTCGGCCTCGGCGCGGTGGGCGGAGGTGTCACCGTCCAGGCCCTCGGTCAGCTTTTGTTGAACGCTGTCCCCACGCTGGCTGAGAACGCGCTGTCGTTTCTGGATAACAGCCTGTTCCGAGTAATCAATGGCACCTCCAGCGTGCCGGCGTCCGTCAGCCTGGCGGGCAGCGTGGCCCTTTCGCTCACCTCGGGCCGGGAGTTGCGCCTGACCGGGCCGGTCAGTGGCACCGGCGTCCTCACGGCGCAAGGCGGCGGGCGGACCATCCTCACCGGAGCAAGCAGCTACGGCGGCACGTTGCAACTCAATGAAGGGACCACGCTGGTTCACGGCCCCAGCCCCGCCATGGCCGTCGTCAGCCTCGGCGGCAACTTCGGCGGCACCGGAGTCGTCAGCACCGTCCTGCTCCACTTTGGCACGCTCGCGCCCGGCGCCAGTCCCGGCCTGCTCACCACCAGCAATCTCTTCCTCAACTTCAATCCGACGCTCGCCGTCGAGTTGAACGGCCTGACGCCGGGCGTGGACTACGACCAGGTCGTCGTGCAGGGTACCGTCAACCTCAACGGCCTGCTGGCCATCAGCCTCGGCTTCACGCCGCCGTTGGGGACTGTGTTCACCATCATCGACAACGACGGCGCTGACGCCGTCATCCAACCATTCCGCAATCTCGCCGAGGGCGCTGTGACCAACGTCGGCGGCGTGGACCTGCGCATCAGCTACCTCGGCGGCGACGGCAACGACGTGACCCTCACCGTGCCCGGCGGCAGCGCGCCGCCCTCGACGATTCAATTCTCCGGCGTGAACAGCAACGGCCTCTTCACCCTCACCGGCGCGGGCATCTCGAATGCGCCCTACGTCCTCGAAGCGACGGCAACTTTGAACCCACCGATCCCGTGGCTGCCCATCGCCACGAATAACTCGGATGCGAACGGCGTGTATCAGTTCATTGACCTCGTCTCGACAAACTTTCCGATCCGCTTCTACCGCGTGCTGTCGCCGTGAGGCTTGGTGGAAACAGGCTGACTTGACGAAGCCGTGCCCTGGGCTGGGTCCGCGCTGCTCAAGCGTCGAGTCACAACGCCAGCAACACTTTCTTGATCTCCTTGAGCCGCGCCATCGCTTCCGGCTTGGAGAGGCGCGGCAGTCGTCCGCCCAGGGTCAGCAAGTCGCCCCGATGGGTGAGCATCAGCTTGTCCTGCTTGGTCTCGATCACGGTCACATCCTTCGTACTGGCCAACACCTTCAGCCCGGCCACTTGCAGCAGCACTTCGACGGCGCGGGGCAGGGGGCCGAAACGGTCGCGCACTTCCCGGGCCAGTTTCTCCAGCGAACTCTGGTCCACGATCTGCGCCAGCTTGCGATAGACCTCAATGCGCTGGCGTGAATCCGTGATGTAATCCAGCGGCAAATAAGCGGCGGCGCGCGGGACCGGCCGCGCCTCCGGCGGGGATGATGATTCAACCTCGGAGTAAGTGGCGGTTTCGCGCGGCACGTTCACGACCAGCGGTTCCGGCCCTGGCCCTTGGACTTCGGACGTTGAACCAACAGCGTCCTCGACCACTTCCGCCGGATCGCTGGCGATGAAATCAAGGCGTGTCTGCACTTCGACCCGTGGTTTGACCTTGTGACCCTTGAGCGCGCTGACGCTTTGCTTGAGCAACTGGCAGTAGAGGTCGAAGCCCACGGCGGTGATGTGCCCGCTCTGTTGGGCCCCGAGCATGCTGCCGGCTCCGCGCAATTCCAGATCGCGCATGGCAATTTTGAAGCCGCTGCCCAGCGACGAATATTGCTTGATGGCGCTGATGCGTTTGCGCGCGTCGGTCAGCAGTCCGGCGTGGCGCGCGAGCAGGAGATAGGCGTAGGCCTGATGTTTGTAGCGCCCGACGCGCCCGCGCAGTTGATACAGGTCGCTGAGGCCGAAGCGGTCCGCGCGGTCGATGATGATGGTGTTGGCGTTCGGGATGTCGATGCCACTCTCGATGATGGTCGTGGCGAGCAGCACGTCGGCCTCGCCGTTGACGAACTGGGTCATTACTTTCTCCAAGGCGTCCGCGTGCATCTGGCCGTGGCCGATGACGAGGCGGACCCCGGGCACGAGAGTCTTGATCTTGAGCGCCACCTCCTCGATGTCGTGAACGCGATTGTGCAGGAAGAAGACCTGGCCCTGCCGGTTCAACTCGCGCTGGATGGCGTCGCGAATGGTGCGCTCGTCGTATTGGGCCACGATGGTTTCGACCGGCAGGCGGTCCTGGGGCGGCGTTTCGATGGTGCTCATGTCGCGCGCGCCGGTCAGCGCGAGGTGCAAGGTGCGCGGAATGGGGGTGGCGCTGAGGGTCAGCACGTCCACCAGCAGGCGGAGCATCTTGAACTTTTCCTTGTGCATGACGCCGAAGCGTTGCTCCTCATCGATGACCACCAAACCGAGATCCTTGAAGGTGATGTCGCTCTGCACAAGCCGGTGCGTGCCGATGACAATGTCCACGCCGCCTTGCCCCAGTTGGTCGATGACGCGGCGCTGCTCGCGCGCGGTGCGGAAGCGTGAGAGCAGTTCCACCCGCACCGGGTAATCGGCCATGCGCTCGCGGAAGGTGTTGAAGTGCTGTTGCGCGAGCACCGTCGTGGGCACGAGCACGGCGACCTGCTTGCCGCCCATCACGGCCTTGAACGCGGCGCGAATCGCCACCTCGGTCTTGCCATAGCCCACGTCCCCGCAGATCAGCCGGTCCATCGGCTTGGGCATTTCCATGTCGCGCTTGGCTTCGACGATGGCCCGCATCTGGTCTGGAGTTTCCTCATAGACGAACGCGCCCTCGAACTCGCGCTGCCAGGCGTTATCCGCCGGGCAGGCATGGCCGGGCTGCGATTCGCGCGCGGCCTGGATTTGTAACAACTCCGCCGCGAGGTCGCGCACCGCGTGCTCGGCTTGGGTCTTGGCCTTGGCCCAGCGCGCCCCGCCGAGCGTGTGCAATTGCGGACGCCCCTTGCCGGTACCGATGTATTTGCTGACCAGATGCGCCTCGCTCACGGGCACGTAGAGTTTCGGGGCCGGTTGCGCGGGGTCGCCGGAGGCGTATTCGATGGCGAGGCATTCCTGGCCCGTGCGGCGCCGCGCCTTCTCGGTCGGCTTGCGGCCCGCGCCCGGCTCGAAGATTTGCAGCCCGAGAAATCTCCCGATGCCGTGCTGCACATGGACCACGTAGTCGCCTTCCTCGAACTCGGTGAAATCTATGTCCAGCGCCGAGCGCGAGGTGGCGGCGTGCGGCGACTTGAGCCGGCGCGGACGGGGCACCTTATAGCGGCCGAAGATTTCCGCGTCGGTGACGACGACGAGTTGCGCTGCTTCGTAGATGAAGCCTCGGGCGAGAGTGCCGAGGTGGGTTTGGGGTTTGGCATCTGGGGTCTTGGGTCTGGGGGGAACTCTTGCCGCCCCCAGACCTGAGACGCCAGAACCCAGCCCCAACTCTTCCCAAATCTCCTCGAACCGCTGCCGCTCGCCTTCGGTGTTGCAGAAGACATGCACCGCGCGGCCTTGCCGCAGCCAGCGATGCAACTGGGCGAAGAACTCGCGCCGTTGCGCCTCCGCGATCAGGATGTCCACGGCGCGCTCGGTGACGGGACGAAATGATTCCAGCCCCTGAAACGTGGCGCCCGCTTGCTCCGGGCTGATTTTATAGGCTTCCCCTTTTTCCGCCTCGGACTGGAACTCGGCTTCTTTCCGGTCGCTCGGCGGGTGGAAAACCGGATGCCGATGGCTGGTCTCCAGGCCTGCGGCGCACTCGCTGAGTTCAATGGTCGGGACGCGGCGCGTTTCGAGTTCCGACCTCAGTTGCGCCCACGACACGAAGAAAGCATCACCCGTCGGAACTTGCACCGCGTACGCCGTCGCGGCTTGTTCGACCGCCTCGGGATCACACACCACCACGAGCGATTCTCCCGGCAAATAGTCGAACAGCGTGGCTAGTGGGCTGCCCTTAAGTTTTGGACTTTGGTCTTTGGCCTCCTCGGCCAGCATCCGTTTGAGAATGCCCAATTCACCCGCCGGCGCGAGGGTGGCCCACTCGACCGGTTCCTTGGAGAGCTGCGTCGAAGGATCAAACTCCCGGATGGATTCAATCTCGTCGCCGAAGAACTCGACCCGCAGCGGCCAAAGACTGGTGGGCGGAAAAATGTCGAGAATGCCGCCGCGCAACGCGATCTCGCCTTTGCTGTTGACCTGCGCCTCCGGCTCGTAGCCCTCGGCCTCCAGCCATTCGACGAGATCGAGCGGGTTGATCGTCTGGCCCGGCCGAAGGCGGCGCGTGCGCTGGGCGATGGCCCCAGGCGGAAACGTGCGCTGCATCAGCGCGACGACGTTGGCGACCACCAGATGAGAAGTAGGCCGGGACTGAGGCAAGGCTGCCGCCGTTCCAATCTGGGTCTGGCCCGCCAGTGCCACCAATGTTTCCAACCGCTCGCTGATCACGTCCACATGCGGCAGTTTTGACTCGTGCGGGAGAATGTCCCAGGCGGGGAAGAACAAGGGTTGCGGGTTGAGAGTTGAGGGTTGAGGGCCGGAAGTCTCGGCGACCTTGGACCTTGGACCTTGGACTGTGGAGAGCGCCCGCACCCACGTCGTGAGGTCTTGATGAAAACTCTCCTGCGCTTTCACTCCCGCCGTGACCGCGACGATGGTGCGCCCCGGAAGCAGCCGGTGCAGCAAGGCGGCCAGAAACGGATGGGCCGCCGGGTGGACGGTGTCGAAGGGCAACACGCCGCCCGCCTCCGCGCGTTTCAGGAGAGCCTGTGCCGCGGGAGAGTGTGCGATCTGTGAAAAAATGTCCTTTGCCTTTTCGACCGGGCGAGAACCTTGCAGTCACCCGCCAGAGCGTCAAGCAGAGGGCACTCCTGCCTCATCCGGCAAACCGGCGTTGAATCATCCCCGCCCCTTCGGCTAAACAGTCCGCGTGCCGACTGCCGCGCCCAATCTGCTCGCCACGCTGAAGCAAACCTTCGGCTTTGATTCCTTCCGTCCATTGCAGGAGGACATCATCCGCGACTCGCTGGCGAACAAGGACACCTTTGCGCTTCTCCCCACGGGCGGCGGCAAATCGCTGTGTTTTCAACTGCCCGCGCTGGTGCGGCCCGGTCTCACCGTGGTCGTGTCGCCGTTGATTGCACTGATGAAGGATCAGGTGGACTCGATGCGCGCCAGCGGCGTGGCGGCGACGTTTCTGAATTCCTCGCTGGAAGCCGGCGAGGGACGCGCGCGGTTGCGCGGCTTGCACAACGGCGAATATCGGATGCTCTATGTCGCGCCCGAGCGGTTGATGCTCTCCGGGTTTCTCTCCGATTTGCAGCGCTGGAACGTCGCGCTCATCGCGGTGGACGAGGCGCATTGCATCAGCGAATGGGGCCACGACTTTCGCCCGGAGTATCGGCAACTCGCGCAGCTCCGTGATTTGTGTCCCAACGTCCCGTTCATGGCGCTCACCGCCACCGCCACGGATCGGGTGCGCGCGGACATCATCAAGCATCTCAAGCTCCACGAACCGGGCTGCTACGTGGCGAGCTTCAACCGACCGAACCTCACCTACCGCGTCATCCCCAAGTCGGGGCCGTATGAGCAGACGCTGGAGTTCATCCGCAAGCGCCCGCGCGAAAGCGGCATCGTCTATTGCCAGAGCCGCAAGAGCGCGGAGAGCGTGGCGTCGAACTTGAACGAGGACGGCATCAAGGCCGCGCCGTACCACGCCGGCCTGGACCCCAAGGATCGTTCCAGGAATCAGGAGATGTTCCTCCGCGACGAGGTGCGCGTCATCTGCGCGACGATTGCCTTCGGCATGGGCATCAACAAGCCGAACGTCCGCTTCGTCATCCACTACGATTTGCCCAAGAACGTCGAGGGCTACTACCAGGAGACGGGCCGCGCGGGCCGCGACGGTTTGCCCAGCGAATGCCTGCTGCTTTTCAGCGCCGGCGATGTGGTCAAGCAGCAGGGGTTCATTGACGAGAAGCCTGAGCCGGAGAAGACCGTCGCGCGGGCGCAACTTCAGCAGATGGTCCATTACGCCGAGAGCGCCTCGTGCCGCCGGGCCTCGCTGCTCGATTACTTCAGCGAAGAATTTCCCGGCGACAACTGTGGCGGCTGTGACAACTGCCTTTCGCCGCGCGAGACCTACGACGGCACCTTGCACGCGCAGAAGTTTCTCTCCTGCATCTACCGCATTCGCGAGCGCGGCAGTTTTGGGGTGGGCTTGAACCATGTCGTCGAAGTACTCACCGGCGCGGACACGGAGAAGGTCCGCAAGTGGAACCACCAGCAGCTCTCGACTTACGGCATCGGCAAGGATCTGGGCCGCTCGGAGTGGAGCGCGATTGGCCGCGAGTTGATCCGCCTCGGCTTCGTGAAGCAGGACGCGCAGAAGTTCAGCGTGCTCGAACTCACGCCCGAAGGCCGCGCCGTGCTCACGCAGCGCAAGCTTGTCCAACTCACCAAGCCGATGAAGGTGCCGGAGAAGCAGGCCCACGCCGTTGGCGAAATCGCCTGCGACGAGGCGCTCTTCGAGCAACTGCGCGCCGTGCGCAAGCAACTGGCCGACGAACGCGCCGTGCCGTCCTACATCATTTTCTCCGATGTGGCGCTGCGGCAGATGGCTCGGTTCTATCCGTCCAACAACGCCGAGTTTGCGCGCATCAGCGGCGTGGGCCAGCGCAAGCTCGAGGAGTTCGGGGAAATCTTCCTGACCGAGATCGCCGCTTATGTGCAGGCCCACCCAAAGCAGATTTTCGCCGACGATTCCTTCAGCGCCGCACCGCCGCCGAGTCGATCGCGCCTGAACGACACCGCCCGCGAAACGCTCCGACACTACCGCGCCGGCCGCACGGCCGAGCAGATCGCCACCGCGCGAATGCTGGCCCACAGCACCATCTACGGCCACCTCGCCACGGCCGTCGAAGCAGGCGAGTCTGTGGAACTGATCCAGATTCTCTCCGCCGCCGAGCAACGCACCATCTGCGACGCCTTCGCCAAGTTCGGCTTCAACAACCTCGTCGGCGTCCACGAAGCCCTGGCCGCCAAATACGACATGGGGTTGCTCCGCCTCTGCCGCGCCGTGCAACAGCGCCGCCCGTAACCGCCAGCTTGGAGTGCGGCGACTTGTCGCTGCCGCGGGAAAGCGGTGACAAGTCCCCGCACTCCAGATCAGGACCTTGCTCCCCGCTGCCTCTCTGGCGCGTTCGAGGACTCAACTGTGATTTGGTGTTTCAGCCGAGCTTGACCAGCCGTGCTCTGCCATGCAAAGTAACCGACATGGAAACCAACTGGGCCTCTGAACACCTTCAGACCATCCGCACCCTCATGGAGCGTTCCGCCCTCTACCGGCGTGCCCTGGCCCCGCTCATGTTGGGGACCGGCCTCCTCGGACTGGCGGCGGCAGTCGTTCCTCAGTTTGTCGCCGTTCGCAGCAATCGCGCCTTCGCCATCTACTGGATGGCCGTTGGTGTCATCGCGCTTATCACCACTCTGCTGCTCGTCCGTCGCCAGGCTTGGCGCGAACAGGAGCAGTTCTGGTCGCCGCCCACCCGCCGCGTGACGGAGGCCCTCACGCCGCCTTTCATCGGTGGATTCGCCGTGGCCGTTTTCCTCATCACCTACAGCCACGTCTTCCAGTCGCTCGCCTGGGTGGCCGCCAGCCTGTGGGTGATCCTCTACGGTTGCGCCTTGAATGCCGCTGGGTTCTTCACTTCGCGTGGCCTGGCCTTGTTCGGCCGCATCCTTGTTTTGATTGGTTGCGGACTGCTTCTCGCCACGCCCATCGTGCCCGGCGATGTTCCCGAGGCCGCCCACTTGGCGATGGGTTCCATTTTTGGTTTTGGTCAGACAGCCCACGGCCTCTACCTCTACTTCACCGAACGGAAACGCCGCGCTTGAATCCAGAGCCATTCCTCAACCTCGACCGCGTCATCCACGAGAAGGGGCGGCTCGCCATCATGTCGCTGCTCGCGGCCACGCCCGAAATGTCGTTCCGGGAAATTCGTGACACACTCAAGATGACCGATGGCAACGTGACGGCCCACCTGCGCACGCTTCACGAGTCCGGTTACGTCGCCTTCACAAAGAGCATGGAGGCCGGGCGCGGTATGACCACCTACGCGCTGACTCCGACCGGCCGGAAATCCTTCGCCGCCTACCTGGACCTCCTGGAAGACATCGTTTCGCAGACGCGGAAAAAGTAAATATTGTTTGAACAGTTCCGAAGGGTTGCGGTCTCACACTTTGTAGTGCAAAGTAAAAATATGACAACGACACTTGCTTTAGACCCGGTGGTCGCCGACGTCCGTCGGCGCACTTCTCCGGCGGGGGAGATCGGCGCCGACTCACGTCGTCGGCTACGGGTGGAGCCAGTGCAGGTGGCCGGCCTCGCGCGGCGAGGCCAGGCTGACAGCAATACCGCTCGCAGCGCGAGTAGTTCGACCTTTCGCATCCTCCGCGCCACGCACCTCGGCATGTGTTTTGGCGTGCGCGACGCCATCGCCCTCGCCACACGCGCCGTGGCCGAACAGCCCGTGACCGTTCTGGGCGACCTGGTTCACAACGACACCGTGCTGAATGAATTGCGGTCGCGCGGTCTGCGCTTCGCCGCTGCTCCCATGGAAACCCTGACCAGCACGGTGATGATCACCGCGCACGGCACCTCGGATCGTTCGCGCGCCCAGCTTCGCGAGCAAGGATTCAACGTTCTTGATTCCACCTGTCCGCTCGTTCACTTCGCGCACCGGGCCTTGCGCGAACTGGTGCACGACGGGTTCCATCCCGTCGTCATCGGCAGGCGCGAGCACGTCGAAGTGCGCGGCCTGACGGGCGACTTCGAAGGTTGCGACGTAGTGCTGACCGAGGACGACATCAGCCGCCTCCAACCACGCTCTCGCTTCGGCGTCGTCTCGCAAACCACGCAGCCCATCGAGCACGTCCGCCAGCTTGTCGCCTTGTTGCGCCGGCAATTTCCCGACTCCGAAGTTCGGTTCCGCGACACTGTTTGCCAGCCAACCAAGCAGCGCCAATCTGCCGCCGTGGAACTCGCGAAGCAGTGCGATGTCGTCATCGTCATCGGCGGCGCGCGCAGCAACAACACCCGCGAACTGGTCGCGACCTGTTCGAGGCACTGTCGCCGAGTTTATCACGTCCAGCACGCCGCTGACCTGCGCATCGGATGGCTTGAAGGTGCGACGACCTTCGGCCTGACCGCCGGGACTTCCACGCCTGACTCGGTGATCGACGCCGTGGAGTGCGCTCTCACCAACTTGATCCCGGCGCAGCCGACCGCTTGAGACCAGGATTCGCTGATGAACGCCTCGATTGATTTCCCCATGCCGCTGACTTCTGTGAATCCCGCCCGTCAGCGGACTTCCCGCCTCCTATCCCCCGCGCTCCTCGTCACCCTGTATGCGGTGGCGATGGCGTGGGCGGAAGCGGCGGTCGTCTTTTATCTGCGCACCATGATTGACCGGCTTGATCCGTATCAGGCGAATCCGTTGCCCGTCTCCACCGGCCTCGGCCTCGCAGAAATCGTGCGCGAAGCCGCCACGCTCGTGATGCTGTTCACCGTCGGCGCGCTGGCCGGCCGCACCTGGCGCAGCCGCCTCGGCTACACCTTGCTTGCGTTCGGCGTCTGGGACATCGCCTACTACCTCTGGCTCGTGCCCCTCACCGCTTGGCCGACCTCTCTCGGCGATTGGGATATTCTCTTTCTCATCCCGCTGCCGTGGTGGGGACCGGTCTGGGCGCCCACGAGCATTGCCGTTCTGATGATTGTCTTTGGCGCGACCGTGGCGCGGGGTGATTCGCCCGAGCGTCCGCTCTGGCCCGGCCGCATCTCGACCTGCGCCGCAGTGATGGGCGGAGTGCTCGCGCTTTACGTCTTCATGGCCGACGCGATTCGACTCGTCCTGACCGGCGGCGGTCTCCCTGAACTCCGCGACCTGCTGCCGCCATGGTTCAACTGGCCCCTGTTCCTGGCCGCGTTGGTGTTGATGGCCGTGCCGGTATTGGAAATTCTCCTTCGTTCGCGCCGTGCCATCGTGCTGGAACGTATTAGCCCCCATCTTTCATGAAGCACCGGCTCCGCAACTTTGATTACCATCGCGAACGCTGGCGCGAGATTCCCTGGAAGCCGCAACCGAACGTCGTGCCATTTGTCGCCCAGCCGTTCATCCGTTCGCTGCAACGGTTCCAGATCGGCGCGCGCGGGGAACGGCGGCATCTGCGTGCCGCAGGGAACACCACTGGTGACGTGGCCGGCCTCAAGGCCATCGTTCTGTTCATCAGGGAAAAACATGAGCCCGCGCGTCGCATGGGCGCAGTTCTGGTGGGACTGCGAACTGATGCGCGACGGCCTGGTCGCGCAGATTATTGCTTTCGCGCCCTGGGTCGTGCCGGAACCAGCAACGGCTCAAGCCGTTGGAAATTCCTACAAATCACTTTCAACGCTTTGACCGCTGCCGTGTCCAACCGTCAATGAATTCGCCGACCATCGCCGCCGTGCCACCGGCTCTCGCGCAGATTCCTACGCTGCTGCGGGGCGAGCCGGGGCCGATTGTGCTGTGGATTGGCGAGTGGCGGGGATCGCGCGTGCTGCTCTATGTCGCGGTCATCATCGCGGGCACGGCCACGTTTGGCTGGGCGCTCGGCGCGTGGCGTGATCCGCTGCAAGGGGTTTACACCGCCATCAAGTTTCCGTTCATCGTGCTGCTCACCGCGCTGGGCAACGGCCTGCTCAACGGCATGGTCGCGCCGCTGCTGGGCACGAACATCAGCTTCCGCCAGTCGCTGCTCGCCGTTCTGATGAGTTTCACCATCGCGGCGGCGGTGCTCGGCGCGTGCGGGCCGCTCATCTATTTCGCCATCTGGAATTCGCCTGCTTACTCTGCGCAGGCGGACGGCACCACCCTGATGATGCACAACTTGATTTACCTCGCGCTGGTCGCAGCGATGGCCGTGGCCGGTATCGCAGGCAACGTGCGGCTCTATGAACTGCTGCGGAATCTCAGCGGCAGCGAGGGCGCGGCCCGGCGCACGTTGTGCGCGTGGCTGGCGGGGAATCTTTTGCTCGGCAGCCAACTCGCGTGGATTCTGCGTCCTTTCGTCGGCTCGCCGGCGTTGCCCGTGGAGTTTCTGCGCTCGAACAAGTTCGAGGGAAATTTCTTTGAATCCACCGTTCGCCATTTCCTGCAACTGTTTCAATGAACCCAGCGGCTCTCACTCAATGAATTTATGAACGAAAACATTCCACCGTCAGCCTCCTCGCTTCCACCTCCGATTCCGCCGGCCAGCGCGTCTTCGGCGCCCATCGGCGAAAACCCCGATGACCGTGTGCCCATCACCGGCCCGGTCTCGGCCATCGAGGCCATGCTGCGCTATCCACGGCGCATGTTCCATCAACTGCGCGGCGACGGCGCGGCGCGGATCATCGGCGGCATCCTCTTCGTGGCCATGATCTGCGCGGTGGTCTATGGCGTGGTGGCCGGGACGTTTTCCGGCGGCGAGCAGCTCTGGGCCGCGCCGGTGAAGATTGCCGGCGGCATGTTGATCTGCGCCGTCATCTGCCTGCCGAGCCTCTACATCTTCTCGTGCCTGGCCGGTTCACAGGCGCGGCTCGTCGAGGTCGTCGGTCTCGTCTGCGGGTTGCTCGCGCTGACCACCATCCTCCTCATCGGCTTCGCGCCCGTGGCGTGGGTTTTCTCGCAATCGACCAACTCCCTCGCCGTGATGGGAATGCTGCACTTGTCGTTCTGGGCTGTGGCCACGTTCTTCGGCTGGAAGTTTTTGCGCAATGGATTCATCCATCTCAGCGCCAAGTCCGGCGGCGCGCTCGTGGTGTGGATGATCATCTTTGTGACCGTCTGCCTGCAAATGACCACGGCGCTGCGGCCCATCCTCGGGACGAGCGACACGTTCCTGCCCACCGAGAAGCGGTTCTTCCTCGCCCACTGGTTCGACGTGATGGAGAAGGGCGATGCGAAGGCAGCGGCTGGCGCGCGATGACTCCAGTCGAACTCAAACTGCGTCGCCGCATCCAACTGTGGACTTGGTTGATGATCACTGGCCATTGTCGGCATGTTGATTATTCCTTGGGCGCTCATCACCGGCGAGGTGCGCGGCATTCCGATTTACTGGCGACTGATTGACTGCTCGTTCGCCGTCGGTGGCTTCATCCCATGCTGGCTGTGCTCACGCTGGGCGCGGGAACTGGAGAAATTGCACGCGGCCGGTCTGCGGTTTGATTGAACGGAGCGCCGAGCGTCGCTCGGCATTGGCTTCATGCACGTTCGGGCCGAGCGATGCTCGGCGTTCCGTTGTTACTTCGGAAACAGCCGTTCCAACACCTGCCGCGCCACGGGACGCTCCGGCTGAGCGGCGATGAGCCGCTCCAAAATTCCTCGCGCCCGTGCCGGATCAGAACTGGCGATGACGTTAGCCGTGCTCAGGCATTGCGCGTAGCCCGTGGTGAAATCGGGAGTGAGCCGCGCGCTCTCCACGTAGGCGTCGATGGCCGTGTCCGGCCGCCGCTCGGCATCCTCAACCAACCCGCGCAAATAGACGTTGCGCGCCGCGAGATAGGCCACGATCCGGGTGGCGAATTCCTTGTCTTCCGGCAGATGGTCCAGGGCCGCGACGCACTCCGTCCTGGCCCCGGCCAGCAGCGCGAGCAGGCTGGCGTAGGGTTTCGCGTCATGCTGATACGCGGCGCGCGGAGCCATGAAAGTGACGCGCTGATTGTCGTCGGTGTTAAGCGGTGCGGTGCCGGCGAAGCGGTACAAGTCCTCCGCGTCGGCAAGCAGATGGCCGTAGAGGCGCAGTGAATCGGCGAGCGCGAGGCGTTTGATTTCACCACCGAGCGGAGCGCTGGCCGTGCGCGGCTCGACTTGCATCGGCGACCAGCGTGGGCTGCCCATCCAGCCGACGAGCGCGACCACCGGCACTTCCACATTGAAGCGCAGCAGCCACGCCTCGCTGTTCGGAAACACGCTCTGAAATGTCCGCACGATGACGCGCAAGGTCGGCTCGTCGAGTTGATGCAACGGCAGCCACTGGCAGAAGAGCGAGGGCGTGTTTGGGTTGAGTTGCCGGCGAATCGCCGCGAAATGTTCGCGCGTGTAGAGCGCGCCCGCGCCGTCGCGATACGGGTGGAACAAATCGGCAACGATGACGTTGTAGCTTCCATCCGATGAGCGGACAAAGCGGCGCGCATCGGCGGTGTACAGCTTGAAGTTGGGAAATTGCGCGGCGGAAAAATTCTTCGTCTCGAAGAACTTCATCGCGTCCACCACTTCCGGGATCAGTTCCACGGCATCCGCCTTGAGTTCTGGATACAGCGAGGCCGTGCCGAGCGAAATGCCGGTGCCGACGCCGAGAAAGAGTGCGCGCTGCGGATTCGGATGGAGCAGCAGCGGTAGGTGCGCTTGTCGGTACTCCGCGTCCGCCGCCGCCGTGCCTCCCATCTGGTAGCGGTTGTCCACGCGCAAGGTGCGGTTGGTCTGCGCGTCTTCCGTCACGACGACCATCGCCATGATTCCTTCGCGCTGACTGATGACGCGGCTGCCGGGCGGGGTCTCGACAATTTGCAGGTTTGAAAATATCACGCCAAAAACGAGCAGGCCGAAAAGTCCGTCGGCCTTCGTCCAGCGGCAAGGCAGTACCAGCAAGAGATAGCCGAGGCACACGACGAGCAGCGCCACCTTCACCCCCGCCCCAGGCAGCAACAGCAGCACAAACACCGGAGCCGCCGCCGCGCCCAGCGTGTTCAACGCCAGCACCCCGCCGATGCCGGCGCGTTGCGCGCGAACTTGCTCCAGCAGATGGCTGAACAGCGCGCCCATGCAAAACGTGACCGGTCCGAACACAGCCAGCGCCGTGAGAAGTTCCGCCCCGAGCACGGCGGCGGGCGCGTCGCCGAGCGTGCGGAGCGACTTGTAAATCAATGGCGTGCACGCGAGCGCAATGATGCCGAGCAGACCCGCCGCCGCCGCTGCTTTCAGCAGAGTGGTGTGCAACCGCGTGACCGCCACCCCACGCCACCAGTGATGAAACGCCGCCGCGCCCGCCGCCGTGCCGAGCAGGAAAATCGCGAGGACCGCCGCGTAGGTGAAGACCGTGCCTTCGAGCACTTGCGAGAGCACGCGCACGCCTGCCACCTCGTAGGCGATGCCGATCAACCCGGTGCAGAACAACGTGAAGGCGAGACGTCGCGGCGAGAGCGGAGCGATCTTCAGACCTCTCCCTCCCCTCAACGGGGAGAGGGAGACAGTCTGGTGCGCTCGTGCCAGTCCGAACGCCACCACGCTCACCAAACCGTTCACCCCCGCCAGCACCCAGCACGTTCTGCTGAAGCCCAGCGCCGGCATCAGCACGAACGGCGCGAGCAACGTCCCCGCCACCGCACCGAACGTGTTCGCCGCGTACACGCTGCCGATGGATTCATTTTGTGGCGCGAGTGCGGAAAGAAATTTCTCCATCGCCGGCAAAGTCGCTCCCATCGCCGCTGTCGCCGGCAGTAGCACGAGCGCGGGAATGGCGAAAGCAATCAGCCAGTGCTGGAACGCACCCGGCGCCAGTCCGATGAGTCGAAGCGCAAAGTCATTCACGGACGGAATGCCGAAGCTCATGAGCAGTGCCCACGCACCAATGGTCAGTTCCAGTCCTCCCAGCCAGAAACCAGCGCGCGCGCTGCGCGGGATAAAACGATCCAGCCCCCACGCGCCCAGCGCCATTCCCGCCATAAACGCCGCAATGATGGCGAGCACCGCCGGCATCTCGTGTCCCAATCCCGTGGAGAACATCTTCGCCCACACGAGCTGGTAGCCGAGCGCGGCGACGCCGGAGAGGAAGAACAATAAGTGCAGGGCGAATCTCACCACGGCGCTAGTTCAATGGCGCGCACCCGACTCTGCAAGGCTCAACCGGCAGCGCTACGGCCACCACGCGAGGGGCGCAACCGGGTCCACGCACCAAACGGCCATGAGCGCCTGGAAACGGAGCGCCGAGCATTGCTCGGCACGAGCCTGGCACGCGCGACAGGCCGAGCAATGCTCGGCGCTCCAGTGCGTGTGCCCGGTTCCGCCTCACGCGGGAACGGACGGCTCTTTTCCTTGCGGTGATTTCGCAACTCCCCAAAGCTCCGTCCGTGAAATTCCCAAAGCTTCTCGTCGCCGCGCTCGCGTCAATGTTGTTCTCGCTCACCGCTCAGGCCGCCACTGTCACGACCAACTGGCCCCAGTTCCGCGGCCCCGGCGCGCTCGGCGTGGCCGACAACCCGAATCTGCCCGACCGCTGGAGCACCAACGAGAACGTGGCCTGGAAGATCGAGGTTCCGGGACGTGGCTGGTCCGCGCCCATCGTTTGGGGCGAGCGCGTGTTTGTTACCACGGTGGTCAGTGAAGGAGAAATGCTTGCGCCCAAGAAGGGTCTCTACTTCGGCGGCGAGCACATCGATCCCCCCAAGGGCGCGCACACCTGGCTGACGGTCTGTTACGACCTCAAATCCGGGCGCGAGTTGTGGCGGCAGGAGGCGCAGCGCGGCACGCCGCCGAATCAACTGCACATCAAGAACAGCTACGCGTCCGAAACGCCCGTCACCGATGGCGAGCGCGTCTATGCCTACTTCGGCAACGTCGGGCTGTTCTGCTACGACATGGAGGGCAAGAAACTCTGGCAGACCAACTGGCCGCCGGTGAAAACGCGCAATGGCTGGGGTTCCGCTGGTTCGCCCGTGATTCACAATGGCCGCGTCTTCATTGTGAATGACAACGATGAGAAGTCCTTCGCCGTCGCGCTGGACGCGAAGACCGGACGCCAGCTCTGGCGCGTGGAACGCGACGAGAAGAGCAACTGGGCCACGCCTTACCTCTGGCAGAACGAGCAGCGCACCGAACTCATCACCTGCGGCACGAAGCGCGTCCGCTCCTACGACCTCGACGGAAAGCTGCTTTGGGAACTCGGCGGCATGTCCTCGATTGTCATTCCCACGCCCTTCTCGAAGTTCGGCCTGCTCTACGTCTGCTCCGGCTACGTCGGCGACAAGACGCGGCCCGTGTTCGCCATCAAGCCCGGCGCGTCCGGCGACCTCAGCCTCAAGCCGGGCGAGACCAACAACGCCTTCATCGCGTGGTCGCAGCCGACCGCCGCGCCCTACAATCCGTCGTCGCTCGTCTATGGCGATCACTTCTACGTGCTGTTCGACTTCGGGTTCCTGAGCTGTCACGACGCGCGCACCGGCCGGCCGGTTTACGACAAGCAACGCATCCGCCCCGAGGGCAACACCGCCTTCACCGCGTCACCGTGGGCGGCGAACGGAAAGATTTTTGCGCTGAGCGAAGACGGCGACACCTACGTCTTCGCCGCCGGCCCCGAATACAAGCTGCTGCACAAAAATTCCCTCGACGAAATGTGCATGGCCACTCCCGCCATCGCCGGCGACCGCCTGCTCATCCGCACGCTGACGAAGCTTTATTGTTTGAGGAAGGGTGGGTGATTGCTTCGACCTCGTGGTTGCCATCATGTCACCGTCGCTGCTACCTTCCATCCATGCTCGTCACATTGCCGGACCATATCCCCGCGCTTGAGCGAATGAGTGAGCAGGAACTCAAGCGAGAACTCGCCGTTGCCCTGTACACCGCGCGCAAACTCACGCTGGTACAGGCGACCGATGTGGCCGCGATAAGCCTCTTCGAGTTTCAAGCCATCTTGCGCGACCGTCGGATTCCCCAGCACTACGACGCAGCCGATCTGGATCAAGACCTCATCGCCCTCCGCGAACTTCCGCCCAAGTGATCGTTGTCGCCGACACGTCGGTCGTTCTCAACCTGTGTCGCGTCCAGCACGATCATTTGTTGCAGTCGTTGTTTGGCCGAGTGCTCGTACCTGCGGAAGTGGCGTCTGAATTCAATCGACTGGCGGGTGCCACCGCGCGATTTGCTGGGCTGAATCTTCCTGCCTGGATTGAAGTCTTTCCCTCGCCTCCACTGCCTGCCTCTGTTGCCGCCGCGAACCTTGACCTTGGTGAAGCCGCCGCCATCGCGCTGTGCTTGAGCCAGACGGCCGATGCGCTCCTCGTGGACGAATCGCTGGGTCGCGCCGTCGCTGCCCGCCTTGGTTTGCGCACGATTGGGATCCTTGGCATTTTGATCGAAGCTCGCTCGCAACACTCGATTCCGAAAGTAGCGCCGGTTCTCGACCGCCTCGAACAGGAAGCCGGCTTCTGGATTGCGCCTGCTTTGCGAACCCGCGTGCTTCAACTGGTGGGAGAATGAAGGTTTCGACGAAATGTGCATGGCCACGCCCGCCATCGCCGGCGACCGCCTGCTCATCCGCACGGGGTGCATCTTGACACTGTTCTTGTTTGCCAACCAGTGCGGAGCGCGGCGTTTACGCCGCTTCACCGTTCGTAAGCCCGCTG
>JANOQV010000148.1:0-8142 GCA_031414955.1 Pedosphaera sp. | reverse complement strand
GGGATCGATCCGGATCGAGGCGGTCTGGGGCTGGGGCTTCGGGTGCCTGGCCGTTGGACTGGCCTGCCTGTTCCTGTTCGGAAAGGTGACGATGATTCTCGCGCTGCTGCTCACGCTGTCGATCCTGGTGTACGATGCCGTTCACAAGATGATCGCCTTCTCACCGGTGTTGATGGCCTCGTGCCGGTTCTTCCTCGTCCTTGTGGCCAGTTCAATTCCCGATGGCGGCGTCACCGGCCTGTCCGTCTGGAGCGCCGTGGCGATGGCGTGCTACATCGTCGGCTTGAGTTACATCGCGAAGCGGGAATCGGGTGGCGGGGCGCTCAGTTTCTGGCCATTGCTGTTCCTGGGCGCGCCCCTGCTGCTGGCCGTGATCGTGAATTCCGGATCCAGCGGAACGCGAACCTCGCTGCTGTGCGTGCTGCTCGGGCTTTGGTTGATCCGATGCCTGCGCTGGGCGTTGTGGGCGCCTCAGCGAAACATCGGCAGGGCCGTGGCGGGACTGCTGGCGGGCATCCCGCTCGTGGACTGGCTGGCAGTGTGGCGGGGAGACGCCCTGACGGCTCTGGTCTTTGCAGCGTTATTTGGACTGGCGCTGCTCTTCCAAAGATTTGTACCCGCGACATGAAGTCAACTTGTCGCAGTCCGGCACTGTCACAATAACCCGCCTCACGGCACCCGCACGCTGACGCGATAAAACTTCCTCGGGGCCGCGCTGCCGTCACTCAGGGTTTTCTGGCCGCCGTTACCGGGCATGTTCATCTGGCCGCTCACATCAGTCCAGGTCACGGTGCCCGCGAGGTTGGTGGCGCATTGCAGGGTGTAGAGGCGATTCGTGGAACTGGGGAACTGCACCGTCGCAGGAACACCAGCCGAGTTGGACACGATGCGCAAATGGGAGAGTGCGTTGGTGGGGTTCGTGTCGGCCACGTATTCCTGGCGATTGTTGTGGGGGTCGCCGTCGGCATTGCCACTGCCGATGTTCGGGTCGGCCGGGTTCAATCCGTAGCCCGCATACCATCCGTCCGGCACGCCGTCGCCATTGGAGTCCGCCGTCGGCAACAGATACTCAAACGCGCCGATGTCGGGCCGGGCGAGGCCATCGCCATTGCCATCCAGCGGGCGACCGATGCCACCAAGATCGTTGGTCACGCTCACCGTCACCGTGGCCACCACGCCGAGGCGGTTGGTAATGGTGAACGTGGCGCTGAAGTTGGTGCCGGCGTCAATGCACGGGCTGCCGGCGGTCAGATGGAAATCCTTCGCTCCCAGGTTCACGAATAGCGGGTCGCTGTTGATGTTACCCGGCCCCCAGATCAGCGTGGATCCAGCGGAGACTGTGGCGGCCCCCTGCCCTCCCTCAACGTTGCAATGCATCACGCTGGCGAACGAATCGAACGGCGCCGCCTCGGGGCTTTCCGTGAGATTAAAAGCCCGGGTGCAATCCCAGATGGCGCAGTTGACCACGGTGGCGCGACCGCTGCCGGGGAACAGGCAGTAGGGCGGCGTGTACCGCGCAGTGTGGTCGCGGAAATAGATGCCCGTGCCGCAGTTGACGATGGTGTTGTGGAGCAGGATGGCGTCATTGCGATTCTGCACATCGATGCCGGCGCTCGGGCAGTCGTACACCACGTTGTTGATCATCACCGGGCAGCCGCGATCACGCAGGACCACGCCGCTGTCCGTGGTCCCGCCAAAAGTGTTGCCAATGAGAATGGCCGAGCTGCGGGTGGGATTGATGAAGTCATCCGCGCTGTTCACGAACCGGTTGTTGATCACCAGCGAGGGCGGAAGGCTCTCGCCGTAAATGTCCACGTCGTCGTTGTCGCCGTTGTGGCTGGTGGCGTAACAGCCCTCCACCAGCACGTAGGAGTAGCGGGTGTGAATCCCCTGCCCGATGTCGATGAAGTTGCAGAAGCGGATGTTCGCGCTCGCTTCGCCCGGCTTGTCCACGTCATCTGAAATGATGGCGATGGCGTCCCCCTCGCCGTTCGCCCCGTCGTCCGGCAGGTTCTGGAACAGGCAATGTTCGATGTCCAGGTGCGTGGCCACGGCAACAATGGCCTGGAAATAATTTCGCCCCGGCAGCGGCGGCGTGGCGGTGTTGCAATCGTTGTCGTAGTAATCCTTGTGGTCGCCCGGGCAGTCGGAGAATTCGACCACGCAATGGCGGAACACGCTCGGCGACGCCTGGGAAAAGTGAATGCGCTTCCAGCGGGTGCCCGCCGTGGCGCGCGTGAACCGGATCGGACTGGCCGCCGTGCCATTGGCCAGTAACCGCCCGTTGACCGTCATGCCCGTGCCGGCATTGAACTGCACCCGGACGCCCGGCTCGATGGTCAGCGTCGCCCCGGCGGCCACCGTGATGTCACCCGTGGCCGTGTAAATGCCATTGGAGGCGTGGAGGGTCGTGTTGGTGGCGATCAAGCCGCTGATGGCGTTCGTCGGCGGCACGACCACCACTACATCAAGCAAAAGGTTGGGCACCAGAATGAAATCCGTGCTGCCGCTGGAGGCGTTCAGGCCGATGATGGCGAGCGTGTGCGTGCCCGGAGCCAGACGCGGCGCGGCCAGGCCGAGGTCGTTGTTCACCACAGGCGAAGGAGTGCCATTGCCGGCGGAGGATTCATGACTGCTGCTGGCCGGGGCGTTGAAGGCTGGTTCAGTCGGAGCCGCAGTGTAATTGGCATTGGTCAGGAACACGCCGTCGAGCCAGGCGATGTAGCCGTCGTCCCAATCCATGCGCAGAATGAGCCGGGCCGCAGGGTCCACCGGCCCGTTGATGGTGAACTCACGGCGGATGTAGAAAGTGGTGTGCTGGTTCTGCATGTTCGTGAGGATGGTCTGGCAGTTCACCGTTTCCCCCGCGTTGTCCGTGGCAAAGCCGAATCCGCCATTGCCCGTCTGCCAGGAGGCGTTCAGTCCGGCATCGGAGACCGTTTTCCAATCCGACTGCGGGGCGTTCGTCCCCCGGCGATAGCGCCACGAGTCACCTTGCGAAATCAGCGGCGTGGTGGCGGCGGCCAGATCGTTCAAGAGCAGGAAGCCCAGCAGGACTCCCATGGAGAGATGGAACACGTATTTCATGGCGGCTGATTCAGAGACTCCGCAGCCTCAAGGCGGCGAGTGCGATGGATTCGATTTATGTTGTAGCCGATCGAGGGCGGTTTCGCAACAGAGTAACCCTTGTGCGAAGCGTCCGAACGCATCGCGGCTCGCAGTGCAGGATTCCTGCCTGGACCCGTTCCCGGCAGACGGGACCGCTACCCTGCCTTCTCGTAAAGCACCACTATGAGCACGTCGGAGGCGACGTAGGGATAGGCGGCGAGGCTGTTATCCTCGGTGCGCTGGCCGCTTTGCGCGGCGAGGTTGCCGATAATCTGCTGGACGCGCACGCCGCTGGCGGCGAGCCAATCGTTCATTTCCTTTTCGAGCGCAGGAAGGGTCGATTCGACGCCCTTGAAGATTTTGACCTGTTGCATGGTTGCGACGGTGAGTTGACGTGGCAATGGCTGAGATGGGGAGAGACTGGGGGAAATGTCGTCGGCTTGGAAGAATTTTTCCAGGACTGCGGCGCTCCGAAGCAAATCCTCGCAGCGTCGCCGTCGCCTTGCTACAACCGCGCCACACGATGTTGCAGGCCGCCTACAACTGGGTGCTCGATCAGCTCGCAAGCCTCGGGCAGATCGCGTTGTTCGCGCGTGACACCGCACGGGCAACGCTCGTGCGCCGCAACCACGGACGGACGCTGCTGGATCAATTCTATTTCATCGGAGTGAAGTCGCAGGCCGTCGTGCTGATCACGGGCGCGTTCACCGGCATGGTGCTGGCCGCGCAGACCTACTTCCAATTTCACAAGGTCCACATGGACACGGCGACCCTGGCGGTGGTGAGCGTGTCGTTGTGCAGCGAACTCGGACCGGTGTTGACGGGCTTGATGGTCGCGGGGCGTGTCGGCGCGGCGCTGGCGGCGGAACTCGGCACCATGCGCGTGACGGAACAGATCGACGCGCTGCGCACGCTGGCGACGCATCCGATCGATTACCTCGTGGTGCCGCGCACGGTGGCGACCGTGCTGGCGATGCCGCTGCTGACGGCGCTCTCCATCGCGGTGGGCATCGGCGCCGGCTATGTGGTGGCGGTGTATTTCCTGGGCATTGAGCCGGGCTACACCTGGCACAACATGATCACGTTCACGGAATTGCGCCATCCGTTGATGGGCCTCATCAAATCAGTCATCTATGGCGTGATCATCGGGCTGGTGGCGTGTTACAAGGGGATGAACTGCGGCGAAGGCGCGGAAGGCGTCGGCCGCGCCACGACGGAAGCCGTCGTCTTTGCCTCGATCACCATCCTCGTGAGCAATTTCTTCCTCACGCTGTTCCTCAACCGCATCCTGCCCCCGTCATGATCGAAGCCCGCGCGCTCCACAAGAGCTTCGGCACGCAGCCCGTGCTGTGCGGGGTCGATTTGCGGATCGAGACAGGCGAGGCGCTGGTCATCATCGGCCGCAGCGGCGGCGGCAAGAGCGTGTTGCTGAAACTGCTCATCGGGTTGATCCGGCCGGACTCGGGCGACGTGCTGGTGGACGGTGAAAGCCTCGGCGCACTGGGCGAGCGGGAGCTGCTGCGAGTGCGGAAAAAGTTCGGGATGCTGTTTCAGAGCGCGGCTTTGTTCGACTCGATGACGGTGGCGGAGAATGTCGGGTTTGCGCTGGAGCGATCACGGAAGCACACTGCCGCCGAGATCGAGCGCAAGGTGGCGGACGCGCTGGAGATGGTGGAACTCCCGGGCGTTCAGCAAAAGAAGCCCTCTGAGTTATCGGGCGGAATGCGCAAGCGCGTCGGCCTGGCGCGCGCCATCGTCTATCGCCCGGAGATCCTCCTCTACGATGAGCCGACGACAGGGCTGGACCCGGTGGTGGCAGACACGATCGACCAGTTGATCATCCGCGTGTGCGACAGGCTCAAGGTCACTTCGATCGCCGTCACGCACGACTTGCGGAGCGCGGGGCGGATCGGCAAGCGCATCGTGATGCTGCATGAGGGACGCCTCCATGCGAGCGGGACGCCGGAGGAGATATTCAATTCGCCAGACGCGGTGGTGCGCCGGTTTGTGCAGGGAATTTCGGACTTAAGAGAAGTGCCGATCCATCCGTGATGTGTGGGGCTGATGGAGGGATCGCCGGAAGGCGGGTTCCCCACGGCGTCCTGACTCGCGGCGGGCATCGATCATGAAACGCAGCGGACTCAGGACGAGTTATGAATGAAAAACGACCGGGAATCAAAGTGGGCGCGTTCGTGTTCGTCGCCCTGGTGGTCCTCGCGGGCATCCTGCTCGTGTTCAGCAAGGGCCAGAGCTGGCTTACGCCGACCTATACGTTGCGCTTGCGCGCGAACGATGTCGGCGGGCTCAAGGCGCGTTCCTCCGTGCTCATCTCGGGCGTCCCTGTGGGCACCGTCACGGGCACTGAACTTTCACCCGATGGCAAAGGCGTGACCATTTCCCTGCGCATCCAGAAGCGTTTCGCCATCCACCGCGACGCGCAGTTCAACGTCGAGCAGATCGGCCTGCTCGGCGATCAATACGTCGTCATCACGCCCACGGAGAACAAGGGGCCGCTGCTCAAGGACGGTGACGAGGTTCCAGCGAACGCCCCTTTCAGCGTGCAGGCGCTCGCGGCGTCCGCCGTGGGCTTCATCACGCGCGTCGATGAAGCCGCCAAGTTGCTCAAAGAGACCATCAGCCGCATCAACAACATCTTCCTCACCGAGCAGACGTTGACGAATCTCTCCGAGACTGTGAGCAACCTCCGCTCCGCCTCGGAGGGCGCCGTGGCGCTCGCGCAGCAGTTCCACAGCGTCGTCTCCTCCAACTCGCCCTCTCTCAACACGTCTCTCACGAATCTCGCGGGCTTCTCCGGCGACCTGCGCAGCCTCGCTGGCGAGGTGCGCCAGACGATTGCGGAAAATCGCGCCGCCCTTTCCGGATCGGTCAAGAGCCTTGAGGATTCTTCCCGCGTCGTCAGCGGGATCGCCAGCAACCTGGACCAGGGCAAAGGGCTGGCTGGCGCGATGCTCAAGGACGAAGCGTTGCGTCAGAACCTTGCCGACACAGTGGCTAACCTCGCCGTCGTCTCCAGCAACATGGCCCGCTACGGCCTTCTCTACAAACCCAAGCCGCCGAAGAACGCTGCGGCGGAGAAACGCCCGGCTTATCCGGGCTATACGCCAGCTCCGTGAACCGGAAGAGCGATTATGATTACGATGACGATTAAGATTAAGAATCAGCCCAGGCACCCACGCGGTCTGCTTCTCACTCTTAAACTTAATCCTGTTCCTAATCTTAATCCCCCCCGCCAATTCTCCCCATGAACAAGCCCCTCTGGATCATCCGCATCTTCTTTTTGTTCCTCTGCACCAGCGCGGGCTATGCGGTGGGCCACGCGGACACCGGCCTCATCGAGGGCGGCAAGTGGGGCCTCCTCTGCGGCTTCGGCCTGGGCGGCCTGCTCATCGGCGTGGACCATGCGATCAAGGGCTTCTCGCTCCGCGCCTTTTCCGCCGCGACCTTCGGCCTGCTCCTGGGCACCGTCGTGGCCGTGCTCGTGGATCGCAACGAGCTGTTCGTCTTCGGCGCGGATGAAAAGACCCGCTGGATCATCCGCCTCGGCCTTTTTCTCTCGTTCGGCTATCTGGGCATGGTGCTTGCCATGCGGGGCAATAATGAAGACTTCTCGCTCATCATCCCCTACGTCCGCTTTCGTTCGGAGAGCAAGCCCGACAACCTGCTCATCCTCGACACGAGCGTGATCATCGATGGCCGCATCGCGGATCTCATCGAAGGCCGCTTCATCGAGGGCATCCTCGTGGTGCCCAAGTTCGTCCTGCATGAGCTTCAGCAAGTTGCTGATTCGTCCGACCCGCTCAAGCGGGCGCGCGGGCGCCGTGGCATGGAGGTGCTCATGCGCCTCCGCCACAATCCGCGTTGCGAGTTCCGCTTTCACGAGATGGATTTCCCCGAGGAGCGCGAAGTCGATGCGAAGCTCCTCAAGCTCACCCGCGCCCTCGATGGCCGCCTTTACACGGTCGATTTCAACCTCGGCAAGATCGCGGAAATCCAGTCCATCCCGCACATCAACCTCTCCGAGATCTCGGCCCTGCTCAAGCCGACCGTGCTCCCCGGAGACACTCTGCTCATCCGCATCAGCCGCGAAGGTCGTGAGAAAGGTCAGGGCCTCGGGTATCTCGGCGACGGCACGATGGTCGTCGTCAATGGCGCGCAACATCTCATCGGACAGCAAATCCAGGTGTACGTGCAGTCGCTCCACCAGACCGGCGCGGGCGTCATCGTCTTTGCCGACGTGAAAATGTCCGCCGCGGCCTGAACGGCCCGCCGCCTACCACTTCATCCCCTTCACTTGCGCCCACTGGGGCGAGGCGGTGCCGTACTGGCCTTTCACGTTCGTCTTCACAGCCAGGAATAGCGATTCCAAGCCGGCGTCCTCCTCGTAAAAGCCCTGCTGCCGCACTTGCTGCGCCTCGCCCAACGTCGCTTCGGAGGCGGAGATCTCGCTGTTCACACCCCGGATGCTCGAGAGCAACCCGTTGATCGTGCCCAACTGGATCTTCACATCCGTGGGTGCGAATCCCGCCAGCCCGCCGGCGAGGGTGACGAGCGCGCGCCAGTTCCGCTCCAGCTCGGCGTAGCTCTGGCCGCCCCGTTGGCGGCGTTTGGGCGCGGTGCCGCCGGGGGGCGCCGGCGCCGGGGCTTTGCGCGGGTGTTTGATGCCGCGGATGGCGTCCGCGAATTGCTTGGCCTTGGGCAGTTTGGTTTTCCAGGCGGTGCTGCTCTTGATGTAATTGAGCAGTTGCGTGGCGGTGGTGCGGATGGTGTCGGCGATGCCGGTGCGCCGCTCGACGGCTTCGCTCCAGAAAATCTCGGCGCTCTCGACGGCTTGATGGTCTGCATCGCAACCGGCGATTTTGGTGGTGAACGCGGGCAGGGTGGTGCCCTGCGGCGGTGTGCTGTAAACGGGGGCGAAGCCGGCGCAGGCATCACGCAACTGCTGGGCTTTTTGGAGGCGGTCGGCGAAGGAACGTTCGGATTCGGCCATGGCTGTGGAGGTGTTGATGGTTAAGA
>JANOQV010000147.1:0-3072 GCA_031414955.1 Pedosphaera sp. | reverse complement strand
CAAACCGGAGATTCGCGAGGCGGAGAAGAAGGAATTATCGCTCATCAGCTGAAACGGGTCAATCTCGCAGCTTCGCATGTTTTCATCCGCTTCCATCGAGCGATTCGTGGTCGTGCGGGAATCCTCCTTCCGAGGTTTCAGTCTCCCCTCCCTGTAAGCTTGAGCCAGACCTCGCGGTAATCCTGGCCGGTCACGGTGGCGTCATCGGGCGCGGCATTTTGCCAGGTCTCGATGCTCAGGCAGCGCGGGAAGGCGAGTTGATGGTTTCTGGTTGAGGGTTGAGCGGGGGAATGGATGGTACCTCATCCATCTGCGGCACTGAACCACCTCACCCTACCCTCTCCCCCAGCGGAGAGGGGATGTCCGCTGGTGCGGGGGACGGAGTTCATGCGCATCGTCACGGCATCCTCCGTGTTGACGCCGTTGCAGGCCGGACTTGTTTGTCCACAGGCTCAAGGTTATTCTAGCGGCATGAAAACGCTCACCGTCCAGGAAGCTCAGGCGCAGCTCGGCCAGCTCATTGCCGAGGCCAACCACGGCAACGTCATCGTCCTCACCGACGGCCAGCAGAAGGTGACGCTGCAGCCCGGAGCCGCGCTCGATCTGGACGAGGACAGCCCCGAATTGGAGGCGGAGTTGTTGAAAGGCATCGACGGCCCCTATACGCCTTACTCGTCGGAGGAGATGCGCGGCATCGTCGAACGGATTATCCGCGAGGAAAAGCGGACATGAGTCTCGGATTGGAGAAGGCGGACGCCTTTCGCGAAGATTTTGCGTTGCGGGCCGTGCATTACGTCCGCCAGGCTGGAGATGAGATTGCGCGACGGTTTCAGAAGGCAGTGGATTCCACGTTGCGCGGGTTGTGCGAGCAGCCGGGACTGGGACGAGCACGCCGGTTCCGTCATCCGAAGCTCCAAGGGCTGCGTTCGTTTGCCGTCGAGCGCCCGTTTCACCGCTTGCTGATTTTCTACCGTGCGGATGAGAAGACGCTGCAAGCCGTGCGTCTCATGCACGGGGCGCGTGATTTGCCCCGGCGTCTGGCGGAGCCGCCGGGTTCAGAAATTTGACTCCGGGCAGGACGATGGCGAATCGGATGGGCTTGGACGAGCGTGGTTTTCCCCGCCCCATTCGGGCCGGCGGCGCTCCGGAATTCCGGGCGAGCCACAGCGCGGCGAGGTCGGGATTGGCCCAAAGCGGCCCGTTTGGCGCGGTGAAAATGCTCAATGAGGCGGGCCCGGAATTCCGGGGAGAAGTAGTCCTGAAACGGGTCGAAACGGGTCAGTCCCGCAGATTCGCATATTTTCATCCGCTTCCATTGAGCGATTCGCGGTCGTGCGGGAATCATCCTTCCGATGCTTCAGCTCGAACCTCGAGAGAGACCGCGGATTTCACGGATGGCACGGATGGGGAAGACTTTGCCACCTCGGATTTGGGAACAAATCAATCCGGCTGGCCCCGGCTCCAAGTCGTTCTTCATCCGTGCTATCCGCGCCATCCGTGGTTCTCTACTTCGGATTTCAGGTTCAGTCTCCCTCCCCGGAAAGCTTGAGCCAGACATCGCGGTAAACCTCGCCGGTCATGGCGGCGTCATCAGTCGCGCCGGTGGCTGAAGGGTTGGCCAGCTTGGCTTTGGCTTTGGCGCCGAAATCGGCGATGGCGGTTTGAATAGTGAGGCTCATGCACGGGCGCCGGTCCTGCCGCGCGCGGAGGCGGGAGGTGTGGGCGTTGCCTTGAGACGGGAGGGTAGCGGGGATTCGGGAAGGGGCAATGGAAAAGGTGGCCTCCACCGGCTGCTCAAGTCCGAGGCGGCGAGAGGAAGGTGAAACTTCACCAGCTTGTCAGCAGGATGGGAACACCGTAACGTCGGCACATGCCTGCGATTCACGAAATTGAGAAAGCGGTGCTGGCGTTGCCCCGGGCGCAGCGGGTGTTGCTGGCGAAATCGTTTTTTGGGTTCCCTGCCGCCGGTGGGCGAGGAATGGCCGGAGGCCCCGGAGCTGGCTGAGGCGGAACGGCGCAACCACGAAATCGAGGGCGGCCAGGTGAAGGCGCAGAATCACGCGAAGTTTTGGGGACGCGTCGAGGCCAGCCGAAAGAAGTGAGAGTCGAGTATCATCCTGTGGTGCCCATTACGGGAGGGCGGCTGGATTGGTCCTCAGCCATCGGCCTTTTCCTGATCAACTTCGGCACGCTCGATTACCTTGTCTTTGCGTTTCTGAAAGACCGCCTCCCCGAAGCGGAATTCGAGGAGTTGAGGAGTTGGCATTGCAAAGATCGGGTCGAACGGATCGTGGATTACTTGGCGGATGAAAAGTATCCGGCGGCGGAGCGGGCAGCATTTGCGCACTGGGTTGACCGGTTCCATCCCATCCGCGATCTCCGAAATCATCTCGCGCACGGACACATGTACACGCGCCTTGATCCAACAACCTGCGCCCCGACGGTCACGGTGTTTCGAGCCAAAGATGTGGACACAGGCTGGTCGCCGGACTCCAGGCACGTCGAATTCGCCGAGTGACAGGCCGGTTTGAAAACACTCTCCGATCTGATCGAAGAATTGCAGACCATTGCTGGCTTCAAGGCGGAAGCCTGAAGGAGGCGGCGCTCGTGCAGAGGTTGTGACGGGCATCGGCCCGCCGCGTAGCTTGCAAGCGATTCAGAAAAGGAGCGTTTTAACAGGCCGAACCTTGCTAAAAGAAAGTGACTCAAGCGTTTCATTAACCTGACAATTCTAGTCCCAGCCGTCACGCATGGCTCCAGGATTGAGTCCCGGACGGGCGCATCTTGACACTACCCCCATAGTAGGGGAGTGAGCGGTAGCTCATCCGAGTCAGCGCCGAACCTCAACGAAAGGAAACGGATGAATCCGGAACAGACGCGCCCCCGATCCCTGCGGGAGATCGAACTGGCAGTGGAAGCCGAAGGCCGCGAGTGGACCCGACAACGACTCCAACAACGACTGCAAGCAGAAGCCGGACAGCACGGCGAAGTTTTCCCCCCTCAGTGGCCGGCGGCTGGTGCATCGGCGCACCCAGCCGATGCAACTGCACACCACCGTGGGGGTGATCCAGC
>JANOQV010000146.1:0-83916 GCA_031414955.1 Pedosphaera sp. | reverse complement strand
CATGATGCGACCGGCGTGTCTGTAGAAGGCGCGCCGAGCTTTGCTCGGCATGAGTGGAACGCCGCCCCTTCGTGCCGAGCAATGCTCGGCGCTCCATCATTCTATGGCACGAGCCTCAGTAGGACGCGGGCACGCCCCGGGGTGGACGGCCTGCTTGATCTCCCTACGGCCCGGATCCCGGCACTCTTCGGGTGACGCCGCGCCGCGCCGCGTGTTACCAAAGCCCCGCTCATGCGACTCATCGGCCATCTCGATAACGACCAGGATGCCCGCACGTTTGGAGATTATCTCTACGTGCAGGGCATCGAGACCCAGTTCGAGGAGGATGGAAAGCGCTGGGCCATTTGGGTTCATGCCGAGGAGCACCTCGGCACGGCGGCCAGGTTGCTGGAGGAATTTCGGGTCAATCCTCGCGACGCGCGTTTCCTGGCCGGCTCGCCCGCCGAGAAGCTCCGTCAGAAAGCCCAGGCGGAGGACGTGGCCTATCGCAAACGCGTCGTGCCGAGCACTCAGATGTTCCAAGGACGGTCGAGCTACGGCTTTGGGTTTGTGACCTATGCGCTCATCGTGGTGTGCGTGATCGTTTTTTTCGTCTCCAAAATGGGGCAGGACATTGAACGCATTGCCGCGCTGCTGATCACGGAGACGCAGCACGGGCGGGGCGCAGGTTTCGGTCTGACCGAGATCCGGCACGGTGAAATCTGGCGGCTGTTCACCCCGATGTTCATTCATTTTGGCCTGCTCCACATCGTGTTCAATCTGCTCATGCTGCGGGATCTGGGGAGCATGTTTGAAGCGCGGCTCGGGGCGGCTTACCTCACCGCGTTTGTGTTCGTGGTCTCAGCAGGGTCGAACCTCGCGGAATACATCATTGGTGGCCATGTGCTTTTCGGCGGCATGTCCGGCGTGGTTTACGGCTTGATTGGCTATGCCTGGATTCGCGGCCGCTTTGATCCCTCGGCCGGCGTGATGCTCGATCGGCAAACCTGGATCATGGCCATGATCTGGTTTGTGATCTGTTTTGTCGGAGCCAAGCATGTGGCCAATTACGCCCACGCGGGCGGGCTGTTGCTCGGCATGGCGTGGGCTTACGTGGACAGCAAACGCAGGTGAGTGGAGCGGGACCAAGCCCTGTTTCAGGCTAAAGCAACGAACGAAAACTCAGTCCGGCCTCGCGCAGGCGCTTGATGAGTTTGCGGTTGTAGGAACTCTTGGACCACTGCACGAGACTGCGCGTTGTTTCCTCGCTGCCGTGCCCAAGCGTGCCCTGCAACAGATCGAGCGGGGCACCCATCACTTCTTCGAGGTCCTTAAAGCGTCGGGCCAGCGCCTGAGCCTCGGCCAGGGCGACGCGCGGAATGTCGAGGCCGAAGAGCAGCCGCCACAAGTCGCGCGACTTGCTGGAGTCAAGAGACGCGAGAAAAGTTTGGGCCGCGTTTGAATCCAGGCCGCCAAGCTGGAGCAGATCGCTCTCGGTCAATTGATACAGTTCGGCCACATCGCGCACGAGTCCGCGCTGGACAAGTCGCGCGATGAGCGTGGCGTCCGCACCCTCGATGTCCATCGCGCCCGGCGCGCACCAATGCGCGATCCATCTCCGCACCTGCGCTGGACAATCGGGATTCGGGCAGCACCAGGCGGGCTGGGGTTCGACCGCACCGACAGTGAGGCGTGGTTCCGCGGGCGATTCAGCCGCCACGCTGGCCGCGCTGCTCGTCTCGCTTCGCAACAAGACCGATCTACACTCGGGGCAAATGCGCGGCGAAGTTTTCAATCGAGATTCACTTTTGGATCAGATCAATTCGGTTTGGGCTCCAGGGGGCCGGGCTGAGGGTTCGGAGCTGATCATTTTACGGAATTCCGCCTCGTCGATGATCGGCACCCCGAGCTTCTGCGCCTTGTCGAGTTTTGATCCCGCTTCCGCGCCCGCCAGCACAAAGCCGGAATTCTTGCTCACCGAACTGCTGACTTCGCCACCGGCCGCGCGGATCAGGGCCGAGGCGTCATCGCGAGAGAGCGTGGGCAGCGTGCCCGTCAGGACGAAGGTTTTGCCGGTCAGCGGTTTGGGGGAATTCGTCGCCACGGTCCTGACCTCGGCACCGGCGGGGTTGATGCGCAGAGCGCGCAGCCGATCGAGAACCCGCGTTCCGGTGTCCGAGGCGAAGAAATCCAGCACTGCCGCGCTGGCCACGGGTCCGACTTCTGCGAGGGCTAGCTTCGTACCACTGGCATCAAGCCGGTTTTCGAGCAGGGCGATCTGGCCCGCGAGTTCCTCGCTGCGCTGCTGCCGGGTGGCGCGTTCCTCGTCACTCTTCGGAGGGTTCTTGCGCGACCGCGGCGAAATCTCGGCGCGCTCGGCCTCCTTGTCGCCAAGCTCGCGGATGTCGCGCAGGACGGAGGAGGAGGCCAGTTCCACGAGCGAGCCGTGGACTTGAGCCAGTTGCCAGGCGGTGGTTTCGCCGATCTCGGGAATGGCCAGGGCGTGAATCCAGCGGTGCAGAGGGGCTTGTTTCGCCCGCTCCAAAGCCTCGATGACCTTGGTCGCGTTCTTCTCGCCGAAGATGCGTGGCTCATCGTCCGTGCCGAGGTTCAGCTTGCCGAGTTGTTCCTTGTTGAGGTTGAACAGATCGAGCGGTTCGCTCACCAAACCGCGCTCGACGAGTTTTTCCGCCACGATGCCGCCGAGCGATTCGATGTCGAGAGCCTTGCGCTGGGCGAAGTATTCCACCCGTCGCGTCTTCTGGGCGGGACAGCCGGCGACATTTTCACAACGCCACGCGACCTCCTCCTCGCCCCCGGCAATCTTCTCCCGTGCCACCGGTCCACCGCAGGCCGGGCATTTGCCACTGATGTGCGCCAGGAAATCAAACTCCTTCGCGCCGGGCGGACGTTTGCCCATGACGGCTTCGAGCACTTCCGGAATGACCATGCCCGCTTTGCGGATGACCACGGTGTCGCCGATGCGGATGTCCTTGCGGCGGATTTCGTCCTCGTTGTGCAAGGTGGCGCGCGCGACGGTGGAGCCTTGCACGAAGACGGGTTCCAACTCCGCCACGGGCGTGAGCACGCCGGTGCGCCCGACTTGCACGGTGATGTTCTTGAGCAACGTCTCCGCAGGCGTGATCCAGGGGATGGGCTTGTGGACGATGGCGTGGCCGGGCGCGCGCGTCTTGGACGGGATGCGCTGGGCGTCGGCCAGGCGGTTGACCTTGAGCACGAGGCCGTCGATCTCGTAGGGCAACTGGCGGCGCAAGTCGCGCGTCTCGTCATAGCCACAGACGATCTCCTTCCGGTAAATGTCGAGCACCGCCCCGATGCCATCGCAGACCCAATGCCGCTGGGTGGGCAGACCGAAGCGCGCGAGCGCCAGGAGCATTTCATCGTGCGTCGCGAACTCAATGCCCTCGCACGCACCGACGGCGTAGAACACGGCGCTGATGGGTCGCTGCGCCACGAGCTTCGGGTCGAGCTGCTTGAGCGCGCCGGCGGTGGCATTGCGGGCGTTGGGAAAAGTTTTTTCACCGGCCGCCGCCAGCTTCGCGTTCACGGCGTCAAAATCCTTGGTGGCGATGTAGGCCTCGCCGCGCACTTCGAGCAGCGCGGGCGGGTTCGGCAACTGCAATTCCAACGGGACGGCGCGCACAGTGCGGAGGTTGGCGGTGATGTCATCACCCACCTGGCCGTCGCCGCGCGTGACAGCGAGAGCGAGTTTACCGTGGCGGTAGTGGACGCTCAGGGACACGCCATCCACCTTTGGTTCCATCGCGTATTCCACACGCTCGCGGCCCAGTTGCTTGCGGATGGTGGCGTCCCACGAAAGCAATGCGGCCAGCGTATTCTCATCCTGTTGGCAATTGCGCCGCTCACGATCCGGCTCCTCCTCCTTGGTCGGATGTTCCGCGCCTTCGATTTTTTCCAGCGAGAGCATGGGTTGCAGATGGGCCACGCGCGCGAAGCCTTCGGTGGTCGCTCCGCCGACGCGCTGAGTCGGGGAATTGGGCGTGACGAGGTCAGGGAATTGTTTCTCCAGGTCGAGCAGCTCCTGGTAAAGCCGATCATACTCAAAGTCACTCAAGGCGGGCCGGGCCTCGACGTAGTAGGCCTGATCATGGCGGCGAATTTCCCCGGCCAGTTCAAGGTGGCGCTTTTGTGCGGTGGTGTGCGTCATTGATGCTCGTTTGTTCGGGCGAAACGCTGCGGCAAAAACGCGGCGCAATCAATCCCCGTTGCGGGCCACCGTGGGGACGGGCCGTCCCTGCTCCGGGTGGGATTGAATAGATGGAGAGAAGGCGGAGGGCACCGTTCCTGAGCGCCGTAGGCGCGGCCAGAGAGTAGCCCACGGCGCGAGCCGTGGGAAAAATGACATGCCCGCCCCCCCCAGCCCCAGCGGGGCGAAAGACTGGCCGTCGCTGGGCTTCTATCGCCCCGCTGGGGCTGGGTCGTCTCGCCCATCCGATCCCACGGCTGCCGCCGTGGGCTACTCTCTGGCCGCGCCTACGGCGCTCCAGTCGCCCCGACGATTTCCATCGCCGGGCGCGCGGGTTTTCGCCACAAGTAGCCATGCCCAAGTCCCAGTCCTCACGGCGCGGTTTCACTCTCATCGAACTGCTGGTGGTGATTGCCATCATCGCCGTGCTGGTGGCGTTGCTCCTGCCGGCGCTGGCCCAGGGCAAGGGCCGGGCGCAACAAATCGCCTGCGCGAGCAACCTGAAGCAGCTCTCCCTGGCCTGGTTTCTCTACGCGGACGAACATGAGGATCGTCTGGTCAACAATCACGGCATCAACGAGACGCTGCTGCGCCAGCAGAACTGGGCCAACAACATGCAGGATTTACTCAACCGTGACGGCAACACCAACGTCGCGCTGCTCGCCAGCAGCCTCCTGGCTCCCTATCTCAGCGGCTCGGTAAAAGTTTTCAAGTGTCCGTCCGATCGCTCCGTGGCCGAGAACGGTCCGCGCCTGCGCAGCGTCTCGATGAATTCGCTGGTCGGCGATCCCGGCGAGCTGACCAACCAGTTCAATCCCCAGTTCGTGCAATTCTTCCAGCTTGGAGACATGCCCAATCCTTCACAAATCTACGTCTTCCTCGATGAGAACCCGGACACGATCAACGACGGCTTCTTTATGAACCGCTGGCAAGACTACGTGTGGGGCAACCTGCCCGGCTCGTGGCATCGGGGCGGCGCCAACCTCACCTTCGCCGATGGTCACGCTGAACTTCAGCGCTGGGCGCTCGGTGAAACGCGGCGGCCCTACGGTTCGGCCAGCGGCACTTTCCCCGCCTCCGCGCCGGTGGATTTCGACTGGCTCAAGAACCGCACCAGCGTGGCGAAGAATTGAGCGTCACCGCAAAATCCCGCTTAACAATTCGCCCGTTTCATGCGTCCATGCCGGGCATCAGCTTGTGGCACGAATGATTTCAACACCTGGCTTGCCTGGGGAGACGGCGCTTTTGCGCCGTGCGTTTTCGTCGTGACCGCGGGCCAAACACCAAAACAAAACACACATGCACAAACACATTGTCCTCAGAGTCACCACGGGCCTGGTCGCGCTGCTGGCCCTCGGCGCCTTCGCCTGGCAGTTGCAGTCCGCCGAGGAAAAGAGCGTCATCAAGGACGCCATGAAGACCTACCACAAGGCGCCCAAAGGCGTGGACCCGGTCTGCAAAAAAGCCACCGACGGCAAGGCCACTCCCGAGGAGTTGAGCAAACTCGTCGAGTGCTACACCGCCATGGCCAAGGCCAAGCCGCCGCAGGGCGACGAGGTGAGTTGGAAGGACAAGACGGGCAAGCTGCTGACCGCAGCCCAGTCCTTGCAGAAGGGCGAGGCCGGTGCCGCCGCCAAGTACAAAGACGCTGTGAACTGCAAGGCCTGCCACAGCGTGCACAAGCCGGATTAAGTGGCACGTCGCGGTCGCCGACCACATGGGATTATCTCGGGCGGAGCGGTTCTGGCCCCTGCTCCGCCCGAGGCTTCAGGGCCGCAACCTTTCAGGAGCGCACCGGTTCAATGCGTCGGGCGCTTCCAGAGTTTTTTGCCCCGCTTCCACTCCAGCAGCAACTCGCGGAAGCGTTGCACGGGCGGTGAATCATCGTGCTCCTGCCAGGCCATGACCAAGGGCACGGAGGCGGCGGGTTGGAGCGGAATGAAACGCAACTCGGAGGCCGGATGGACCACGGAATCGGTCACCACCCCAAGTCCGGCCCCGGCTTCGACGTAACTCAGCACCGTGCCGATCAGGCTCGGCGTGTGGGCGAAACGCGGGACGAACCCAGCGCGACGACAACCGGCCAGGACCGCATCATGCAGGCCCATGCCTTCGCGCCGGGCCAGCACGATGAGCGGTTCCAGGCGCAGCGCCGTCCATGGCAGGGAACGCCGCCGGGCCCACGGATGTCCGTCCGGCACCACCGCCCCCAGCGGTTCCTCGCGCAAAAGAATCGTTCTTAGTCCCAGCGCCTCATGCGTCAGCACGGGACGGGTCAGCCCGGCGGAAAGACGCCCCTTGGCCACCATCTCCCAGACACGTTCTGGCGTCCGCTCCTCGAGGTGAACGGAGACGAGCGGAAAGCGGCGGCGATATTCGTGCAGCAGCCGTCCGAGGAACGTCTCCGTGGGCGGCCCGATGTAGCCAAGCCGCAATTCGCCCTCCTCGCCGGCGGCAGTGCGCTTGACGCGCCGCAACGCCTCCTCCCACCGTTCCAGCAGCACCCCCGTCTCATGCAGCAACGCGGCCCCGGCGGGCGTGAGGCGGACGTGATGCCGGGAGCGGTCGAGCACGGCCACCCCGAGGAACGACTCGATGTCTTTGACCGCGCGGCTCAAGGCGGGCTGGGCGACATGCAGGCGCTGCGCGGCGCGGGAGTAACTGCGTTCCTCGGCCACGGCCTGAAAGTAGCGAATGTGCCGGAGTTCCATGTGAAGTTTGCTGATGCCAGCACGGCATCACGCTCAGAGCGAGATTATATTTCCGTTACCACGGGCAACCTGGGCACACTTTCCGTCGTGACCAATCTTCACCTGGCCGTGCAGTTCTTTTTGCAGATCGCCGTCATCCTGCTCTTTTGCCGGGTGGTCGGCGCGGTGGCAGCGCGCTTCGGCCAGCCGCAGGTGGTGGCGGAGATGATCGCGGGCGTACTGCTCGGGCCGTCGCTCTTCGGACTGCTCGCCCCCGAGGCCCAGCACTGGCTCTTCCCCTGGGACAAGGCGCAGCAAACCCGCGACACCCAGAGCTACTTGTATCCCGCGTCCCAACTCGGGCTGGCGCTTTACATGTTCGTGGTCGGCATGGAGTTCCGGGTCGATATCTTGCGCAAGAAGCTCAAGAGCTCCATCGCCGTGTCCGTAGCCGGCATGGCCGCGCCGTTCATCCTCGGCGCGGCCCTGGCCTGGGTCTTGTTTCACCACACGGAACTCTTCCCCCAGAAAACCACCCTCACCGAGGCCATGCTTTTCCTGGGCGCATCCATGTGCATCACCGCCTTTCCCATGCTGGCCCGCATCATCCATTTCAAGAAACTCTCCGGCACCACCATGGGAACGGTGGCGCTGGGCGCGGGGGCGATTGATGACGCGACGGCCTGGTGCCTGCTGGCCGTGGTGCTGGCCAGCTTCGACCACAACTTCAGCCATGCCGTGCTCAACATCGGCGGTGGAGCGGCTTTCGTCCTGGTGACACTGCTAATCATCCGCCCACTGCTGGCGCGACTGGCCCGCTGGCTGGAGCAGGACGGCACCCTCACGGAGGCCGGACTGGTGGTGGGGCTGGCCTGCATGGCCCTGGCGGCATGGTTCACCGATTTGATCGGCCTGCACGCGGTCTTCGGCGCCTTTGTCATGGGAGCGGCCATCCCGCGCGGCATGATGACCCGCGATCTGATCGCCCGCATTCAACCGCTCACCGTGGCGCTCCTCCTGCCGCTGTTCTTCACCTACTCGGGATTGAACACCAAAATCGGCCTGCTCAACTCCGGCTTCCTCTGGCTCATGTGCGGCGCGGTGCTGGTCGCGGCCATCCTCGGCAAAGGCGTGGCCTGCTGGCTGGCTGCGCGTTGGACCGGCATCTCCAATCGCGAAGCCCTCGGCATCGGCACGCTGATGAACGCGCGCGGGTTGATGGAACTCATCATCATCAACATCGGCCTGCAACGTGGGGTGATCTCGGAAGGGCTGTTTGCCAGCCTGGTCATCATGGCCGTGATCACCACCCTCATGGCCTCGCCGATCTTCGAGCGGCTGGTCGGCACCGGAACCTTCCGTTCAGAAGAGGATGAATTGAAACCCGCCGCCCAACCGTCCGCGAGGCGGTGAGCGACGGCCAACCCAGCCAGCCGCGTCCTCCTTCGGGCCGGCCAGGATTATTTCCTCTGCGTCCCGCTTTGTCTGCTTGTCTGACCATCCACGGCTCCTAGACTGCGCGGGCCAATGGTGAACCTGAACTCGCTCAACCCCCAGCAACGCCTGGCTGCGGAGACGATCCGCGGACCGGTGCTCATCCTCGCCGGCGCGGGCACGGGCAAGACGCGCGTCATCACCTTCCGCATCGCGCACATGGTCGAGCGTGGCCTCAAGCCGGGGAACATTCTCGCCGTCACCTTCACGAACAAGGCGGCGCGCGAGATGAAGGAGCGTGTGACCAAGTTGCTGCCGCGCGCGGCCAAGAACGACGAGGGCGAGACGGACAAGCCGACCATTTCCACGTTCCATTCGCTCTGCGTGCGGATTCTCCGTCAGCACATCGAGGTGCTCGGCTACAAACGGAATTTTGTCATCTACGACGAGGCGGAGCAGCTCGGGGCGATCAAGAAAATCCTCAGCCACATTTCCGCGAAAGGCGAGAAGACTGATCCGAAGGTGATTCACGCGCTGATCAGCCGCTTCAAGAACGGCGGCTTGAACGCCAAGCTGATGGACGAGGGTGCGGTGGCTCTGGCGCAGCACGTCTCGCGGCGTTACGACAGCGCGCTCAAGGCCTGCAACGCGGTGGACTTCGATGACCTGCTGCTGCTGGTGCTGAAACTCTTTCGCGAACATCCTGCCGTGCTCGAAGCCTGCCGCGCGAAGTATCGCTACGTGATGGTGGATGAGTATCAGGACACGAACGCGGCGCAGTTCGAACTGGTGAATCAGTTGTGCGTGGAGCATCGCAACCTCTGCGTGGTGGGCGATGACGACCAGAGCATCTACGGCTGGCGCGGCGCGGAGATCGCCAACTTGCTCGACCTGGAAAAGCATTTTCCCGAGGTCAAGGTCGTGAAGCTGGAGCAGAACTACCGTTCCACGAACATCATTCTCAAAGCGGCCAACGCGGTGATTAAAAACAACGCGCAGCGGCGTGGCAAACAGCTCTGGTCCGCGAAGGGCGACGGGAACCGCATCACGCTGAACACCTTCGAGACCGACGAGGACGAGGCGCGCACGGTGGTGGAGGAGATTGAATTTCAGCGCATGGCCAAGCGCGTGCCGTGGAAGGAATGCGCGATTCTCTTCCGCACGAACATTCAATCCACGCCGTTGGAAATCGCGCTGCGCAAGGCGGGCGTCCGCTACAACCTGATCGGCGGGCAGAGCATTTTCGACCGGCGCGAAATCCGCGACACGCTGGCCTACCTGAAGATGTTCGTGAATCCGCACGACGACATCAGCCTGCTGCGCATCGCGAACGTGCCCGCGCGCGGCCTGAGCGACGTGACGATGGAGCGCCTGCTGGGCGCGAGCCAGGAGCGGAATTGCTCGGTCTTCAGCGCCATGCGGCACACGGACGTGCAGGCGATGTTCACGACCAAGACGCGGGAGTCCATCGGCGAGTTCGTGCTGTTCATCGAGGAGACGCGCGCGCCGATTGACAGCGCGGACGCGACGGTGCGCCCTGCGTCACTCACTCAATGGGCGGAAAAGTTTTTGGCGGACGCCGGTTATATTGACGACCTGCGACGCGGCGAGAAGAACATTGAGACGGCGGACAATCGCGTGCGGAACATCAAAGACCTGCTCGCGCGCCTCGACCAGACCGGCAGCGGCCCGTGCGGCGAGCGCATTGGCGATTTCCTTGAAGAATTGACGCTGGACGCGGATCGCAAAGAAGAGCGGGAGGCCGAGAAGGACGCGGTGACGCTGATCACGATGCACAGTTGCAAAGGACTGGAGTTCCCGCATGTCTTCGTGGTGGGGTTGGAGGATGGCCTCCTGCCACACACTCGCTCCAAGGTGGAGGGAACTCTGGACGAGGAACGACGCTTGTTCTATGTCGCCATCACGCGTGCGATGCAGACCCTCACCATGAGCCATTGCCTGACTCGAAAGAAATACGGCCAGTCCCTGCCTTGCCACACCTCGCCATTTCTTGCGGAAATTCCGGAGGATTTCATCGAGCGTGGTGATGAAAAAGCCAAGGCGCCGGTCACGGTCGAGTCAGGGAAAAGCATGTTCGCCGCGATGCGCGACGCGATTGGTTGAAGCTTCCATGGCCCGCGTTGGGCGGCCCGCCGCACCGCGGCCCTGAGTCGGAGCGGCGTGGTCGTGTTGAACAGACCCAGATCAGGTTCGTAAGAAAGGCGAGCGCGTGGCTCATGTCTTTCTGGTTCGTGTTGCTCCAAAGCATCGTGCGGACGTCTTGGCGCATCGGGGTGTCCCGACTCGAGGGTGGTGAACCGGCCCGGGGAAAACGGAAGAGGCCCGACTTGCGTCGGGCCTCTTCGTGTTTCCTGCGGAGAGTGGGATGCGCCGCACTTTCGCCGGCGCACCCAGATTAGTATGACAGCGCGTTGGTCGGGTCCGTGCCGTTCGCGGACTCGATGGAGTTAATCACGCCATCGCCATCCGGGTCGCCGCCGGCGGCACCGTCGGACGAGAAGATGGAACCGAACCAGCGCAAGCGCCACGCATCGGAGATGCCGTCGCCCCAGGTCGAGCCGGAACGATCCGAGAGGAGGATGAGCGCGTCACTCGTGTGAGTGGCGAACAGATCCGTGCCGTTGGGCGACCCCGAGAAGTGGTTGAAGTGAACGCGGTAGGCCGCCCCGGAGCCGGCGTTCGCCGGGATGGTGACATGCAACAAGGCCAGCGTGCCGGAACCGGAGAAACCGATGACGCCGTTGGTCAACCAGACTGCGGCATAATGGGCTGCGCTGCGCGTGCGGCTCAGTTCCGGGGCCTGGAAGCCGGGCGCGGTCTGAAACTGGATGGGGGTGGTGAGGGCCGGAGAACCATCCAGAGCCTCGACCGTCAGGCTCAACATCATCACTCGCAACGGGTGCCCGCCGAGGACATCCGCATGAACGGGGAACTGAAGCGTCACGTTCGGAGTCGTCAGCGCGTCGTTCAAGCTCAGAGCCACCGAGGGGCGCACCGCCGGAGCATCCGCCGCCGGCTGGACCAGCACGGCCTTGGGTGCCACATCGAAACCGAGGGACAGTGCGTTCGGAACCTCCACGACATGGCGCACGCCATTGGACCAGTAACGCGCAAACCATTTCAACGTCGGGTCGAGGGAACGGCGGAAGGTGACGAACACATCATCCACGGCGAGGAGGCCGTCACCCACCGTCTTGGAATTGATCGACAGATCATCGACCTGGAACAGAGCGTTCGTGCTCGTGCCATCGGATGCATCCAAGGCGTCGAACAGATCGCTGTCCAGGATGGGATAGTTCACCTCGTATATGGTCAAGGCCGATTCGAAAACCTGGATGACGTCGTTGTTGAGCAACGTCCCCTCGCCGAAATCACCCGCGTTGTACCAACGGAACGGCACGGTATCCCCCACGATATACGGCCTGGAACCCACGGTGATGCGTTTGACGACGTTCATGGCACCGGCACCTAGCGACCCATCGGTGGGCGAGCGCAAGGGGACGTTTTCGGTCCAGTCTTTCGGGGTGGCCGACGCGTTGGACAACTTGATGCGGAAAGTATCCGCTTCCGTGGCCGTGGCCGGGATGACCACGCGGTAGGCTCCGACAATGGCCTTGTTAACCTCCTCGGCGACAAACCGATGATCTTTGGCTTGGGAATATTTCACCAGGTGATGATTCAGGGTGTTGTAGAGGTTCGTGTGAAGATACTTCTCGATCCAGCCGACGCCAAGCAGGTTGGCGGCGTTATCCTGGAATTGATAGTTCTGGTTGATCGAGATGTAGGTCACGTTGGTTTTGAATGTCCCCGACAAAATGTCGAAGGTGATGACGACACCGCCGGGCTGCAACAGCATGGATTCGAAACGGGCGGTGGAAGCATCGAAGGGCGTGGCCGTTTCGTTGGTGGCGGTAATGCCAAATTGCAACGAGTACATCTCCTGGCCGGGCGCCAGTGCCAGCGTCACCGGAGCATAGAAACTCTGGCCGGCTGCGCCCACGAATTCACTCGAACCTTCTCCGGACGGAAAGCCGAAGCTGATGACGTTCGTGCCGACGAATATATTTGTGCCCACGATATTCGTGACGGCACCCGAGCCGCCGGTCGATTGCAGCGCCAGACCCGTGGCCTGGCGGATCAAGTGCCAGTAAACTTCCGTGTCATACACCGTGCCGTCGCGGCCCACGGCCACGCCGACCGGGGACCGGATCGCCGCCACCGAGGAATCGCCGTCGGACCATCCGCCGTAACTGCTCGTCCATTGGCTGCGCGAGACGCCAAAGATCGTGCTCACGGTGCCGTTCGTGGAGATGAGGCGAACGCGATGGTTGTTGCGGTCCGCGAGGACAATCATGCCGTTCGGGGCCGTGGCCAGACCGTGCGGGGCGTTGAACTGGGCCAACCCGCCGGGACCATCGTTGAAGCCAGCCCCATTGCCTCCGGCCAGGAGCGTGGCCGCACCCGTGTTCTGATCCACGAGATAGAGGGCGTGATTGCGCACGGTGCTGACCGCGAGGCGTCCATCCGGCAGGACGGTGATGCCGCGCGGCGAGTTGAATCCGCCCGGGCCGAGCAACTGGGTGGGACCAGAGAGCGGGATCTTCTTCAGACTGCCACCCAACTCCACGACATAGACCGCGAAGTTTGTCCCGACCGCCAGGGCTGTGGGACTGGAAAGGCGGCCGACCGTGCGGAGCAGGCGCCCGGTGTTGCTGTACTTGCGCAACTTGCCGTCGCCCTGAGTGAGCACATAGACATTGTTCGAGCCGTCCACGGCCACGCCGACCGGGCTGAACAGACCACTCTTGAAAGTGCTGGTCATGCTGTCGGCCGCGCCGGGCCTGCTAATCCTGCGCACCATGTTGTTGGCGCGGTCCGCGACGAACAGGTTGCCATTCTGGTCCTGCGCGAGTCCGTAAGGATTGAAGAACTTGGCGTTGAGCAAGGTGTTGCCGTTGACGAAACCAGAGCGGGAAAAGCCGCTGTTGTTGGGTCCGCCACCGAGCGTTTTCACCTGCGCGCCGTGCAGGGGCAGGATCGCCGCGGTCATCGCCGCCGCGATTTGCAGCCCCCGCCATTTGCGAAGCAGAATCTTCATAAGTTGGTTCGTGAATGTTGCGTTGACTGCCTGGATTACTTAGCCGGGGTGGCACCGCCATCATTCGTGGGGCTGGCCGGAGCCGGAGCCGGAGCATTCTCCGGAGTCGGAACAGCCGGGGCGTTTTCCACCGCCGGAGCTACCGGAGCCGTCGGAGCCGCCGGAGTTTCGGGCGCAGCCGGAGCCGCGACCGTGTCGGTCGGAGGTGTCACCGGAGCTGGGACTGCCGCGAGGTCGGCCGCGGGCGCCGGAGTCTCGGACGTCGCCGGAGCGGAGACCGCCGTGGTAGCGACGGCAGGCGTGACCGGGGCCGGGGCCGGAGCCGGGCTGGCCGCGACGGCCGCCGTTTTCTTCGGGCGCGTCCAGTCGTGCGGCTTGGCGCTGTCCCAGAAGGATTCCTTGGTGTCGGCGCGCTCGACTTTCTTGTGCTTGAGGAAGTCGATGGAGTTGGGATCAGCCTGGTAGTCGTTGTCGCTGACGATGGTGGGGGTGATGAACACGATCAGGTTCGCCTTGTCCCGTTCCTTGCTCTCGTGATTGAAGAGGTATTTGCCGAGGATCGGAATATCACCAAGCAGGGGCACCTTTTTGTTGGCATTCTTCGTCCGGTCGCTGATGAGACCGCCCAGCACGAGGGTGTTGCCGCTCGGGACGAGAACGTGGGTTTCCATGCGGCGGATGGCGTAAACATTCGCGCGATTCTCGAAGCCGTTGACGATGGAAGTGTCCTGGCCGGCCACGTCCGACACTTCTGGGATGACGTGCAGGGAAATGTTACTGTTCGCCGTGATGTGCGGCGTGACGTTGAGGATGGTGCCGAGGTTGGTGTAGGTGATTTCCGAACCGGCCGGGCTGTTGGCCGAACCGGGCGTGATCTTGAAGATCGGGAAGGCGCGGGTCACGGAGAGTTGGGCCGTGTTGTGATCCAGGGTGACGGCGCGGGGAGTCGAGACGATTTCGGTGTCCGTTTCGGTGTTGAAGAACGAAACCACCGCGCTCAGGCCGTCGGCATTCAGGAAGGCCGTCGCGGGATGGAAACCCTTGACGCTGTCCAAGGTGAGGCCGCTGCCCGGAATGTATTTATACGTCGCCTTGGTGCTGGACTGCGGAGTCACAAGAGGAGTGGCGACGCCAGCCGGAGTGGTGCCGCTAAACGGCTCACCCGGAGTGGTGGTGGTGACGGAGGAACCAGACTGATCCAGGCGGCCATTGCCATAGGTCACTTGCTGGTTGGCCAAAGTGCCGCTCCAATCAATGCCCTTGACCGTCTTCGGATTGCGGGCCGTTTCCCAAAGCTGCGCCTCAATCAAAACCTGGCGCGTCGGAGTGTCGAGCTTGGCGATGGTGTCCTCCACGGTGACGAGCTCCTTTTCCGGGGCCAGGACAATCAACTGGCTGGTGCGGGGGTCGCCCATGACGCTGCCGCGCGGATCGACGAAGCTCTTCTTGATGATGTCCACGATGTTCGTGGGCTGGATGTTCTTGAGCTGGTAAATCCTGGTCACGAGCGGCTCGGCGGCCTTCGGATCCTTGACCGTGATGCGCGCCACATTGATGCGCGGATCCTGGACGATTTGCAGGTTGTAGGTGTCGAGCACGGCCGTGAGCGCGTCCTGCGCGGAGACGTTCTCCAGGCGCAAAGTGACGTTGGGCTGGTTGGTCACGGTGGCGAGTTTGGGATCGGGCAGGTAATTCAGACCGGCTTGGCGGGCCAGGTTCTTGACGGCGTCGAGCAACGGCACGTCGTCGATCACGATGAGCGGCACTTTCTCGTTGTTCGCGGCTTTGGCGCTTTCCACCGGCGGCGCGGCCGGCGTGGCGTCCGCCTTGACCGGGGGGGCGGCGTTGGTGGCCGCAGGCGCGGCATTGGTGGGTGCGGTCGGGGCCGCGTTGTCTTGACCCCAGGCCACGGGAGTGGCGGCCAGGCAGCCAGCGATGAGCAGAACGTGTGTTTTCATAGTTGTCATAGGATTATTCGGTTGGGATGCGTTTTGGCTGGAGCGCCTTTTGGTTAAATTCCTTCGCGGAGTCTGATTTCCTTCATTTCCTTGCTGCCCACGAGTTCGAGGAGCACGGAAGTTTCATGAATGGCCGCGCACCGGATCTTGATGATTTGGGCGCCGGCGCGGATATCGGCGGCTTCACCTTCGGCGACCGTGGCCCCATTGATCAGCGCCAACCTCTGCCCTTTGGTGCCGGAGATGCCTTTGAGGGTTAGCAGGTTAAAACTGGAGACCGTGGGCGGGGCGTTGGTCGGCACGACGCGGGAAGATTGCGCCACCCGGCGCGTCGAGTTGGGGAAGAACGGATCCTTGCCCAACTGCGCGTCATCCGTGAACAGCGACTTGGGCACGACGACCGGGGCGGGTTTCGCGACGGTGGCCGATTTGTCGGAAGCTTGAGCCAGGAGCACGAGACCGAGCAGCGCGGTCACGACGAAGTGCTTCAAGGTGGCAGTGGAGAACATGGTTATTTTCATGGTGCGACGGGTTTGACCAGCGTGAGCAGTTCGAGTTTGAAGTTCAGCTTCTCGCGGGATTCGGGGCTGGCGGCGGTCTCACCGCCCGAGCGGGCCGGGTTGTCGCCATTGGACGGTTCCAATTCGATGTTCTGAACGCGGATGAAAGGAAACGTATTCTCGAAGTCAGCGAGGTATTTGCCCAAGTCATGGTAATAGGCCGTGCCGCGGATATTGAACACGGCCGCCTGATAGGGAAATTTGGCGAACACGCCCACTTCGGACATCTGGGGCGGCCCAAACTGCGGAATCTCCACCCGATGACCGGCGCGAAACTTGTTCAGCGTCTGGATGAGCCAGGAGTACATGTCGTTCGGGGCAGCCATCAAGGTCTCCTTGTCGCGGAGCTGTGTGGAGGCCACCTCGAAGTCCGCAGCGGTTTTTTCCTTGGTCTTGAGCGTGGCCTGGCCGCGATCCCATTGTCCCAGAGCCGTGACGGCTTGCTCGCGGGCTTTGTGCAGGGTGTTGAACTGGGTCTTGATCAGCATCAGCCAGATGGCCGCGCTGGCCACGACCGTAATGACCCCGACCACGATGATCTTATCTCGCTTGTCTTTGGGAAGTTTACTCATAAAGGCGGCGCTCCTTCTGCTCGAAGAACAATTGCAATCCAAAGGCCACATAGCTGCGGCCCAACTCGCTCTGGGGCGCGGACTGGCTGGTCAATTGCACGGTATTGGTTTTCTGGAGGAGACTGGCCAGAGTCGGCACGCTGACCAGCGACTGCTTGTAGCGCGGCACCTGCTCGCCGGGCGACAGGCTGTAATCCTTGCCCTCCAAGGTGAGCACCACTTTTTCCATGACCGTGGCGGGAGCGGGGGCGGACTTGGCCAACGCAGCCCCAGGTCCGGGCGCCGCCGGCTTGCCCGGTTCGGTGGCGTGGAAAGTTTGCTCACTGCGAAAACGCACCAGTTGCACTCCTTCCACCGGCGTGTGCTGCAAGGCGTCGAGCGTGCGCGCCCACAAAACCCGGTTGGTGGTGAATTGATGAAGCGCGGACAGCTTGGATTCCAGATCGCGGGTGCGATTGCGATGGTCGTTGACCTCCGTGACCTGCTTCTCGATGGATTTCCAGTTCGCCTCGGTCGAGTTGACCTGAGAGCGCACGGCCATGATCTTGAATTGCAGCGTCGCGCTCCAGAGCAGCACGGCGAAAACCACGAAGCCGCCGATCCAGATGGCGCGTTTGACCGGATCTTTGCGTCGCGCTTCCTCCAGCGCCTGGGCTTCAGCCAATAAGTTGATGCGGATAGGCATAAGTAAAATCAGAGGGCGGCGATGGCGGAACCAACGGCCACGGCCAATTGCGGGGCAAGATTGGTGAATTCCGCCGTCTGTTCAGCGGGCAGAGTCATGTGCAAACGGGCCGCCGGGTTCCAAGTCTTGCACGGCACGACCAGTTCCATTTGCAGCGCCTGCACCAGCAGTTCGCCCCGCGCGGTTCCTCCGGAAACGAATACCTGCGACACCGCTACATCCTGCTGATGCTCAAAGAAGTCGATGAAGGCACGCAATTCGCGGCCGAGGGAACTCACGACGGGTTCGAGCGCGGTCTGCACCTCGGTAGGCATGCCCAGTTTGATGCCCTCCGCCTCGGGGTAGCTGATGCCCATGGCCTCGGCCAAAGCCGTCGTGATGCGATCCCCACCCATGTTCACCACGCGATGCATGATGAGTTCGCCCTTTTGCAGGATGGCGATGGTGGTGTTACGAAAACCCAGATCAACCAGGGCCACGGCTTCGTTGGCAAAGGCTTCGGGTTCGCTCGATTCAAAGGCATTCGCCGGCCCAACGAGTCCCGGCACAATTTGCACCGCATTCAATCCGGCACTGCGAGCCGCGCTGGCCACATCCTCGATCAACTGCCGTTTGCCCGCGCCCACCAGCACCTTTTGCTTCTGCCCAGGAGCCGGCTTGGACGGTTCCGCCGTTTCAGCCACCGGACGAGTGAGGATGGCCGCACAATCAAAAACATGATCCGGCAAGTCCTGCTGGAGATAATTCTTGGAATTGAACTTGAGCAACTGGCGCATGTCATTCATCGACATGGGAGGCATTTCGGTGCGACGAACCAGCGCATCATTCACACTCAGTGAAATGACCACCGACTTCGTGCCGTCACCCAGGGCGCGGCTCACCGCCTTCAGATGCTCCGACAGCACTTCCACGGAGCAAGTGGCCTTGTCACTCGGCGCATCCTGAATGGTGTAACTCACCAGGTTGAAGCGATCACCTTTGTGCTGGAGATGCACCGCTTTGGTGTGGCGACCTCCCAGGTCAATCGCGATTACCTCGTCGCGCTTCTGCGCGCGCGTGCTAAAAAAGGGCAACGTCATGCAACTCTGACTTAGCAGCCCCGGTGCCAAAGAGGGTTCCAACAAACAGCGACGCAACCTTGACCCAAACTGTCCCGCCTTCGTCCACGACTGTCCTGTCCTTGGAAAAGTGTCTCGAACTTTGGACACTGCGCCGGCAGAGGCGAACCAGGACTGGTGTCCTGGAAGTGGATTCAGCCCGGGACGGAGCACCTATCCGGCACCGCAGTTTCCGGTGGACTGCGGTTTGACCTTCGAGGAACGCCAGAACCCGGCCCAGACCTCGAGCCGGGGCACACGTTTCTTACCGTGGAGGTCGGGTAACTAGATTAAAACGGTCCGCCCGCGCGCGGCCACCTTCCATCGTTCCTCGGCCCGGCCGCTCCGCACCACCACCACTTCATCATGCAGCGCCACCGTGGGACAGACATGCCAGGGAATGCCGTACAGGCAAGAGCCGACCGGGTATTGCGCCGCTCGCGGCGTCTCGAGAACGAGATGTTCCTCGCTGTGCATCACCGGCTTGGCCTCCGGCAAATCAGGAAAAATCACCCGCGGATGCGGCATCTCAGCCGCCACCGCTTTGTGCCCCAGATCAAGGCAGAGCCGGTTGGAGGCGGGCTGGCTCACTACGCGCGTCAACAGCACGGCCGCAGTCAAGAAATCCAGGTCGGGCAAATTGTGCGCGTAGCCTGCATCCCAAAATACACAAGTGCCCGGACTGCACTCCACGCCCTCGCGCCGCGCGTGCATCGGGAAGGTCGGCGTCCCGCCCGCCACGATGCGCGGCATGGCCAGTCCAGCGCGTTCGATTTTGCGACGCAAGGCTTCCACCGGCGCGTACGCCGACTCGCAGGCCGCCGCGCGCTCGGTCACGTCGGAATGATGAATATGTCCATCGTAAGCGTGCAAACCGCCCGGGGTCAGCGCGGGCAAGGAGGCGATGAGATGGTAAAGGTCCAGAGCATGTTGATCTGGGGCGAGGCCGGTCCGGTGCTGGCCAAGGTCGAGGTCAAGCATGACCTCGATCCGCGCCGAAGCCCGCGCAGCCGCATCCGAAAGGTCGCCGATGGAACCCGCGTTATCGGCCACGCAACTGAAACGCACGCTGGCAAAGTGCGCCGACAAGTCCAGAAACCGATCCACATTCGGCCCGACGGGCTGGTAGGCGAGCAGGATGTCCCCTGCCCCGGCGGCGGCGGCCATTTCTGCTTCGGCCAACGTGGCACACTTGAACTTGCTGATGCCGCGCGCCAGTTGCAGCCGGATCATCTCCGCCATTTTGTGCGTCTTGAGGTGCGGTCTCAACCGTCCGACATCGCCGGCCATTTCGATCATGCGCCGCACGTTCTCCTCGACGTGCCCGACGTGGATAAGCAGAGCCGGCGAGGCAACCTCGTCCACGTTGATTACTTCAGGCCAACCGTCGTCCATGAGTCGCGCGGGTTCTTCGGCCATTCAGGGTGCGGATTGAATTTCAAAGATGGCTTCAATCTCCACCGAGATGTTCCCCGGCAACGATCCCATGCCCACCGCGCTCCGCGCGCCGACGCCACGCTCCGCGCCGAAGACATCGCGAAACAGTTCGCTGCACCCGTTGATCACGGCGGGATGCTCGAGGAACTCCGGCGTGGAGTTGACCATGCCCAGCACTTTCACCACGCGCTGCACCCGGTCGAGTGAACCGAGGTGGGCACGAAGCGTGGCCAGAATGGCCAGCCCAGTCTGGCGCGCAGCGGCTTTGCCGAAAGCGCCGTCCACCTCACTGCCGACTCGACCGGTCATGAGCGTCAGATCGGGCTTAAGCGGGCCGTGCCCGGACACGTAGGCAATGTTCCCGACCTGGACGAACGATTTGTAAACCGCGACCGGCTTGGGCGCCGGCGGCAGCTCGATTTTCAATTCGGTGAGACGCAACTCTGGAGTCATGCGCAGATCACTAGCGGAGACGTGGCGCGGCACAATCAAATTCTCGGCCGGCCTGGAATTCCACCCCGTCACCGCCCCTCGCCGACAGCCACGGATCTCGATTCGTTTTGCCAATGCAGGCCAGGAATGCTCCGCTCGTCAGCATGAAGCTGATGCTTGCCGCCATCGTCCGGCGTCACGATTGAAATGAAACTCTTCTACACTGGCCCGGTCATCAACACCGAGATGCTCGTGATGATGCTGGAGAAGCATGGCATCCACGCGACGCAGCAACTCGTGGCGGGCGAATCGACCGATGAGGACGACCTGAACCGCATCGCAGAAGTGTTTGTGCCCGAAGCCGGCTACGACCACGCCCACCAGCTCTTCTACGCCGAACGCGAGGATGAGCTTTAAGATCCGTCTTCAAATTCAGCCGCAGCGCGGCAGTAGAGAGCGGCCCACGGCGTGAGCCATTGGTCGGCGGAGGGAGGTCCGCCAGCCCCAGCGGGGCGAAAGAAATCATGTCCAATTCAGACAGAATTTCTGCCCCCACTGTCACCATGCGCGTTTTCGCACTCCACCATCAGCGCTTGTTGCGCTGCAAATAGACTTTCAATTCCTCGCGCGTCACGAAGCCGTCAGCGTTCGCGTCGGCCTGACGGAAGGCCTCGGCGGTGGGCGCTTCGTCGCGGGTTATTTTCCCGTCGTGGTTGCGGTCAAGGAGGTTGAACATCAACGAACCATCCCGCGCGACCGTTTCACCGACGGAGAGTTTTTCCCCAGGCTTTTGACTCGGCACGTAATACTCCAGGTAGCCGAGCATCATCTCGTCCTCGGTCTGCGGCCCCCACTTCACCTCGCGCAGCGGGTCGGGATTGGCGGGATTGTTTGCGCTGTTGTCATACCAGCCGGTCGCGAGCAGCTTGCTGCCGAAGGGCGCCTCGACCGGCTCGGCCAGCTTGTATTGCAACTGCCAGTTGAAGTCGTAGCGGGGCACATCAAGGAGCAGCTTCTTCGAGCCGTCGAGCTGCCCCAGTTCGTAACGGAACGCCTTCCCGCGAACGTGCATGTGCGGCATGAACGAAAGCAGTTTGGCGTCAAACATCACGGGCAGCACGGCGTCCACTTGATGATTCGCATCACCGGGCGGAATGCGCAGGAATGGATTGGCGATGCCGGCCACCCGCACTTCATGACGCGGCGGCTTCGGCGAGAAGACCAGGCCCAGCCGGGTTTGATCGCCCGCCACCGTTCCGTTCGGAGTGTAGTGAATCTGGAAATGCAACGTCGCCCCGGCGGGCAGCAACTTCGCGAAGTCCGGCGGGTAATCAATCACGCTGTTGCCCGGCACATAGACGGCGAAAAAGTTTCCGCCCTCGTCCTGACGACCGCGCCTCTTCGTCGCTGCCTTGGTCACGCCAGCCACCTCGTTGGTCGGCTTCGGAATCACGAAGACCAGAACATGATGCACCACCTCGCGGGCCGTGGGACGAACCTCCATCGCACGCACCCAGCGATCCTCGGCAAAGGACGTTTCCACGAACACATTTTGATACGGCATTTTGCCCGTGGCCTTCACCACGATGGGCTTGGGAATCTGAACCACCGCGTCAGGCGTGCCGATCTGCCAGTCCTTGGAAAACACGCGCGGCAAGGGAGCATCAGCGGAATGGCCGGGCTTCTTGCCGCCTTCAACCCACGCCAGCAAGTCGCGCTTGTCCTCGGCCGGCAAGGTGCGGTCGTTGGCCCACGGACTGGCCTGCCCCACCGTTGCCGGCGCGGCGAACCACGGCGGCATGACGCCCTTGTCCACGACCTTGCGAATCATCCCGGCGTGACTGGCCACATCGTCGTATGTCTCCAGCGAGAACGGCGCGACGCCGCCTGCGTGATGACACTCCAGGCAATTCTGCTGCACGATGCGCGAGATGCGGCTGTGATAATCCACCGCACTGCTCGCGATGTTCTTCGTAGTCGTCTCCAGCGCGCAACCCGGCGCGCTCGTGGCCTGCACTCGTGGAGCCTTGCCCGCCAGCACCGCATCAAGCGCGTCAGCCAGGAGACGCTGACGTGGCGCATCCAGCGAATAGGCGAGGCCGTACTGATCATCCACTGCGCCGCGATAAACGAGCGTGCGCGCCGCATCGAGCACGAAGACCTCCGTCGTGGAGCGCGCTCCGAGCGCATTGCGGACTTCCCGGTCCACGTCGCGCATAAACGGGCTTTTGAAACCATGCACGCGAACGGCGGCGGCGATGTCGGTTGCCGTGTCGGAAACCAGCGGGTCGATGAACACGAACTTCACCCCGCGCATTGCGTAATCCCGCTCCAACTGCGCCAGCGTCGGCGCGAACCGTTTGCTCACCGGGCAACTGGTGCTGACGAAGGCGATGACCGTGGCCTTGGCCGAATTGAGCGTGCTGAGGCGGAACGATTTCCCCGCCGTGGGCTGAATGCGCAAGTCAGGCACAAGCCTCCCGATGCCAAGTTCATGCGGCGCGAAGATGCGCGGTGCTTCTTTGACCGGAGTCGCAACGTCAGGCTTGGTGGTGGCCGCTCCCACCGTCAGGATCGAGAGCACAAGGCCGGCGAGCGCCGGCGGGAAAAAGTGTTTTGCAATCATTTGGCTTCGGCCCGTGCCGCGCCGCCGCGCTTCATCAGTGCGATGGCCCGCTTGTTGGAGACTTCAAATGTGGCGGTCACAGTCTGATCAGTGGCGGAAATCTTCGCTGATCTGGTCAGCGCCTGAAGATTCTTGTCCTCCGCCCTTTCCGTGCTGGCCAGGACAAGCAAGCCCTCCGCCACCGTCCTGATCTGCGTGGCCACTTCCGCGCTGCCCGTCTTCAGCGCGATTTCGAGGGAGAGATGCGCCGCGCTTTCCCGAATCATCAATTGCACGCCCTCGACCTGTCGGAAAATTTTCAAGTTCTTTGGCAGGGACACTTCGCCGGTGAAACCATCGGCGGCGGCGGCGAAGGCATAACCAGCATTGGTGTTCGCCAGTTCCACGAAACGCGTCGTCGTCGTGACATTCAGTTGCTTGCCCGCGACGACTTCCCAGGCGTCCTCCACCAACTTCTGCGTCCGGCCGATCACCACCGTGCCGTTGGTCAGCAGGGCGGCGAAGGCTTTCTCCAGTTGGAAGAGCGGGAACGGCGTGGTCTGGATTTGTTTCAGCTTGGCCCGCTTCGCCTGGCTGCTGTTCGCCGCGAGAAATTCCTCAATGATCCTCGCCTCGCCAGCCTCGCCCCGCAGCAGCAGGACCGCCGAGTTCTCCTCGCCCTTGGCGAAGTCAGTGCCGTAAACCGTCGCCGACGTCAGCGAGTCGAGGAAGGGCGCGAAGTCGAAACCGATCTGGGACTGCACCGTGTCCACCTGCTGCACCAGCAGGTTCTCGATGTAATGCTGGCCGACCTTGCTCTCGCGAAACTGCTCCGCGTCCAGGTGCAGCACCCACTTCGCCTTGGCCGAAACCTCCGCGCGCGGCAACGGCCCGGCCCAAGCCGTCCCGGCCATCAACAACATCCACCCCGTCAGCTTCCGCCAAGTTTTCATATTCGTTCCTTGATACGCGCCGGCCCCGTGCGGCGGCGCGGTTTGACTCTCGGTTATTCGGGCCGGAAGGGCCAAAGGTTACATGCTCTTTACGGCCGCCGAAAAATGCGCGTCCCGAAGGGGCGGCGGCCTGGCCAGCTCGAACTCCACGATCTCATCAGTAATCTCTTGGTCGCCGCCCCGGAGCCGTCCCAGTGGATATTCGAAACCACGCTGCCCTCGACAATATCCCCGCTGCCATCCACTTGTCGGCACTCGCAGATGTCTGCGCGGCGCAGGCAGGCTTTGGTGTTTGCTTCCGGGCAACCGAGACTTCGTTCAATCTGATTCAGCAAGCGCCACCCTGGAGGAGAAGCCTGGCCATCACGTCGCTGGGAATCAGAATTCCCAGCGACAATTTTGCCTACTCCGCCCATTGACATCGTGCCCAGGAACGAGTGAATGGGATTTATGAACTGGGACGAAATGTACCAAAAAGGCGAAGTGTTCTGGGATAAAGGAGTCCCGGCCCCGCCGATGAAGCAGTATCTGGAACGGCAGACGGTGCGTGGACGGGCACTGGTGCCCGGCTGCGGCCGCGGACATGAGGTGGCGCTGGCGGTGATGCATGGATTGGACGCAACCGGGTTGGACATCGCTCCGACGGGGATTGCGGAGGCGCGCGCGCGATATCCGCATCTGGCGGAGCGATTCGTGACGGGAAGTCTGTTTGATCCGCCGGACGAGATGCGCGGCACCTACGATGTGGTGCTGGAACACACTTGCATGAGCGCGTTGCCCCCGACGCTGCGGGCGGACTACCGGCGCGGCATTGACCTGACGCTGCGGCGGGGCGGCCTGTTGATCGGAGTGTGGTTCATCAATCCGGATCTCGATCCGGGTGAAGAAGGGCCTCCCTTCCCGTTCAGCGTGGCGGATCTAACGGCGCTCTTTGCGGATGGCTACGACATCGTGGAGGATTACGTGCCGGAGGTGGCCTTCCTGGGACGCGAAGGCCGGGAGCGGGTGCGGGTGCTGCGACGGTTGGAGTGATGAGGCGGGGTGGCGCGCTGTTCCTTCAACTACGGCGGAGCAAGCGGATGCGCAGGAGCAACGCCACCCTCCGCTCCAAGGCATTCCACGCAATCTCCAGCGAGTGCAATTTGAAAGACCGAGCAGCGTGGCTTGGAGTTGGTGCCATCATCGCGATGGCCAGGAGCCGGGATAAATTAAGGACGGCCCTCCGGCTTCGCGACGAACTCACCGCGCACACCTGAGCCAGAGCAACGCAGAGATACACGCAGGTCCAGACCAACGTCATCCCTCCCTCCAAAGCACTGGACTGCCATCACGATGACGCAGGTGTTGCACCCAGCCCTTGCAACCGGGGGAGCGGAGCGTGGCCGGATCAAACTCCCCGCTACTTGTTCGGCTGGGGAGTGTAGCGCAAGTAGGGCTTCACCTGGCGATGGCCCTTGGGAAAGTGCGCGGGGATTTCCTCGTCCTTTACCGCCGTCACGATGATGCAGTCCTGCCCCTCCTGCCAGTTGGCCGGAGTGGCCACCTTGAACTTGGCCGTCAGTTGCAGGGAATCGATCACGCGCAACAATTCGAGAAAGTTCCGTCCCGTCGAGGCCGGGTAAGTGAGGGTGAGTTTGACCTTCTTGTCCGGGCCGATGACGAAGACTGAGCGGACGGTGAAAGTGTTGTCAGCGTTGGGATGAATCATGTCATAGAGCGCGGCCACCTCGCGCGTGGGGTCGGCGATGATGGGGAAATTCATCGTCGTCTGCTGCGTCTCGTTGATGTCCTGAATCCAGCCGTGATGAGCTTGGAGGGGATCGACGCTCACGGCGATGACCTTGCAATTCCGCCGGTCAAACTCGCCCTTGATCTTGGCCACCGCGCCCAGTTCGGTGGTGCAGACCGGCGTGTAATCGGCCGGGTGCGAGAAGAGCACGCCCCAGCCGGAGCCGAGCCATTGGTGAAAGTCGAGGCGTCCCTCGGTGGTGTCCGCCGTAAAGTTTGGTGCTTCGTCGCCAAGTCGCAGTGCCATAATTGTATTTCCTGTGTTGCCTCCGGTGCCGGGGCCAGAGAGGGCGCCAGCTTACAAAGTGGTCTCGGCCGTTCAATCTTTGTTTCGATTCCCCAGGCGCGTGGGGCGCATCTGACCCGGACCACCCCGGTCCAGCCGCCGGGGCATGACGCCCACTTTCCGCCTTGGGCCGGAAAAAGCTTTTGCACGCACCCGCTCCACTCCGAATACTTGCCCCGTGTACGGAACATGGCGGCAACCCAGCAAGCATGACGCGGCTCTTCGTTAACCCGAAGTTCGCAAACGACTTGGCGGCTCTGGGCTGGACCAGCTTCGAGCGCGTCTTCAACCATTGCCTGCCCCACTATGAGCGACTGGCCAAGATGACGGTCAAGCGCGTGCCGGTGCCCGCGCCCGGCGGCAGCGTGGATGCTTTTTTCAAGCTCTACCATCACCAGCAGAGCGGTTGGACGTTCTGGTTCCGACCCTCCAAAGCGCGGCGCGAATTCGACAACTACGCGGTCTTCGAGCGCCTGGGGATTCCTTCCGCCGAGCGCATCGTGTGCGGAGAGCAGCGGAATTTTTGGGGGCTGTTGCAACGTGCCTTCATTCTCACCCGCGCCGTGCCGCAGGCCGTGGAACTGGACAAATTCATGCAGACGAAACCGCCGCAGGCCCAACGCCACCGCCTCACGCGCGAACTGGCAGAGCTGGCGCGGCGCCTGCACAAGGCGGGCTTCTACCACAGCGATTTTGTCTGGCGAAATGTTCTGGTGAGCCTCGCCCAGCCGGATGCGCCCCGGCTCTTTCTCATCGATTGCCCGCGCGGATTTTTCGCCCGAGTCGGGCGTGAGCGGCCATGCCTGCGCGATCTGGCCTCGCTCGACAAGGCGGCGGTGAAGCTCTCCTCGCGGGCGGAGCGATTGCGTTTTCTCCTCGCTTACTTGGGCAAGAAGAAGCTGGACGAGGAGGCTCGCGCGCTGGCCCGGTCTTGCCTCGACTACCGGCGCCACCGCTGGCCCCAAGACTGGCGCGGGAAATAGCCGGCCGCGCCTGGCCGGGCCCGCTTGGGCCAAAGACTCGCGTCCTGGAGCCGGCGCGGCGGGGCGTCCCCTGTTCCGGCCAACAAACCATTGCCTTGCCGCTCTCGTCCATGATTCGCTCAGGCCGATGAACGAGGAGACCGCACCGTCCGCTCAATCATCCGCATGACCGAGTCACACGAAGTAACGATGATTTTGAACGCCGTTCAGAGCGGCCATACGCAGGCGGCCGAGGAGCTGCTCCCGTTGCTTTACCGCGAGCTGCGCCAGATCGCGGGCCGCAAGATGGCGGGCGAATCCTCGGGCCACACCCTCCAGCCTACCGCGCTCGTGCATGAGGCCTGGCTGCGCCTGGTGGGCGGGGATCAAAAGTCCTGGCCGAGCCGAGCCTACTTCTTCGCGGCGGCGGCCGAAGCCATGCGGCGTATTCTCGTCGAGCACGCGCGGCGCAAGCAGAGCCTGAAACGGGGTGGCGAATTCGTGCGCGAGGAACTGAACGAGGACGCACTCATCCTCAGCGCGCCGCCGGACGAATTGCTGGCCGTGAACGACGCCTTGGAAAAACTTACCCTCGAAGACAAGCCCGTGGCCGAGTTGGTCAAGCTGCGCTACTTCGTCGGCATGACCATGGAGGAAGCCGCCGCCGCGCTGGACATGGCGCCGCGCAGTGCCGAACGCATCTGGACTTACGCCCGCGCGTGGTTGCAGCGCGAGATTCGCAAAGAACGGTAGGTCGGGCGCCACCGGGCACAGGCTCCGGGGCAGCAGGGGCCAATCCCCGCCGCCACCCGTCAGTGGCGTTTTTTCACCAGTGACTCTCCAGTTGGTTCGCGATAAACAAGACCCATGCCTTTGCCGCGCCGTCTCTGGATCCTGGCCGCTGCGCTGCTGCTCGCGCTCGGAGCGGCGGCGTTCGTCCGAACGCGACAGCAACAGCGACAGTTGCTCATCGAAATGGAAACCCATCGGCAACACGCTGAACAGGCCCTGGAAATGGCTGACTGGCCGGATCAACTCTGGGCGCGATTGCAGGACTGGAAAAAGTCAGCCAAAGGCCTGAGCGACCGAAAATTGCGCCAGACCGTACTCGGAGAAATCCTGGCCCTGGAACAAAAGACTAAAATGCTGGCCCGGCCTGGAGTCCGAACTTCTCTTGATGCCGTGGCCCGGGCCCTGGCCGCAGCTCAACCCCAGCGCAGCCCCATGACCAATCGAGTGACCCGGTGAACGTGCCCGGCTCGCACTACCTCTTCCGTCAGTAGAGGCGATCCCGATTCCGGCACCTGGCAGGGCAAGCCTCGCGCGCACAACCGAGGGGTTGGCTTTCTCCTGGCCGGATTCCTAGCGCAAGCCCCGGCTCGACGACTCGATAGATCTGACGGCAGGTTTTGGCGTGGGAACCTTCGAGCCGACTGAGACCAACCACCACGCCCACGAAATGCAGAATCCCGAGGAAACCGGCCCGCAGTTTTACCGGCGGGGACGGATTGATTCCAACGACGGCTGATCCTGAATCACACCCTCAAGCTGCGGCCGGTTCGCCGAGCAAGGGCAGGTGGCGCGGGCCGGTGGGAAACCAGATGCGGAAGGTGGTTCCCTGCCCCACGTTGCTTTCCAATTGGATGCGCCCGCCGTGGTCGCGCACGATGCGCTGTACGATCATCAAGCCCAGCCCGCTGCCCTTCTTCTTGGTGGTGTAGAAAGGCTCGAAGATCCGGTTGAGCATGTCTTGCGGAATGCCGCCGCCGGTGTCGCTGACCAGCAGGCCCACGCCGCCGTCGCGGCTCTCGGTGCCAAGCGTGAGCACGCCGTCACGGGTCATGGCTTGCAGCGCGTTTTTGCAAAGATTGACCAGCACTTGCTTGATCTGCGCGGCGTCGATGGGCGCGAGGGGCAACTTCTTGAAGAGTTTTTCCTCCACGCGCACGCCGCGATTTTCGATCTCGGGACGGAGCAGTTCCAGCGTCTCGCGCACCACGTCGTTCAGCGAAGCGGGTTTTACCTGGAGCGGCGCGGGGCGAATGGCCTGGAGAAACTGGGTCACGATGTAATCGAGGCGGTTGATCTCGCCCTTGGCCACGCCGAGGTAGCGCTCGGCCTTGAGGGCGATCTCCATGGCGTCGGCCCCGGTCTGGGCTGCGGCCTTGGCTCCACGGGCACCGCCACGAATCTCGGGCACGAGCTGTTTGAGCTTCTTCGCTTCGCGCTCGAGGAGTTGCAGGTGAATGCTCAGCGCGTTGAGCGGATTGCCAATCTCGTGCGCCACGCTCGCGGCGAGCAGGGTCAAAGCCTGGCTGCGTTCACTCTCGATGGCGGCGAAGGTTTTTTCGCGCGCTTCGGTGGCGTCGTGCAGGATGAGCGCCACGCCGCTGCCGCCACGGTGCTCCGAGTCGAGCGGCGCGGCATAGACATTGAGAAAACGCGGGCGCGGGTAATGAATCTCGAATTCGTGCCGCGCCACGCGCTGGCCGCCGGCGCGATCCATGGCCGCGACCCGCTCCCAATCCAGTTCGGGCAGGAAGCGGGAAATGAGCTGCCCCTCCGCCGCTTCGGGCAATCCAAGCAAGCGGGTGGCCGCGTCATTGAAGTAGGCCACGCGACCGTCCTCATCCACCACCAGCACCCCGTCCTCGATGGTGTTGAAGAGCGTCTCCAGAAAAGCGCGCTCGTGGGCCAGACGCTCGACGACCGTTTGCAGCCCCTCCTTGTCGAGCCGCGGCAGGCGACCGAGAACCTTGTCGAGGAAGTTGCTTTTACTGGCCACGCGTCAGGGGGGAAATGACGAAGGACTGGCGGCCGCCGCCGCGCGCGGAACGGGTTCGAGCGCGGGCCTCATTCGACATTCGGCATTGTGCGTTCGGCATTTTCAGAACCAGTTCCGCTTCTTCACAAACCACCAAGTGGCCAGGGTGCTGAGGGCCGTGACGGCGAAGGCGAAGGCGTAGCCGTGCATCCAGTCCAGTTCGACCATGTCGTGCTTGAAGTTCATGCCATACCAACTGGCGATGATGGTGGCGGGCGTGGACAAGATGGTGATCAGCGTCAGGGTCTTCATGATTTGCCCCGTCTTGTTCGAGGACATGTTCAGATAGACTTGGAGGATGCCGGTCAGCGAGTCGGCGTAGTTCTGCGCCATCTCGGAGATGTGGAAGAGAGCATCATAGACATTGCGGTAGTACGGCACGAGATGCGGACGGATGAGCTTGAACTCGCCGCGCGCGAACCGGGCCAGCACTTCGCTCTGCGGTCCGATGATGCGGCGCAGATGGAAGACCTCCTTCTTCACCGTGAGGATGCGGTTCAAAGTTTCCTTGGTCGGATGCTCCAGCGCGTTGGTCTCCAACTCGGCGATTTCGAGGGAAAGCTCCTCGAGCGCGGGCTTGTAATTCTCCACCAGGTTGTCGAGCAGCTTCTGCGCGACGCGATCCGGCGCGCGGGCCACGCCCAACGAGCCTTTCACGCACATCTCCTCGACCTGGGAAACACTCTTCAATGGACCGGTGTGATAGGTCACGAGGAAATTCTTCCCGAGGAAGAAATCCAGCTCCCGGGTGCCGAACACGGAATCCTTGCGACTGTAATCCACGGCGTGAATGACCATGAACAGATAGGGCGCGAACTTGTCCTCCTCCTTGGGCGTGTACTCCTCGACTTTGGGCGACTGGCACTCTTTGACGCAATCTTCGATGGAGAGCGGATGGAAGTGGAACAACCCTTCCAGAAAGAACTTGGTGTCCTCGGGCGTGGGAGTTTCCAAATCGATCCAGAGAAACAGATTGGTGTCACTGAGCAGCGTGGGCATGAGGAATCGCTCCAGGTCCGAGCTGTGCAACTTGCCCTGGGTGGTGAAAGCGAACGAGCGAATCATGCTGGACCGATGTTTCCCGTTCGGCGTCGGATGTTCAAGGGGCGGTTTTTGAGGAGTCGATTTCATCCAGGGCAGTTGGACCTCACTCTTGAAGCCCGGCCCGCGCCTGCCCGGCGCACCGCGTGCCTTTCAAGGCCAGGACCAGTGGCACTCGATTTCATGGGCAGGTCTTTCCCGCAAGCCCCAGGTCTTCGTAAATGGCGTTGTTGATGGCGCGCTGGCGGCGCTGGTGATGCCGTTCGCCAGGCAGTCCGCTGCAGGCCCAGGCGACCACGAGTTGGTGCCTCGGATCGGCAAAGGCGCAGGAACATTGATTGCCGCTGTGGCCGAAGGTTTCGCGCGAGGCGTGGCGTCCGTAGCCGTAAGGCATCTGGAAGCTGTCGTGGTTCGAGTTGAGGATGAAACCAAAGCCGCAGTCCGTCTTGAACTGGAAGGTCTCGTCGAACATTCCCTCCCGCTGGCGCGAAGTCATCGTGGCAACCGTCTCGGGGCGCAGGATGTTCTTGCCGCCCTGCAGCAGGGCTTCGTAGAAACGTCCCAGTTCGCTGATTGGACCGCGGGCCGTGCCGCCGGGCCGGCAACTGGTCATTCCCTCCACGCTGTTCCAGCCGGTCTTGGACCGCGCCGCGCCATCGCTCGTGTCGTAAATGTGCGCGACACGATTTCCAAGCGACGCCACTTCGGCCGGGGTCCGGGCCAGCACGGACGAATGAAGACCCAGAGGACGGAGGATGCTTTCGCGGGTAAAGGCATTGAGGTCGCGGCCATCGACCCGCCGGACGATTTCGCCGAGCAGATGCCAGGTGCCCGAGGCATGATAGCCAGCACGCTTTCCGGGAATCCAATTATCCTCCAACGCCAGTTCGCAGATGCGCGCCGTGCGTTCGTCCCACGTCAGCGTCTTGTCGAGGTCGTCGGCGTGGCGCAAACCCGCCGTGTGCGTGAGCAGATGGCGGAGCGTGATGGCTTCCTTGGCTTGCGGCGCGAACTCCGGGATGACCTCCGTAACGTGCGTCGTCCACTGCAACGCGCCACGCTCCACCAACTGCCCAATGGCCGCCGCCGTGAGAGGTTTGCCCGCCGAGAACCAGAGCATGATCGAGTCGCGCTCCATCGGCACGCCTGCGCGCGCCGCACCGAAGGCTTCGTCAATCACGACTTGGCCGTTACGTGAGGCGTAGAGCTGGGCGCCCGGATGCAGGCCGGCCGGCAAGCCCTCGGCAATCGCGGCGCGGGTCAGCGGAGCAGTCATTGGTCGCGAGTGTGCCGACCCGCGGCCAGGCCAGCAAGCCGCCGGGCTGGTTCGCGATCCAACCTCCACCTCAATCAACCACCACCACCAGCCCGGCGGTTTGCTCGGCGTCTTCCACCACGTCCTCGGATTTTCTACGCGCAGTTCGGAAAGGGGTCAGAAAGAAAAGGGGTCAAAAAGAGGTCAAGAACGGCGCTCAGTTAAGGGCCTTCCGCCACATTGTTTGAACGCAATCTGATCCTTGCGGTCGAAGTCCCAACGCGAGCCGGAGGGCGGAACGCAACCGCCACTTTCAACCCATGAGTGGTTCGGTCTTGGCCTTCCCGCGCGAGTTCTTGAGCAGATGGCGGGCAGTCCACTCAGAAGGGGCCGGTCATCTGCAACTCCAGGTAAATTCCAGACGGAGATTTTACAAACCGCTGCCCCATAGTGGGAGCATTGGTCGAAATACTCCGTCCATGAAACAGAACTTGCCGGGCGCGCAGCAATTTCCGGGGAGTGCCGGAAGCAACTTCTGCGGTGCGCTGGCGTTCAATGACCGGCCAGGAGGCGGAAAAGCAGGCGGGGCCGCCGCCCGCAGCCAGGACGGCCGGGTAACAATCAACAAGAGAGGCAGCGAAAAGCGTATGGTGGCGTTTAACGAAAGCATCGAATGGAGTTCGAAACTGAGGAAGCAGGCCGGGCCGAAAGTGGCACCCGAATCCTTCCGGGTCGGGCCGGTGGAAGTGCATCCGCGCACAGGGCGGGTGCGCAGTGCGGCGGGCGAGTTTCAGTTGCGGCCCAAGGAATTGGAACTGTTGCTCCACCTTTATGCGCACGCCAGGGTGACGTTTACCCGGCAGGAGTTGCTCCGGCGGGTCTGGGATTATCACGCCGACCTGTTCACCCGCACGGTGGACCAGACCATGGCCACGCTGCGCAAGAAGATTGAGCCGGACCCGGAGCGGCCGCGCTTTCTCCAGACGGTTTACCGGAACGGCTACCGGCTAGTGCTGTGAAGGGGCGTGGGTCGAGGTGAGGCCCGAGTCATAGATCATCTTCATACCCAGCGCGAGCGCGCCGGCCAGGCCAAAGTAGAGTGCAGCCATGAAACCGCGCTGGCCGGGCGTGACCTCGTAGAAGCGTTTTTCCTCCTCAGTCCGTTTGCGAAAGAGCGAGATCAGGCGCGGCACGGACATGATCAGCACCAGCAGCAGGATCGGATTGAAGTGCTTGACCAGCAGCACAACCATCAAGGCCGTGCCCACGATCCAGAGCCACGGTGAAAGCGCGGTGGCGATGCGACCCCCGTCGAGGAAACCCACCGGGGCCAGATTAAAAAGGTTCAACAAGTAGCCCGAATAGGCCAGGGCCAGGAACATCGGAGTGCCGGTGGCAAGATAGAGTCCGTGGCAGACCACCGCTCCGGCCGCGCCAAAGAGCGGTCCGCCGATGCCGACCTGGGCCTCGATCCACGCATTCTTGGGCGCATCCTTTAACGCGATGAAGGCACCCATGAACGGGATGAAGACCGGCGCGCCCACTTTCAGTCCCAGCCTCCTCGCCGCGACCAGATGTCCGCACTCGTGGATGAAAATCAGGAGCACGAAGCCGACGGCAAACCACGCTCCGTAAACCATCGTGTAAACTCCGATGGTCAGAATCATGGAGCCGCCGGTCTTGAGCACCGCCGGCAGGAACTTCAGGGCCGGAATCAGCAGCTTGAGCTTGCCGAACCACTTCACCAACAAAAACAATCCCAAGCCAACCGGGCCGACGAATTTCTTGAACGACTTCCAGGCGCTGGTGGGCGCTGGCCCGTAGCGCATCGGGGGCAAGGCTGGGGACGGCGGCAGCGGCGGCGGAGTTTGCGGTTCCATTCGGCGAACCTTCGCCATGTGGCCCGGCGCGGTCAAGAGGGCGACGCGGGATGAGGCGACCGGACCGGGAAGCAGCCTCGGGTGGGGGCACTGACCGAGGTTCAACCAAGAGAGTGACCGACATGGTTCGCCGGACGTATGTCGGTCAAAGCAAGCAGCCGCCGAATGGTTGGTTTGACGAGGCGGTGAGGTTTTGTGAGGCTCGCCCCGGTTTATGGAAATCAAAAAGGCGATCATCACCGCCGCAGGCAAGAACCAGCGCACCCTGCCGCTGCAATCACTCGTGGATCGTGACGGCACAACTCGGACCGCGTTGCAAATCATCATCGACGAAGTAGTGCGCGCCGGCATCGACGAGATCGCCGTGGTTATTTCGCCGGGCGACCAGCAGGCTTACGAGTCCGCCGCCGGCGCCCATGCGGCGCGGCTGACGTTCGTGGAGCAGACGCAACCGCTCGGCTATGGCCACGCGGTGCATTGCGCCAAGGCTTTCACGGTCGGCAGTCCGTTTCTGCTGCTGGTCGGCGATCATCTTTACGTCAGCCGGAACGCCCAAGGCTGCGCGCAGCAGTTGGTGGAAACGGCGCGCGAACAGAAGTGCGCCGTCTCCGCCGTGCAAGCCACCCACGAGAGCAAGCTGCCGTTTTACGGTGCCGTGGGCGGCAAACTCGTGACCGGCGCCCACGCGCTGTACGAGGTTGACGAAGTGCTGGAGAAACCGACCCCAACCCAGGCGGAACAGCAGATTATCGTGCCAGGTTTGCGGGCGGGTCATTACCTCTGCTTTTTTGGAATGCACGTTCTCACCCCGGCCGTCATGGAGTCGTTGGGTGATTTGGTGGGCGAAGGCCTGGCCACGGGCGCTCACCTGACCACCGCCCTGTCCCGCCTCGCCGCGCACGAACGGTATCTGGCCTATGAAGTGGCCGGGCATCGTTACGACGTGGGCTTGAAGTACGGACTGCTCACCGCCCAACTCGCTCTCGCGCTCGACGGGCCTGGTCGGGACGAGGTGCTCAGCGGCATCGTGGAGTTGCTCGCCTTAAAAGGGACGAAATGAGCAGCCGGCTGACGGAGATCATTACCGCGAGCGATCCGGCGGTGCGCAATCAATCGCTGGACGCGATCTGCCAAGGTGTTTCGCTCGTACAACTGCTGGCCGAAGGAACGGCGCTGGATGAGTTCCGCCGCCGTTCGGAGAATCTTTACGAACGAGTGCGGGCGCTGTTCTTTCTCTACGCCATTCATCGCTTCCACATTCCGCGTATCGCGGGCTTGAACCAGCGCGGGCTGATTCCATTTCACGGTTACGAGCACTTGCTGCAACGCCGCTTCGAGGAGGCCATCGATGAATTCCTCTCCATCCAGCAGCGCGAAGGCCCCAGCGACGCCATCTCCAGTGCTCTGGCGCAGGCCTATCACCGGCTTGCCTTCCAAACGCTGGCCGATCAGGTCCGGCGTAGCGTGCGCTCGGTCCGGGGCAACCAATGGATGTTCCGCATGGGGCATCCGGCCGACCAACCGTTGCGCCTCCGAGGGGAGCTTTTGGAACGAGCACCAGACGGCACGTATCCGATATTGCGCGAACGAACTCCGGTGCGCATGGATCTGACGCACAGCGGTTGGAGCGACATCTTTTTTCTGGGCATGGATTTCCCGGAAGGCGCGCGGGTCTTGAATGTGTCCATCGATCTAGGCGTGCATGGCCGCGACGCCGCGCCGCGCCCGCCGGTCGAGGCTTACCTGCGCGTGATCGAGGAACCAGTCCTGAGACTGACCAGCGTGGACCTTGGCGCGACCGCAGACATCTCGAATCTCTCGGAGGTCTTCGACTTCGCGAAGGATTACCTCGGCCTGCTCAAGGCCGCCGTCATCGCGTCGGGTCTCGTGCCGCCGGGCATTGAAGGTTCGGGGCAAAGTTTGGAAGCGTTGCTCGAAAGAATTCTCGGCCCGGGGCGCGGGTTGGAAATCGTCAGCAACGTCAACAGCATCCCCAAAGGTTCACGTCTCGCCGTCTCGACCAATCTGCTCGCGTGCCTGATCTCCATTTGCATGCGCGCCACCGGGCAGGCGGCGGCGCTCTCCGGGCCGCTGGCGGAAAGCGAACGCCGCCTCGTCCTCGCGCGGGCCATCCTCGGTGAATGGATCGGCGGCTCGGGCGGTGGCTGGCAGGACAGCGGCGGCGTGTGGCCGGGGATCAAATTGATCGAAGGCGTGCTGGCCGGCGAAGGCGATCCCGAGTCCGGCATCAGCCGCGGACGCTTGATGCCACAGCACAAAGTGTTCGCCAGCGAAGAAATTTCAGACGCGGCGCGACAGAAGTTGCAGGACAGCCTGGTGCTCGTTCACGGCGGCATGGCGCAGAACGTCGGACCCATTCTCGAAATGGTCACCGAGAAATATCTGCTGCGCTCCGAGGCGGAATGGAAGGCGCGGCAGCAGGCGCTCGGCATCCTCGACGAAATCCTCGGCGCGCTCAAACGCGGTGACATTCCCGCCGTCGGCGCGGCGACCACGCGCAATTTCACCCAACCCATCCAGACGATTATTCCCTGGGCCAGCACTTATTACACGGAACTGCTCATCGAACGGGTGGCGCGGGAATTCGGTCATGACTTCCAGGGTTTCTGGATGCTCGGCGGCATGTCCGGTGGCGGCATGGGATTCATTTTTAATCCGGAGAAGAAGGCACACGCGCAGCAGCGCCTGCAGGAGATCATGTCCGCGACCAAGCGCGAGCTTTCCTCCGCCCTGCCCTTCGCCATGGAGCCGGTGGTGTACGATTTCGCGATCAACGGTAACGGGACGTTCGCGGATCAACTCGCAGGCGATGACGCTCTGATGCCCGCGAGCTACTACGCCCTCACCGTGCCGCGATTGTTGCGTGCCGACCTGCGCTCGCTCTCTCCACTGCGGCACTCCGAACTGGACAAATTCGGCGCCGCCTGCCGTTGCCGACCCGAACTGCGCGGCATGGTGCAGACGCTCTTCGATCAGATGCTGCCTCGCGGCAAAACCGAATCGCAAAGCGGCCAGAGCCTCGGCACCCTGCTCGATGAGTTCGGATTTGATCGCACCCAGCACGATCAAACTCGGACCGACCTGCGCGAGGCCCGCATCGGACTGGCGCAAAACCGGCTCCATCCCAGCGCCGTCATCGAAGACGTGCAAGCCGAGGACGTGATCGACACCACGGATTCATCGCATCAAGGAAGAGTGAAACAGCTTCGCGAACTGGGTCGCAAGGCGCTGGCTGCGGGCGAACTGGCCGTCGTCACTCTCGCCGCCGGCGCCGGCTCGCGCTGGACGCAGGGCGCGGGTGTGGTCAAGGCGCTGCATCCGTTTTCCAAACTCGGCGGACGGCATCGCACTTTCATCGAAACCCACCTCGCGAAAAGCCGCCGCGTGGGCCGCGAATGTGGCACGCCACTGCCGCACGTTTTCACCACGAGTTACCTCACGCATCAACCGACCCTGGATTTTCTGCAACGGGAGAACAACTACAGCTACGAAGGACCACTGCTGCTCTCGCCCGGCAAATCCATCGGCCTGCGACTCGTCCCCATGGTGCGCGACCTGCGCTTCGCCTGGGAGGAAATGCCGCAGCAGCGGCTCGATGAGCAGCAGCAGAAGGTGCGCGAGAGTTTGCGCACCGCGCTCCTCGGTTGGGCGCACTCCACTGGCGAAGCCGGCGACTACACGGACAACGTCCCGCTGCAATGCCTCCACCCCGTCGGCCATTGGTACGAGGTGCCGAACCTTTTCCGCAACGGCACGCTCCTCCGACTGCTCGAGGAACGACCGCAATTGCAGTACCTGCTTCTGCACAACATCGACACCGTGGGCACCGACGCCGATCCCGGTCTGCTCGGTTTGCACATTCAAGAAGGGGCTTGTCTCAGTTTTGAGATGATCACGCGCCGCATCGACGACCGCGGCGGCGGCCTGGCGCGGGTGAACGGCCGCCCGCGCATCCTCGAAGGTCTCGCCATGCCGCGCGAGCAGGATGAATTTGCGCTCTCCTATTACAATTCGATGACGACGTGGATTCACATCGACAAGCTGCTCACCGCGTTCGGTCTCGCCCGCGAGAACTTGCGTGACACGGAAAAAGTCGCCGCCGCCATCCGCGAATTCGCCGCGAAGATGCCCACCTACATTACCCTCAAGGAAGTGAAGAAACGCTGGGGCCACGGGCAGGAAGATGTTTTCCCGGTGGCGCAGTGGGAAAAGCTCTGGAGCGATATGACGCGTCTGCCCGAAATCGAAAGCCGCTACTTCGTGGTGCCGCGCGGGCGCGGGCAACAACTCAAGGATCAGGCTCAACTGGACGGATGGCTGCGCGATGGCTCGGCCGCGCGCGTGGAGGCATTGTGCGCCTGGAAGTGAATTACTCGTGAAAACTGCGGGCCGGCCAAAATTAAAAAACTCTTGGCTTGAAATTTGCATCGGGCTGGGCATTCTCGCTTTTGAACTTCACCGGCGATCCTAGCGAGATTCTATTTTTGGTGTTCAGGATGTTTTCAGGTGAAGTGTTTTTCAGCGGTTTGCCTCCGTGTCTGGTGTCTTGGTGTAGATGAGTTGGTGGTGTCGGAAACTTAGGTGTCTTGGTGTCTCGGTCAGTGTTCAGTGTGCGCGGTTCAACCAACAACGTTTGAATTATGAGTAAAAATCTCTTCGCGGCAAGGCGCGTACTCTCCTTGTGCCTCCTGTTGTCCCTGTGTAGCGCGGCCAGTGCGGCCAGCGTGACCAACATCGTCTTCTCCGATGATTTCGAGAGCGGCCAAATCCTGTTCCCCGTCGGTAACTGGACTGTCACCACCGCGAACACTCTCGATATTTCCACGCCCACCAACGTGGTGCCGGGCGGCGGCATACGCAGCGCCTTCATGAACACGTCCATCGACCGCATGCACCGAAATCTGGGCGGCGAGTTCGGGGGGCACTTGCTCTTCACCTTCTACTTCTATGACGAAGGGACCAATGGGGGAACGGTCGGAGCCACGCGCGCGTACAACGAAATAAGAGGCCACTCCGGAGGCTCAGGACTGCCTAACGGCGGCACAGTGGCCAGCGGCAGCCTGGACGCCCTGATCGCGGCCGGAAAATTCAATGCCACGACTCTTACGGGGGAAGTTTTTACCGCAACGAAATACCAAGGGCGTGTCGCCTTTGGACCCGCTGCCGCCGGCACAACTGGAGTTTTCAACCTTAACGGCGCTGGTTCGCCCAATCGCTCGATCGGTTGGCATCGCTTCGACATTGAGGTTCTGCCCCCCGGATCAACGATTAAATTCTATGTGGACGGAATTCTTTCCCGGACGTTCAACGGCGCGGCGGTTGACACCTATGACACTGTGATCCTTGGCCCGGGACTGGGAACGCAGCTTGGCGGCGGGTGGTTTGATGGTGTCCGCTTCGCGCAAATCATCGATCCGCCTGTCAACATCACCTGCCCGCCCAATTTGACCGTGGCCGGAACCGGTCCCGGCGGTGCCACGGTGGGTTTCTTCGTTTCAGCGGGCGGCGGCTGCACGCCTCCGACCATTTCCTGCGTCCCGCCGACCGGTGCCAATTTCCCCATCGGCACGACCACCGTGAACTGCACTGCGAGTGATACCTGCGGCCAGACGGCGAATTGCTCCTTCACGATTCAAGTGCTCCAACCGGGCGGCCCGGAAGTGTTTACCTTGACCAACAACCTGCCACCGGCGGCCGGCGAATACGTCAGCCCGGCCCAGTGGCATCAGCTCTACGCCAACGGCATCATCATCAGCAATTCCAGTCATGATCGCTTCGTCAACCCCGGCATCAGCAACGTCCTCTACGGCCCGCCGGGACCGGGACTTTCCAATTCGCATCCATTCAATTCCACGGCCACCTTCCAGATTTCCGCCGACAACGGCGTGACATTCCAGACCGTCTCCGCCCCCGCTGCGGTGGTGGTCGGCGTCGGTCATATCGGCACTGTGCTGGGCAAGGATTTCTTCGCCACGGAAATGCAATCATTCGACATCCAAGGAGGCTCGCTGCCGCCGGGGGTGATGATTCGTGAAAGCCCAACCCTCGCTTCGACCGGCCAAACCACCGTGCGCTCTCTGGCTGGTGGTTACATGATTGGCAGCTTTTTCGACATCTTCACCGAGGTCAGTCTGGATGGCGGCGCGAACTGGAGTCCCGCCCTTACGCCGGTGCATGTTGAGCTGAAGAAATCCATCACCGCTCCGCCGGTGGACGAACCCACGGATCTGCTCCCGCCGCCGAACGACCAATATGTCTCCCCTGACCAATGGCACGCGCTCTACGCCGTGGGCATCGTGATCAGCAACGTCAGCCACAGCGGATTCCTTCAGTCGTACCCGGCCGGAGGCAATACTGGACTACCCGGTGGAACCAACACCGAAAACTTCGGCTCCACGGTGGACATGGATATTTCACTCGATGGTGGCGTCACCTTTACGGCCGCTCGCGTCTCGGCCCCGGTGACCGTGACCGTGGCGGATGCGGGATCAGGCACTTACGACACGGAGATGACCGCACTTTCCCTCTCGGGCGGCGACCTGCCTCTTGGGGTGATGGTGCGCGAAAGCCCAACCGAGCCGTCCCGCGGCCGGACACGCGTGATACCGATGCCGGACGGCACTTTCAAAATCGCGAGCTTTTTCGACATCTTCACCGAGGTCAGCTTGGATAACGGCGGCACTTGGAATCCCGCGACCAACGGCCCGGTGCATGTCGAACTGCGCAGCAAGGCACCGGAGAAACCGTTCACCAGTCCCGACCTCCCGCCGGCTGGCCAGTACGTCAGTCCCCAGGACTGGCACGCGTATTTCGCGATGGGCATTTACATCACCAACGTGAGCCACCTGGACTTCCTTCAGCACCAACCGCCACCGCCGCCCGGCGGCAGCCAGCCCCACGCCTTCGGTTCAGCCGTGCAGATGCAGGTCTCGATGGATGGTGGCGTCACCTTCAATCCGGTCACCGCCCAGGCGAACGTGATGGTCAATGTCAGCAGCACGACGATGGACACGGCGACGACGCGCTTCTTCGACACCGAGATGCTGCAATTGAATCTCAACGGCGGCAGTTTGCCTCCAGGCATGATGATTCGTGAAAGCCCCACCAAGGCGTCCACGGGCAAGACTAGCATCCGGCAGGCCGCTCCTGGCGATTATCGCATCTCCAGTTTCTTCGATATTTTCGTCGAACTTAGCTTGGATGGCGGCGCGACCTGGCACCCGTCGCTTTCCGGCCCGGCTTCGGTCAGCGTGACCACCTTGGGCGGCCCGCCTCCCGTCACCATCGCCTGCCCGGCCAACGTGACGGTGAATGGAGCAGCCGGTACGGTGGTAAATTATCCCCCGCCCACCGTGGGTGGCGGCTGCACTCCGCCGACGGTGGTTTGCTCTCCGCCCAGCGGTTCGCCGTTCCCGCTGGGCACGACGACGGTGAATTGCACCGCCAGCGACACCTGCGGTGGCAGCGCCACCTGTTCGTTCAACGTGACGGTCAATCCACCGGTTCCGCCCGCGCCGGAAATCTTCTTCCCTACGCCGAACCTGCCCCCGCCGACCGGCACGTACATCAGCCCGGCGCTGTATCACCAGCTTTACGCGAACGGGATCATCATCAGCAACATCAGCCACAACAAGTTCACCCAATCCACGCCGCCGCCGCCGCCGAACACGGTTCAGGTCCATACCTTTGGCTCGTCGGTCTCGATGGATATTTCGACCGATGGTGGCTCTAATTTTGTGCGTCACACCGCGCCGGCTGGTGTCGCCGTGCAGGTGACCCACACTCCTGGCGGGCCGACCCAGCAGTTTGCCACCGAGATGCAGCAACTCGATATCGCTGGCGGCACCCTGCCGGTGGGCGTGATAATTCGCGAAAGCCCGACGCTGCCTTCGCCCGGCCACACCACCATGCGCACCGCGCCGGGAGGATTCATGATCTCGAGCTTCTTCGACGTCTTCACTGAACTCAGCTTGGACGGCGGCGCGAGTTGGAGCCCGGCTCTGCAACCGGCCCATGTCGAGCTGCGGCGGGACGTCACCCTGACCCCGCCGGTCAGCGCGCCCACCGGCGATTTGCCTCCGCGCAATGGCGCCTACGTCAGCCCGGCGGATTACCACATCCTTACCGCCCAAGGCGTGGTCATCAGCAACGTGAGCCACAGCTTCTTCACTCATTCGCAACCGCCTCCGCCCGTGGGTGGGACGGCAATTCACACCTTCAATTCGCAGGTGGACATGGATTTGTCGTTCGATGGCGGCGCGACCTTCCAGTCCGTGCGCGCCCCGGCCGGCGTCGAGGTGCGGGTGGACGGCACGACCGGAGGCACGTTCGACACCGAAATGCTCTCGCTCAACATTCAGGGCGGCGATCTCCCGCCTGCGGTGAGGCTCCGCGAAAGCCCGACGTTGCCCTCGCGCGGTCGAACATCCATCGCAGCCTCAGGCGTGCCCATTGGCGATCCCGACTTCGATCTGCTGCGCATCGGCAGCTTCTTCGACATCTTCGTGGAAGTGAGTTTGGACGGTGGCCAGAACTGGTCTCCGGCTCAGGCTCCGGCCCATGTGCAACTGGTCATGCCCGCGCCCGAACAGCCAGCCACCAACTCGAACCTGCCGCCGTTGAATGGCGAATACATTTCGCCCGAGCGCTGGCACCAGCTCTACGCCAACGGCATCATCATCAGCAACGCGAGCCATGACCGGTTCACCCAGAGCCAGCCGCCGCCGCCCCCCGGCGGATCGCAGGTTCATAACTTCGGGTCGATGGTGCATTTCGATCTCATCCAGCAGGGCCAGGCACCCGTGCCCATGACGGCCCCGGCCAGCGTGACCACGCAGGTGAGCAGCAGTCAGGATTCCGGTTCCACTCGCTTCTTCGACACCGAGATGCTGGCCCTGAACATCAGCGCCCCCGGCGGCATCATGGTGCGCGAAAGCCCAAGCAAGGCGTCGCTCGGACGGACCAGCATCCGCACCACTCCCACCGACTACCGTGTCGGCAGTTTCTTCGACATTTTCACCGAGATGAGCCTCGACGGTGGCGCAACTTGGAGTCCGGCCGTCAGCGGCCCTGTCTCCGTGCATCTCAACATCCCGAACAATCCGCCGCTGCCGCTGGCCATCACCTGCCCTCCGAACATGACTGTGATCGCGCCCACTGCGGCTGGAGCCGTCGTCAACTACCCACCCCCCGCCGTCAGTGGCGGTTGTGCGCCGGTCAGCGTGGTCTGCGTTCCGCCCAGCGGCTCGCCTTTCCCGATCGGGACGACGACCTTGACCTGTGTGGTCACGGACGGTTGTGGTGGCAGCGCCAACTGCTCGTTCAGTGTGACCGTCCGTCCGCCGATTCCGGACATTCCCTTCAACGACGACGGGCTGCCGCCGACCAACGGCATGTATATCAGCCCGCAACTGTACCATCAGCTCTATGCCAACGGCATCATCATCCGCAGTCCCAAGCATCGCTACTTCACCCAGAGCACGCCTCCGCCCGCGCCCGGCACCATTCAGGTGCATGAGTTCGACTCGCAGGTGGATTGCGAAATCTCCGTTGATGGCGGCCTGAGTTTCCAAAGCGTGAGCGCGCCCGCGGCGGTCAGCGTCAGCGTCTATGCCCAACCCGGGACGGGTCAGGTCCGGACGTTTGACACCGAGATGCTGCAACTCGACATCAGCGGAGGCAACCTGCCGCCCGGCATCCGGTTGCGCGAAAGCCCGACCCTGGCTTCACCCGGTCTGGTCATCATCCGCGGGACCGGTTTCGGGAATAACCCCGACAATGTTTGCATGATCAGTTTCTTCGACATCTTCACCGAGGTCAGCCTGGATGGAGGTGCCACTTGGAGCGCCGCCGCGCAGGCCGCGCACGTTGAACTGCGCAAGGATCCGACCACCGTCCCGCCGGTGGACATGCCCACGGGCGACCTCCCGCCGCCCAATGGCGCCTACGTCAGTCCGCAGGACTACCATCTGGCGCTGGCCAGCGGCATCGTGATCAGCAACGTGAGCCACAGCTTCTTCACTGGTTCGCAGCCGCCGCCGCCCCTGGGCGGGACCAACACGCACACCTTCGATTCGCAGGTGGACATGATGCTCTCGACTGATGGCGGGCTGTCCTTCTCCGCCGTGCGCGCGCCCGCCGCTGTGACGGTCCGGGTCCACAACATCGGTTCGTCCGGCAACGACGGGGTAAGCTTCGATACCGAGATGTTGCAACTGGATCTCAGCGGAGGCGCCCTGCCACCGGGGCTGCTGATCCGGGAAAGCCCGACCAAGCAGTCCATCGGTGGAACATCCATCGCGCCCAACACCAATGGCACACATCGCATCCACAGCTTCTTCGACATCTTCGTGGAAGTGAGCCTGGACGGAGGCGCAAGCTGGACCCCGGCCCCGGCCCCGGCCCATGTGGAACTCGTCAACCCGGCCGCCGAACAAACGGTGCCCACGCCCAACCTGCCGCCGCTCAACGGCGAATACGTCTCGCCCGACCAGTGGCATCAGCTCTACGCCAACGGCATTATCATCAGCAATGCCAGCCATGATCGGTTCACCCAGAACCAGCCGCCTCCGCCGCCCGGCGGATCGCAGGTTCATAACTTCGGGTCGATGGTCACTTTCGATTTATTCCAGCCGGGCCAACCCCCGGCGCATGTGACTGCGCCCGCCAGTGTGACCGCTCAGGTGAGCAGCAGCCTCGACAGCGGCAGCACGCGCTTCTTCGACACCGAGATGCTCGCCCTCAACATTAGCGGAGGCGCGCTGCCAGGGGGCGTCCAACTCCGGGAAAGCCCGACCAAACAATCGCTTGGACGCACCAGCATCCGCACCACGCCCGGCGACTACCGCGTCTCCAGCTTCTTCGACATCTTCACGGAAATCAGTCTTGATGGCGGGGCCACTTGGAGTCCCGCCGTGAGCGGCCCCGTCTCCGTGCAACTCAACATTCCGACCAACCCGCCCCCGCCGCTGGCCATCGCCTGTCCGCCAAACGTCAGCGTGACCGCGCCCACTGCGGCCGGAGTTGTCGTCAATTACCCGGCTCCGATCGTGAGTGGAGGCTGTGCGCCGTTCAACGTGGTCTGCAATCCGCCCAGCGGATCGCCCTTCCCGGTTGGGACCACGACCGTGACCTGTGTGGTCACGGACGGCTGTGGCCAGAGCGCCACCTGCTCCTTCACGGTGACGGTGCGGGCCCGCAAGCCGCGCTGGTTCCCGACGCCGTTGCTGCCGCCGCCGCAGGGTGAGTACATTTCGCCCCAGCAATGGCACCAATTCTACGCCAATGGCATCATCATCAGCAACGTGAGCCACCGCCACTTCCTGCAAAGCTTCCCGCCGCCCGCAACCGGCACGTCGGAAACGCATTCGTTCGGATCGACCGTGGAATTGCTGTTGTCAACAGATGGCGGCACGACCTTCACCCCGGCCACGGCCCCGGCGGATGTGACGGTGCAGGTCACGCATGTGGGCACCGATCCCGATGGCACTCAGCTCTATGACACCGAGATGCTGGCGCTCAATCTGGCCAGCCCCGGTGGCTTCATGATCCGTGAAAGCCCGACCCGCGCCTCGACTGGCCGCACCACTGTGCAGGCCGCGCCGGGCGGTGGCTTTGCCATCGACAGCTTCTTCGACGTCTTCACGGAACTCAGTCTGGATGGCGGGGCGAACTGGTCGCCCGCCCAGGAGGCGGCGCAGGTAGAGTTGCGGACTGACCCGCGGACCATCACGCCGATCCCGGCCTCGACCCAGTTGTTGCCGCCGCCCAATGATCTGTATGTCTCGCCGCAGCAGTATCACCTGCTGCTCGCCCAGGGCATCCAGATCCGCAACGTGCGGCACAAGTTCTTCACCCAAAGCCAGCCGCCGCCCCCGCCCGGTCCGGGAGCGATGCATACCTTTGGTTCGCAAGTGGACATGGAAGTGAGCCTCGACGGTGGCCAGACCTTCCAGCCCCGGCGTGCCCCGGCGGCGGTGGCAGTCCATGTGCAACACCGCGGCACTGCGCCCGATGAAACTCAGCTCTATGACACTGAGATGCTGCAACTGGATCTGCAGGGTGGCGATCTACCGGTCGGAGTGATGCTCCGTGAAAGCCCGACCCGCGCCTCGCAAGGCGGCACGGTCATCGCCCCGACGCCCAACGGGCACAGCATCGGCAGCTTCTTCGACATCTTCGTGGATCTGAGCGTGGACGGTGGCCAAACTTGGACCCCTGCGCCGACCCCGGCCCGCGTGGAACTGATCTGCGAAGCTCCGCCCATGCCGGTGCCCAATCCCAATCTGCCACCGCTCAACGGGCAGTACATCAGCCCGCAGCAGTGGCACGCGCTCTACGCCCAGGGCATCATCATCAGCAACGTGAGCCACAAACACTTCACCCAGTCCTTCCCGCCGCCGCCCCCGGGCGTGACTGAGACGCACAGCTTCGGATCGGACGTGGAGTGCGACCTCTCGCTCAACAACGGGACGACGTGGCAGCACACCACCCTGCCCGCCCAGGTGACGGTGAGCGTGCGCGAAATGCAGAGCGACGGTGACACCCGCTTCTTCGAGACCGAGATGCTGGCGCTCAACATCAGCGGCGGTGGCCTGCCCGTCGGCATGATGGTGCGCGAAAGCCCGAGCAAGGCCTCGCTGGGCCGCACCAGCATTCGCACCAGCGCAGCCGACGGCACACACAGTGTGGCCAGCTTCTTTGACATCTTTACGGAGTTGAGCGCGGACGGCGGACAGACCTGGCAGCCCTCGCTGACCGGTCCGGCCAACGTCCATGTGGTGCCGAACCCAGTGCCCTGCACGGTGCTCATCGTCTGCCCGGCCAACATCACAGCCTTCGCCCTCACGCCGGCGGGCCGTGTCGTGACCTTCGCCCCGACGGTGGGGCCGGTGGATACATGTGGCGCGCCGGTGACTTACTCCTGCACGCCGCCCAGTGGAAGCAACTTCCCGGTCGGAACCACCACGGTGACCTGCACCGCCAGTAGTGTGAACGGCAGCGCCAGTTGCAGCTTCACGGTGACAGTGCGCCCGCGCAAACCGCGCTGGTTCCCGACGCCTCTGCTGCCGCCGCAGCAGGGTGAGTACGTCTCGCCGCAGCAGTGGCATCAGCTCTACGCCAACGGCATCATCATCAGCAACGTGAGCCATCGCCGCTTCCTGCAGAGCTTCCCGCCGCCGCCCCCGGGCGGCAGCCAGATCCACACCTTCCCCTCGCAAGTTTCCGGGCAGGTATCGTCGGACGGCGGGCAGACCTGGTCCCCGCTGGCGGGCGCGGCGGATGTGACGGTGCAGGTGACGCATGTGGGCGTTGAGCCAAGCGGCACGCAGGTCTATGACACCGAGATGCTGGCGCTCAACCTGAGCAGCCCCGGCGGCCTCATGATTCGGGAAAGCCCGACCCGGGCCTCGATCGGACGCACGGCCGTGCAGTCCGCGCCCGGCGGAGGCTTCATGATCGACAGCTTCTTCGACGTGTTCACAGAACTCAGCCTGGATGGCGGCGCAACTTGGTCGCCCGGTGAGGAGGCCGCGCCAGTCCAACTGGGCCGCGACCCACTGACCGTACCTTCCGTACCGGCAGGCACGCAACTGCTGCCGCCGCCCAATGACCTCTACGTGAGTCCGGCGCTCTACCACATTCTGACCGCCCAGGGCATCGTCATCCGTGACGTGAAGCACAAGTTCTTCACCCAATCGCTGCCGCCGCCGCCCCCGGGCTCGTCCCAGACGCACACCTTTGGGTCGCAGGTGGACATGGAGGTGTCGCAGGACGGTGGAGTGAACTTCGTTCCCATGCGCGCGCCGGCACAAGTAGAGGTGAGCGTGCGCCACCGCGGCACCGAGTCCGACGGCACTCAAGTCTATGACACCGAGATGCTGCAACTGGACATTCAGGGTGGCGACCTGCCGCCCAGCATCCGCTTGCGCGAAAGTCCGACCCGCCAATCACATGGCGGCACGGCCATCGCGCCGCAGTCTGATGGCACGTCCCGCATCGGCAGCTTCTTTGATGTCTTCGTCGAACTGAGCCTGGACGGCGGCCAAAACTGGGCGCCCGTGCCCGCCGCCGCCCATGTGGAGCTGATCTGCGAAGCGCCTGAGCAGCCGGCCTCCACTCCTAATCTGCCGCCGCTCAACGGGCAGTACATCAGCCCGCAGCAGTGGCACCAGCTCTACGCCAATGGCATCATCATCAGCAACGCCAGCCATGAGCGATTCCTGACCAACTCGCCTCCGCCTCCTCCAGGTGGCAGCGTGACTCACGGCTTCGGCTCCATGGTGACATTTGATCTGCACCAGGGCGGCCAGCAGCCGATTCATGTCACGGCTCCAGCCGCCGTCACGACGCGGGTTACCAGCAGTCAGGACAGCGGCGACACCCGCTTCTTTGACACCGAGATGCTGGCCTTGAACATCAGCGGCGGCAGCCTGCCCAACGGAGTGATGGTCCGTGAAAGTCCGAGCAAGGCTTCCTTGGGCCGCACCAGCATTCGTACCTCGCCCACCGGCGCGCCCTACCGCATCGGCAGCTTCTTCGACATCTTCACGGAGATCAGCCTCGATGGCGGCCAGAACTGGAGTCCCGCCGTCAGTGGCCCGGCGTCCATGCACCTCAACGTGCCGGGATCGCCGTGCGTCGGACCGGCGTCCCTTGCCATCACGCGTTCGCCTGATGGCACCAGCGTGACCATCTCGTGGACCGGCACCGGCTTCCGCCTGCAATGCACCACGGCGTTAAGCGGGCCTGGTACCACGGTGTGGACGGATGTTCCGGGAGCCTCCGGCGTCACGCTGCCGGTCGAACCGGGCGTGAACAAATTCTACCGCGTCATCTGCCCGTAGGCGGGCGCTTGGTGGAAATGGAATGAATCAGAAAAGACCGGGAGCAATCCCGGTCTTTTTCTTGCTCGGCATGGGTCTTGGCAAATGCGATAACCAGACTCGTAACACGAAGAAAAAGCCTTTTATGGGCGCGATCCTGAAACTCATGTTCGGCCTTTCGGAAGTTGAAACAACTTTCGCGCGACGCGGTTTTCGCGGCGGTGAGAATGGACGCCGCGAACGCATCGAGCAGGTCGGCGCGACGTTCGTGGCCGGATACCACGCCGCCCTGGAGAACGCCGACCATGCCTTCCTCGTTCCGCGCCTGGACTCCATCGCCGCGACCGAACGCGGCTTCGCCTATGAAGGCGCGGCCATGGCCCTGGCGATTCTGGATCGCCTCACCCCGTGGCGGCGGGATCGCGTGCGGCAGTTCCTCGCCGGTCCCGGCGACGCCCACACCTACATGGTGCATGTCGCCATCGGCTGGGCGGCGGCGCGTTTGCCGGGCCGGATCGAGAAGCAGATGCAGTCCCTCGACCCGTTGCTCCGCTGGCTGGTCATCGACGGCTACGGCTTCCACGAAGGTTTCTTCCACTGGCCGAAGTATCTGAACGACGGCCCGCGCCCGAAGCGCATCAGCGGCTACGCGGAACGGGTGTTCGATCAAGGATTGGGCCGGAGCCTGTGGTTCATCGAGGGCGCGGAGGTTGCGCGAGTGGCGGCGACCATCAACGGATTCGCTGAATCGCGCCGCGCTGATTTGTGGAGTGGCGTGGGACTCGCGAGCGTTTACGCCGGCGAAGTGAGCGAGGAGGAACTCAAGTCGCTGGTCGCCGCCGCCGGAAAATTCCATCCGCAACTCGCCCAGGGCGCGGCCTTCGCCGCCAAGGCCCGGCATCACGCCGGCAATCCCACGCCCTACGCTGACCGCGCCTGCTGGGCGCTCTGCGGCATGTCGAGCGCGGACGCCTCCGCCCTGACCGATGCCGCGCTGGAAAACCTTCCCGCCAGTGGCGACGAACCGGCGTTTGAAGTCTGGCGGCGGCGCATTCAGAAGAATTTCTCCAACGGAAAAAAGATCACCCGATGAAGAACGGAGTTCGCCATTACGCCGCCAGCCTCGCCGGTCTCGCCCTGGTGCTCGGACTGTACGCCGCCACGCAGTATCCGAAAATCACGTCCACCGAGTCCGCGCAACTGGCCGCGCGCTTCAAGTTCCACAAGCTCCCGCTGGCCGAGGTCGCCAACCATCCGCCCTACAAGAGCGTCCGCGCCGTGCATCCGAGCCTGGCGCGCATCTCGGCCTGGATCTCCTCGCTCGGCGCCGGGGCGACCTTCGCCGATCTCGACGATGACGGGCTGCCGAACGATCTCATCCACATCGATCCGCGCACTGATCTCGTGACCGTCGCGCCCGCGCCTGGCACCGGGAATCGTTACACGCCCTTCGCTCTCGACGCGGCTCCGCTGCCGTTCGACGCCGCCACGACCGCACCGATGGGCGCTCTCGCCGGGGACTTCAACGAGGATGGTCTGCCCGACGTGCTCGTCTATTTCTGGGGCCGCACCCCGGTGATTTATTTGCGCAACGTGTCGGGCGCAGCGCTGGCCCGCACGAGCTACACCGCAACCGAGCTGACGGCGAGCGGCGAGCGCTGGTATTCCAATGGCGCGGTGCAGACGGATCTCGATGGCGACGGTCACGTCGACCTCATCATTGGAAATTACTTCCAGGACGGCGCGCGCATTCTCGATGCCAAGGCCACCGGCGTGGAGACGATGCACGAGGGCAAGGCCAAGGCCTTAAACGGCGGCTACAAGCACGTCTTCCTCTGGCAGTCTGCCAAAGCCGGCACCGCGCCCGCCGTGAGCTTCGCCGAGCAGAAGGATGTCTTCCGCCCTGAAGTCACGCGCGGGTGGACGCTCGCCATCGGCGTCGCAGATCTTGATGGCGACCAGTTGCCCGAGATTTATTTCGGCAACGACTTCGGTCCCGACCGGCTGATGCACAACCGTTCCAAGCCCGGTCATCTGGAGTTCGCTGAACTGGAAGGCCGGCGCGATTTCACCACGCCCAAGTCCTGCGTGCTCGGCCACGACTCCTTCAAGGGCATGGGCTGCGACTTCGGCGATGTGAACGGCGACGGACTGTTCGACATCTACGTGAGCAACATCGCCACCGAGTTCGGCCTGACCGAAAGCCATTTCCTCTGGCAGAGCACCGGGCAACTCGACGCAATGAAGTCGGGCCTCGCGCCCTATTTCCAAAACAGCGAGAAGCTCGGCCTTTCGCGCAGCGGCTGGGGCTGGGACTGCCGCCTCGCCGACTTCGACAACGACGGCACGGTCGAGGCGATGCAGGCGGTCGGCTTTCTCAAGGGCAAGATCAACCGCTGGCCCGAACTCCAGGCGCTCGGCACCAGCAACAGCAAAATCGTCCACGACCCGCGCGTGTGGCCGACCTTCAAGCCCGGCGCGGATCTGAGCGGCCACGACATCAACCCGTTCTTCGTGCGCGCCGCCGATGGGCGCTATTACGACGTCGCCACGCAGGTCGGCTTCAACGAGCCGATGGTCAGCAAAGGCATCGCGCTGGCGGACGTGGATGGCGACGGACGCCTCGACTTCGCCTTCGCCAACCAATGGGAGCCGTCGTTCTTCTTCCACAACGAGTCCACGAACACCGGCGCGTTCCTCGGCCTGCACCTGTTGCTCCCACTGGCCGACGCTGCGAATTCACCGCTGCTCGAACGTGCCGGCCATCCCGGTGCGGACACGGCGGGGCGGCCCGCGTTTGGCGCGCAAGCCATTGCGCACCTGGCGAACGGGAAAAAAGTCCTTGGTCAGATCGATGGCGGCAGCGGTCACTCGGGCCGCCGCAGTCCTGACATTCACCTCGGCCTCGGCCGCGTGGATGCGAATCAACCGGTACGTGTGGAACTGAAATGGCGCGACCTCGCCGGCCAACCGCAGCGCACCGAACTGCGACTCAGGCCCGGCTGGCACACCGTGCGCCTCGGCAAGGTGAATTCCCAGGTTGCCCAATTTTCTTCGCCCAAATGAAATCCTCCGCCTTCAACACCACCGTCCTCTTCTACCCGCAGAAGAATCCGAAGCTGCGCCTCATCGCGCTCTGGTACTTCGTCATCCTGATGATCGTGTGGAACATCCTTGGCCACACTCTCCTCGGCTTCGAGCAATCGTGGGCCTCGCCCATCGTCGCCATCACCACGGCTATCTTCGCGCAATTCCTCCTGGACTGGGTCGATGCCAAAGCGAAGAACCGCGCGCCCCGCTTCACCGGTGGCCCTGGCGCATTTCTCAACGCCTTGCCGCCCGCGCTCATTCCCGGCTTTGCCTGCGGCATGTTGCTTTACCCGAACGAGGTGCTCTGGCCTATCGCCTTCGCCGTTGTGCTCTCCATCGCGTCCAAAGTTTTCTTCCGCGCGCCCGTCGGGAACGGCCACTACCAGCACATCTTCAACCCCTCGAACTTCGGCATCGCCGCCACGCTGCTGCTCTTCCCGCAGGTCGGCTTCGCCCCGCCGTATCATTTCACCGAGAATATCACCGGCGCTTGGCACTGGGTCATTCCAGCTTTCATTCTCCTCACGGGCATCATCATCCACGGCTGCTTCACCGGCCGGCTCCCGCTCTGCGGCGCGTGGATTCTCGGCTTCGTGCTGCAAGGCCTGTTACGCGCTTGGTATTTCGGCACGCCGCTCTACGTGCCGCTCATGCCCATGAGCAGCGCGGCCTTCATTGTCTTCACGCTCTACATGGTGCCCGACCCGGCCACGACGCCCATTCATCCCTGGCGTCAGGCGCTGTTCGGTTTCTCCGTCGCGATGGTCTATGGCGTCCTCCAGGTGATGCACCTCGTCTTTGGCCTCTTCTTCGCCCTCGTGACCGTCTGCGCCATTCGCGGAATCTCACTGCACATCTGGAATATGCTCGGCAAGTTCCCGTCGCCACAACCTGTCGAGAAAAAGACTCAAGCCCCCGTGCAAACCAACGCCGTCCCTGCCACATGAATGACCAATGCCACATGGTGAATGGCGAAGGCGTGCGGCGTCGCCAGCATAGCGATCCAACGCCGTCCACCTGCTGTTGGAGCTTGGAGCTTGGTGTTTATTTGGAGATTGGAGTTTGGAGTTTGGAGTTTTCCACATGACCTCTGGCATCTCCATCGTCGGTCTCGCCTGCCTCTACCCCGAGGCCCGCACGCCGTCACAGCTTTGGGAGAACGTGCTCGCGCAACGCCGCGCCTTCCGCCGCCTCCCCGACGAGCGCCTGCGCCGCGAGGATTATTTCTCCGCCGACCCGCTCGCGCCGGACAAGACCTACGCCGCCAACGCCGCCGTCATCGAAGGCTACGAGTTTGACCGCGTCGCCTTCAAAGTCGTGGGCAGCACCTACCGCTCGGCTGACCTCGCGCACTGGCTCGCGCTCGATGTCGCCTCGCAGGCACTGGCCGACGCGGGGTTCAAGGACGCCGCCGGCCTTCCCCGCGAAACCACCGGCGTGGTTCTCGGCAACACGCTTACGGGGGAATTCTCCCGCGCCAACCTCATGCGCCTCCGCTGGCCGTACGTGCGGCGCACGCTCGACGCGGCGTTGAACGAGCAAGGCTGGACCGGTGAACAGCGCGGGGAATTTCTCACCGCCCTCGAAGTGAAGTACAAACTCCCCTTCCCTCCCGTCGGCGAGGAGACGCTCGCGGGCGGACTTTCCAACACCATCGCCGGCCGCATCTGCAACCAGTTCGATCTCAAGGGCGGCGGCTACACCGTCGATGGCGCGTGCGCCTCGTCGCTGCTCGCCGTGGCCAATGCCTGTTCCTCGCTCGCGGCGGGTGACCTCGATGTCGCCCTGGCCGGCGGTGTCGATCTGAGTCTCGATCCGTTCGAGATCGTCGGCTTCGCCAAGACCGGCGCGCTCGCGCCCGAGTTGATGCGCGTGTTCGATGCCCGTTCCGCCGGCTTCTGGCCCGGAGAGGGCTGCGGTTTCGTCACGCTCATGCGCCACGAGGATGCGGTCGCGTCGGGCCGCCGCATCTACGCCACCATTCGCGGTTGGGGGATTTCCTCCGACGGCGCGGGCGGCATCACGCGCCCCGAAGTTGATGGACAGCTTCAGGCCATTCGCCGCGCCTATCGCCGCGCCGGCTACGGCATCGACACCGTGGAATACTTCGAGGGCCACGGCACCGGCACCAACGTCGGCGACGCCACGGAACTGAAAGTGATTTCCACTGCGCGCCGCGAAGCCCGGGCCGACGCCGCGCCCGCCGTCATCGGCACGATCAAGGCGAACATCGGCCACACCAAGGCGGCGGCGGGAATCGCCGGACTGATCAAGGCCACCCTCGCCGTCCACACGCAGACCTTGCCCCCGACCACCGGCTGCGAACGTCCGCATGCCGAACTCACCGCGGCGAACGCCGCGCTCCGCGTGCTGCGCGAGCCGGAGCCGTGGCGTAGCGACCGCCCGCTGCGCGCCTCGGTGAGCGCGATGGGTTTCGGCGGCATGAACACCCACTTGACGCTGGAGAACACGACCACCTCACGCCACGCGACCCTCACGCCGCGCGATCTTTCGCTCGGCGCCTCCGCCCAGGATTGCGAAATCTTCCTGCTCGCCACCGATGACACCGACGCGATGCTCAAGCAGATCGAACACCTGCTGACCTTCGCCGCACGGCTTTCCTTTTCGGAACTCGCTGATGTCGCCGCCGAACTGGCCCGGAGCGCCGGTCTCCGACCCGGCGAGTTGAGTGACGCCGATCATGCCGGGTCGGAGACCGGCGCTCCACAACGGTCGCGCGCCGCGCTCATCGCTTCGACTCCCGTGCAATTCGCCGAACGCCTTGCCACGCTGCACTCCTGGTTGCTCGACGGCGTGACCGCGAAACTCGACTTTGACTCCGGCCTGTTCCTCGGCTCCGGCGACACCGCGCCGCGTCTCGGCTTTCTGTTCCCCGGCCAGGGATCGCCCGCGAATCTCAGCGGCGGAATTTTCCGCCGCCGCTTCGACAGCGCACGCTCAACCTACGTCGAGGCGAATCTGCCGGCGGACAGCGACGGCATCTCCACCGCCGTGGCGCAACCCGCGATTGCCGCCGCCTCCGCGGCCGGGGCCAGGCTGCTCCAAACTTTTGGCATCACCGCCAGCGTCGCGGTCGGCCACAGCCTCGGGGAGATTTGCGCGCTGCACTGGGCCGGGGCTTTCGATGAAGCAGCCTTGCTCCGCATCGCCCGCGAACGGGGCCGCGCCATGTCCGAACTTGGCAGCCCGACCGGCGCTATGGCCGCCATCGCCGCGCCCGCCAGCGTGGTGGAAAGCCTCGCGCTGCGCGGCGAATCTGTTTCCATCGTTGGCTACAACTCGCCGCATCAGACCGTCATCGCGGGCGAAGCCGCTTCCGTCGCCGCCGTCATCGCCACCGCGCAGGCGCGCGGGCTGCGCGCCACCAGGCTGGCCGTCTCGCACGCCTTCCACACGCCGCTCGTCGCCGCCGCCGCGCCCGCGCTCGTTGCGCAGTTGAGCCGCGAGGAAATCCACTCGCCGTCGCGCCGCGTCGTTTCCACCGTCACCGGCGCACCGTTGACCACGACGGAAGACCTGGGCGAATTGCTTTCCCGTCAGGTCACATCGCCCGTGAAGTTCATCGAGGCTCTGGCCATCGCCAACCGCGAAGTGGACTTGTGGATCGAGGTCGGTCCCGGCGAAGTCCTGAGCGGCCTGGCCCGCGACTCCGTGAAAGCCCCCGTCGTGTCCATCGACGCCGGAAGCGAATCGCTGCGCGGACTCTGGCAGGCCGTCGCCTCCGCGTTCGCCCTGGGCGCACCAGTCAACGCCCGTGCCCTGTTTTCAGGCCGCATCACGCGCCCGTTTCGCCTCGACTGGCAGCCGAAGTTCTTCGTCAATCCCTGCGAACTTGCGCCCGTTTCCGACTCCAGCGCCATTCTGCGCGAGGCTGCGCCGGCTGAAGAACCTGAAGCCCGGAACCCGAAACCCGAAACCATTTCAACCACGGCAACACCGCTCGACCTCATCCGCCAGCTCGTGGCCGAGCGCGCGGAACTGCCCGTGGCTACGGTCACGAGCGAGAGCCGCCTGCTCGGAGACTTGCACCTCAATTCGATCTCCGTGGGCCAGATCATGGCCGAGGCGGCGAAGCGGTTGGGGCTGCCGCCCCTCATCGGTCTCACGGATTTCGCCACGGCCACGGTGGGCCGGGCCGCCGCCGCGCTCGAAGAACTCACGCGCAATCGTGGCGCGGCGCTCAATGAGACGGAACGCGTTCCATCGGGAGTTGATTCGTGGGTGCGTCCGTTCGTCTGCGAATGGATCGAGGCACCGCTTGGAGCGCGGACCGCCGAGTCCGCGCGAAACGAAGGGCAAAGTTCAGCATGGCAAGTATTCGCCATCGAGACCGATCCCCTGGCGGCGGCATTGCGTCCTGCTCTCACCTCGATGCCCGGCGCCGGCGTGATCGTCTGCCTGCCGCCCCGGATTGAAGCAGCTCAAATCAGGCTGCTGCTCGCCAGCGCGAAGGCCGCGCTTGCCCTCGGCGAGGGCAAGTTCGTGCTCGTGCAAACGGGCCAGCGGGCCGGCAGCTTGGCCCGGACGCTACACCTTGAGTCGCCGACCATTCACACCCTCGTCCTCGAACTGCCGCCGCAGCATCCCCAAGCCGTCGAGTGGATCGTGCGCGAATCCGCACTTGCCCACGGTCACCGCGACGTGCGCTACGACGAGTCGGGGCGGCGGCATGAGTTGGTGATGAAAGCTCTTCCTTTCGGCGACCGAGGCGAGATGGTTCCCGCAAGTGTCGGAGCGTTGCCGCTTGGTCCAGACGATCTCCTGCTCGTCACCGGCGGCGGCAAGGGCATCGCGGCGGAGTGCGCGTTGCACCTGGCGCGCAAGTCCGGCGCGCGGCTTGTGCTCATGGGACGCTCGCAGCCCGCCACTGATGCCGAGCTTTCGGCCAACCTGGAGCGCTTCGCCGCCGTCAAGGTCCGCGTGCGTTACGTGGCGGCGGATGTGACCGATGAGACGCAGGTGACGATGGCGCTCACGGAAGTGCAACGCGAGCTTGGGACGATCACGGCTTTCATTCATGCGGCGGGCGCGAACGTCCCGCAACTCCTCGGCACGCTCGACGAGACGGCCTTCCGCCGCACGCTGGCGCCGAAGATTGACGGCGCGCGCCATGTGCTCGCCGCTCTCGACCCGGAGAAGCTTCGACTCTTCGTCACCTTTGGCTCGATCATCGGACGCGCCGGGTTGCAGGGCGAAGCCGACTACGCCGTCGCGAACGAATGGCTTACCCAACTCACCGAGGAATTCCAGACCGCGCATCCGCGCTGCCGCTGCCTGGCCGCCGAGTGGTCCGTCTGGTCGGGCGTGGGCATGGGCGCGCGGCTGGGGCGCATTGAATCGTTGCGTCAACAGGGCATCACGCCGATCTCACCGGAGGCCGGCGTGGAGATTCTCGAAGAGCTTTTGCGGCGCGAGTTGCCAGCCACTTCTGTGGTCATCAGCGGACGCTTCGGCGAGATGCCGACGCTGAATCTCACCAAGCCGGAGCTGCCCTTCCGCCGGTTCCTCGAACACACGCGCGTCTTTTATCCCGGCGTGGAGTTGATCGTGGACTCGACGCTCTCGTCCGACTCCGATCCGTATGTCGATGAACACGTCTTCCACGGCGAGCCGCTGTTCCCGGCGGTGATGGGACTGGAAGCGATGGCCCAGGTGGCGATGGCCCTGGCTGGTTCGAGCGAGCCGCCGAGTTTTGAAAACGTCGAGCTGTCTCGTCCGGTGGTGGTGCCGCGCGGCGGGAAGAACGTCATTCGCGTCGCGGCGCTGGTCCGCGAGTCGGGCGTGATCGAAGTCGCGCTGCGCTGCGAGCAGACGGGTTTTCAGGCGGATCATTTCAAAGCGGTGTGCCGCTTCGGAGGGAGCGCGCAACAATTCGTCGCTACGAAAAGCCATTGGCCGATGGCCGATGGCCGATCACCAGGATCAGCCGCGGCGCTCGATATCGAACGCGACCTCTACGACCGGCTGCTCTTCCACACCGGACGTTTCCGCCGGGTGTTGAACTATCGCCTGCTCACGGCGCGGGAGTGCGCGGTGCAACTCGCGCCTTACATCGGGCCGGACTGGTTTGGCCGCTACCTGCCGCAGGAACGCGTGCTCGGCTGTGGCGCGGTGCGCGACGCCGCCATTCACGCCATCCAGGCCTGCATCCCCCACGCGCGGCTGCTGCCGGTCGGCGTGCGCCGCATCGTGGTGGGCGAGGTGCCGTGCCGAATGGAGCAGTGGCACAGCGGCGATTGCCTGCCGGAACTGCTCCTGCACGCGCGCGAAGTGAAGCGCGAAGGCGACACCTTTGAATACGATTTGGAACTGCTCGGTCCCGGCGGCGCGGTGCTGGAGGCCTGGCAGGGCTTGCGCCTGCGCAAGGTCGAGGAGTTGTCCACTGACAGCGCGTGGCCGGATGGTTTGTTCGGCCCGTACGTCGAGCGCCGCCTGGAGGAATTGCTGCCGGCCGCCCGCATCTCGGTGAGCGCGGCGCGCGGCGCAGGCAGCGAGGAGAGCGTCCGCCGCCTGCTCGGTGACGACGCGACTCTCCATCATCGCGCGGATGGCAAGCCGGAGGTGCCGGGCGGGAACCATCTCTCCGTCACGCGGGCCGGTGATCTGACCCTGGCCATGAGCAGCACCGGCAGCGTGGGCTGCGACATGGAAATGATTTCCGCGCGCACACCCGAGACCTGGCGCGGTCTGCTGGGCGCGGAACGATTCCGCCTCGCCGAACTGGTCGCCAATGGCGGCGACCTCGACACCGCCGCCACGCGCGTCTGGGCCGCGCTCGAATGCCTGAAGAAATCCGGCGCTCTCTCCGACGCGCCGCTCACGCTGGCCGACCGCCAGCCCGATGGCTGGATCACGATGCAGAGCGGTACGAGGACGGTCGTGACAGGAGTGACCAAGGGGCGGGAGCGGGAGGAGACGATGGTGGTAGGGGTGTGCGTGGAATGAAACATCAAACACCAAACATCAAACATCAGTTAAGCTCCAAGAACGCCGACACCAACCCGAGCCTTTCGACCGCCAGTTGGTGTTTGAAGTTTGGAGCTTGGTGTTTCTTTGGTGTTTGCCGTTTTGTGTTTGGTGTTTTTCCCCGCAGTCTTCCCGTCGCATGAGCCTCGCCTACGAACACCGTCACATCGTGAGCTTCGAGGAAACCAACCTCGTCGGGAACGTCTATTACGTGAACCACGTCTCGTGGCAGGGGCGCGTGCGGGAGATGTTTCTGCACGATCACGCGCCGGACATCATCGCTGAGTTGTCGCGCGGCCTCAGTCTGGCGACCGTCAGCGTGCAGTGCGAATACCTCTCCGAGCTTTACGCCTTCGACGAAGTGGTCATTCGCATGAGGCTGGGCGAGTTGACCCAGAGCCGCATCACGCTGCTCTTCGAATACTGGCGGGTAAAGAACGGGACGCAGGAACTGATGGCCCGCGGACAGCAACAGATCGCCTGCCTGCGTCGGGAGGGCGAGAAACTCACGCCGACGCCGGTGCCGAAGACTTTGCGTGAGGCGCTCGTCCCCTACGGAACACCTTGAGCGTTCGTCGGCGCGCTGGTTGTGGAATCGACTGAACCCTTCAGCGGCCACCAATGGAGCAGTGCTGGGAGCAAGAAGAGGGACGCCAGCAGACAATTCACGATTCCGAGAATTATCAACGAGCCGAGCCGGGCATTGGCCGGCACCTGGGACAACATCAGCACGCCAAAGCCCAGCGCAATGGCCAGCGTGTTCACCACCACTGCGGGTCCGGTGCGCGTCAGCGATTCCGCCAGAGCCTCATCAGGAGACAGCCCACGGCCGCGGGCAGCCGTGAAACCTTCCAGGACATGAATCGCAAAATCGACGCCGTTGCCGAGCGTCATGGCCGCGAACATGGAGGTGGCCACGCCGAGCGGAATGCCCAGCCAGCCCATGGCGGTGAAGTTGAAAAGCACCGCCAGCGTGCAGGGAATCACCGCGTACAACCCCCAGCGCAACGAGCGACCCAGCAGCGCAGTGACGAGATAGATTCCCAAGAGCGAGCCGAACAGTGATTGCATCTGCGTGGTGACGATGCCGCGGATGAGCGACTGGCTCACCGCCACGTCGCCGGCGAAGCCAAGGCGGATGTTCAGCGGCATCAGCTCCCGGCGCTCGTAGTCGCGGATGTCCGCCAAGAGCCGGGCGGTGTCGCGGAAGTTGGCCTCCTTCAGAAATATGGTCAGCACCGCGCTGGCGTGGTTGGTGTCCACGGCTTCACGCAATTGTTCCGGGCCGCGCACGATGCGGTAATAGTCCCAGAGTAACTTGATCTCGATTGAGTTGGTGGGCACGAAGCGCGAGCCGGCTTCGTTGGGACGCACCATGAATCGCGTCGTCGCCACGTAATCGGGTGCGCTCAAGACCTTGCCTACCTTGCAGTCACGATGCTGCTCGATGAACGCGCCCAGCTTCGCAATAGCGTCGAGCGTGGGCTGCTGCAAGAACGGCTGGGAAATGATCTCGAAGCGGACGTGAGCGAGCTGCGGCAGGTTCGTCCAGACGATGGAGTCTGATTCCCGTTGCTGCGTGATGACGACAAGCTTGTCCCCCGTCACGGTGGCGGATTCGATGGAGGCCCGCCACGAAGGCGCGTTCGAGGCGTCGCCGGCAAACAGGTAAAGCCAGCGGCCCGCGAGGGACTGCGGCTGCGCCACGAGATTGGTGGGAAGAAGAATTCTCGCGAAGCTTACGTTTGTGGCGGCCACCATGCCGCGCAGGGTTTCGCCAGCGTCGAGGCTCACCTTGAGCAGGTGCATGCCGTGGTAATGCTCGTTGATGGTGCGCGTGGCGTGGCTGAATTCGCTCTCCGGCTCGAAGCCATCAATCCAACTGTCTTGAATAACGAGACGGCGCAGGCCCAGGGGTGTGAGGGCAACGGCCAGACCAACCGCGCCCACAATCCACCAGCGGCGACGAACAGCCCAGAGGGCGAAGAGTCCGAAGGGGGCGCGACCAACAGGCCGCTTTGACGCTGTTGAGTCCGCGGAGGTTGAAGCAGCCGGAAGACCACGCTCCCTGGCACCACGCGTCATCACCCAACTCTTTGGAATCAGCGTCAACAGCGCAGGCAGCACGCAGAGCGTCCAGAACAGGCAGAAGATTAACCCGACGGCGGTGAAGATGCCAAACGCCTGCACCGGCGGCAGCGGCGAAAAGGCAAACGAGACAAAGCCGATGGCGGTGGTGAGCGAGGCATTGGCGATGGGACAGACCATTTCCTCCATCGTCAGGCGCACGAGGTCGGGTTGAGGCGCACTGGGACGCTCATGCACCAGCGCGAAGTAGCGGCTGTAGATGTGAATCTCATCCGTGACCGCCATGGCCGTGAGCAGCACGGGCATGACCGCAATGGTGAGATAGACTGGCACGCCGCAATAGCCCATCAGGCCGAAGGTGAAGGCGAGGCAGGCACCGACCTCAATCAGAGGCAGCACGCTGGCCACAGTGCGGCGAAAGCTGATTTGGAAAATCAGCGCCATGATCAGAATCGCCACCGGCACCAGCCCCACCCGCCGGGCGATGAAGCGACGAAGCTCGTGGAGGTTGGAAAAGCCCGTGGAGCCGTCTCCGTCGCTGCGGGTGCTGGTGCCCAAAAGCGCCGCCGGCACCCCGAGGTCCTCCAGAATGTGCGTGCCCAAAAGTGCCTCGGCCACCGGCGGGCCTGTGACCGTAATCTTGTCCGCACCGCCAGTGATGCGGGAGATGACTGCGCGCACCTGCTGATAAAGTGCGGTCCGATCAGTCCCGTCGGGTGCGCCAACCATGATGGCGGTGGACTGGCCGTCGAAAGATACAATCGTACCGGTGTAAAGTTCGATACGCCGCAAGTCATCGCGCAGCTCGGCCAGTTGGGCCTGCGTCTGGCGCGGGTTTTCCAACAAGGTCATGAAGTGCAACGTGGCCGGGCGATTGCGGAAGCCCCGCTGGTTGGCCAGGCTCACCACTTTGTTGGAATCGACGCCTTTGAGGCGCGTGAATTCCTCGGTCAGTTCGCGCACCAGTTGCAACGTGTCCGCGTTGTAGATGCCGTCGGGATGCGTCGCTTCGATCAAGACCACCACCGGATCCTGGATGCCAAATCTCTCGCGCACCAACTGGTCGTAGCGAACTTCGGGAGCACTCTTGTCCACCAGGGCATGACCGTCGGTGCGGAGCTTCAGCTTCAGCGCCCCGGGCGCGACCGCCAGCGTGACCAGCAAGGCACAGAGGATGACGCGCTTGGGATGCTTGATGGAATACCGCGCCAACGCGGCAAAAAAGCCGACGACCCATTGGTGAAGGTTGAGAAAGCGGAGCATGGTCAGCTTCCTCGCAACGCTTCCAGGACTGGCTTCCGGGCCGCGTACCGCGCGGGCAGCAATCCGCCCAGCACGCCCATGACCATCGCGAAGACCAGGCCCGCGCCGAGCAACTGGCCCGTGATGCGAAACTCGAACGCCACCTCGGCGAAGGTGCTCCAGTTGAAGGTGCCTGTGGCCAGTCCGTGCATCGGTAGAGATAATGCGCAGCCGATCACGCCGCCGACAATCGCAATGAACAAGGACTCTAGCATGATGGCGAAGTAGATATTCCGTCGGCGGAAGCCCAGCACGCGCAGCGTCCCGATCTCCCGCGCGCGCCGGCCGACACTGGCATACATGGCATTCATCGCCGAGAAGGCGGCTCCGATACTCATCACGGCCGCCAGCGCGACGCCGAAGAACCGGATGGGCGCGGCGGTCTTGGTCTGCTCGGCGTAATATTCCGGCTCGGTGAGCACGCGAAGCTGCAACTGCTTGTCCCCTTCGATGCGCTGCTTCAGCGCGAGCACTGCGGCGTCATCCACGGGCCGCAGCAGGATGGAGCCGTAGAATGTGCGGTTGAAGGCGGAGCGTGCTTCATCAGCGTCCACCCACACCTCGGAGTCGTAAGCCGTGCGGCCCGCCTCGAAGACACCGACCACGGTCCAGGCGTGCTTGCCGGATCGGAAAGTCCGGCCCAACGCGAGATCGGGAAATCGCTCCGCCACCTTCTTGCTCACGACGCACTCGCGCTGGCCCGGCCTGAACGCGCGGCCTTGCAGGACTTTTACCTGCGTGCGCAACTGCCAGCCGGCGGCACTCAACCCGCGCACCTGGACGTGCGCCTTGCCCCCGCTGGCGCGGGGCACAGTGATGAGGACCATGATCTCCGCGGAGGCCAGCGGTTCATCGCCGGCGCCGCGCGCGATACCGGCGAGGAACTTGACCTGGCGCACGTTGTCGATCGTGATCTGGCTGCTCGACTCGGCCATGGAACCCTGGCGGAGCACGATCAGATTGCGTGCATCGCCCGAGCTGATGTAGGTCGCCTGCAATCCGTTCGCCAATGACATCAGCATCACGAACACGGCCACGACCAGGGCGATGCACAGCGTGGTGATGAGCGTCGAGCGCCAGCGGAGACGCAGGTGGCGGAGGCTGTAGGTCAGAGGAATAGCCATTGGGAACAGTGCTCAGTCCTCAGTTCTCAGTCCGTCCACGACGCTGCGCCGGGTGGCGGACCACGCCGGGACGAGGCAACTCACCAAGCCCAGCATGGCGGCGGCGGCGAGGGTGCGGGAGAGAATTGCCGGCGTGAGGGCGAAGTGAACGAACATGCCGCGAGAAACCTGGTAGAAGTCCGCCGAATGCAGCGCCAGCCAGGCGGCAACCAGGCCAATCAGTCCGCCCAGCATCGCCAGCACGAACGACTCGGCCAGAATCAGGGCGAAGACCTGCGCGCCGGGAAAGCCCAGCGCCTTGAGAATGGCGATCTCCTTCACCCGCTCGCGAATCGCCATGCTCATGGTGCCGCCGGTGACGAGCACGAGCGTGAACACGATGACCGTGCAGATGGAGCCGATGAGCAGCTTGAGATTGCCGAGCAGGGAGACGAAGCCGATTTGGAACGAGTGTTCGGTTTCGGTGATGGTCTCGGCGTCGGAGTTGGCGAACTCAGCGTCGATGCGCTCGATCAGCGCCGAGGCCGAGGCCGGTGAGTCCGCGCGAAGCCAGAACAGGCCGGTGATGCCCTGGTCGCCGAGGAGTTCATCAACATACTCGTGGTGGAAATAGAGGCTGGATTCATCCACGCCGCCGGTGAAGGTGCCGGCGATTTCCAGTTCTGGATTGCAGGGCCACATCGCGCCCAGGAGCGTAATGCGCTGGCCCACGCGCCAGCCGAAACGCTCCATGGTCTTGCGTCCGACCACGCAGGCGTTGCGCTGCTGAGTGAAACGGGCGAGTTGGGGCGGGGCAATGTGCGCATCCGTCATGACCTGGAAAAGCGATCCGGCGTCGCAGGCGAACTGCGGGAAGAAATTCTGCTCATCCTGATACACGCCGCCGAACCAGAGCAGCTTCGTGCAGGCGGCAACGCCCGGCATCTGCTCGAGGCGTGGCTGGTATTTGCTGAAGAGCATGTTGGCCAGCGAGACCTTGTGCCGCACCACGAGCCGCAACGCCGCCTCATCACTCGCCGCCGGGTCGGTCAACCCGCGCAGCACGACCTGGAGCAGCGCGAGAAGAAACAAACTGAGCGCCACGCTGAAGACGGTCAGCCCGAAGCGCCGCTGGTTGCGCAGCGCATTGCGGACGATGAATCCCGGGAGCGACATGGTTGCGGGCGGAGGCTAGTGACTGGTTCCGGGAAAAGCGATTACTGAGTACCGGCGGTGCGCCCGACGGATGCATCTGAACACTGTTCTTGCTGGCAAGCCTGTCCAGCGAGAGTGACAGGTAAGGCGATGCAGTCCTCAGCGCGCCGGGGTGAGGCGTGGGTGGTGCTTGACCGCAATGATGAGGTAGAGCGTCGGCGCTCGATCAGTCTTCGGCCGGGGCCGGCGAGAGGAATCCATGTCAGGGGGCGTGATCCCCGGTGACGATTCTATCTCCGCCCTCGTGCCGGGCCACCCGGCTGCGCTTGGCCTCGACCTTGATGTAATGGAGGATGACCGGCGCGAGGATCATGCCCGGCAGGCCCATCAACTTCTCGCCCAGCACCAGCCCGATGAGCGTGAGCCACATCGGGTTCTGGATGCGGTCGCCGACAATTTTGCTGTTGAGGAAGTATTCGGTCTTGTGCAGCACGACCAGGAAGACCAGGGCGACGAGCGCCATGTTTGGAGAGATGGTGAAGGCCACACCGACGATGAGCGTGTTGCTGATGATGTTGCCAATGATGGGCAGCAGCCCGCACAGAAAGGTGATGCCAACGAGAACTTTGGCGTAGGGGATGTGACTCCAGAAGAGAAACCCCGCTGTGAGCACCGTGTTGATGGCGGAGATCGTGATCTGCGCGCCCATGACGGTGGCGAAGCTCTTGAAAAATATTTCAAAGCGATTCCCAATCTCATGCGCCGTGAGGGTGTAGAGATTGTTGGTCTGGGCCGGTTGGTCCACCTCGAGATCAAACTTCGAGTTCAGGAACAGGCTCACGGCCACCACGATGCCGATGAGGATGGCCGCGGCCTGGATCAGCGCCACGCCGGCGTGCTTGCCGATGCCTTCGATCTCCTGCTTGACGGTGTGGATGGCGAGGGCGCGCAGGCTGGCGTAATCGGTGAACTGGAGTTCAATGCCCTGCTTCTCCGCCCACTCCAGCACCTTGGGAATGGTCGTCTCCGCGATGCTGGGCAGGGCCACCATGGTCTGCTTGATGAAAAAGAAAAAACCCACTCCCAGGCCCGCGAGCAGAATCACGAACAGGGTCACGCCCAGCCCCTTGCGTCCGCCGATGGAAAGCATATGGAGGGCGAAGAAACAAAACAGCACCGTGACCAGCGGCGTGGCCAGATGAAGCCAGCCCGCCGCGATAATTAAAAGCGCGATAAAGGCGTACGAAAGGCGGGCGGGCAGGCTCATCGTGTTCAACCCAGTTTCTGCTGCAAGACCGCCAGCAGCTCCGCGATCTTCACGCGCTCCTGCCGGCCGTTCTCCTCGTCGGTGTTGCCGCGATAACGGATGGTCACGGTGTCCTTCTCGCCGACGAGCGGGCCTTCCTTCACACCTTCCAGCGTCTCGAAATCCACCGTCACGCAGAAGGGCGTGCCGGCTTCGTCCATGCGGGCGTAGCGGCGGCCAATCGAACCGGCATCGTCGAAAAACACATTCATGTGCGGGCGCAAGGTGTCTCGAATGGCCAGCGCCTTATGCACCAGGTCGGGCTTGTTCTTCATCAGCGGCAGCACGCAGACCTTGATCGGCGCGACGCGCGGATGGAACCGCATGATGACTCGCGACTCGCTCTTGCCCTTCTCGTCCGGGTCCGCCATCTCGGCATAAGCATTCGCGAGGAGGGCGAGGATGAGCCGATCCACACCGGCGGACGGCTCGATGACGTGCGGGATGTACTGTCCCTTGGCCAGACCGTCGGCGTCCTCGCGCGCATCCTTCTGCGCGCGCTCCGCCGGCACGTTGCACTTGGTCAGATAGTTCAACCGTGCTTCGTAGTAACGACGCCAGAGGTCGTCCTTCTTCGTCTGATCGAGCTTCGTCCAAGCAGTGCGCAACTCCTCGTCAAACACGCCCATCGGCTTGCCGCTGAAACGCTCGTGCTGGCTGAGATCGAAGTCGCTGCGGGCGGCGATGCCTTCCAGTTCGTCGCCAGCCACGTTCCCCTGCTCATCCTTTTTGCTGAATGGGAACTTGAACAAAATGTCCACCGTGGCCCGTGCGTAGTGGGCCAATTCCTCCGGCGTCTGAACATGGAAGCCCAGCGACGCGCGCGAAAGTCCGATACCCTCGTAAAAGCGCACGCGTTCCGCGACCCAGTACTGGTGCCACATCTTCCAGCCCCAATTCGCCTGCGGCTCGCCCGGATGACTGGTTACTGTTTCACTGTTCACCGAGCTACTGATGGCCTCAATCGCCTCGTCCGGCTTGATGAAGAACTCCAGCTCCATCTGCTCGAACTCGCGCGAACGGAAGGTGAAATTGCGCGGCGTCACTTCGTTGCGAAACGCCTTGCCCGTCTGGGCGATACCGAACGGGATTTTTTGCCGCGAGGTCTCGAGCACGTTTTTGAACTGGGCAAAGATGGCCTGGGCGGTCTCGGGGCGAAGATACGCGACCGCGGAATCGTCCTGCACCGGGCCGACGTGGGTTTGGAACATGAGGTTGAAGGCGCGCGCCGCGGTTTTTTCTCCGGCACACTCGCTGACCATCTTGCTCGGCCGCTCGGGACAGGGAATGTCGCCGATCTGGTCCGCCCGGAAGCGGCCCTTGCAGGTTTTGCAGTCGATCATCGGATCGCTGAACGTATCCACATGGCCGGAAGCGCGCCAAATTTGCGGAGCCATGATGATGGTGGCTTCGAGGCCGACCACATCGTCGCGCAAGCGGGTCATTTCGCGCCACCAGAGATCCTTCACGTTGCGCTTCAACTCCGCGCCCAACGGACCGTAATCCCAGAAGCCGTTGATGCCGCCGTAGATTTCCGACGACTGGTAAATGAATCCCCGGCGCTTGCACAGGGAGACAATTTTCTCCATCAACACATTTTCTTTCGGTTCGGCCATAAAAACAGGGGCGGAGTGTTTGGGAAGGGGCTGGCAGTGTCAAGGTGAGCGGCTGGCCTACGATCGGAGACAGGCATCGAAACCGGTTTTAGTGGCGCGTAAGAAGTGGCGGAGAGAGGGGGATTCGAACCCCCGATACGGTTTAACCCGTATAACGGTTTAGCAAACCGTCGCTTTCGACCACTCAGCCATCTCTCCCGCGCACGCGGCGGTGAATTAAGCCGGTGTCGACGGTTCAAGCAAGGAAATGTTCCCGGCCTGGCTTCAAGAAGATGCGATTGAAAGTGGTGAGACGGCGAGAAGACGGAGTGCGCTGTTCCTGAGCGCCATTTGCAATCACACCCGCTTGAGGATTTCTCAGGCGAACAAAGGCGGACGCGACAGATCGGACGGGTCCATGAGTGGCGAATGGGCCAGAGGAACAAGAGCCGTTCTCCAAGTTGAGCCGCGTTCGTTCCCGCCTGAACTTCTCGTCCTCCCCACTTGGCGGCGGGCTGGAAAGCTCGCACTCCGGAGCAGCCGGATTTTGGTCCTCGCCCTCACGCAACCGAGCGCACATCCTGCTTGTCGCAATCACATGAAAGACCAACCGCTTCGCACCACCGTCATCGGCAGCTATCCATTTCCGGCCTGGCTTGAGTTCGCCTGCGAACACCTCGACCGCTTCGGCGACACCGACCGGGCGGAGCTTGTGGATGACGCTGTAGCTGTTGCGGTGCGGGATCAGCTCGACGCCGGACTCGATGTCATCACCGATGGCGAACAGACCCGGCTCGATTTCAATCTGTCCTTCTACGGCTTCATCGAGGGTATCGAACTCGAATCCTCTTCGCCGCGCCGCTTCGGCCCACCCGCGCACGACCAGCGTGGTAAACACAAAGTGGTGGGCGACCTGCTCGCCCCGCGCGGCCTCGGCACGGTCGGGGATTTCCAACGCCTTCAACGCCTCGCCCAGTCGGCCATCGGCCATTTGCCATCTGCACCCACTCTCAAGGCCAGCGTCCCCGGCCCCTACACTTTGAGCGGACGCCTCGTCCCGAATGCCCAGTATCGAGATCGCTTCGCCCTCACCGAAGCCTTGCTGCCCATCGTGCGCAGTGAGTTGGATGCGCTGGTCCACGCCGGTTGCCACGAGATCACCGTCGATGAACCCTCCATGAGTTGCTACGCCCACCAGCAAGACCCGAAACGCTTTGTCGATATTTTCAACCGCACCGTCGAGTCCATCGCCGGCCAGTGCCATCTCTCCACGCACCTCTGCTTCGGTAACTACAAGGGCCGGGCCGTCGGGCCCCGCCAGTACGCGCCCATGTTTCCAGCCTTTCTCGACCTGAAGGTGGATGAGATTCACGTCGAGATGGCGAGCCGGGAATTTGCCGAGTTGGAGTTAATCCAGCTCATCGCGGCGAAAAAAGACGTGGCCGTCGGCCTCATCGACGTAAAGAGTTACTACATCGAAACGGTGCGGGACGTGGCGAACCGGGTGCGGGCCTGCCTGAAATACGCGCCCGCCGATCGGCTCTCCTTCGCACCGGATTGCGGCCTGAGCCAGACCGCGCGTTGGGCCGCGAAGCAGAAGTTGCAGAACCTGGTCGAGGGAGTGAAACAAGTGCGCGGGACAATCTGATGGTCAGACGGTTTGTGTTTCCGTCCAACTCACTTCCCACCCGCCGAAGGATTCAACCCCGCCTCGGCGGCGGGCTGGAGCAACTTTTCCGACCCAACTCCCCTACCCTTCCAAAGCGCGCGGCGGCCCCAGAATAATCGAGGCGATAATCGCACTCCGGACACCGGCGGGAGTGCGGAGCGAGCGCGCGACCGCGCAGGTCGCGGCCGGGATCTCGGCGCGATGCGCCGTCGTGGTCCCGACACGGTGCAGACTCACCGCAGCCATGTGCCGGGCGACGCGTCCCTGAAGGCTCGAGGCACCGGCGTATCGGGTCTTCGACTCCACGAGTCCAGGCAGTTGGTGAAAGACCGGGGCTACGAACGGAGGCGGCGCGGGCAGGTCAACGGCCATGCGGCCAGCATCCGAATCCAGCTCAAAGAAAGGAGCCGGCGGAGGCATTCTTCCCACCACCGGGCGCGGCGGAGGCGGCGGTGTCATGACCGGAGGTTGCAGGACCGTCCCCTCAAGCACGCGGCGTAACTCCTCCTCCCAACTGCGGGCCGGAGGCGGCGACGGAGGCTGGCCACGCGGAGTGAACGGGGGCGGCGCTTCCTCTCGATCCTGCTTTTTCTTCAACAGCGACGCGATGATCGCAATGATGATGAAGACGACGAGACCGAAGAATCCACCGATGGCGGCGACCATAACCACTAGGATTTGGCCGGCGGCGTGCTCCCGCCTCCGGCAATGCTGTCGCGCATGGCCGTGTCCGACTGCACATTCTTCATCTTGTAGTAATCCATGATGCCAAGATTACCGGCGCGGAAAGCCTCCGCCATCGCCATCGGCACCTGCGCCTCGGCCTCGACGACGCGCGCGCGCATTTCCGCCACGCGCGCGATCATTTCCTGCTCGGTGGCCACGGCGGCGGCCCGGCGCACTTCCGCATGCGCCTGGGCAATAAGTTTGTTCGCCTCGGCCTGCTCGGCCTGCAATTTCGCGCCCACGTTCTCGCCCACGTCCAGATCGGCGATGTCGATGGACAGGATTTCAAACGCCGTGTGCGAATCGAGCGCCTTGCCCAGCACGGTCTTGGAGATGCGGTCAGGATTTTCGAGCACGTCCTTGTAACTGTTGGCCGAGCCGATGGTCGTCACGATGCCCTCGCCCACGCGCGCGATGATCGTTTCCTCGGTCGCACCACCGACGAATCGCTCCAAGTTGGTTCGCACGGTGACGCGGGCCTTGGCCTTGATCACGATGCCGTCCTTGGCCACGGCGTCGATGGTCACCTTGCCGCTCACGGGCGCGGGACAGTCGATGACCTTCGGGTTCACCGAGGTCTTCACCGCTTCGAGCACCGTCTTGCCCGTGCCCTTGGTCGCGAGGTCGATGGCGCAAGCTCGGTCGAAGTCGAGATGGATGCCCGCCTTCTTGGCCGCGATGAGCGCCAGCACCACCATCTCGACATTGCCGCCCGCAAGATAATGCGCGGACAGATCATCAATGGTCAGGGGCAGCCCGGACTTTACGGCCGTGATGCGTGCATCAATAAGCATTCCAACCGGTACCCGCTGGAGTCGCAGCGTGACCAGCGCGGTCAGCTTGACGCTGGCCCCGGAAGCAAAAGCACGAATCCAGATGCTGGCGAAAGTTCCAATGACGATGACGAAAATGAGCAACCCCAGCGAGACGAGCGCCCAGAGAATGAGCCACCCGGGGGTCAACGAGATTTCTGCGAGTAGGAATGATTGCATAATGCTTCGGGGTTCAGGTTATTGAGAAATGGGTTTGCTTGGAACTGCGGCCACCACCACGCGCATGCCTTCCACGGCCACCACCTTGATGGGCGTGTCGCGCTCGATCATCACCCCTTCGGTCACCACATCGACGCGGCGGTCTTGGATAAGGGCCGTGCCGGAGGGGCGCAACGACGTCAACGCGAAGCCCGTCTGGCCAAGCAATTCCGGGCGGTCCGTGCCAATCGCGCCCGAAGTTTTATTAGAAGTGAACTGCCGGGCCAGGCGCGTGCCGGGAAAGTATTTCGCCCAGATAAAAGTCCCCACGATGACCGCGACGGTGACGCCGGCAAAAACATAAAAGCCTGTCTGCGGGCCGAAAGTGACAAAGGACGTGATGACACCCGCCGCCAGACAGAGCAGGCCGATGACGCCCGCGATCATTCCCGGCAGGAGCGTCTCCAGCACCAGGAGGATTACGCCCACCACCAACAACGTGATGACCAGTTCCATGACGCGATGTTAGGGTGGCTCCGCGATGCAGCAAGTGGAATAACCCGGAGCCAATTCCTGAACACGCGAATGCAACTCACACTCGTCAGTCACTACGGACCGAAGCCCGCGCCCTTCGCGGAAAGAATCTTACTGTTCCAGTCCATGCTGACGGCACAACTCGGCGACGACTTCGCGCCCTACGCCCTCGAACAAGTTCATGCGACGATCATCGGACTCGAAGGCACACGCCGCGGCCCGCGCATCCACAACGAAAACTTCCGGCGCTTCCGCGACCAGGAGCAGTGCATCGACTTCGAGGGCTTGCTCCGCTTCCTGCGTGCCCGATCGGCCCCGGACTGGGCCGTGCGCCTCGGCGGTTTCGACCCCGTCCGTGACCACGGCTTCACCAGCGGGGGAGAGCATCCCTTCACCCGCTCCTTTGCCCTGCGTGGTGAAATCGCCGTGGCCATGGGCTGGCCCTATCACTCCGGCGCTTTCGTTCCTGCGCTCCATGAACTGCGGCGCGCGTGCCAGACCCTGGGGGCGCTGCACAAGTGGCATCAACGCGAAACGGACGTGGACAACGACTTCTTCTTCGTCCTGGGGCGGGTCTCGCCCCAAACTGCTCCCGCGCAGCGGGACGGGGCGCAGCAACTCATCCGCGCCCACCTCGCCGCAGCGCCACTTCTGCTCCCCGTATCTCACGACACGTTCTCCTTCGTCGCCTACCTCGAGGCCCAACTCCCGCCGGCCACCTCCCGCGTATTCCGGCTGAACGACGACCGGGTGACGGCAGGTGTGTTAGAGAAAATTTATGCGCCGAGTGGAAACACCAGCAGGCCGCACTGACCAGGCCGAATCCACCGCCACCGACCACGCAACTCCTGCTGGTGCGACGGGAGCGCGATGGGCATGGCGGACTTCCGGCAAACCAGGCCGGAGGACCAACGCGAAGGCCAGCCTCGAACACTACCGCGTTCAACCACGGATGCGTGCCTATCCGGTTGGTTGACCAAGGAGCACCGAGCATTGCTCGGCAAGTGGCGGCAGGCTGTATGTTCAAGCCGAGCCATGCTCGGCGCTCCGCCCGCGAACTGCTTTTGGCAACCAACCGGATAGGCACGCACAGATGACCCGGGTGACACGGATAAAAAAAGATGGGGAGAATTGCTTCTCCCCATCCGCGCCATCCGTGAAATCCGTGGTCAAATAATTCCGCACGACGGCCACTACGGCTGGATCATGCGGAAGAACTTCATGGGTTCGGCAGCATGGAAACTGTGCCGGTTAATTTCCGCCGGCGTCACGGGCGACCAGGTGACGGGTGGCGTGAGGTTGGTGGTGGATTGCACGTTGAACCCGCCGTAGCCCAGCGGCCACCACAGCCAGAGCACGTCGCCATTGTAGGCCAGGTTCAGTTTCGGTGAGGCACTGAGCGGCGCGTTCGTGATGTCGATCTCCTCGAAGATCACGCTGCCGCTACGGAATCCTCTGGAACCCCATCCCCACATGCAGGAAGTGCTCGTCCTCGGTCAGCACTTCCTGGATTCCCAGTTCCGCCATGATCCCCATCGTGGTGAGGTCCGTGAAGGAAATCAGCGGCTTGTCCTGGAACCGCCGGCGCAGGCCCAGGGCGGTGAAGAACCGCTCCGCACTCACCCGGTGGATCATCACCCAGCCTGCGACCTGATCCGCCATGATGCCATCCACGAACCGCATCGCCTCCGCGTGGCTTTCCCTCCGGAACAACAACGTGAACAACTCATTCAGCACGTAATCCGACGTGTGAACACATTGCGGCACGGCCAGCCGCGTGCGGAAAATTTCCTCCACGGCCGCGTGATGCGAGTCGCGACGATGCCCCAGGGCAAGCCAGCCCCACGTATCGACAAAAATGGGCCGGCTCATCACGGCTCCCGCCGGTCCGGCCCGTACAGTGCCTCTTCGATTTGCACTGCGGACATCGGCGGGCCGGATAACTGGCCGGCCACCGCCAGCACCGACTCTCCATCGCCCTCACCTTTCCAAGAGAGGAACGACATGAAATCCAGCACCTGCCGCAACGCGGGATCCGGCAGCGTGTCCAGCTTCTGAAGGATGCTTTCTTTGAGCGCGCTCATGGGGCGAAGACTACCGCTGCCGGAGCCTTCCGGCAAACAAGGAAGTGAGACTCCTCAAGCCAGCTGCTCCGATGCCTCACGGATCCACGCGCACGCGCCACGGGGCACCGATGTTTAACCACGGATGACGCAGATAACACGGATGATGAAGAATGAACTTTTCTCCCCCATCCGTGAAATCCGTGGTTAAAAATTCCGGGCGATGGGCGCTACGGCTGAACCATCCGGAAGAACTTCATGGGTTCAGCGGACTGGAAGGTGTGCCGGTTGAGTTCCGCCGGCGTCACGGGCGACCACGCGATGGGCGCATTCAAGTTCGTGGTGGATTGCACGTTGAACCCGCCATAGCCCAGCGTCCACCAGAGCCACAACGAATCGCCATTGCGCGCGAGGTTCAGCTTCGGCGAAGTGCTGAGCAACGCGTTCGTGCTCGCGTCACGGCAGGCGTTTTGCGCGATAAAACCGGTGGGGATAAACAAGGGTGTTGGTTTCGACCAAACTGATCATCCCGCCGATCGCTGTGTTCGTGCTCAACGCCACCCAATTGGTCAGATTGGTGGAGGCTTCGAAAACGTAGGGCTGGCCTTCAATTCCTTGAAACAGCATCTGCAATTGGTTGCCGTTCTGAATGGTCATGGAGAGGAAGCTGCCGGCGGACGACACCAGCAACGCGCCGTCAATCTGGGACAGAGGCTGGACTTGCTGTCCCGAGACTCGCGCCACGATGGCATTGGTCATGGCCAGCGGCACGACGCCATCCGGTGCATTGGTGGGGATGCTGAAGTTTAGCCAGACCATCGCGCCCGGTGCAATGGAACCGTTGGTGGTGGAATAAACCAGTGCGCGCCACTGGCCCGGAACGAGTTGCTGCTGATCGACGATGTGGCCCAGCAGACCATCGCCGGCAGAAATACTTGCCAGGCTCACGAATGACGGATTGAAGCTCACCTCGAACTGCGCGGCCACGGCGCCGGACGCACCGGCCACGGTCACCGGCACGCTGACCATTGCGCCCGGTGGCACCGTCGCCTGACCGACCGCGAGTTCGGCGGCTCTCAGGCTGAACCGGCCCGCCAGCGTCACGAGCAGGGCGAGCGGCAGGGCGCAAACGAATGGGAAAATCCGGGCGTTCATAATTCCGCCTCAGCGCGTCCAAGCGTTCACCTGCACCTGCACATTGACTGGCACCACCACCGGCACGGTGACAGAGGCTGGGTTGACGGTGCTGTTGTCGATCTGCGCGTCGTAAGACGAGGCGGGTCCGTTGTCGGGCGTGAGCACCACGCGGATGGGCACGACTGCGCCGAAGTTGCTGGCGCGCACCGTCACGCTCTGGTTGGTGGAAGAACCTTGCGGGAGCAGGAAGAACACCGGTGCGTTCGTACCGACGGGGATGGGATTGCCGGCGGCCTGGGTGATGTCCAGGCGCGGCGCGGGATTGAGGAACACCAGCATGTTGCCACCGATGGAAACTACGTCACTCGGATTGTAGGACATGGCCAGCGTGCGACGGTCGAGGCAATCAATTCGCATCCGGCCCGATCCAGACGTGGAATCGTAACTTGTGCCGTTAACAGATAACGAGCCTGCCCCCGAAACGACTGGTGCTATCAGGCGGATCGCCCCGCCGCTTCCGTAACCTTCCCAATAGCCACTGTGATTTCCGGGTAACGCCGAGATACTACCTCTGACCGTTATGCTCGTGCTTGATGCGATGAGAATGGCTCCGCCTCCACCTGACCCTCCCCGGGCGGGACAGGCTCCACCACCAGAACCGCCAACCAAGGGCACGAGCAGCGGGCTGCCATAGGTGCTCCCATGTCGAAGCGAAGTTCCGCTGGCGGGCGAGCCATAGGAAGCGCTGCCGGCAGAATTCGTCTGGGTGTAGTAGTTAGTACTTCCCGCCCGCCCCGCGCCCGGTCCATAACCATCACCAGCCGGCAGCCCCGCCATGCCCGCGCTCCCGCCGGCAAAACCTCCCGGCCCGCCGGCCCCGCCAAAGGTCGCCGTGCCGCTGGCCCCGTTCACGGCAATCGTCCCATGAATGACCACGTTCCCCGTGGCCAGCAGATAGACCGGCGTGTTGAGCAGGTTGTTGCTGAAGGTCAGCGTCTTGTTGGTGGCCACGGTGATGGTCGTGCAGTTGAAGATGCCGTTGGTCGGCACGGCCAGGGTGGTGTCGGTGACGATGTTGATGGCACCGTAGCTCCCGTCGCTGCCAGAGTTGAACGTGAATTGTCCGGAGGCGCCGGCCACACTTAGCCCCACGAGCAAGGCTGCGAGGAGCGAGCGGTGAACGGTGCGATGCGTTGGCATGGTTTTCATAGATTTGTCCTTTGGGTTGGGGATCGTTTTGAGTTTCAGAAAGAGATTTACGCGGCTGAGTTTCACGGGAAGGGAAGTTGAATGCGCACCGGCGGCATGGCGATGACCTGGTTGTTGGTGAGACTGGCGATGCCTTGCTCCACCGGCAAAATCAGAGCCAGCGGCGGGGCCGCGACCACGGTGTTGTTGGTCAGGCCGCCCGCGCCTTCGTCCGCAGGCAGGAGGAGCGATGTCGGCGGCTGGGCCACCGTGGTGTTGAACACGACTCCGGCGTTTCCTTGCACCGAGGGCAGCACCAATGTTGTGGGCGGCGAAGCCATCACTGTGTTGTTGGACACTCCAGTAGTTCCGTAGGCAACAGGCAGCACCAGTGCCGTTCGAGGCGAAGCGACCATCGTGTTCCAGGACAGCCCTCCGTTTGCCTGATAGCCTGGCAGGAGCAGGGCCACTCGCGGTGCCGCCACGGACATCACGGACGGTCGCGAGCTTGCGTCCAGCGGGCTGGTGCCCACGGTCAGTTCCGCTTCATCCCGCCAACCGTCTCCGTCAGTGTCCGCCCGCAACGGATCCGTGCCCACTTGCAGCTCGCGGAAATTGGAAAGCCCGTCACCGTCGAAGTCGCGGTCCCTATCAGGCATGTTGCTGCCGGGAGAATTGGTGAGTAATGGATTCAAGCCCAACAGCGGTTCCAGCACATTGGGAATGCCGTCGCCGTCGGTGTCCGCCGGTATGCTCAGCGTGCTGCGCCCAAGTATGGCGTTCGCCAGCGCTGTCACGTCCGCGCTGTTGATGACGCCGTTGGTGTTCACATCGGCAAAGACGGCGACTTGCGGGCGAAGCGTGTTGGTGTTCGCCAGATAACTCGTCAGCAAAGTCAGGTCGAGGACGGTGGGCCGGCCGTCGCCGTCAAGGTCGCCGAAGCGGGTGGGAATGGTGCTGTTCGTGCCCTCGACGAAGAGTTCATCCACCCAGCCTACATCTTGTCCGATGCTCACATTCACGTCCTTGGAGTAAGACCACCGCAGCGTGTGATTTCCCACTTCTAGCCAACGGCGGTGCTGCTGCCAGTCCACCTCCCCGGTGATGGCTTGTTGGTGTTCGCCGTCGAGGTAGAACCGGAGGAAATCGTAACTCGTCTCGGACGACACCTTCCACCAGAACGAAAGCCAGCCCGGCCCGCGCACGGTGGTTTCCAGCCAGCTTTCGCCGTAGGCACCAACCGTCCCGCTGCGCGCCGCGTCCACCCCGTCGTGTGAGACAATGTTTTGTCCAATCCATGGCCGCGTGCCACCTGAGAACCACAGACCACCCGCATCCAGAGCCTCATTGAAAGTAAATGTGGGAAGCACCTGCAAAACGGCGTTGGAACTGATCATGAATCCCAGGCCATTGCTCACCACGACGTGATAGGCTCCGGCCAAATTGGAACTGACAAGTCCGAGATCAAGAACGGAATTGGTTTCTCCGGGCAGCACCACGCCGTCGCGCCACCACTGATAAAACAAAGGTGGCGCACCGTCGGTCACGGCGGAAAAGGCGATTGAACTTTCTGGTAGCAGAGTCTGGCTTTGGGGGTGCGAAACTATGACCGCCGGACCGCTGCTGTTGAACAGCCAGCCGGTCAGCTGGTTCGTGATCCAGCCGTGGAACCGTCCCGCTTGCTGCGGCGTGAACTCGGAAAGGCATGCGTCCGGCCCATAGCCCATGTAGTTTTGCGGGGCCGTCGGCCCCCAGGCCATGCCGGAACAGGAATCCAGCCCGCCAGGAGGGGCGCAATCAAAATTCCTGGGAGTCGGCGGCGTGTCAGAGCAGAAATCCCCGGTGCTGTCACCGTCCTGTCCATCTGACCGTTCATAACAATCTGAGCATGCCTCAACCTCGGACACGCCATGATGGGTGTGCCACAGACCGAGAGCGTGACCCAGTTCATGCGTCAAAGTTTTTTGACCGGCTCCAAAAGTACCTGCATGGACGACCGTACCTCCTTCAACGCCGAGCGCATCGGCATCCCAGGGAAATGTGCTCAGTCCAAGAAATGCCTCCACGCTTGCTACGTAAACATTGTGTTGAGCTTGAGGTGCCACGACGTACCGGCTTTTCATGCCGCTCAATTCCGCCGACAGCCCCAACACGTAGCGATACCTTGAGTCATTGATGAACTCCGTTTGATGGATGAACTGGATGCGGTAAGGGAGAAAATCCGCATTCAGTTGCGCGACTTGAGCTTCCACATCAGCCTGGGTCGCCGCCGCATTGCTGCCATCGGTTTCACGAAACACGCAGAACCGGAGCCGCATCACCTTGATGGGCGTCGCCACCGTGGGTATGGACGCATCGCGGTTGGTTGCCATGTCGGGCGGACCTTCAATCGGGCAGCCGGTTAATGAGGCTTTGGCTTTGCGGGCTTTCTCACGAAAGCGAGTCTCCGTTCCGCACCAATCAAGGCCGGCTGCCTTTTGAATGACATTCGATTTGTCAGGGCGGTTTGCGATTTGACGAGTCAGATTCGTGAGGTCTGCTGCTGTGGTCGTCAGCGCGACTCCAAGCATCAAAACGACTGAGTTTTTGACGAATGTCATGGTGCGGTTCCACCTCTTCCATCCACGCCGCGCGCGAGGTGATATAGAGTTCGCATGGTGTTGGCAGATGGTTTCAGTTCACGAATCACCGGCGCAGTTCGGGCGCTGCGGCCAGGGCTTTCACGAGATTGGCGAGAGCGTCTTCCGCCGCGCGGCGAGCAGCAAGCGCGAACTCGTGCTTGAACTCGTCGAATGTGGCTTGGCCTTCGCCTTTGCTTTTGATCTGCGTGACGGATTGGCCGCGCGCATCAAGCACGTCGCAGTTGAGTTCAATCGCGAAGGACGTGGGCGGCCACGTCAGGGCGCTGGACGAGGACGAAGTGGTGGTGATGCTGGGCGTGATAACGAACGACAGGCCCTGGGCGGCAATGGCGGGGTCGTCGGGACCGGAGAGCTTGGTCACCTTGTCGAACACCTCGGACAGCGCCTTGCGAAAGCCCGGCTCCAGATCCTTGTAGGGAAAGTATTTCACGCTGTCGCCGCCGCCGCCGGGTGTGGTCACTTCCCGCCAGCGGTTGGACTCGGTGATGACGTAGCCGGCCGCCTTGGCGATCTTGGAACTGGCGGGCGGAATCTTGTTCAGGTCCGGGGCCACGGAGATGGAGTGGGCGCACCCGGTCAGCACGAGCAGGGCGAGGGCTGCTACGCTGACCAAAAGGTTGCGTTGGATGATGGTGAGGGAGGTGTTCATGGTTGGTTGAGTTGGCTTGGTTTGGTTTCGTGGGATTTGATTTACCGGTCGCGCACAATTTTGGCGTCCTCCACAGACACCATCGCCGCGTCGTAGGTCCGCGTACTGTTCCCCGGGGTCATCTGAAAAAAGAAAACTTTCTTCAGAGTGGCCGAGATATTGACGGAAGTTCCAGGCTTGATCGCCTTCCAGTCATCCGCCGAGCCGGCTGCGGCCTCGAAACCTGCCATGACCGGTTGACCGGAGAAGAACTGCTGCCGGATGCCGAAGGGCTCCAGGTCAAAGGTGAGTTTCAGTTTGTCGCCATCCTGTTTGGCTTCCTTGAAGGAAAGCTTCCAGGTGACCGCTTGTTCCTTGAACTCCTGAGTGAGTGCGTCCCCTGCCTGGCCTCTGCCCCGGGGCGCAAGCGCGGTTAACTTGGTCACTAACGCGCCAAAATCCTGTCGCCAGTCCGTGGTCGGAGCCGCTGCCGGTTGGGCTAAAGCCACCGATGGTTGTGAAGGCTGGCTGGATGTCACCGGGGCCAAGAAGTGAGGGACGGTTTTCTCCATCGAGATTTTCCGGCACCGGGCGACCGCCGCCTGCCCCTTGGCGGGCGGCAGTTCCTCGATCTGGCTGAAGGCGAACTTGAGGTAATGGATGGTGTCCGCCTGGGCATCCGTGCGAAAAATCTCCGGCCCTTCCCCAAACACCGCGCAGGAGAACTTCATCGTGCCGGGGTCGTGGGTGAACACATGGTAGCCGCCGTTGGGCATGGTGATGAGAGGCTTTCCGTTCAGCCCCAGATTATAGGTCGTGGCTGAGTCCACGAAGTTCGGCGTGCGCAGCAGGAAGACCAGCGCCTGCCCCGTCGGCGGCTTCAAAGCGGCGTCGCCCGATGCGGCAAACTTGGGGCCGGAGGCGCAGCCAACGAACAGCAGGGTGATCATCGCAAGGGAAGCGAGGATGATAGGTTTCATAAGTTTTTTTGTATGGTTTGAAATGATTCCAGGTCGTGTGCGTTTCGCAGGAACTACTGGCCCCATTCCCACACCAGGAAACGCCCCGGAGCCGTCCGGCCCACGGTCACGCCATAGTTCCAGCGTCGGGAGCCATCGAGAGCTTTCTCGCCGGGCAGGCTGAATTCCACCCGCAGCACGGAAGTGGGTCGCCCGAAATCCCTGTCCCAAGCGGTGCCGTCGTCAGCCAGGCGCATCCGAAATGAGACGTCCATGAGTCGCTTCTGGCGCGCGCCCAGGAGTTGGCCCAACTTGGTGACGACCAGGCGACGCGCGTCACCTGCGCTCGGCTGCTCGCGGACTTCAGCCGGGTGCCAACCCCACGGCGGCGCGGTCAGTTTGGCCAGGAGATTTGGAGTTTGGGCCAGTTGTGAAATGGCCGCTTCCAGTTGTGCTTCCATCGCCGCCATCTGGTTTCCGTCCGTCGGATCGGGCAAGGCCTGGAGAAACGGCGGGATTGGCGCAGGGTTGGCCGCTGACTCCGAAGTCGGCGCGGGAATGTTCTCCTTGAGCGCGAGGGGCGTGGAGGGAGCATCATGGCCGGTGGGAGAAACGGAGCCGTCCTGCGAAGGCGAATGCTTTTTGCCCGCCAGACTGGAGATGATGAAGCCGAGCACCCGGAGGCCGATACCGAGGGCGAAGATCACCACCCCGATCTTGAGCATACCCTGTCCGAGGTCTTGCAATCCAAAGTCGTTCATAATTCTTGAGGACGGGAGCCAGTTTCCCTGGCTGAAAGTCCCCATTCACTGTCTGCAACGGAAACGGCGGGGAACTATTACGGGAAATCTTCGGAAAACTTTTCTGCTAAGGCGTGACCGGAAAAGCGTGGCTCGCGCCCGGTTGGGCGAAGAACCACTTGGCCCAGCGTGCGTAATAGTCGTCGCCGCCGAGCTGGGTGATGCGTTGCTGCACTTCAATTATTTTTTCGGGCGGCACGCGCTGGAAAATTTCCGGGCCGTCCGCCTTTTTCTGGGCCACGGCTTCGGCCAAATCCGGCAGCCAGTCCGGCACGGGCGTGAGCGCGACAGGGACGGCCACGACGCGGGTGGAACCGTCGCGACCGGCGAGGACGACTTGCCGCAGGTCCGGGCCGAATGTGGCGGAACGAATCCCGGACGGGTGGTGCAGCGGCTCGGACACGGGCCAGCCGGTCAGCACATCCCAGACGCGCGCCGTGCCGTCCTCCGAGGCGGTGACGAGGCGCAGACCGTCCTCGCTCAGGACCGCGCTGTTCACGGGACCGGCGTGGCGGAACGGATGGCCCACCGGCAGTCCGGTCGTTGCGTCCCAGAGGTGGGCGGTGTGATCGGCGGAAGCCGTCACGACGAATTCCTCGTTCGCGCTGAACGCGGTGTGGCGGATCGGCCCCTGGTGAACCATCAGCGCGGTCGGGTTCTGCCCCGTGTCCGCGTCCGCAATCTGCGCCGAGTTCTGGCCCAGCGGGGCCAGCACGCGCCGGCCATCGTGGGTGCGGCGGGCGGGCCAGCCATTGGTGCCGGCGAGATCAACGAGCGCAACCGGGAGAGAATTAGTTCCCAGCGCGGAGAGCGGCGCGCGGGGCGGCAACCGCCAAAGGTGAAAGGCTTCTTCTTCAATCGGCACGACCACGACGCGCAGGCCGTCGGGGCTGATCTCGGCGTTGACGATCTTGGACGGACTGCGAATCGGTTCCGCGAGCCGCGTCGTGGCGGCGGCGGTCCAGATGCGGACGGCACGGTCCTTGGCCCAGGTGATGATGCGCTGGCCGTTGCCACTGAATCGGGCGACCCAGATTTGATCGTCATGATCCATCGGCAGGCCGATGGGCTGGCCGTCCATCGCGTTCCACGCGCGGGCCGCGCCGCCGTAGCCCACGCTCAGGACGCGCGAGGAGTCGGGCGAGAAATTCACGTAGGTGATGGTCTCATCAGGCGGGGTGGACATCTGCACGAGCGAAGCGCCATTCGTCGTCGAGATGATTTCCAGCTTGGAGCCGTGGGCCAGCAGGAGGCGACTGCCGTCTCCGCTGAACATGGCGGCCCGGATGGCGCCGGGCAGGCGCAACGGCTCCACGGCGAGTTGGCCCGAGTCCATGCGCCAGAGGCGCACGAGGTTCTGCTGAAAGGTGGCGAGCCGTCCCGACGGATCGAACATGACGAGCTGGACGTTGCCATTGTGCGGCAGCCGATGGAGTTCAACGCCGGTCATCAGGTCGAACACCGAGACGACGTTGCTGGCGCAGGTGGTGAAGTAGCGGTCGCGGGAGCTGACCGAGAAACCGTCCTTGCCGGTCGGCGAGGGCAGCACCGGCGTCACGGGTGCGCCGGAAGTCGTGTTCCAAGCGCGCAGGGTGGTCTCGGTGGTGGCGGCGAAGTAGCGGCCCTGCGCGCCGAAGCGGATGCGCTTCACGTTCCCGCACAGGGAGAGCAAAGGCGTGACCGGTTCGCCGGAAGCCACGTTCCACACGCGCACCGCACCGGAGTCCGTGCCGGTGGCGAGCAGATTTCCGTCCGGGCTGAACACGGCCTCCGTGACGCGACCGGGAGCGGAGAAACCGCGCCGTTCGAGCAACGGCCAGGGGTGAAGGCTCAACGCGGAAAGCAGGCGCTCGGTCAGGACGCGGTTGGTGGGACTGGCTCGTAGCAGTGCGGCGAGGGTGGCCAGTCCGTCCGCATTCGTGCCCCTCGCGAACGCCGCCTCCGCGCGTTCCATGCCAAGCGTGGGCCGGGCGGCGGCGGCGCGCTGCTGTTCGCGCGCGGCGACGAGGGCGGCGTGTTGCTCGGCGCGCTGCTGGCGGGCGCGCTCGGCTTGCGCGAGACGCTCGGCGCGCTGGCGTTCCTGAAGTTCGTGGCCGCGCGCGGATTGGATGCGGCGGGCCGCGATGCTGGTCACAACCGGCACCACCACGAGCGCCAACGCCACCGCGCCGATGGCTCCGGCCAGCGCTGGTTCGCGATGGCACCAGCGCCAGGCACGCTCAAGGTGGGTGACGGGCCGGGCGTGGATCGGTTCGCCGCGCAAAAACCGTTCGAGATCGTCGGCGAGTTCCTTGGCGGTGGCGTAGCGGCGGGCAGATTGTTTCGCGAGACACTTGAGGCAGATGGTTTCAAGGTCAGGCGGCACGCTGGCGTTCAAGGCACACGGCGCCACGGGTTCGACTTCCTTCGCCTGCCGCAACGTTTCCATCGGTGACTCGGCCACGAAGGGTGGGCGGCCGGTGAGCAGGTGATAGAGCACCGCCCCGAGCGAATAGACATCACTGCCCGGTCCGATGGTGGCGCGCTGGCCCGCACCTTGTTCGGGCGACATGTAGCTGGGCGTGCCGAGCGCCTGGCCGGAGAGCGTCAGGTCTTTGTCGCCGGTCAGGAGCTTGGCCAGTCCAAAGTCGGTGAGGTGCGGCTGGTCGTGCTCGTCCACGATCACGTTCGAGGGCTTCAGGTCGCGGTGCAGGATGCCGTGTCCGTGGGCGTAGTCCACCGCGGCGGCGATGGTGCGGAGCAGTTCGGCGGCGCGACGCGGAGCCAGCGGGCCGTCGCGCACCAACTCGGCCAGGTTGCGGCCCTCGATGTATTCCATCGAGAAGTAGTGTTGTCCTTCGTGCTCGCCGATTTCGAAGATGCCCACGATGTGCGGGTGGCGCAGGCTGGCGGCGGCCTCGGCCTCGGCGCGGAAGCGGCGCACCTGCTCCGGCGTGGCCAGCGCGGTTTCCAGCATCCGCTTCACCGCCACGACGCGATTCAGGCTGACCTGCCGCGCGGCGAAGACGACGCCCATGCCGCCGCGCGCGATTTCCTGAATCAACTGGTAGTCGCCAAAGTATTGGATGGTCTGGGTCGGGCGCGGGGTCAGGCCGAGCACCGCGGCCGCCGTGCCCATGAGGCACCGCGGGCACAATGAGTCCAGAGCGGCGGCGGTAAGCCGCGTTCCGCAGCGGGCGCATGGTTTCTCGTTCACTGTTTGCTCCACTCGAAGAAACGGGGTTGGGGGTGAACTCTTACCAACTTTCGGCGGCGGCGTGCGCCCGTCCTCGGGCGCAGCAACGCGATAACTCCAGGCGCGTGGGAAAAATCTAGGCCCGCAGGCTGGCACACGTGGCTGCG
>JANOQV010000145.1:0-9376 GCA_031414955.1 Pedosphaera sp. | reverse complement strand
GAGCGACGCCTTGGTGATGCCGAGCAGCACGGGCTGCGCTTCCGCAGGCTTGCCACCCTTCTTCTCCACGGCCGCGTTCTCGTTGTCGAACTCGATCTTGTCGATCTGTTCGCCCCAGAGGAACTGCGTGTCGCCCGGCTCGGTGATGCGAATCTTACGCAGCATCTGGCGGACGATGATCTCGATATGCTTGTCGTTAATGGTTACACCCTGGAGGCGATAGACTTCCTGCACTTCGCTGACCAGATGCTGCTGCAACTCGTGCGGCCCGAGGACATCCAGAATCTCGTGCGGATCCATCGGCCCTTCGGTGAGCTGCTGACCTTTGCGCACGAAGTCGCCCTTGAAGACGATGACGTGCTTGCCAATCGGGATGAGGTGTTCCTCTTCCGTGGCCGTGGCCTGATCTTTGACCACGATGCAACGCTTGCCGCGCACGCTCGCGCCAAAGTCGATGATCCCGTCGATCTTCGCGATCTCCGAAGCATCCTTCGGACGGCGGGCCTCGAACAACTCAGCCACACGCGGCAGACCGCCCGTGATGTCCTTTGTCTTCGATTGTTTGCGCGGGGTCTTGGCCATGAGCGTGCCGGCCACAATCTTGTCGCCCTCGTTCAAGACAACATGCGCGCCCGAGGGAATCGGGTAGTTGGCCACCGGTTCGCCCTTGTCGTTCACGATGACGATGGAAGGATGCAGGTCTTCCTTGTGCTCGATGACGACCATCGCGTCCTGCTGGGTGGTCGGATCAGTTTCCTGTTTCATCGTCACGCCCTCGATGATGTCGTGGAACTTCACCTTGCCGGCCTTCTCAGAAAGAATGGGCACGTTGTAGGGATCCCACTGCACGAAGGTCTCGCCCTTCTTTACCTTGCCACCATCTTTAATGGAGATGACCGCGCCGATGACGACGGTGTGATTCTCCAGCTCGCGACCTTCGGGGCTCAGGATGGAGATGTTACCGTTCTTGTTGAGCACGATGTTGTTGCCATCTTCGAGCTCGACGATGCGGATGTCGTTATAGCGAAGGGTGCCGTCCACCTTGGACTTGATTTGCGGCTGCTTGAACACCGAGGCGGCCGTGCCACCGATGTGGAACGTGCGCATGGTGAGCTGGGTGCCAGGCTCACCAATGGACTGGGCGGCGATGATGCCGACCGCTTCGCCCATCTTAACGACCAGACCAGTCGCCAGATTGCGACCGTAGCAATTGCGGCAGATGCCGTACTTGGCCTCGCAGGTCAGCACGGAACGAATCTTGACCTTCTCCACACCCGAGGCGTCGATTTCCTTGCCCTTGATCTCATCGACCTCGTGATTGGCCTGGATAATCTTGGTCTTCGGACTGCGCGGATCGACGATGTCGTCGCACGAGAAGCGGCCGACGAGGCGCTCGCTGAGCTTCACGACTTCGTCCTCGCCTTCATAGATGGCGCTGACCCAGATGCCGTTGCTGGTGCCGCAATCTTCCTCGCGGATGATCACGTCCTGCGACACATCGACGAGCTTGCGCGTCATATAACCGGAGTCGGCCGTCTTGAGCGCGGTGTCGGCGAGACCCTTGCGGGCGCCGTGAGTCGAGATGAAGTATTCGAGCACCGTTAGACCCTCGCGGAAGTTCGAGAGAATGGGCTTCTCGATGATGTCGCCACTGGGCTTGGCCATAAGGCCGCGCAAACCGGCGAGCTGACGCACCTGCTGTTTGTTACCGCGGGCACCGGAGTCCACCATCAGGCTGATGGGGTTGTATTCCTTCTTGCCGTGGTTGGCGTCGAAGGTCTTGAGCATGACGCCAGAAATCTGGTCGGTGCAATGAGTCCAGATATCGACGATTTTGTTGTAGCGCTCGCCGGGCGTGATGACGCCCTTGCGATACTGCTTCTCGACTTCGGCGATCTGCTTCTGCGCATTGTCGATTTCCTGCCCCTTCTCCTTGGGGATGATCATGTCATCAATGCCGATGGAGCAGCCGGAATGGGTGGCTTCGCGGAAGCCGGCTTCCTTGAGCAGGTCGAGTGTCACGACGGTGCGCTCGTGTCCACAGACCTTGTAGCAGCGCCAGATCAGATCCCCGAGTTGCGCCTTGCCGGCGACCTTGTTGTAGAAACCGAGTTCGATCGGCCAGATTTCGCTGAAGATGACGCGGCCCACGGTGGTCTCGATGACCTTTAACTCCGAGTTGCCGTAGGTGGTCTTCTTGCCGAAGTCAGGATTGGCCAGGCGCACGCGATCATGCACGCGCAAGCTCTGATCGCTGTAGGCGAAGTTGACTTCGTCCTTGGTGCCGAAGAGCGGGATGTGCTGGCCTTCCTTGCGCACCGCGCGCGGCTCGGCCGTGAGGTAATAGCAACCGAGCGTGATGTCCTGCGTCGGCGTCATGATCGGCTTTCCGCTGGAAGGCGAGAAGATGTTGTTCGTCGCCATCATCAGGAGACGTGCTTCCATCTGGGCCTCGACCGAGAGCGGAACGTGAACGGCCATCTGGTCACCATCAAAGTCGGCGTTGTAAGCGGTGCAAACCAGCGGGTGAATGCGAATCGCTTCACCTTCGATCAGCACCGGCTCAAAGGCCTGGATGGAAAGACGATGCAGCGTCGGCGCACGGTTGAGCATGACCGGATGCCCCTTGGTCACTTCTTCCAGAATGTCCCAAACCTCGGGCGACTGCCGCTCGATCATCTTCTTCGCGCTACGAACGGTGTGCACGTAGCCGAGTTCCTTGAGGCGGCGAATGATGAACGGCTCGAAAAGCACGAGCGCCATCTTCTTGGGCAGACCGCACTGGTGCAGCTTGAGTTCCGGCCCGATGACGATGACAGAACGGCCCGAGTAATCGACGCGCTTGCCGAGCAAGTTCTGACGGAAGCGGCCGGACTTGCCCTTGAGCATGTCTGAAAGTGACTTGAGCGAGCGGTTGCCCGCGCCGGTGACAGCGCGTCCATGACGACCATTGTCGAAGAGCGCGTCCACCGCTTCCTGCAACATGCGCTTCTCGTTGCGGATGATGACCTCGGGTGTCTTGAGCTGGAGGAGGTTCTTCAACCGGTTGTTGCGGTTGATGACGCGGCGATAAAGATCATTCAGATCGGACGTGGCGAAACGTCCGCCTTCGAGCGGGACCAGCGGTCGCAAATCCGGCGGAATCACCGGCAGCACCGTGAGAATCATCCACTCGGGATGCGTCTTCGAAGTATGGAAGGCCGAGAGCAGCTTGATGCGTTTAGCGATCTTCTTGCGGATCTGCTTGCTCTTGGTCTCGGTCATGCCGACCTGCAATTCTTCGACCGTCTTGACCAGATTTACCTGGGCCAGAGCGTCGCGCACGGCCTCGGCACCCATCTTGGCCACGAAGGCGTCGTTGCCGTAGGTCTCGCGGGCTTCGCGATACTCGTTCTCGCTCAGCAGTTGATGGAGGGTCAGCGGCGTCGAGCCAGGATCGAGAACCAGATAATCTTCGTAATAAATCACGCGCTCAAGATTGCGCGCCGTCACGTCGAGAACAAGACCGAGACGGCTCGGCATGCACTTGAAGAACCAGATGTGCGACACCGGCACGGAAAGCTCGATATGCCCCATGCGTTCACGACGCACCCGGGCCAGCGTCACTTCCACGCCGCAACGATCACAGACCACGCCGCGATGCTTGATGCGCTTGTACTTGCCGCAAGAGCACTCCCAGTCCTTGACGGGACCGAAGATGCGCTCGCAGAACAGGCCGCCCTTCTCAGGTTTGAAAGTGCGGTAGTTGATCGTCTCAGGATTTTTGACCTCACCCTTGGACCAGGAGCGGATGGATTCGGGCGACGCGACCGAAATGGCCACATGCTCGACCTGGTTCACCTTCTCCAGCCCCAGCAACTCCCGGGTCGACTCTTTGCTGCTAATCATAATTGAAATGTGGTTATGAAAGTTTGAATTGGTTGCCCGAGTTTCAGCCGAGGCTCGTCAGAGCGTTCGGCTCCGCCGGTTGGTCGATCTGGTTCGCGTAACCGACCTTCACGTCCATGCCCAACGACTGCATTTCTTTTACCAACACGTTAAACGACTCCGGGATTCCCGCCTCGAGCGAGTTGTCGCCCTTGACGATGCTTTCGTAGATGCGGGTGCGGCCCTGCACGTCGTCGGACTTCACGGTCAGGAGTTCCTGCAACGTGTAGGCCGCTCCGTAGGCTTCCATGGCCCACACTTCCATTTCGCCGAAACGCTGACCGCCATACTGGGCCTTGCCGCCCAGCGGTTGCTGGGTGACGAGCGAGTACGGTCCAACCGCACGGGCGTGAATCTTGTCCGCCACCAAATGGCCGAGCTTCATCATGTAGATGTAGCCGACGACCACTTCCTGATCGAAGGCTTCACCGGTGCGACCATCAATCAACTTGATCTTGGCGTGCTCCGGCAACTCGGCCTGCTTGAGGTAACCACGAATTTCCTTTTCCTTGATGCCATCGAAAACCGGCGTGGCGAACTTCAGGCCAAGCAACTGCGCGGCCCAGCCCAAGTGTGTTTCAAGCACCTGCCCGACGTTCATGCGCGAAGGCACGCCCAGCGGGTTGAGCACGATGTCCACCGGAGTTCCGTCCTCAAGGAACGGAATGTCCTCCTCGGGAACGATCTTCGCGACGACACCTTTGTTACCGTGGCGTCCGGCCATCTTGTCACCGACCGAGAGCTTGCGCTTCGAGGCGATGTAAACCTTGACCTGCTTGATGATGCCGGCATCGACTTCGTCACCAGCCTCAACGCGTTCCATCTCCTGGTCCTGCTGCTGCTGGAGATCGTCGAACTTCTTTTTGAAGGTACCGATGATTTCGTTGATCTTGTTGCGAATCGGCGACGGATCGATCTCGATGCGATCATAAACCGTGGCCAGCTTGCGCAACAGCGTCTTGGTAATCTTGCGGTTGGCCGGGATGATGATCTCGCCGGTTTCGCTGTTCACCACATCAAGCGGGATCTTCTCACCTAGCAGGATGTTCGAAAGTGCCTCGGTCAATTGATCCCGAAGCTCTTCGATCTTCTGCTTGTAGTCTTCCTGCAACTGCTTCGTGGCCTTCTTGCCTTCGACCTGCGGAGCGATATCGCGCTTCTCGGAATCCTTCTTCGACGACACCTTGACGTCCATGACGATGCCGTAGGTGCCCGAGGGAACTTTGAGCGAGGTATCCTTCACGTCGGCCGCCTTTTCACCGAAGATGGCGCGGAGCAAACGCTCTTCCGGCGCGAGTTCGGTTTCCGACTTCGGGGTGATTTTGCCGACGAGGATGTCGCCCGGCTTCACTTCCGCGCCCACGCGAATCACGCCGTCCGGCCCGAGGTTCTTCAACGCCTCTTCGCCGAGGTTCGGAATGTCGCGGGTGATTTCTTCCGGGCCCAGCTTCGTGTCGCGGGCGCCCACTTCAAACTCATCGATGTGAATCGAGGTGAAAATGTCGTCCTTGACGATGCGCTCGCTGATGAGGATCGCGTCCTCGAAGTTGTAGCCGTTCCAAGGCATGAACGCGACGAGCACGTTGCGCCCGAGGGCGAGTTCGCCGCCCTGAGTGCAAGGACCGTCGGCGATGACCTGACCCTTCTTCACGCTGTCACCCTTCTCGACCAGAATCTTCTGGTTGATGCAGGTGGCGGCATTAGAGCGCATGAACTTGCGCACTGGATAGACGGAAACACCGTTGGACGGGTCGTGTTTGATGCGCTTCTTGCCTTCCGGCATCTTGCCGTCGTTCGTGATGATGATCTGGCTGCCGGTGACCGAGGCCACCTTACCAGATTCTTCGGCCACGAGCACGGCACGCGAATCCCGGGCCACACGCTCTTCGAGACCCGTCGCCACGAAGGGCGCTTCAGTCACGAGCAGCGGCACGGCCTGACGTTGCATGTTTGATCCCATCAACGCGCGGTTCGCGTCGTCGTGCTCAAGGAACGGAATCAGCGAGGCAGCAACCGACACAAGCTGCTTCGGCGACACGTCCATGTAATCCACTTTCTCCGGCTCCACGTCGATGAAGTCGCCCTTGGCGCGGCAGGTCACCGTCTTGGTCAGGAAATGGCCCTTGTCATCGAACGGCGCATTGGCCTGCGCCACGACGTAATTCTCTTCGCGGTCAGCGGTGAGGTAATCAAGATGACCGGTAATGCGGCCCTTCTCGACACGCCGATAAGGCGTTTCAAGGAAGCCGAAATCATTCACCCGGGCAAACGTCGCCAGCGACGCAATGAGACCGATGTTCGGTCCTTCAGGCGTCTCGACAGGGCAGATGCGACCGTAGTGCGACGGATGCACGTCACGGACTTCAAATCCAGCACGATCACGGGAGAGACCGCCCGGCCCAAGGGCCGACAAGCGGCGCTTGTGAGTCAACTCGGCGAGCGGGTTGATCTGATCCATAAACTGCGAAAGTTGGGAACGGCCGAAGAAGTCGCGGATCACCGCCGAAAGCGCTTTCGGGTTGATGAGCTTCTGGGGGGTCATCGTTTCGAGGCTCTGATCGAACAGTGTCATGCGCTCCTTCACGAGACGCTCCGTGCGGGCTAGACCGACCCGGCACTGATTGGCGAGCAATTCACCCACCGTACGGACACGGCGGCTACCCAGGTGATCGATGTCGTCCAGCGAACCCTCCCCCTTCTTCAGGCGGAGCAAATACTTCGTTGCTTGGACCAAATCGTCCTTGGTCAGGATGCGCGCGGCATTCTCGTCCTTGAGGCCGAGCTTCTGATTGATCTTGTAACGACCAACGCGGCCCAAGTCGTAACGCTTAGCATCGAAGAACAAGCGTTTGATCAACGCCTTGGCGTTGGCCGCGGTCGGCGGATCCCCAGGGCGGAGGCGGCGATAGATGTCCTTCAAGGCCTCTTCTTCGTTTTTGGTCGGATCCTTCTTCATGCACTTGATGATGATGCCATCATCAACACTCGTATCAACGACCTTGATCTTGGTCACGCCCAGTTCGGCGATCTGCTTGACTACGGCCTTGGAAAGGGGCTCGAAAGCACGGGCCACAACAACACCCTTGTCCACATCCATCGCATCCTCAATGAGAACCTTGTTCTGAATATCCTCCAACTTCTCCGCTGCCTTGAGCGTGAGTTCCTCGATGTCATAGAAAAGCTCCAGAATTTGCGCATCCGAACCCGTCCCCTTCCCGTCCAAAAACGTCAGCGCCCGGAACAGCGTAGTGGTCAAAAACTTCCGACGACGCTTTTTGCGGTCGAGGTAAACGTAAAGCATGTCGCTCGTGTCAAACTGGGCCTCGTACCAAGAACCGCGGTCGGGAATGATCCGGAAGCTGTGCAACATCTTGCCGTTGGCATGCTGGCTCGCTTCAAAGGCAATGCCTGGCGAGCGATGAAGTTGGCTGACGATGACGCGTTCGGCACCATTAATCACAAACGTGCCTTGGGGCGTCATCAAAGGCAGTTCGCCCATGAACACCTTCTCTTCCTTGGCCCCCTTCTCCTCCTTCAGCTTAAAGGTGACATAAAGCGGTGCGCCGTACGTGACACCCTCGCGCAGACACTCCAACCAGTCCACTTTCGGCTCGCCGATCTCGTAGCTGTCAAAATCCAGCACGCACTTCCCGTCATAACTCTCGATCGGGAAAACCTCCGTAAAGACCGCCTGAAGGCCCATGTTCTTGCGCTTGTTGGGCGTGAGGTCGAGTTGGAGGAATTCTTTATAGGAATTCGTCTGCAATTCGATCAGGTTCGGGGGGGCGATCGGCTCCTTAATCTTGCCGAAGTTAATTCTTTCGTTCGTTCGCGATGCCATGTGACCTTTTTCAGTGGCGGACGCACACGCATCCGCCGTTTTTTAACAAACAAGACAGGAGAAGTTTTTCCCTTGTTGGGAAAACTTGCCGACTTTACCGACTAAACTGTTCCACGGCTCATCGCCGAGATGCTATTTTTCCAAGACCTTTGAAATTGGTATCGCTTGAACACTGCACATTTGAGTTCAACTCAAAATTTAATCCCATATTACCCAACCCATCCAGCAAACGACAAAAAGACCCCAAACCACTGGTTCCAAATGGAATTCAGGGCTGAAGACTCTTTTTTATTGTTTCACGTCCAAACGACCGAACGCTTAAAATAGAGAACCGCCGAAACGGTGTCAAAAGTTTTTCTGGAGTTTTTGCGACACACATTAGCTTTGGTGCATCCGTACCCCGTTGGGCATAAGGCGGGTTGCCAGAGTTGGTCCCAGTGATGGTTGCGGCAGGCTTCGTCGAGTGCGAGCAGGTGGCGCAGGTCGGGCGGAGTCCAAAATTGTCCGGCCCGTTGGTAGCGGCACTGCTTTTGCCAGCACCCGCTTGCCACTGCCCCGTTCCCGATGGGCCAACCGCGCCGCGCCCGTTCAACTCACCACCACCTTGTCCGTCAGCAGCCCGCGTCCATCCTGCGTGCAGGCCGCTTGCTCGTGCCGGTAGAACACGCCCAGCTTGAGATCGTGGCACTCCACGCGGTTTTTTTGCTCCCCCCCCCAGCCTGAGCCGCGCGCGCACACCTGCCAGCCATCGCCCCGCACGCGGCAGCCTGTTCGGGCTGGCGTTCCTTGGAGAGCCGGTCGCTCTCAGGGTGAAGCAGAGCCGCTGCGCCCAGTCCGGCGTGATCTGTTTGTGCATCCCCAGCCCCCAGACCCGGCGCGCCGTGCAGAACCACTCCCCGGTGCTCCAGTCCTGGCCGTAATCAAAGGTCAGTGTGTTCTCGCCCAGTTCGCTGATCAGGGTCAGCGGGCGGCGCTGCTGCTGGGCCAGGGGAGGAACCTGACCCTCTTCGCGGGCCAGTTGTCGCAGGCGATTCTGGAGCCGTTGCCGGCCCCACTCGCGGGACTGGCCACCACTTCACGTTCGACCTTGGTCAGCGTGGGCCGGGCCTTGGGCAGGGGACTGGGTGGGGACTCGGACACAGTGTACTTTCCGGGACGACACGACGGCTTGGTTTTTGTTTTGCCGGTCGAGGAACCGTGACCACCTCTTTTTACCAACGGTGTCCAGATGCACCCGTGCCCTGCCCCAGCCCTCAGCTCTCAGGGTGGGATTGAAAGTGGCGGTCAATTTTGACTGAGTGGAGGCTGGGTCCAGTAGGAGTCCCAGCGTTGATTGGCGCGGGCCACGCGCAAGCCGAGCATGGCCTCGGCATTGTTTTGCTTCCACCAGCCTCCGGCCAGTTTGAGCCTTTGTTGAATGACGTGCCGGTGGCCGCTTTCGATTTCGCCCGAGCCGATGGGTAAGCCGGCCGCGCGCGCCCCGGCCTAGTCCAGTTGCGCCCGCCGCCCTTGCAGGGAGCGGTGGGCCGCGCGCACGGGGGCCTCGGCTTGGGTCTCCGGTTCCAGGTGCGGGACGAGGGCCCGCAGCACTCCGTCCACTTTATTTTC
>JANOQV010000144.1:0-20232 GCA_031414955.1 Pedosphaera sp. | reverse complement strand
GCCAGCTACAACTGGTATCCCTTCGTCCCCGGCATGAAAGCGCCTGAGCTTACACCGAACAGCAACTCGCGCATGGGCGTGGAAAAGAAGCGCGTGAAGGAACTCGTGCCGCCGGCGGTGAAGTTTCCCTACATCAAAATGGGCCGCTCGATTTCCGGATTTCGCCTCAACAACACCGGCGGAAAATTCGGCCCGTTCGACGGGCAGCTTTTCCTCGGCGACTACACGCAGAGCATCCTCATGCGCGCGACGACCGAGCAGGTGAACGGCGTGTGGCAGGGCGCGTGTTATCCCTTCCGCGAAGGACTGGCCACCGGGATCATGAATGTGGAATTTTCGCCCAAGGGCCAGCTTATCGCCGGAGGGTTCACCACGAGCAGCCAGTGGCCCGTGCGCGGGACGGAGCCTTTCGCCCTCCAGCGGATTGATTGGAACGGCGTCGTGCCCTTCGAGGTCAAAGAAATCAACATCAAGAAGGACGGCTTCCTCGTCACCTTCACCAAGCCCATCGACAAACAAGCCGCCGCGAAGACCGACGCCTACAGCATCACCACCTACACCCACATCTACCACGGCGCCTACGGCAGCCCCGAGGTGGACCAGACAACCCCGCGCGTGACCCAGGCCGTCCCTTCGGCTGACGGGCTCTCCGTTTATGTTCATCTCGACAAAATCACGGAAGACCACATCCACGACTTCGACTTCGCGAAAATCACCGCGCAAGACGGCCAACCCCTGCTCCACAAAAAGGCCTACTACACGGTGAATGAAATTCCAAAAAATTAGCGCGGCGCTGGTGCCTCCAGCTTAACAAAAAACTCGAGGAATGAGTCACGCTATGAAACACACCCTCATCCTCACCGCCCTACTGCTTGCTCCGCTGGCCGCGTTGCACGCCGCTGAGACCACCAACAACCTTGAATCCGCGACCCGGCGTGGCCTGGCCCGCGTAAAGCAGGCGGCGAGTGACTGGCAGACGCACAAGAAGTGTTTTTCCTGCCACCATCAGACGCTGCCGATGCTCGCGGCGGTGGAGGCGGCGCGGGGCGGCTTTCCTTTGGACAAGGTGTGGATGAAATCACAGGCGGACACGACGCTGAAGTATTTCGAGGAACGCATCGAGGACATGGATGAGGGCGATCATGTGCCGGGCGGCGCGGCGACAACGGGTTTTGGTTTCTGGGCCTTGAGCCTCGACCAGCGGCCGTCGGACAAGACCACAACTTCAATGGTGGCATATCTGCTCCAGATTCAGGGCGTCTCGCGGCTGCGCGATGGCAACAAGGAGAGTCCACCGCTGGCAGCGCGGGACGGGCACTGGCAGGCATCGTGTCGTCGCGCACCGATGCAGGCTTCGCTCATTGGCGACACCGTGCTCGTGCTCATGGGATTGGAAAAATACGCCAGCCCGGAGCAGCGCCCCCGCGTCGCCGAAGCGCGAACGAAGGCGGAGCAATGGCTGGCCAAAGCTCCGCTGCGCGATCAGCAGGATCGGCTCTGGCGGCTGTGGGGACTGCATCACCTCGGCGGCGGCGATGGCCTGAAGCAGAGCACGCTCGCCGCCATTTTCACCGCGCAACAGGACGATGGCGGCTGGGCGGAAAACAAGGGCCGGCCGAGCGACACTTACTCGACGGGCCAGACCATGTTCATGCTGCGCAAGACCGGCACCGCCGCGGATCATCCGGCCATCATTCGCGCTCGCGACTACCTGCTGAAGGCGCAGCATGCCGACGGCTCGTGGCTGGCTGAGTCGCATGTGAAGGTGAAGGCGCAGCCCTACTTCGAGAATGGTGATCCGTATGGCGAGCATCAGTTTCTCTCCACCGCCGCCACGGCGTGGGCCACCGCTGGGCTCGCGCAATTGCTGCCCCGAACTAAATGAATCGCGCCACCGCCTTCACCGAATCGCTGGGTTTGCGCTTCCCGATTTTTCAGGTCCCGGTCGGCAGCGTCGCCCGCGAGCCGGGCGGACGCGACTTTCTCCGCTACGATGACGTTCACGAAATTTTCCCAGTCCACGAGTTGATGCAGCCACTGTGGCGCGATTGCCGGAGCGCGGTTCAATCACTCCATTTGCACCCATGAAACCAACCCACGCCACGATCACCGGCCTCCATATTTATCCGGTGAAGTCTTGTCGCGGGATCGCGCTGGCCACTGCGGAGTTGACCGGCCGTGGTCTCGCTCATGATCGCGAGTGGATGGTCGTGGATGCGGAGGGCCAGTTCCTCACGCAGCGCGCCCTGCCACGCCTGGCGCTGATCGAGACGGCGCTCACGTCCGAGACGTTGCGCTTGAGTGCGCCGGGGCAATCGGACGCTTTGGAGCTGTCGCTGGCCGGGCGCGATCGACCGCGCTGCCGGGTGCGGGTCTGGCGCGATGATTGTGGTGCGCTGGATGAAGGTTCCGTGGCTGCCGCGTGGCTCAGCGCATTTCTCGGGCAAGCCGTGCGTCTGGTGCGCTTCGACCCCGCGCACCGGCGGCTCAGCAATCATCAATGGACTCACGGTGTGGACGCGGAGAATCACTTCAGCGACGGGTATCCGCTGCTGGTCCTCGGCGAGGAATCCCTGGAGGATCTCAACCGCCGCCTTGTGGCAGCACTGCCGATGAACCGGTTCCGACCGAACATCGTCATTCGCGGACTCGGTCCGCATGGAGAGGATGTCGCGAATGTGCTGCGTGGTGACGGCTTTGAGATCCGGCTGGTGAAACCCTGCGAGCGTTGCCGCATCACCACCATCGAGCAGACGACGGCGGCTGTGGGCAAGGAGCCGCTGCGCACGCTGGCCACTTATCGCCGCGATCCCGCGCTCGGCGGCGTCACGTTTGGCATGAACGGCATCGTCACCGCCCACGCAGGCACTCCGCTGGCCGTGGGCATGACCCTGTTCGTGCCAAAAGCTCAGTCGCTTCTCTAACCAGCTCTGCCTATGAAATCGCTCATCATCGCCCTGTTGGTCGCGTTAACCGTGCTCCAAGCGGCCGCCGCGCCGCCGCGGTGCCCATCACCGGCATCTTGAAAGACGACGGCGCGACGAGCCTGACGCTGGCGTTACCCAATGGTGTCGAGCAGGTGCTCCTGCGCAAGGACGTGACCGGCGTGCGCCGCCTCGCGAGCTCGTTGATGCCCTCGTTCGCCGAAGGTCTCCCGCCCGCCGACGTGGCGAATGTGTTGGCCTGGCTCCGAAGCAATCTCGGCGCGGGCACATCGCCGACGAACGGTGAGCTTAAGAAATGACGGGCATAACCGAATCGAAGCGCAGCACTCTGACTTGGACATGAAGACAATTACTCGCATCGCCGTCTGCCTCGAGTTGTCGCAGGAAACGAAGCCCGCGCAGCCGCCGCAAATGAATCAACCTGATCCAAAATCATGATCCGCCGCCGCTTTCTCGCCACCTCCGGCTCCGCCCTGGCCGCGTTGCCCCTCGCCGCCGCCGAGCGCGCGCCCGCCGAGCGCCTCACCACCGGCCTCATCGACTGCCAGAGCCATCTGTTCTTTCCCGAAGTGCTCGAGCTGATGCGCCGGCGCAAGACCGAGCCGCTGGTTTACGTTCAGGACGGCACCACCTTCCTCAAGATGGGCGACTGGCTGCGCAAGGTGCCGCCGGCCTACGTCAGCGTGGACGCGAAACTCGCCGCGATGGACGCCAGCGGCATCGAGATCACGATGTTGAGCACGAACGATCCCGGGCCCGAATGGTTCGGCGACGACGGCCCGGCGGTGGCGCAGTTGATTCACGATTCGCTCGCGGGCGTGATCGCGAAACATCCGACGCGCTTCCGCGGTTTATGCACGCTGCCGTTGCAAAATGAGAAGGCCGCCGCCGCGGAACTCGACCGCTGCGTGAAGAAGCTCGGCTTCCGGGGCATCCTGCTCTACACGAACCTCGCCGGCGCGTGGTGCGACGAGCCGCAGTTCCATTGGCTCTACGCCCGCGCGGAGGAGTTGGACGTGCCCATCCTGCTGCATCCGGCCAAGCCGATGACCACCGAACAGGTGAAGGGCTACGAGTTAACGAGCACGCTGGGGAACATGTTCGAGAACACCATCGCGCTGGCCCGCATCATCGCCAGCGGCCTGCTCGACCGGCACCCGAAGCTCAAGCTCGTCTGCCCGCATTTCGGCGGCACGCTGCCTTACATCTGCGGGCGGATAGACCATCAGCTCACCGTGCTCAAGCGCGGCCCGCAGAACCTTCAACGCAAGCCCAGCGAATAGCCGAGTTGAGCCAAAAGCTCACCGAAGCGGAGGCGAAGAACCAGCGCGCGCTCTCGATGGCGCAGCAGACCCGCAGCGGTCACGTCTACATCATCTCGAACCTCGGCTCATTCGGGGAAGACGTGCTCAAGATTGGCATGACCCGGCGTCTGGAACCTGATGACCGCATCAAGGAACTCAGCGACGCCTCTGTGCCGTTCAGCTTCGATGTTCATGCCATGATTCGCAGCGACGACGCACCTGCCTTGGAGCGGTTGTTGCACGAGCGGTTCGACGATTTGCGCGTGAACAAAGTGAACTATCGAAAGGAATTTTTCCGCGTTCCCATCCAGCGCCTTCGAGAGTTCGTCGCTGAGAAAACCCTTGAAGCGACGTTCACAATGACCGCCGAAGCGCGCGAATACCGCGAGACGGTGGCGTTTGAAAAGATGACACCGGAGGAACGGGAGAAGTATCAGGTGCGCGAGACCGAGACGAATAGCGGAGGTGAGTGATTTGTCCTGCCGAACTTGTTTCACTCGTGGTCGCAATCCTGAAAGTGGGATCAGAACTTGATTCCAGCCATCATTTTGGCGGTGTGCAATGTTGGCCCCAGTGCGTAGGCTCGTGGCCATGCTTCACCGGTTGATTCTTTGCATGGCGTCGTTGTCGCTGTCTCTTCTGGGCGCTGATTTCAAAAATCCGATTTTCGCCGCTGATGTAACTGTGTGGCCAAAGGGCGATGGCTTCCGTTTCATCGAGAGCGCGGACCGGTTGGTCATCGCGCACTCCGGCCAGCCCGTCGCCGAGTTTGTCTTCCGCGACGCAAAAATTCCGCGCCCCTATTTCGCCCGGCTCCACGCGCCCGACGGCACGCAGGTCACGCGCAATTTTCCGCCGGTGAAAGGCCGGGACGCCACCGACCACGACACCATGCATCCGGGACTCGCGCTCGCGTTTGGCGACCTGAATGGCGTGGATTTCTGGCGCAACAAAGGGCGCATCGAGCATGTGCGCATCGAGCATGTGCGCTTCGTGCGCGGGCCGCGCGTCGAGGGCGGGCGGCTGTCGTTCGCCGTGGAGGAAAAATATCTCGCGCCGGATGGCATCGAGGTCTGTCGCGGCACGAATGAGTTTTGTTTCGTCGCTGGCGAAACGATCCAGCCCGCGCTGCCGGGCACGCTGCTGATGTGGAGCACCACGCTGCGCCGCGCGGACGGGCCGCTCATCTTCGGACCGCAGCACGAGATGGGACTGAGCTTTCGCATCGCCACGCCGCTCGTCGTGAAAGGCGGCACCGGCAGCATCGTCAGCAGTCACGGCGGCAAGAACGAAGCGGGCAATTGGGGCCGCATCGGGACATGGTGGGACTACTCCGGCACAATGAATGGCCGCCACGCGGGTGTCCTCGTCTGCGCCGCGACGGACAACTCGCGCCCCGTCTGGTCGCACGCGCGCGACTACGGATTCCTTGCCATGAATCCCACCGGCCCGCCGCCCGGCGTGAAGGATGTGCCCTCGCTGCCCTTCACCGTGCCAACAGGCGAGCCGCTGCGGCTGAAGTTTGGTGTGCTCCTGCACGCCTCGCCCGAATTCATGGACCCGGCCAAAGTCGCACCAGTCGTGAACGGCGAATTGAAAGCTTGGAAAAAGGCAGCCGTTGAGCGACCAACACCTTATTAAATTCTCACTGCAACCTTAAGATCATGCGCAAACTTCTCCGCCACTTTCTCTGTTCCATCGCACTCCTTGTCTCTTGCGGCCTGGCCCACGCCGCCGACAACCCGCAATGGCTGACTTACCCTGGCGGCGATGGGCCGGGCAAAGGCAAGCGCATCGTGCTCATCGCGGCCGACCAGGAATATCGCAGCGAACAGTCCATGCCCATGCTGGCAAAGGTTCTCAGCACGCATCACGGCTTCGACTGCACCGTGCTCTTCGCCGTCAACGAGAAGGGAGAAGTCGATCCGACGATGCCGGTTTATCCGGAGAAGGGGCAGCCGCTCAAAGAGCATCACATTCCCGGTCTCGATCAGCTCGCCTCGGCTGACCTCGTCATTTTCTTTCCCCGACTGCTGACGCTGCCCATGCCAGAACGGGAACTCATCGTGAAGTATCTCGATTCCGGCAAGCCCATCATTTCCATCCGGACGGGCAACCACGGTTTTCACGCCGCGCTGCCCTACAAGATCAACGGCAAGCAGGTGCGCTGGGGTGAGGATGTGCTCGGCGGAGCGTTCATGGGCCACCACGGACGCTGGCAGGCGGATTCCACCCGCGGCACGATCGTCCCGGAACAAAGGGAACATCCCATCCTGATCGGGGTGAGCGATATTTGGGGAAAGTCGGACGTTTACCGGACCTACAAAGAAGGAACGAGTCTGCCGACCAATTGCACCGCCCTGGTCTGGGGCCAGCCGCTCATGGGCCGAAAACACGACGACGCGCCGAATCCAAAATTGGAGCCGCTCCCCGTGGCGTGGTTCAAGCACTGGCAGACCAGCGACGGCAAGAAGGCCCGCGTTTTTCACAGCACCATGGGCAGCGCCCACGATCTCCAGTCCGCCGGCCTGCGCCGTCTCATCATCAACGCCGCCTATTGGGGCATGGGCATGGAATCCGCCATCACGCCGACCCGCAGCGTGGACATCGTGGGCACCTACCAACCGCTCGATAGCGGTTTCAACTACAAGCAACTCGGCGTCGTCCAGAAGCCGGTCTCGGCTTACAAATAAAATCTGGTGGACAGCGATCTGAACAGCGGCACTCAGTTTTCATGTTCACATGGCGGAACGAACTCGCCGAACTTCGCGGAAAAGATTGGGCCAGGTTTTTGTCAGAGCCGGTTGAATCCAATGTTCTCGGGCCTTCCGTCTGACTCCGAAAACGACTCGACGTTAAACCGCCTAACCACGATGGGGTAGTGGCGGTTGCCTCCACTGCTATCCGGAACCGCCCCGTTTCCGCTTCAGACCAGCAGCAGTAGTAACTATTTCCTGAATTTGTTTGTCCAAAATTCGGAGTTGACCAGAAGTAAGATCAAAGCCTGACGCATGTCACCAGATCCAACGCGATGTTTCGATGATCAGAGCGCCGCGCAGCAGCGATTTCTTTCGCTGTTCCTGCGCAGTGAGCGGGAGATTTTTCGCTATGTCGCCGTGCTGGTGCCGAACGTGGCGGACGCCGAGGACATCGTGCAGCAGACGGCGCTGGCGCTGTGGGAGAAGTTCGATGCGTATGATCCGAATCAGCCGTTCACCCCGTGGGCTTGCCGGTTCGCATTGAATAAGGCCAAGCAGTGGATTGAGCGACGTCAGCGCTGGCAGGCGCTGCTGGAAAAGGGATTGGCTGAGGAACTGGTCAATCGCCGCGAGGAGTTGAAGCCCGAGTTCGAGCGCCGGCTTGCTCGCCTCGACGGTTGTCTGGGTAAATTGCCGGGCGAACAACGCGAACTGATCGAGGGCTATTACTACCGGCGCGCGGGCATCGAGGCGCTGGCCGGGGAGTCAGGCCGGACCGTCGAGGCGACTTACAAGATGCTGCAACGGATTCGCCACACGCTGCAAAGCTGCGTGGAGACGGCGACCCGGCAGGATGAGGCGACGGCATGAAGATCGATTTTCCATCGCGTGAATTCGACGAGGCAGTAGCTGCGGTTTGCCACGGTTTGGGTAGCAGTGAGCAGATGCGGGCGTTGAATGAACTGCTGCGCGCCAACGCAGCGGCGCGCGATGAATACCTTTTCCGCGCGGAGTTGCATTCACGGCTGGCCTCGGACCCGGACCTCTTCGCGTCCGCGTTGGACAAAATGGACGAACCGCTTCCGCAAGCCGGCGGGGCGCGGGCTTCAGCCCGCTTCAATATCCAACAGCCCGTGGGGCTGGAAAGTGCCGGAGCGCTTCCCGTTGGTGAGTTGAAGCGGCGTGAACGCCGCGCTCCTGTGGCGGGTCTGGCCAAGACCATCGTGGCGCTGGCCGCGTGCATTGCGCTGCTCGCCGCCGGATGGTGGGCATTGCGACTGTCGCATTCGAGTGAGCGCAAGGGCACGACGAGCAAAGCGGTCGCGATGCTGAACCGCGTCGTGGACGCCGAATGGACTCAACGCGACGAAACACCGCGCTTGGGTGCGCCCCTGGAACCGGGCTGGCTGCGGCTCAAATCCGGTCTGGTGCAAATTGTTTTCTACAGCGGCGCGCGCGTGGTGATGGAAGGCCCGGCCGAGCTTCAACTCATTTCTCCCGACGAAGCGGTCTGCGCGAGCGGGCGGCTTGTCGCCGAGGTGCCGCCGCAGGCGAAAGGGTTTCGTGTCCGCACGCCTCTGATGAATGTGACTGACCTCGGCACGGTGTTCGGAGTCGAGGTGAAGCAGCGCCAGACGGAGTTGCATGTCTTCAAGGGCAGCGTGGAGTTTCAATCCCCGTCGGGCGCGATGAAGCAGAGCTTGCTCGAAGGCCAGGGCGTAATCGCTGATCTGGCTGGCCCGCAGCGGCTCGTTGCGGCCAACCCGACCGGGTTCGCCTCGCTGTTTGATCTCCAGAACAAATCGTCCGAGGCGGAGGTATTACGTCACGAACAATGGCGCGCGGCTAGCGGCCGGCTCGACGAAGACCCATCCCTGCTGTTGCATTTCGATTTTGAGCAAACGGACCTGGCGAACTGGCGCCTGCCCAACGCGAGCCGACGCAAAGACGCCGCGTCCGACGCCACCATCGTGGGCTGCCAGTGGACCGAAGGCCGCTGGCCGGACAAGCGGGCGCTGGAGTTTCGCGGCGGGAGTGATCGCGTGCGCCTCAGCGTGCCGGGCGAATCCGAGTCGCTGACGCTTGCCGCCTGGGTGCGCGTGCAGGGACTGGATCGCCAGATCAATTCCCTCTTCATGAGCGACGGCTTCGTGGCCGGGACGGTTCACTGGACTATTCGTCAGGATGGCGTGCTGGCTTTGACCGCGATTGGCTCCGAACCGGGCCGCTTCCAGATTTGCCACAGTCCGCCGGTGTTGACGGTCGATCAGTTCGGCCTGTGGTTACATCTCGCGGTGGTGATCGACGGAGGCGCGAAGCGGGTTGCCCATTACCTCAATGGTGTTTCGGTGAGTGAAGAGTCGTTGACTATCAAGCCGCCTTTCCGCGTGGGCGTGGCCGAGTTGGGCAATTGGAACGCCCAGGGATTTCCCAAGAATGATCCTTTCATGATTCGCAATTTCAGCGGCGCGATGGATGAGTTCTGCCTGTTCAGCCGGGCGCTGGATGCGGAGGAAATCCGCGCGCTGTATTCCACCGGCAAGCCGCAGCCCGGGCCGGTCGCGCTCGAACGATGAATGCGCAGCGACACACTTTTCACAACCAACTTATGATTCAGCTTCGCTCCTCTCTCATGATCGCTGCGGTGGCACTGATTCCGATCCTCGCGGTCGCGCAGAACGGCCCTGCCGAGAAAAGGCCGCCCACATCAAAGGAAACGGCGAGCCGCACCGTGGAAGATGGTGGCACCGGACCCTACAAGGCATTGATGGCGTCCGATGAGTCGCTGCCGACACACACGGTGTTTCGGCCGAGGGATCTCGGTGCGCTGGGCGACAAGGTCAAGTTGCCGATCGTCGTTTGGGGCAACGGGGCGTGCGCCAATTCTCCGTGGGAACATGTGAACTTTCTGTCCGAAGTGGCATCGCACGGCTTTCTTGTCGTTGCCATTGGACCGATGCCAGCCGAGGGGCAACGCGGCGGTGCGGGCGGTCCGACGAAGTCGCCCCTGCTGGTGGACGCGATCAACTGGGCGATGGCACAGAACAGCGAACGCTCGAGCCAATACTATGGCAAGCTCGACACGAACAAGATCGCCGTGGCGGGAATGTCCTGCGGAGGATTGCAGGCCCTCGAGGTCGCGCCGGATGCGCGGATTGCGACCGCGATGATTTTCAACAGCGGGATTCTGCCTGATCCTGGCGCGGGCCGGGGTGGAATGCCCAAGCTACCGAAGGAGCATCTGGCCAGGTTGCGCACGCCGACGCTCTACGTTCTCGGTGGCGAAAAGGACATCGCCTACAAAAACGGAATGGACGACGTCCGGCGCATCAGCCACGTGCCCGTCTTCGCGGCGAACCTGGACGTCGGACACGGCGGCACGTATCGCAAGCCACACGGTGGCGAGTTCGCCAAGGTCGCGACCGCGTGGTTGCAGTGGCAGTTACGCAGCGACAAGGACGCGGCGAAAATGTTCGTCGGCGATCCTTGCGGACTGGCGAAGGCCGAAGGGTGGAAAGTGGAGAAGAAAAACATTCCGTGAGCAAACCCCCAGCGACTCAAAACTATGAAAACAAAACTGTCGTTACTCGCGTGCGTTTCGATTCTGTCGAGTCCGCTGGGCGTGGCTCAGACGAATGAGCCGATCGCCGAAGACTTCAAGCCCTCGACGGTGAATCAGCCAGGCCAGCCATATCCGATGGTCAATTCCCAACGGCGCGTGCGCTATCGCATCGTGGCGCCCGAAGCCCAAAGCATCAGCGCAGGCCGGACGAAATTGACCAAGGGCGAGGGCGGCGTGTGGACCGGCACGTCGCAGCCGATGGATGAGGGCTTTCACTACTATCATCTCACGGTGGACGGCGGGACGTTCAACGATCCGAGCGCGTTGAACTTCTACGGCTCGACGCGTTGGGAAAGCGGGGTTGAGATCCCCGCGCACGATCAGGATTTCTACGCGCTCAAGGATGTGCCGCACGGACGTGTGCAGCAGGTGCTTTTCCCGTCGAAACTCACGAACACCGTCATCGCGCGCGTGGCCTACGTTTACACGCCGCCGGATTACGACCAGGACACCGCAAAGCGTTACCCCGTGCTCTATCTCCAGCACGGCTGGGGCGAGAATGAATTCGCTTGGTGGAATCAAGGTCGCGCCAACTTGATCATGGACAACTTGATCGCTGAGGGAAAAGCGAAGCCGTGCATCATCGTGATGACCTATGGCCTGACCAACGAAGGTCCAGGGCCGGGCGCACGCCGTCGGCCCGCAGGAGGCACGAACACGAACGCAGTCGTGACCGCAGCGTCCACGAATGCTCCCGGTCGCGGGCCGCTTGGCGGGGCGAACCCCTTCGCCGGCGCAGCCGCCGTGTTCGAGAAAGTGCTGGTGGGCGAATTGATTCCATACATCGACGCCAACTTCCGCACGCTGACTGATCAACCGAATCGCGGCATGGCCGGTCTGTCCATGGGCGGCATGGAAACCAAGTTCATCACGTTGAAGAACCTCGACAAGTTTTCGCACATCGGACTCTTCAGCGGCGGCGTCATCAACACGAATGACGTCAGCAACACGGCGGGCTTCCGGGAGAAGGTCAAGGTCGTGTTCGCCAGTTGTGGCAGCCGCGAGAATCCCGGCAACATCAACGCCAATCACGCCGCGCTCAATTCCATCGGCCTCAAGAACACCGCGTATGTGTCGCCCGACACCGCGCACGAGTTCCAGACCTGGCGCCGCAGCCTGCATCAATTTGCGCCGCTTCTGTTCCGCGACTGAAAACGCGGCCGCGCGCTGAGTCGGCGAGACACATGCTTGAACGCCGTCGCTTGATGCGCCCGGTGGGCCGTCCGAAGCGCGATGGAAACCGCAAAACACGCGAAACACGCGAACGCTGTTCCCTCCTCACTCCCGCTGCGGGAAGGGTGCGGGCAGGGTGTGAAGTGGTGATCTCGAACCGGACGCCGTGTTAGTCTCTCCGCATCGGATGGGGAAAGGGATTAAGGGTGAGGTGTCGTAGGCCAGCGTCAGGAACTGCCCCAACTCGTGCTGATTGTCCAAGTCGTCTGGCGATGGTGGAGTAAATGGCGAAAGCGTTGGCGCTTTACCGCAATGTCGTTCGGATGGATTGCGGCTGTTGTCACAAGCTCTGCGTCATTCGCCTTCAGAAGGCAATTCCGCCTCCTCATCTTCTTCGACTTCCGGTTCGGTTTCCTCAGCGTAATTGAACTCAACTTTGCTCTGCTTCACGATTTCATCGAGAATCTGCGGCAAATACCCCTGGGCTTCCGCCTGGCTGAATCGCTCCTGTAAAACGGGAATGTTGATGATTTCCTCAATGCAGGCCATGTAGGTGTCAACGACTCGTTGAACGCCAAATTGCTTTTGCGCTCCGTCCCTGAGCTTCTGGCGCAACGAGTCAATCGGCTCGACGGATTTGATGACGAACGAAATTGGGAAACGCTCAATCTTGTCGATGTCCAGAAAGTATTTCTTCACATCCAACGTCTCGGTGACTTGGAAGAACCGGCCAAGCGGCTTCATCACGAAATCAATTCCGCCATCGTTCGCGTTCGTCCGGCCCGTCTTGAATAGCTTCAGCGGTTCTTTGCTGAGATTCTCCAAGTCGAAGCCGAAATAGACAGTTTGGTCGTGGTAGAAAAACTTGAGGACGGCAAAGCTGACGATTTCAAACAGCCGTGCATCCCGGTTCGGGGCGAGCAGGTCCAGAATGAACGCCTCAGCTTCCTTGGGGGGCAGAAGCCGTCAAATCCTTCAGCTTCACACAGGTTTCAATGAACGCAGCAAAGGCGGCTGACTTCGTCTTGATGTATTCGTTGACGATCTCGACGACGCTCGTGGCGAGGTCGCAATCTTTCCGTCCGGCTTTCACCCGGAGCAGATTGCGATTGAGCCAGTAGCGGTTTGTTTGAACGTCGCGGACGATGGGCGTGAGTTCACTGGTCGGGAAGAACTTCTTGAACTCCTCGTTCAACCGGTGATTCAGTGCATGATTTTGGAGCTTGCTGCCGAATGGCAACTCGCGCTGCCGCTGGAACAGGCGGCTGAAAACCGCGCCTTCGTATTTGGAGTAGTCGCCCGCCTTGTCGAAGCCACCCTTCAAATAATCCTCGGCCAGCACAAAGAGCGCATAGAGGTTGGCAAAGCTGCTGCGAGATTTTGACCCGCGATTTGCCGAGCGGGTTTTCAGGTTCAGGTATTGGAGCAGCAAGCTCCGTTCGAAAAGCTCGTCCGCTTGCGCACCAAAATGTTTCTGGAGCACCGCTTTGATGGTCGCTGTGAAAGAGTGCTCCATGTTCTATTTTTCCAAAAGCATCGGGGTGGTTTCGCGCTCGCTGTAGGCAGAGTCATAAGTCTTCAACGGCTTCACCAGCAGTTCGCCTTTGAAATGCGTGGCGATGTTGAGCCGTCGCAGGCCAACTTTCACGTATTCCTCATCAATCTCGATGCCGACGAACCGCCGCCCCAGTTCCTTCGCGACGAAGCCCGTCGTGAACGTGCCCGCGAACGGGTCGAGCACTAGGTCGCCCGGATTCGAGCTGGCCTTGATGATCCGTTCCAGCAGCGCGACCGGCTTTTGCGTGGGATGCTCTTCATACTCCGGCATCCGATACCGCACGCGCGGAATCTCCCACACGTTGCCCGGCACTTTTGTGGAACTGTAAACCGTGGGCACGGACTTCCGGTAATCAATCAGCTTGCGCTCTGCCCCGGTGCGTGCCGCCACCTTGATGTCGTCGGCATTGAACGTGTAATCCTCCGGGTCGCGCACGCAGAACAGAATCGGCTCGTAAAGCGAACCGAAATACCGCTTCGCCTGCACGCCCGAGCTGTCGTAGAACCAGACGATGCGCGAAAGCACTGTCAGCTTCTTGCGGAGGTAAAGGTCGAAATACGGGAGGCACTGCGTCGAGCACATGAAGTAAAAACTCCCGTTCGGCTTGAGCTTACGCAGGCAAACCTCAATCCACTGGTAGCTCCACTCCAAATACGCCTCATCCGACGGCCACTTGTCCCGGCGACCGTTGAAATTCTTGCCAATGTTGTAGGGCGGGTCGGCGAAAATCAGGTCAACCGAAGCATCCGCCACCGCGCCGTCCAGCACTTGAAGCGCGTCACCCCAAACGAGCTTGTAGCCGTTGTTTTCAAAGACGGTTGGTATGGAATTCGTGGCAATCATTGTTTCGCCTCTGCTTTTGATTGTTGATTGAGTTCTTTGAGCCATTTGAAGCACTCGACTATTGCCGGGAACTCGCCAGCAATCGCCGCGCTGTTCTTTGCGCGGAGCGATTCTTCCTGCGCAATGATTGCGTCTTCGCCTTTGTCAGCCGTGCCAATGACATGCTCGATAGCTCCCGCTGACCACACCCAGATACCTTGCGCTTTGAGAAGCGTGTGAACATCGGACGCCAAAACCTTTCCGTCACCATCCGCCGCCAAAAGCGCCCAAGTATTGGCAGCGCGGAATCCGTTCTTGTTTTCTGGCAGGCCGTTGGCCGCGAGTGAAAACCCGTGAGCAGCCTGGAGACGTTGGAGGATGGCCTTGGCTTTCGAAATCTCTGCCCCGTCTTTCGCCACGAGGGCACTGCTTCCTTTCGCTGCTTCAGTAAATGCAAAATCCAGATCAGCAATAGCGCAGGCTGGAATCTCCATCGCACGAAGCACTGCCAACGCTTTGCGGATGTCCGAGCAACTTCCAATCGACACAAAAGCAACGTGGTCGAGTTCCGGCGCGCGACCGTTAAGCTGCTCATACGCGAGAGGCAAGATTCGACGATCTGTCTTTCCTTCGCAGAGAACAACTCGCTCCGCGAAATAAACTTCCGCGATGTTTCCTAGCTCGAATAGCACGCGTGACTGCGATTCAGCTTCTGCGAGGGCGTCACGAACAGCTTGCTGGAGAGGTTTTCTCGTCCTTGCCCCGGTGATTGGTTCTTTCCGCACGATGACGGTATGCGCCGCGTTCGCACGGTCGAGCATCAGGGGCGAGTGCGTGGAGAAAACCACTTGGAAATTTTTCGTCGCAAGCACACTCAAAGCACGCCGGACTCGACGGACTCCTTGGGGATGCAAATACAGTTCTGGCTCGTCGATGAGCAGCAACTTTCTGGCACAGGTCGATCCAGTTCCTGCTGCGGCTGCGAGATAACAAATCAGGGCCATCTCGATTGCCCTCTGCGCGCCACTGCCAAGTTGAGCGAATTCTGTGAACTCGGATTTTCCCTCCTCCCGGACGTTGAGAGAGCCTGACTTGAAGAACTCTTTGACTTTCGTTTCAGGTAATTCGAGTTGAAGCGCCAAGCCGGGGAAAAAGTCTTCGAGGACTTTCGTGGCCTTTTCGTCGAATTCATTCAGCGCCTTTGAACGAGTCTCGCCCTCGCCAGCCAATAAATCGTTGATGGTCTTCAGGGCTGCATCAATCTCAGTAGCGTTTGCCTTCGTTACTGGCTCAGCAATTTCCTCGATTAGCTTCTTGATGCTCGTGCCAGCGGCGACGCTGGTGAAATCCTTTTGCACATCCTTCATCGCTTGGATGGACAAGGGCTCAGGCAGAATCGCCGCCACGGCTTGAGGCAGTCCCGTTGGATATGGTCGCCATTCTTTGGGACTTCCATCCGCTTCGAGAACTTCTGGATTCCAGACCTCTTGTTTAATTGTCTTTGGGCCTTCGGTTCTGACCCGAATCCACAAAACGCCGTTCGGACAGTAAGGTTCAATCGCGGTTCGGTGCTTCGGTTCGGGAATAAGACCGAGAATCGCGGCGCTGATTCCTTCAATTTTGGCCGTCACCACAATCGGCTGTTTGGCGTCAGCAAAATCATTGGATGACCGCGCATCTGGCTTCAAAAGCCACCTGAGCGATTCGAGGAGTGTGGACTTCCCAACATTGTTCTGACCTACGAGCGGCGTGAAGTCATCCAACGGCAGCGATACGGACTGACAGGCACGAAAGTTCTGAATCTGAATGTAGCTGATCCGGTGCATTGTCTGCTTGGGATGATGCCCGGTTCACGCCTTCGCGTAAAGCTCGCTGCCCTTCTCGGTGAACTCGCGGGACTTCTCTTCCATCCCCTTCTTCAATGCCTCTTTCTTGGCGAGACCTTGTTTGGCGGCGTATTTGCGGACATCTTCGGCGGTCTTCATCGGGCAAGAATGTGCGAGTTCTGTTGTTTTGGCCAGATCGGATCCGCACCAGCGGTGGCCGACGCAAAAATTGCCGCCGTTTTGTTGTCCAAAATTCGTGGGTGGCCGGAAGTATTCTTGCAAACCATGAAAACCAAACTATCGCTCCTCGCGTTCGTATTCGTGCTGTCGATCCAGCTTTGGCTGGCCCAGGCCGCCGAACCGGTCAATGACTGGAAGTCCTGTCCCTCGAACCAGGCCGGCAAACAGTATCCGCAATACAACTCGGAGGGCCGCGTGAAGTTCCGCATCGTCGCGCCGGAAGCCAAGAGCGTGGGCTGCACGTTTCGAGAGAGCAGCGAGTTCGCCAAGGGAGAAGACGGTGCATGGTACGGCCACACGCGGCCGCTCGATGAAGGTTTTCACTATTACGCGCTGAAGATTGACGGAGCCGAGGTGCCCGATCCGAACAGCCGTTACTTCTACGGCTCCAGTCGCTGGGGCAGCGCGGTGGAGATTCCGGCGAAGGACGCGGACTTTTACGCGCTCAAGAACGTGCCGCACGGTCAGCTCCGCGAAGTTTATTACTTCTCGAAGTCGAGCGACAAGACGCGCCACATCTACGTTTACACGCCGCCTGATTACGACAAAGACACGGGCAAACGCTACCCGGTGCTCTACCTCCAACATGGCGGTGGAGAAAATGAAACCGGCTGGGGCAGTCAGGGCCACGCCGGCTTGATCATGGACAACTTGATCGCCGAGGGGAAAGCGAAGCCGTTCATCATCGTGATGGAGAATGGCGGTGTTAGTGGTCCGCGTCCCACCAACGCGGCTCCGGCGGGCGCAGGCCCGGGCGGTCGAGGCGCATTCAACTTCAGCGCGTTCGAGAAGGTGCTCACCGAAGACCTGATTCCCTACATCGACGCGAACTTCCGCACCATCGCGAAGCAACCGCAACGCGCGATGGCTGGTCTCTCGATGGGCGGCATGCAAACCCGCGCCATCGCGCCGGCGCACCTCGACAAGTTTTCACACATCGGCGTGTTCAGCGGCGGCAGCATCGCGGTGACGAACATCACGGACATGGCCAAGTTCAAGGAGAAGGTGAAGCTGGTGTTCATCAGTTACGGGAGCAGCGAACTGGGCACCAACCGTGTGGGCGGGCGCGGCTTCGGCGGCGATCCCAAGGAGAGCACCGCCGCGCTGAAGGCTGCGGGCCTCAATGCAGTGTTTTATGAATCGCCCAATACCGGGCACGAATGGCTCGCCTGGCGGCGGAGCCTGCGCGAGATCGCACCGCTGTTGTTCAAGAATTGACCGTAACTTTCATCCTTCGCATCCACTCAATCATCACGACACCATGAGAATTTCAATCACACTCCTGACTCTTGCGGCCCTTTCACTCTCAGCCCTGGCGGCGGATGTCACCGGCACTTGGAAAGCCGAGTTTGAGACGCAGCGCGGTTTGCAGAAATACACCTTCACCCTCAAGCAGGACGGGGCAAACGTCACCGGCAAGGCCAGCGTGGAAACGGCCGACCAGAAGCGCGATGCCGAGTTCAAGGACGGCAAGGTGGACGGCGACACGGTCACATTCGTTGAGCCGCTAAAAATCCAGGACAACGAGATCAACATCACCTACACCGGAAAAATCTCCGGCAATGAAATCAAGTTCACGCGCAAGGTTGGCGACTTTGGTTCTTCCGAAGCCACGGCCAAACGCGACGGTACCGCCCCAGCCGCCGCTGCTCCCGGCCAGCGCGGACAAGGCGGTCGCGGTGGTCGCGGCGGATTCGGTGGGCCGATCGAATTGAAGCCCGACGACAAGCCCGTGTTTCCAAACGCGCCGGAGGGTTTCGACAAGGCGCGCGAAGGCATCGTCAAGGGCAAGCTGGAGATGGTCGATTACGACTCCAAGAGCGTCGGTAACAAACGCAAGGCGCTGGTCTATACGCCGCCTGGGTATTCCGCCGACACGAAGTATCCGGTGCTTTACCTCCTGCACGGCATCGGCGGTGACGAGGAGGAATGGCGTCGCGGCGGCCAGCCCAACGTCATCCTCGACAACCTCCTCGCGGACAAGAAAGCCATGCCGATGATCATCGTCATGCCGAACGGACGCGCGCAGGTCGACGACCGGCCCGGCCCGAACGCGATGGCGACCGCGCCGGCGTTTGGCAAGTTCGATAAGGATTTGATCGGCGACCTCATCCCGTTCATCGAAGCCAAGTACTCAGTGATCAAGGATCGCGAGAGCCGCGCGTTGGCTGGACTCTCGATGGGCGGCGGGCAGTCGTTGAACTTCGGTCTCGGCAACCTCGACACCTTCGCGTGGGTCGGCGGATTCTCCTCCGCGCCGAACACGAAGCCCGCGGCGGAACTCGTGCCCGATCCCGAGAAGGCGACGAAGCAATTGAAGCTGCTCTATGTCTCGTGCGGCAACAAAGACGGGCTGATTCGCATCAGCCAGAACGTCCACGGCTACCTGAAGGAAAAGAACGTGCCGCACATCTGGCATGTGGATGATCACGCCCATGACTTCCAGCATTGGAAGAAGGCGCTCTACCAGTTCTCGCAACTGATCTTCAAGCCGACAACGAAGTGAGATTGCATCAAGCACATCTCAGTTTCTGGCAGCCTCGTTGGGGCTGGCGAAAGCACAACGGCGTGGGTAATGATTGGCCGAAACAGAGCAATGACCACCATCGAAGAAGCAATCCAGTGGATGGATTTGGACAAACGCTGCGGCGGCTACGCAGGTCATTGCCTAAAGTGCGACGGAGTTCTCTTACGGAAGTTCGACACAGCGGAAAGCGACACGCGCAACGCGCTGGCCGATATTATGAATGCCAGCTCTTTGGAAGATTTTGAGAAGCATCAGCCGCTTCTGTGGCTTGTCGCCTTGCTGAATTCAGCAAGATACGAACAGTTCGTTGCTGGTATCGCGAAGCTCGCACCTTTCTCACTGGAACGTGCTTGGCAAATCATTCGTTTATCCGAGCACAACAAGGGCAATTGGTGCTTCGTCCTTGAGCCTTACCGCAAGGCGCAATTCAAGCCGCGCTTCCATCTGCATCCCACCGTTGCCCCGATGCTGCTCGCAGCGACAATTCGCGCTGGAAGTGAAACTGAAGACGCCATCGCGCTTCTCGACTACTTCGGGCCAGTCGTGGACAGCCATCCCATTTTGCAGAAGGCGCTGCCGCTCTGGCGGGCAGAGAAAGCGCGGCGAGAGGAGGAACGAAAGGCAGAATGGTTGCGACAGCAAGCGCAGCAACGAATCGAGGACGAACAACGGGAGGCTCGGTGGGCGGATCGCCATGTAGAGTTCCAGAGAATCGAAGCCGATGGGCCAGCCGCGATATTGCGCGCGGTTTTGGAAGCTCCGTCGTTGAGCGCGTGGGATTGCTCCGAAAGCTGGGCTAAAATCCCGGAAGCGGCGTTAAACTCACTTCCGCAAGAAACGCTCGACCAAGTCGCGCATAAGATTGCGAGCCAACCGCGCTCGCGCTTCTGGAGCGGACTTCGCAGTAGGATTGAGCACCTTCTAAAATCACGCACCCATTCTGCGGAACGAAGCGAATGTCTCTCGAAATTCGAAGGCTTATCTCTCGCAGAGAAGCTACGAGCGGCATGTGATTCAAGATGGTCATTGACCTATTTCCCTGAAACTTGGGCAGAACAAATTATCGGAGAGACTTCCGGTATTTCCCCCGAGTTGCGAACTCGATTGCTTTCAAAACTCATCCGGCTGCAAAGGCGGAGTTCATGGCGCACTGTTCGTCAATTATTGCTTCGCAGCGGTGCTTGAAGCCGGAAATATTGGGAAAATCATTGAAATCGCAAACAGACTATCCAAATCGAACACTGCTGACGCCTGCATGAAAAACTCGAAACGGTTTCTGACTCTTTTGACGGGAGGGCTGATGGTCCTCAACACCTTCGCGGCCGACGTGCCGGATCGCCCGCTCAACGTTCTTTACCTCGGCCCAGCCAGCACGGGCGGTGGCGCTCGGGGCGGCGGCTTCGGCGGCTCGCGCACGAACTACGTTTATCTGCCCGGCCAGACGCTGGCGCCCGAGGCGATCTATTTTAATCATCGCACCGATGCCGCCAACCTCACGGACAGTTACTTGAAGCAC
>JANOQV010000143.1:0-39664 GCA_031414955.1 Pedosphaera sp. | reverse complement strand
GGGCCGGGGCTTGGGCGCGGGACTGGGTTGACTTGGGGGCGATGCTTTTTTCATGTGACGACACGACAGCCATGTTCTTGTTTTTGCCGGTCGAGGAACCGTGACCACCTCACTTTAAGAACAGTGTCAAGATGCACCCGCGCCGGTCTCGCGGCGGAAATTTTCGTCGCGATGTCTCCGCCGGCGGCGGCACCGTCCTGGATCGGTGAGTGGTGGTTCTGCGGAAAATATTTCCCCGCATCCTGCTCCACGACTCGAGTCTGCGATCCTCCGGCGCGGCGCGACGTGCGGAGGGCCGCAAGATAATTCCACCCCGTGTCGTGCTGGCTTCGGACTGGGAAATATTGTGGCCGGGCCAACGCGTGTTTTCTAAGCTCCGTAAGACATGAGCCGATCATCGCCACGCCCGCGCCGCCGCCACCACCCCGTCGCTCGGGCCTATCAACTAGCCCTCGAACGCTACGCCGCGCTGGATGTGGACGCCGACCGCGCGCTTGAGGAGTTGGTGCGGATTCCTGTCTCGCTGCATTGCTGGCAGGGCGATGACGTGGGCGGCTTTGAAAACCTTGGTCGCGCGCTGGGCGGCGGGTTGGCCGTGACCGGCAACCACCCCGGCAAGGCGCGCACGCCGGACGAATTGCGCTCTGATTTGGAGATGGCGCTCTCTCTCATTCCCGGCCGTCACCGGCTGAACCTGCACGCTTGCTACGGCGAGTTTGGCGGCCAGAAGGTGGAGCGTAATGAAATCGAAATCCGGCATTTCCAAAACTGGATCGATTGGGCGCGGCAGCACCGGCTCGGACTGGATTTCAACCCGACTTGTTTTGCCCATCCCAAGGCCGCGGACGGTTTTACGCTCAGCCACCACGATAAAGACATCCGGCAATTCTGGATCGAGCACTGCATCGAGAGTCGCCGGATCGGGGCGGCGATGGGCCGCGCGCTGAACAGTCCCTGCGTGACCAACGTGTGGATTCCGGACGGCTTCAAGGACACGCCCGCCGACCGATCCGCACCGCGGGCGCGTCTCGCGGCCTCGCTGGATCAAATCTTCTGCCAGCCTCTCAAGTTCAATCTCGACGCCTTGGAACCAAAGCTCTTCGGCCTCGGGGCCGAGAGTTGCACGGTTGGCTCCCACGAGTTCTGCCTCGGCTATGCCGCCACGCGCGGCAAGCTGCTCTGCCTGGACGCCGGGCATTTTCATCCGACGGAGTCCATCGCGGACAAGATCTCCAGCGTGCTCCAGTTCTTGCCTGAAATTCTGCTGCACGTCAGCCGGGGGGTGCGTTGGGACAGCGACCATGTGGTGACTTTCACGGATGAACTCCAGGCCATCGCCCGCGAGGTGGTGGCCAACGGCTATGGGAAGCGGGTGCATCTCGGGCTGGATTATTTCGATGCCAGCATCAACCGTGTCGCCGCGTGGGTCATCGGTACGCGCAACCTGTTGCGGGCGTTGTTGCTCGGTCTGCTCGAACCGCCGGCCATCCGGCGGGCCGAGGAGGCGGGCGATCGGACGGCTCGACTGGCCTTGCAGGAAGAGGCCCGGGCGCTGCCCTTCGGTGCGGTCTGGGATCAATACTGCGAAAGCCAGGGTGTCCCCGTTGGCGAAGCGTGGCTCGTGGAGGTGAAGCAGTATGAGCGCGATGTCTTGTTCAAACGTTAGCCCGTCTGACGGCCAGTCCGCGTGAACTCCTCGGCCCCCATGCTGGTTGCGCGCCACGCCATGGCGACGAGATTCGAGATCGTCCTCCATGGCGACGATCCTCGCGCTCTGCGCGCCGCCGGCGAGGAGGCTCTCGATGAAATCGAGCGCCTCGAATCGCAACTCAGCCTCTACCGTCCCGGCAGTGAACTGGCGCGGCTCAACCAGCGCGCGTCTGACGGTCCCGTCCGGGTCACGCCCGGACTGTTTCAGTTGCTGTCGCGGGCGCGCAGGTTTTCCCTGGCGAGCGGCGGCGCGTTTGACATCACCATCGCGCCGCTGGTGCGCTGCTGGGGCTTCATGGGCGGCAACGGTTCCCTCCCCGATCCCGCCGCAGTCGAGGCTGCGAGAGCCGCAGTGGGAATGCACCTGGTCGAACTGGATGCAGACCGACTGACCGTGCGTTTCGCGCATCCGGGCGTGATGCTCGACTTTGGGGCCATCGGCAAAGGCTTCGCCGTAGATCGCGCGGCGGAAATCTTGCGCGAAGCCGGTGTGACGAGCGCTTTGCTCCACGGCGGCACGAGCACCGCGTATGCAATCGGGCGCCCGCCGGGCAGCGCACGCTGGAAAATCACGGTTCCCTCGCCAGACAATCACGCGTCCGCGCCGCCGCTCACCACGGTGCAACTCCAGGACGAATCGTTGTCCGTCTCCGCCGTCTGGGGACGTTCCTTCCGCGCCGGGGAAAAATGCTACGGCCATATCATCGATCCGCGCACGGGCCAGCCAGCGATCCAGGCCCGGTTGAGCGCGGTGATTCTGCCTGAAGCCACGGCCTCCGACGCGCTTTCCACCGCACTGCTGACTGCGCCGGAACTGCTGCCCGGCCTGGTGCAGGTTTGGCCCGAGATGCGTTGTTTGGTCGTCCTCGAGACGGAGGGCGTGCCGTCCATTCACACCCACGGGTTGAATCTGGCTGAAACATTTTGAAACCACGCCTCCCCGCCTCTAGCCTTCGCGCGTGGCAGATGGATTCATGATGGGGGGTGGGAATGTTCCCAGGCGGTTTCCGCCTTTCACGATGGCGTTGATCGCGCTGAACATCATCGCGTTCCTCGCCGAAATTTGGATCGAAGCCCGGACCGATTTCTCCCTGGCGAAGTATGGCGCCTTGAGCCTGCGCGGGCTGAAGCATGGCTACTATTGGCAGTTGCTCAGCTTTCAATTGCTGCACGGAGGCTGGATGCACCTGCTGCTCAACTGTTGGGGCATCTTTGTCTTTGGCCCTCCGCTGGAAGCGGCCCTCGGGAAATCGCGGCTGGCGGCGACTTACTTTCTGAGTGGCGTGACCGGAGGAGTTTTGCAGGTTCTGGCCAGCGCCCTGTCAGATGCGCGCTTTGGCGGATCGGTGGTGGGCGCATCCGCCGGTGTCTTCGGTCTCGTGGCCGCATTCACCCAACTTTTCCCCGAGGCGCGCATGACCGTGCTGTTGTTCTTCGTCATCCCGGTGCGCATGACTGCGAACCGGATGCTGTCGGTGGCGGCCGTCATCACCGTGGTGGGGATGGTCTTCCCGAACTGGCTGCTCGGCGCGCATGTGGCGCACGCGGCGCATCTCGGCGGACTGATCGCCGGGTTGATTTTTATCCGCCTCTTCATGCGCCGGTTTCGAGCTTGACCAGAAGCCCGTTCCAAACAGGCGGTGGAACAAAGCCTCGTTTGAGCGGACACCCAGTTTTGTTGATTTAGCCGGTCGGTGGATGTTCGCGCTTTCCCGTTTTCAGCCCGCGCGCTTTAAGCCCAAGCAGAACGATAGCTATGCCGGGACACTCCTGAGATTTTGACCGTTCGCTAGCGGCGGCGGAACTCAGCCGCCCGCGTCTTGTTGTCCGTCTGCGCTATCGTGGGGAACACGAAGCCTTCCTTCGCGTGGAACACTGCGGGTCAACCGCCCTGAGGTAGGCTTTCCCCAAGGCCAGATTCAGCAACGGCTTGTTCGCCGCGTGGTTCTTGGCCGTGATTAGTTCTTTAGCTTCTTTCGGGTCTTTGGTGCTGAGGCTGGTTTGCCGCCCCGTGGCGTTGGGGTGGATGTAGAACACTCCACCGTCGCGTTTGCACAATCTGTCTGCTCCTTGCACTACCATCATTCCAACATACGAAGTCTTTGTGTCCGCCTGTTATCGAGTAGGGGGGTGAACGCCCAAGCGTTCACGCGAATGGTTTCGGAGTGGCTTCGAACGTGGGTTTTTGGTGGCAATGCCCCTGATACTTGCTCGGAAACGTCGTCTTTGACTGCGGAGTCCTGTGTATTTGCACGCCGTTTGAAATGGCTCCAGAGGAAGGACTCGAACCTTCAACCACACGGTTAACAGCCGCGTGCTCTACCATTGAGCTACTCTGGAAATCAAAGGGCGCGTAATTTACTGGCTTCGATATGGCCGTCAACGGTTTTCAAGACAGGACGAGGTTCCGCGCCGGCGCATCTTCCGGGCCTGTGGCCAACAGACTGGCGCGCGGGTTTTGAGCGGGGAGTCATGGCGGGGAGCCAGCACCGGATCGAACACCGTGGATGCTCTCCTCGGCGACCTTGGCATCTCGATGAAGGAGCCTGTCCCTTCAAGCTCGCACTGACCACCAGCACCACCGCCATGCTCGTGATGGGCGCCGCACGGCTTCAAACAGAGTGACTTTGCCAATGATCAACTGGGCGGAGCATCGGCGGCGACTTGCTGGTGAAGGTGAAGGACATCATTCCCAGCGGCGCGCAGCCTGATGGGTCCGGGAAATCTGCTGGTGAGGAGACAGGTCCAATCCAGCAGTCTGAGTGTGGTGAATGCGGAGCAATCGATGGCGGAGTTGGTGGACTCTCAGGATTGGCCGAAATGAACGCTGATGTTCGGAACTGGATTGGTTTCGGCCAGTCTTCCGCTTACGCCGCCGCTTTGGTGCTCTTCAGTTGGAGTAGTGGCTTGGCTTCGCCGCGCACCACGGCGGCGGTGATCTTGATGCCGGCAATGTCATCGCGACTGGGAATTTCGTACATCACGTCCAGCATCAGCCGCTCGATCAGGCTGCGCAGGGCGCGGGCTCCAGTGCCTTTTTTGATCGCTTCGCGGGCCAGTTCGCGCAGCGCATCTTCGGAGAAGTCGAGCTCCACGTCTTCCAGCGACATGAGCTTGGCGTACTGCTTGGTCAGGGCGTTGCGAGGCTCGGTCAGAATCAGGACGAGCTGGTCCTCCGTAAGCTGTTCCAGGACCGTGACCATCGGCAGGCGCCCGATAAATTCGGGAATGAAACCGTAGGTGATGAGATCCTCCGGCTCGACGTGCTGAAGAATCTCATCGCGATCAAACTCCGCCACGCGCTTGCCGTGCTCCGCTGCCCCAAAGCCCATGACGCGGTTGCCGAGCCGGCGCTGGATGATTTTCTCCAACCCGGTGAACGCCCCGCCGCAGACGAACAGGATGCCGCTGGTGTTGACGCGGATGTATTCCTGCTGCGGGTGCTTGCGCCCGCCTTGCGGCGGGACGTTGCAGACGGTGCCTTCGAGAATCTTCAGCAAGGCCTGTTGCACGCCTTCGCCGGAAACGTCGCGCGTGATGGAGACGTTCTCGGTCTTGCGCGCAATCTTGTCGATCTCGTCGATGTAAACGATGCCGCGCTGGGCGCGCTTCACGTCATAATCAGAATTCTGGAGCAGGCGCAGGACGATGTTCTCCACGTCCTCACCCACGTAGCCGGCCTCGGTAAGGGTGGTGGCGTCGGCGATGGCGAAAGGCACATCAAGGATGCGGGCCAAGGTGCGGGCCATGAGCGTTTTGCCGGAACCGGTGTTGCCGATGAGCAGGATGTTGCTCTTCTCCAACTCGACTTCGGTGTCGCGCTGCGACTTCAACTCCTCGGCCCCCTTGGGCTGCGCCGGTTCGTGCAGGACGCGCTTGTAGTGGTTGTGCACGGCCACGGCGAGGGTCTTCTTGGCCTGGTCCTGGCCGATGCAATATTTGTCGAGGTAGTTCTTCACCTCAGCCGGCTTGGGCACCTGGTTGATGAGCGCGGGCTTGCGGGATTCAACGGCGGCCAGTTCCTTGTCCAGGACGCTCTTGCAGAGCACCACGCAGTTGTCGCAAATGTAAACGCCCGGGCCCTGGATGAGCTTCTTCACCTCCGCGTGGGATTTCCCGCAGAAGCTGCACAGCGTAATGTTTGTAGGACGCGCCATTGGTCGAAACCCTAGCTGATGACCGACGTGCGGTCAGGCAAATTCGCCAGCTCTTTCCGGGACTTCACCACTTCGTCCACGAGGCCGAACGCCTTGGCTTCGTCGGGCGACATGAAGTTGTCCCGGTCGCAGGCCTTCTCGACGACCTCGACGGGCTGGCCCGAGTGCTTGGATAGTATCTCGTTCAAACGCTGCTTGAGCTTGAGCATGTACTTCACGCGAATCTCCACATCCGTGGCCTGGCCCTCGGCCCCGCCGAGCACCTGGTGGATCATGATGTTCGAGTTGGGCAGGGCGTAGCGCTTGCCTTTCGTGCCGCCCGCCAGCAGCACTGCGCCCATGCTGGCCGCCTGACCGATGCAGTAAGTGTTCACATCACAGGTCATGAACTGCATGGTGTCATAAATGGCCAGCCCCGCCGTGACGCTGCCGCCGGGGGAGTTGATGTAGAGATGAATGTCCTTCTTCGGGTCGCTCATCTGGAGGAAGAGGAGCTGGGCGATGATGACGTTCGCCACCATGTCATCGATGGGCGTGCCGAGGAAGACGATGCGGTCCACCAGCAAGCGCGAGTAAATGTCATAGCCGCGCTCCCCGCGACCGGTCTGTTCGATAACGTGAGGGATAAGAAAGTTTTGCATATTAATCGGTGCGAAAAATCCAGCGCGCGGAACTTAGGGGAGGGTCATTGGGGCGTCAAGCCACCCGGCCAAGTCAGGCGCGAAAGAAAGTGGCGGGCACACTCACCAAGGGAGCAAGGGTTCAAGGCCCGGAGTTAGGACATGGCACGGGGTTGAACTGCTTCGGGCGCGGCCGAGTACTCTCCCCTGGATCATCCCTGGAGCGGCCCGCGGGTTCTGCTCGGTGGATGGTGGATTTCCGTGGTGTGAATTCGCGCCTCGGTTTGATAGACACTCCGGTCAACGCCGTCAGTCACAGGTTAAGAACATAAACTCAAACATGAATCGTCACGCCATTCTCGCCGCACTCGCGCTTTGTTCCACAGGTTCGCTCTGCGCCGCTGAGGCTCCACCCGCGCCCGGTCCAGGCGTGAAGTCCATGTTCGATGGCCAGACACTGGGCGGCTGGGAAGGCAACGCCCGGCTGTGGAGCGTGCAGGACGGCGCGCTCACCGGCGGATCCTACGTGGAGACGGTGCCGCGCAATGAATTCCTCGCCACTTCTCGCCCCTACACGAACTTCATCGTCCGACTGAAGATCAAACTCACGGGCACGAACGGGTTCATCAATTCCGGCTTCCAGATCCGTTCGCAGCGCGTGCCGAACAATTCCGAGATGGCGGGCTACCAGTGCGACTTCGGCGAGCCGAACTGGTACGGCGCGATCTACGACGAATCGCGCCGCAACAAGGTGATGTCCGCCTCCGACATGAAGGCGCTCCGCCCCGTGATCAAGCGCGATGGCTGGAATGATTACGTGATTCGTGCCGATGGCCCGCGCGTGACGACGTGGATCAATGGCGTGATGGGCACGGATTACACGGAAGCGGACGCGGCTATCGTGGACTGGGGCAAAATGGGGATTCAAGTTCACGGCGGTGGCAAAGCCGTGGTGCAGGTAAAGGACATTTCAGTGGAAGAACTTCCGCCCACCCCGCCGGGAAAAGTGTTTCGTGGCGCGCCGGAGCCGAAGAAGGGCGCGAAGGCGGAACCGGTTTCGCCGGAAGAAGAGCGTGCGCGGTTCACCGTCGCGCCGGGCTTCGTGATTGAACTCGTCGCGAGCGAAGATCTCGAAGCAGGCTTCGGCAAATTCATCACCGTGGATTGGGATCAGCACGGCAATCTCTGGACGATGACGGCGCTCGAATATCCCGTGGACGCGAACGAAAGCCCCGCCGTCGCCAAGGAACTCTACGCGAGCAAGGCCAAGGACAAGGTGCTGGTCTATGACCGCGACCCGAAGTCACCGACGGGTTACGCCAGCAAGCCGCGCGTCTTTGCCGATGGTCTCGCGATTCCGCTCGGTATTCTGCCTTACAAGAACGGCGTCTATGTGCAGCACGGTACCGAGTTTGTTTTCCTCAGCGACACCGACGGCGACGGCAAGGCCGACAAGCGCGAGGTGATTCTCAGCGGCTTCGGCGTGCAGGATTCGCATCTGTTCCCGCACCAGTTCACACGCGCGCCGGGCGGATGGATGTGGATGGCCCAGGGCGCGTTCAACTACGGCAAAGTGCGCGACAATTTCGGGACTGAGATTCAATTCGATCAAACGCGCATGGCGAAGTTTCGGCCTGACGGCAAGAGCTTCGAGATCACCTCGCAAGGCCCGTGCAACATCTGGGGCCTGCACATGACGATGGAGGGCGAGACGTGGATTCAGGAGGCGAATGACTTCGGCTATCCCGCGATGCCGTTCCACGAATACGCGAATTACCCCGGCTGTTCCGGCGCGCAGTGGAAGAGCTACGCGCCCGAGTTCCCCGGCACCGCGCCACATTTCCAAATGGGCGGCACGGGCTTGAGCGGGCTGGCAATGACGGATGCGTGGCAATCTGAAATCGCAAATCGCAAATCGCAAATGACAAGCTGGCCCGAGGCCTACTGCGACGTCATCTACATCGCCAATCCCATCACGCGGAAAATTCAGGCCATCAAGCCCCGGCGCGACGGGCCGCGCTACGCTCTCACGAAGCTCCCGGACTTCATCCAGTCGAGCGACGAGATGTTCCGCCCGGTCGCGCTGCGGCTCGGGCCGGACGGTTGCCTCTACTTCGTGGATTGGTACAACAAAATCATCTCGCACAACGAAGTCGCGCGGAACCATCCCGACCGCGACAAGAAACGCGGCCGCGTCTGGCGCGTGCGCCCGACGGATTTCAAGCCGCTCGACATTCCCGACTTCACCAAGCTCTCCGGCGACGAACTGATTGCCAAGCTCGGCGGCGAGAACACGACGCAGAGTCATCTTGCTTGGCAGGCCATCGGCGACCGGGGGATGAAGGAACTTGCGCCGAAGTTGAAGAGTCTCGTGAGTGACAAGGCACAGGCAGCGGCGAAGCGTATCGCGGCGTTGTGGGCGTTGGAGATGTCGGATGGAAGCGACCGGTTCAACAAAGGCTCCGAATACTTCGCGCTATTGAAACCGCTGTTGAGTGATCCGAACCGGAACATCCGTCGCGAAGCTGTCCGAGTGCTTGACGCACGCAAACTCTCCGTCGCGGGCGCGAGCAAGTCGTGGGCGGAACTTTTCGACGCTCTGGAGCCGCTGGCGAATGATCCAGACTCCGAAGTGCGGGCTGAAGTGATCAAAACCGTCGCGTCACTGGATTCCGCGCTGCAAGAGTCATCCGACAATCTCACCGCAGACGTGGCCTATCAGCGCGCCCTGCCGCTGCTTGTCAGCATGGCCAAGCCGCCGTTCGCCGAACCGACGATGAAGAGCACGCAGAGCGGGAAGAGCATTAAGGTCGGCGAGGCTTACGAACGTGAGTTCGAGCGGTATCTGGTGCGGATGTTGATTGAGCGTAACCCCCTCTCCGTCGCTGCCTTTCTTCATACCCCCCAAGCGAAGATGCTGCCGCTGGAATCGCAACTCGTTGCGTCGCTCGCCATGGTGCCAAAAGTCAGCGCCAGACGAGTCGCCGAGCTGCTGCCCTCGCTCACGCGCCCGCCGAACCAGGAAGAGTTGCTCCGCCTCGCGCAGTTCCCGGACGAGCCGGGTGTGGGCGAGGCGTTGAAGAAAATTCTGCAACAGCCCGCCACCAGCACGGCGGCGATTGAGTCGTTGCTGAGGGTTCGCACCAAGCTCGACGCGGCGAAGATCACGCCACTGCTCAATGACGCCGCAAAGCAGTTGCTCGCGCTGAACAACGCGGCCTCACTCGAACTCGGCACTAAGCTCGCGAGTTCTTTTCAACTCGCGGCGGTGGAACCTGAACTCGTGCGCGTGCTGGAGCAGGGCTGGGGCGGTTATCCGAAACTCGACGCGAAGGAATATCTGCTGCGTCCCGAATCGCTCGCGGCCTTGCAGGCGTTGCGTGAATTGAAATCGGATCGCACGGATTTGTTCCTGATGCTCGCGCAGAAGGGCGGGACCGCCGAGCAGCAGGTTGCCGTCGCCGCTCTCGCCTCCTCGCGTGACATCAAGGGGCCGCTGATGCTCGCCACGATTTACCCGACTCTTCCCGCCGCGCCACGCCGCGCCGCGCTGGCTGGTCTCGCCGGCACCAAACTCGGCGCCAGTTCGCTCGTGAAATCAGTCCGCAACGGCAGAATCCTCAAGGACGAACTCGACGCCGCCACGCTCGACAAACTCCAGGCCGTGCTCGGCAATGACCCCGACCTCGCCGCGCTCATCGCCGACATGGCGTCGTTCTTCCGTCCCGCGCTGCGTCTCGATGGTAACGACAACGCCTGGGCCGACACCGACATCAAGCTCGACGGCCCGTTCACCGTGGAGACGTGGGTGAAGCTCGACGCGGGCATTGATAACCACGACGGCCTGCTCGGTGCGCCCGGCGTGCTGGACATGAATTTCTTCGGCAGCCAGTTCCGCGTCTGGGTCGGCGGCTTGAACGATGTCATCGTGGCGAAGAAAAAAATGACCGCCGACGTGTGGACCCACTTCGCCGTGACGCGTGATGCGGACGGCAAATTCCGCCTCTACCAGAATGGCGAACTCGACACCGTTCAGGGCCAGTCGGTGAAAAACAAGTTCGAGCATCTTCGCGTGGCATGGACTGGTCCCGCCAAAGGCACGGCCGGCTGGCTGAGTGAGTTCCGCGTCTGGAACCGCACCCGCACCGCCGGGGAAATTCGCGCCGACTTTGATCGCAGTTTCGCGGGCGAAGCAAAACCTGCCGGCCTTGTCCATCTCCTCGCCGGTGCCCAATGGGGCAAACTTCAGCCCGGTGCCAAGGTTGTGAAGACTTCCGACTTTCCGCCGCTGCTCACGCCCGCAGAGGCGCAGGCGCTCGCGATCAAGTTTGACCGGTTCCACGCCCTGGCCGACAAGGCGGGTGACACCGCGAAAGGCAAGGCGCTCTTCACCACCGTCTGCCTGAGCTGCCACAGCGTGGGCGGCCAAGGCGGACAGATTGGCCCCGTCCTCAGCGGTGCCGGCGCGCTGGGCGTCGAGGCGTTGCTGCGCAACCTCCTTACGCCGAACGCCGCCATGGAGCCGGGCTATCGGATGTTCCGCGTGGAGTTGAAAGACGGCGACGTGCTCGACGGCATCCGCGTGAGCGAGGACAAGGACGCCATCGTGCTGCGCCGCCAGAATATGGAGGACACGCGCATCCCGCAGAGCACCGTGAAGCGCGCCGCCTTCACCAAGTCGAGCATCATGCCGGAAGGTTTGCTCGAAGCACTGCCGCCCGAGGAGGTGAGCAATTTGTTCGCCTATTTGAAGACGTTGAAATGACCGTCCGCTGTCCGCGGTGGTGTGAAGAGTGGTGCCCACGACAAGGCTTGAAGGACTGCCAGAAGCCGCATGGCCTGGTCTCAAACAAGAATTGTCCTGAGCTGTTCTCGCCGCCGCCGTGTCCGCCGCCTACGGCTGGTCCGCCACGCTGACCGATGCCGAGATTTTGGAACGTCTCGTGGAATTGAACGCCGAACGGGCAGCGGAAGAAAAGCGCGGCGTCATCCACTGGCTCCGCCCGGAGTATCAGGCCAGCAAGCAAAGCGCCCTAAATCCAAAGCCCGCCAAAGCCTCCAAGCCCGCGAAGAAAACCAAGGCCGCGCCCGCCCAGCGCAAAACGAAAACGCCGTGGCCCAAAGCCCTGACTGAACGGTTTCAAGTCGTGGAAGCGGCCTTGCACGCCGCCGCCGCGCCCGTCACACCCGCAGGCTTGGCCGCGCAATTCGCCCGCGCCAAGCCCGAAGACCTTTTGGAAATTCTCCGAACCCTCGAAACTCTTGGCCGTGCCCGTCGCGACGGGGCCGGGAAGTTCCGGCGGTGAAGCGCGGATGAAATGATTTGAGCCGGGACTGACGTGTTCCCGGCCCGTGAGTTAAATAAACCCGAACTCCGAAGTGGAAAAAGGGTCGCGTTGCGCCAGGGCTTGTGGGCATAGGGATTGATGCTTAAACAACCCGACCCGACCCCGCACAAAACGACCCGCCCGGAAATTACCTCGCTCTTCGGAGAAGCCAAGCTGGTTCTGGACGAAACGCCCAAGGCCATCTCCCCCTTCGGCGGGCTGGCCAGTTTCATCTCCTTCCTCGGTTCCAACGGCTTCGCCCAGGAGGTGCAACGCCGGCTGCCTTTCGCCGAACCCACGTCCCACCACGCCATCCCGCTGGCCCACGCGCGCACCGCCTTCCTCCTCTCCGTCGTGGTCGGGGCGCAACGCTTCGCCCACTGTGAATGGCTCCGGGCCGACCACGTCCTGCACACGCTGCTGGGGGGGAGCGTTTCCCCAGCGATGACACCATCCGCAATTTCTTCCTCCGTTTCTCGCAGGCGCACGTCGAGGCGTTCTGGCGGCCGCTCTGGCGCTGGTTGGTGCGCTTGGTGCAGTGTCCGACCGGCGGCTTCGCGCTGGATTTGGATTCGACGGTGTTCTGTCGCGAGGGCCAGCAGGAAGGTGCGCGCAAGGGGTTCAATCCCAAATGCAAAGGGCGCCACAGTCATCATCCGCTGCTGGCCGAGGCGCCCTTCATCCTGCACGGCTGGCTGCGCAGCGGGAACACCGGCGCGGCGCGCGGCGTGGTGCCGTTTTTGCAGGAGGCGCTGACGCTCTTGCCGGAGGGGACGTGGCTGCGCACGGTGCGGGCCGACAGCGGTTTCTTCGACGGGGCCTTCCTGGATTTTCTGGAGGAACGCGCGTTGCCTTATGTCGTGGTGGCGCGCCTGACCACGACGCTCAAACGGAAATGCGCCGGGATCCAGAACGGGACGGCCCTCGACGAACACCATGACGCCGGAGAGTTCATCGTGAAATTATTTGGGTGGTCCAAGGAACGGCGCTTCGTGGTGGTGCGCGAGCGGATGCGGGAGAGCAAGGCGGCGGTGGGGCGCAAACTGCTGGACGTGCCGGGCTACACCTTCCGGGTGTGGGTGACCAACCGGAGCCAGGACGCGGTGACGTTGTGGCGGGACTATAATGGGCGGGCCTGCGTGGAGCCGCGCATCGAGGAATTGAAGCACGACCTGGCGGCGGACGGGTTTTGCCTGCAACCGTTCTACGCGACGGAGTCGGCGTTCCTGGCGGTGCTCTTCACCTTCAACCTGCTCAGTCTCTATCAGCACCAGACCACGCCGACGGCGGCGTATCGGCAGCCGGGGACGTTGCGGGTGGCGGTGTTCCTGTGCGGGGCGGTGCTGGGGATGATGGGGCGCGAGGTGGTGCTCAAACTCTCAGCGGCGTGGGGTGGTTTGGGCAAACACAAACCGCTGGTGGCGGCCGCGTTGGACTGGCTGAAGTGCCCTTCGCCGAAGTTGGTTCCACCCGAGGATCGGCTGGCCATCGGCGGAGGACTCATCTGAAACGCGGGGTGCGGTCGCCGGAGAAAATTACCGCTCTACTTCGGAGTTCGGGCTTAGTAAAAAGTTTTAGTCGATAGTTTGTCTCTCGTTCACTGGAACGCGGGCGAGATTAGCCGACCCTTCTGCCGCACGACAAGCCCCGTAGCATGCCGGCGCCGGCAAAGACTCAATCACCGCGCGCCAGCCTGCGTCTGGCCGTGGGGCAGCGTGGTGAGCCAGATCCACCGGGAAAGGCGGCGCCAGCAGCGGGAGGAGCCAGCGGTCGGCCGGGCCATGGGGTTCAAGGACAATCCGAAGAAGGATGACCGCGAGAACCTGCGCCTGGCGGCGGGCAAGAACGTGGCACTGGCTTATGTGGATCAGGGCTACACCGGAGAGAAGCCGGCGGCGGCGGCCCAAGAACAGGGACTGCGGCTGGAGGTGGTGAAGCACCACGAAGCCAAGCCCGCGTTCCTGTGTCGCTTGCAACGCTTGCGCCAGGTCTGCGACCTACGCACGGCCTTAACCGCTTGCAAAATCAATCCCGACTGCATCGTTCCACTTGGCGTCATTCATTACTTCAACCATTATACAACTTTCGCTTGCGAGCGGAAAGACCATCCCTATTGTTTGCCCGCAACACGGACGGCGGGGTAGCCAAGTGGTAAGGCACGGCTCTGCAAAAGCTGCATCGTCGGTTCGATTCCGACCCTCGCCTCCAAACCTTAACCTTGTAACGACAGGGGGTTTGGAGATTTTGCGAGTTCGGACTTCCAGCGAAAGTTCCAGCGAAAGCAGCCCGTAGCGCACTTTTCTGCTTATGCAGACTGTGGTGTCCCACCCGTTGCTCACGCTGAGAATTCGACCGTCGTAGCCTCACAACTTGTGAGCAACGACATGGCAAAGTATCGAGTCTTCCAGCGCCAGAGCGGCGTCTGGTATTTGCAGGACAGGCAGACCGGGGAGCAGCAGAGCCTCCGCACCCGCGACAAGAACGAGGCGACGCGCCTGCTCAACGCCAAGAACGAGGCCGTCTATCAGCCCGCCGCCATCAACCTGCAACTGGCCCGCGCCTACATCAGCGCCGCCGACCCCAAGCTCGGCAGCCGCGACTGGCAGCAGGTCATGGAGCAGGTTGTGACCATGAAGCACGGCGAGACGCACCGGCGCTGGGCCGTGGCCATCAAGGACAAAAACTTCGACTGCATCCGCAAACTGCCCGTGCTGGAAACCCGCGCCGACCATTTCCTGAAAGTGCTGTCGGACGGAAAAACTTCATCCAACGTCTACCTGCGGCGGATTCACAACTTCGCCCTCGCGATGGACTGGTTGCTCCGGGCCGTGCTGCCCAAACCGAACTGGCCCAAGGTGATTTACAAGCCCAAGCGCGGCCTCACCGCCGAGGAACACCGGCTCATCCTCGACCGCGAGCAGAATCCAGAACGCAAAGCCTTCTACCAACTGTGCTGGCATCTCGGCGGCAGCCAGACCGACATCGCCTATCTGGACGCCGAGGATGTGAACTGGAACGACCGCACCATCTGCTACGACCGCAAGAAACTTGAAAACCGGCAGGACACCGGCATCAAGCCCCCACTCATCCGCTTTGGCAAAGAGGTCGCGGACATCCTCGGCACCCTGCCCCAGAAAGGGCCGCTGTTTCCATATCTCCGCACGGTGCGCCCCGGCGACCGGGCCACGGAATTCAAGCAGCGGTGCGACGGCCTGAACATCAAGGGTATCTCCCTGCACAGCTATCGCTACGCATGGGCGGAACGCGCTCGCCGGGCGGGCTACCCGCTGCGGTTCGCCGAGGAAGCCTTGGGGCATAATTCCAAGGCTGTCCACCGGGCCTACGCCCGGAAGGCCGAGGTCTGCGTCCCGTGTCTTGATGACTGGGAGAAGTCGATGCAGGAGAAAATGGTGAACGTGGACTTCGATGCCCAGAACCCACAGCCGAGTGAAGCCCAAGCTCAAGGTCTTGTCGCCACAACCAAGTGAAAGAGTGCCATGAAAAACCGCCTATCGAAGTGTGTTGCGCTGGCCTCGTCTGGACGCGCTGCGACGTTGCACGACTACCTCGACCCATCCATCGACTGGACGCCCGACCTGACCGACCCGGACGAGACATGTGACACCAAGGGCTGCATTGATGAATGGTGCTCCGCGTTCCCTGAACACTTTCGGTTGATGGAAATTTTTACCGCCGCAGGCTTCGCGGTCGTGCGCGTGGAAAAAATTTGGTGTGCTCATCTGTGGAACGTGTCGCTGCTGCGGGGCACTTCCGAATTACCGACCGACTACCGCCCTGCCGCACGACGCATCCGCACCCTGCTCGACCGGAACGGTATCCCGGTTGACCGCGAGCCTCCGGCGCTGCGCTTGACCGGTGACCGCATCAGTGCGGCCTTCAACTGGCGGGCTGGTGAGGTTGGCGCTATCTGTCGCAGGTCGGGCGGCGGCTACGACACGGTGCGAACGCCTGACTATCAGCCTGATGAACAAGCCGATGCGGAGTGACGCGGTTTTACAGACGGCGAAGCACGGTGCTGTTACGAAACCTCGGTAGATGTTCACAAGTTCCGAGGTTTTGTAACACTCAGGTTGGAGCCGACTGCTCGGCTACGAGGCTCCGGCACTGGTTGGTTGGTTCACGGAGGAAGTTCGTGGCATCAGCACCAACAGGTCATCTAGTTCATCCTGCCCGATGACGGTGTTCTCGTAGACGAAGACATCACGCAGACTCCGGTTACGGGCCGGGCCGAATTGGTGGAAGAGCTTCAATGCCGCGACATCAGTTTCCAGGAATCGTTGCAGGCACAGCGCGACGCCGCTCGCTGCTGTCGGGGCGCTCTCGAACTGCTGGATGATGTCATCGTCACGACCATCCAGCATCCGCCGCAGCAGGTCGGCAAAGTGCCCGGCATTCGACCGGAGCATCCGAATGATGAACTCGTCCGGGCAGCGTTCAGCGACGAGCGGCATCGGAAAACTGTAGACCGAAACAGGAAGGTGCTCCGTGGCCCACAGCAGACGCAGCAGCGCGGAGAAGCCAGCACGCACCCGGCCCAACGATTTGAACGCGCCGTGCAAAGTTTCACCGGGTAGTGACGCAGGCTGCTTGGTCAGTCGTAGACGAATTTCGTCTACAGAATTACGGACACCGATGAACAGGTAATGCTCCGGGCGCGTGTTCATCACGTTGAACTTCGGTTTGTGTAGACGAAGCAGTTCGTTCTCGCGCAAAAGCGCAGTGTTCGGACAAGCGCAGGCTTCCCAGACCACCGACCGGACGGCGTGGATGAGTCGCACCAGTTTGCGCGAGGCGCGTTCCGTTTGGACGTGCCGGTAAGAGTTGAGCCGTGCCCGCAAGCTCTTGGCCTTGCCGACATAGAGCAGCCGCTCGAACTCGTCAGCCATCAGGTAGACGCCGGGGGCATCAGGCACGCGCCGGAAGAAGTCCACGCCGAGCCGCTCGACCAGCGGCTTCGGTGCGGGGAAGAGGCGCAGTTGCACACCACGGTTCAAGGTATCCGAAGTGGATGGTGCTGCTTCCTGCATCGTGACCTCGAATGCGCCTATGCCTGCTGCTTCTGCCGGGCGGCGGCTGTCCATTGTGCCCTCGCCCTTTCGACGGCTTCTCCGGCCACAGCCACGGCATTTCGGCAAGCGTCCAGCGCCCCGGCGAAGTCAAACTCAAGCTCCGGGTGCTCGGTCAACAATGCTTCGAGATGGCGGAGGGAACGCGGGTCAGCCGCATCGGCCTGCGTGGCGGCTATGAATGACTCGGCGGCTTCCCGGTAACGGCCCTGTCCCACGAGCGCGAGGCCGAGATTCTTGTGCGCGTTTGACGGCTGCGTGCTGATGGCGATGGCCTGTCGGCAGACACGCTCCCCTTCCACAAACCGTCCCAACTGGTTGAGGGAGTAGCCAAGGTTGTTGTGGATGAAATACCAAGTGAACGGGCTGCACGGTTCCATGCAGAGCGCCTCGCGGTAGAAGCGCACGGCCAGGTCAAAGTCGTGGGACTTTTCCGCCGTCTGTTCGAGTGAGAAGATGATTTGGGCTTTGATTTCAAGGTCATCCACACGGCCCAGCAACTCGTGGAAGACCTTGCTGGCGCGGTCGAGTTGGTCGCCAGTCTTGTAGAATTGGGCCAGTTCCCACATCGCCTGCGCGGGATTTTCCGTCGCCGATTCAAGGCGTTTCAACAGCAGTTGCTCCATCTCGGCGGCGGTCAACTCGACGACCTCGCCCTCCGGCCCTTGCGGCACCCGGTAGCTAAACTTCAAAGGCTCATGCTCGCGCACGGTGGGAATGTATACAGATGACTCCCTCAAGTCGAACGCGCTTGGGGCGCGGCGGTGCGCCGGAAGACGAACCACCAAAACCAGACCGTGCCCAGTGCGCCGCAGACCGCCGCGCCGATGAAGTTCACCTGCGGGCTGATGCTCCACAGCCACGCGCCAAGGAACGAACCCGTGGTCACCACGCAGTCGCGAATGAGGTAATAAGCGCCGTAGGTGCGGGCACGAAGGTCAGGCGGTGCCTGCGCGATGATGAGCGCCTTACGGGAGGGTTCACCGAACTCCTTCAAGCCGCGCACCGCGAAGGCCACGGCGAGCCACACGAAGTTGTCCGCCCAGAGCAGCGTCAGCGGGAAGAGCGTGAAGAACACGAAGGTCGCGAGCACGAACGGGCGCTGACCGTATTTGTCAGCCAGATGCGCGACCGGGATGTAGCAGACCATCGCGGTCACCATCTCGATGGACACAAGCCAGCCGAACTCCTTGGCGCTCACGCCGCCGTGGTTCATGGCCCACAGGATGACGAAGGCGTAGGGCAGCCGCTCGCAGAAGCGAATGAGGATGTCGCTGACCAGCAACTCGCGCAGCGTCGGGTTGAACGCCTTCACCACGCCGAGGAAGTTCACGTTCGACTTTGGGGCGTTGGTCATGGCCTCCGCCGCTGGCTCCGCCATGAACCACTGGAAGACCGCCGTGGCCGCACTGAGCGTGATGCAGCCGAGCAGCGCGTAGCGGACACCTTGCTCCCAGCCGAAGCGCGTGATGAGCCAGCCCCCCACGAGCGGGCCGACCATCATGGGCACCCGGCGCACCATCGACTGCACGCCAATCCCCATCGTGTGCTGGCGCTTGTCCAGCGATGACGCCACGACACTGAACGTCGCGGGCAGCGACAAGGCGCTCCACGCGAGGAAGAGAAACGCGCCCACGACCAGCGCGAGCCAGTGGTGCCAGACCAGCACGAGGATGTAGCCCGCGAGCGTGAGAGCGTTGAAGAGAAGCAGCGACCGGCGCTGCCCCCAGCGGTCAGTAAGCCAGCCGCCCGGATACGCATAGACCGCGCCGAGGAAGGTTTGCAGCGCATCGAACAGGCCGATGATGAGCACGCCCGCACCGAGGGTTTCGAGATACTTGGGCGCGAAGCCGAGCCAGAGGCGCTCACCGGTTCCGGCGAGGACGAGCACCACGAGCAACAACACGGTGTTGCGTCGCAGCGCGAGGAAATCGGTGACAGAGCGCCGGTCGTTCATGGCGCTCAGACGTTAATCAGGCTCACCCTGCTTGTGCATCAGGATTGCGACGGGCTTTCCGTCAGCAGCGTTGCGGCGTGAATCATCCCGGCCAACCACTGCACCGTGGCCACGATGAGATACCAACGGTGCAAGGAGTAGAACTTGTCGTCATCCATCACGCTCCGGGCCACGAGGTCGAGCAGCGCGTCCAGATGCGGGTGCAACCAGAACAACACCACCAGCGTCACGGCCAGCGCCGCCCATGAAATCGTGGCGACGCGAAACCAGCGTTGGGATTTCGCACGACGCACGGCGATGACCTGCCATGCAAGCGCGGCGAGGGTGACGCCGCCGAGCACGTTGAGCTTGTTGGTCACCTGCTGCGTGATGAATCCTTGCCTCACCTTGCTTCTTAGGACGTGATGTCCGGTCGGCACAACCACCAGCGCGTAGAAGGTGAAGCCGCCAAACCAAACGGTGAACAGGAGCATCGCGATGAAGCGCCGGAGGGATGTCCACGTTCCGCCGCGTGCGCCGGTTTCGATTCGAGTGTTGTCCACCAGCAGTGAGTAACATCCCGCCCGGCGCTCGTCACGCTCGCGGCGTTGAACTAGGCTCCGCGCATGAAGCTCTGGAAGAAGTTGCTGCTCGGTCTGCTCGCGCTCGTCGTCCTGCTTGTGGTGGTCGGCTTCTTTCTGCCGTCACGCGCCCGCGTTGAGCGCAGCTTAAACATGCAAGCGACATCCGCCGCCGTCTTTCCGCGAGTGGCCACGCTCACGCGCTGGCCCGAATGGACGGCGTGGACGACCAACCGTTTCCCGGACATGCAGACGAAATTTTCCGGCGCACCTTCCGGCGTCGGCGCGGTGATGATGGCCGAAGGCAAGAGCAGCGGGAACGGCGCTGTGACCATCACCCGCGCCGAGCCAGCACAAGGCATCTGGTATGACCTCGACTTCGAGCATGGGAAGCAACTCTTTCACGGCAGCATCACGTTCGACACGGCGACTGACGGAATGAAAGTGACGTGGGTCATCGAGACGGACATGGGCGCGAACCCGTTCAAGCGATGGGCCGGACTCGTCCTCGATAAACTGATGGGCGGCGACATGGCCGCAGGGTTGGCGAACTTGAAGCAGCAAGCCACGCCGCGCCGATAGTTGATAGCGACGACGCGGAGGGCGAAACGTGGTGTAACCGCGCCGCACTGCAACAGCCCTGCTCCTGCACGCAGCGGCAGGACAGCACTGCGGCCCCGGCTCCCAGCAGCGGTGCGGCCAGATACACCCAGATGTTTTCCAAGTGGCCGGACACGATTGCGGGAGCCAATGACCGGGCCGGATTCATGGACGCACCGCAAATCGGCCCGGCGAACATTGCTTCGAGCGCGATGACAGCACCCACGGCGATGCCCGCCGTGATGCCTTTCTCCTTTGCGCCGGTGGACACGTTCAGGATGACGAACATCAGTAACGCGGTGAGGATGAACTCCAAAACGAACGACTGATAGACCGGCCCTGCGGGCTGAGTCCCGCCGAGCAGCGCGTTGTCCGGGAACAGGAGCCTGAGCGTCACGCTCGCCAGCAGCGCCCCGACGCTTTGGCTGAGAAGATAGGGCGGAACGGATTTTCCCGGCAGTCGTCGTGCGGCCCAGAAGCCGAGCGTCACGGCGGGATTCAGGTGTGCGCCGGAGATTTCGCCCACGGTGTAAATCATCGCGAGCACGACCAAGCCGAAGGTGAGCGCCACGCCAACATGGGTGATTGCGCCGCCGCTGACTTGGTTGATGACGATGGCTCCGGTGCCCGCGAAGACGAGCGCGAAGGTGCCGAACACTTCGGCCCAGCACTTCTTCATGGCTTCGTCGCTTCGATGACGGCGGACACCACGTAGTCCGAGGCGCTGCTGCCGGGCATCCACTCGCGGATGAACTCACGGCTCGTGTCCTTCGGCTGGATGCGGACGTTGGTGAAGCCCGCGCCGGTGAGCATCGCTTGCAGGTCATCCACGAGCGCGGCCCCCGCGACACAGCCGGTGTAAGCGGCCAAGTCTTTACGCAACGCCTCCGGCATGACCGCCGTGGCGACGACATCGGAGATGGCCAGCCGTCCGCCGGACTTCAACACGCGCAACGCTTCGCGGAAGACCTGCGGCTTGTCGGGCGACAGATTGATGACGCAGTTGGAGATGATGATGTCAACGGACTCATCCGCGAGCGGCAGGTGCTCAATCTCGCCGAGCCGGAACTCGACGTTGGTGAAGCCGCCCTTGGCCGCGTTCGCACGCGCCTTGGAAATCATCTCCGGTGTCATGTCCACACCGATGACCCTGCCGGTCGGGCCGACACGAGGCGCGGCGAGGAAGGCGTCGAACCCGCCGCCGCTGCCCAAGTCGAGCACGGCTTCACCGGGCTGGATGGACGCGATGGCGATGGGGTTGCCGCAGCCCAGCCCCATATCCGCGCCTTCGGGCACAGCTTGCGCGTCAGCAGCAGAGTAGCCGAGGCGCGTGGCATCGGTCGCGGTCACGGTCGATGAGCAGCAACCGCCCGCCGGGGCGCAGCCCGCGCCCGCGCCAGCCTTGGCCACGGCTCCGTAGCGTTCACGGACGCTGGCCCGCACTTGGTCTTGTTCGATGGTCTTCATTGGTGCTCCTTACTTCGTAATGGTTTTCAAAACGTCGCGGCGACCATCGGCGTAGGCACCGAAGACCCGGCGGATTTCCTCGCGGACTTGTCGGAACACTTGGAGTTGCTCGTCCTCTGTGCCGACCGCGTGGGCGGGGTCAAGAAACGGCCAGTGATGGCGGTTCACCTGACCGGGGAACATCGGGCACGCTTGGTCTGCGTTGCCGCAGACGGTGATGACCGTCTCGACCTGCTCGCTGAGAAATTCGTTCATCGACTTTGAACGGTGCTGTGAGATGTCGATGCCGACCTCGGCCATCGCCTTGATGGCGAGCGGGTGGACGTAACCGGCAGGCTTCGAGCCTGCGCTCTGGACGTTGAGTGTGTCACCGGCGGCGGCGCGGAGCAGTCCCTCGGCGAGATGACTGCGGCAGGAGTTGCCGGTGCAAAGAATCAGGACAGTGGGTTTCGTGTTTGTTGTCATGGTTGGGTTCGTTGAAATGGTAGACGTGTTCAGCAGCAGCCGGAGGGGCCGCACCCGCACGAGCCGGAATCGCCCGCGCCTTCCTTCTTGAGCACGCCCAAGCCGCCGAGCACCACGCGGCGAATCGGTTCGTCCGTCTCCGGGTGTTTGGTGAGCGTCGCATCCTTGATGCTCTGCTTGATTTCAAAATAGCGCGGCTTCTCGCCGGGCTTGGTCGGGATGGTTTCGTAAACGTAGGTGGTCATAGATTTACGGGTTGAGTGTTGGTTTGGAAAAGTTGCTGCAACCGCTCCGGGCCGACCGGTTCTTCGGTGACCCACGGAACAATCGCCGTGCGGCGGGAAAGCCCGTCAGCAACCTCACGGATGAACGGCGCTTCATTGCGTGCCCGCTGACGCAACAGCGGGTCAGTTGAACCGCATTCGGCAAAGCTCTGATTGATGACCCACGCGAAGGGTTCGATACCCGCACGGCGCAGGTCTTCCTGCAACGCGGCGGCTTCGTGAACTGGCGTGGCCTCCGGGAGCGTCACGACGAGGACGCGGGTGAAGTCAGGGTCGCGCAGGCGTGGCAGCAACTCTCGGACTTCTTCGGGCATGTCGCTGGCGCGGCGGGCGACTTCGCGGTGATACGCCTCCGTCGCATCGAGCAACAGCAGAGTGTGGCCGGTCGGCGCGGTGTCGAGCACCACGAAGCCGTCCTTGCCCTCGGCCACGATGCGAGCGAAAGCGCGGAACACCGCGATTTCCTCGGTGCAAGGCGAACGCAAATCCTCTTCGAGCAGAGCGCGGGACTCCGCATCGAGGTCGCGGCCCGCCGTGGCCATGACGTATTCGACATAGGCTCGCGTTTCCGCAATCGGGTCGATGCGCGTGACCGTCAGTCCGGCAAGTTCGCCCGCTGCCGCCGCGATGTGCGCCGCCGGGTCGGTTGTGCTCAGGTGAACCGGGAAACCGCGCCGCGCCAGTTCCGTGGCGATGGCGGCGGCAATGGTCGTCTTGCCGACACCACCCTTGCCCATCGTCATCACGACCCCATGTTGTGCCGCAGCGAGCTTGTCCACGAGCGCGACGAGGGAATCGAGTTCAGGCAAGTTCGGAAGCTCGCTCTCATCTGCATGAACAGCGACGGCAGGGTCGTCGGTGCGGAACAGAGCACGCAACGCATCCAGCCCAATCATGTTGTGCGGACGCAGCGGAACTTCGATGACGCTGGCCCGACTCAAGAAGCCGTTCATCTCCTGCACCGCCGCCGTGCCGCGCTCTTCCAATGCAATCGCTGTCGGGTCGTCGATGGTTTGAGCGCGGAACCGTCCGTTCAAAATGAGCCGCTGATTCTGCACCCCCAGCGCCGCGAGTTCACCGGAGGTGCGCTCGGCCTCGCGCAGCGCGGCGACCTGCGCCCGGCTGACGAGAATGAGCGTGGTGCGCGTGGCGTCAGCCAAGGATGCAACGCTCGCCTCGTAGAGCGCCCGCTGCTTCTGCAAACCGGCCAGCGGCCCAAGGCATGACGTGCCCGTGGTGTTCGCTTGGAAAAATCCTGTCCACGCTTTCGGCAGCGTCAGCAACCGCAGCGTGTGACCGGTGGGCGCGGTGTCGAAGATAACGTGGTCGAACCCCGTCGTCACCGCAGCGTCGCCCAGCAGTTTCGAGAACTCGTCGAACGCGGCAATTTCCAAGGTGCAAGCCCCAGAAAGTTGCTCCTCCATGCTGCGAAGCGCAGCGTCGGGAAGCTTGCCCCGGAGCGGGCCGACCAAGCGTTCCCGGTATTCCCGCGCAGCGGTTTCCGGGTCGATGTTCAGGGCGAACAGTCCACTGGCTCCGGGTATGGCGGTCGGAGTCGAGCCGAGGGTCTGTCCGAGCACTTCGTCGAGGTTCGAGGCCGGGTCGGTGCTGACCAAGAGCACACGCCGCCCGGCATCCGCCAGCGCCAGTGATGTCGCACAGGCCAGCGAGGTCTTCCCAACGCCGCCCTTGCCGGTGAAGAAGAGGAAGCGGGTAGCCTGAGCGGCGAGGTCAACCAAAGTGAGATTGGAGGTCTTGGTCTTCATGGCGTGGCGACCACATCTCCCAGCCACGCTGCACGCTGCGCCTCGTCCGGGTAACAGCCTTTAAGCGCCACTTGGCCATCCACGATGATGACCGGAAGCGCCTCAACACCTTCGCTGTCGAGTAAGGACTTCACAGTGAGATTCTCCAAGAAGGCGATGGGCTGCTGGGTCAGATTGAAGCGTTCCACGGCGCAGCCCCGCTGCTTCGCTTGGTGCAGAAACCCGGAGAAAGCCGCGAGCACCGGGTCAACTTGCGGCCCGCAGACGCCGGTCGAACAGCACATGGGCGGGTCGTATACTTGGATGGTCTTCATGGCCGTTTTCCTTTCGCCTTGGCGGGCACAACTTCTTCGAGCCACTCGCACTCGCAGCGGATTTTCTTGAGCCGCTTCAAGTCCTCGCGGAATGCCGGGTAGGTCTGCACGCAGTCCTGCAAGCAGCGCAGTTGCAGGTCGAGTTCCGGCGGAGCCGACTCCGGCAGCCGGTAAATCATCCACTGCTCATGCCGCTGGCCCACCACCAGCCCGCGCTCGCGCAGATAGGCCAGATGCTTGGAGATGGCGACCTGCGGGGCGTCGAGAATGGTCTGAAAGTGGCAGACGCAGAGCGGCCCCTGCGCGAGCAGATGGAGGATGCGGAGCCGCGTTTCATCGCACAGGCACTTGTAGATTTCGAGCAGCTTCATATTCGTTGGCTAGAATATGCTTGTGCAGGTATATTCTGTCAAACCGGATTTCCCAGACTGGCAGAAACTCCGGCCATTCGATACGCTGACCTCATCATCAGCGACCTTCCAAAATTCGACCGGAACCGCATGAAGCAGGCAGCCGCCAAGTTGGCCGAGCGCGGCGTCTACGTCGGCACATCGTCGTGGAAGTATGCGGGCTGGCGCGGGTCGCTCTACGACGAGTCGCGCTACATATACAGGGGCAAGGTCGCTGAGACGCGCTTCGAGAAGCAGTGTCTCGCTGAGTATGCCGAGGTCTTCAAGACCGTTTGCGTCGATGCGGCCTATTACAGATTCCCTGACCGGCGTTACCTCGAAGGCATGGTGTCGCAGGTGCCCTCTGATTTTCAGTTCGGCTTCAAAGTCACCGATGAAATCACCATCAAAAAGTTCACGAACCTGCCGCGCCACGGCATCCGTGCAGGCAAACCGAACGAGCACTTCCTGAACGCCGACTTGTTCGCTGCCGCTTTCGTCAAACCGTGCGAAGAGTTCCGGCAGAACGTCGGCCTGCTCATGTTCGAGTTCAGCCACTTCTATCCCAGCGACTTCGCCCGTGGTCGTGATTTCGTAGACGCGCTCGACCAGTTCCTCGGCAAGATTCCAGCGGGCTGGCCCTATGGCGTGGAAATCAGGAACAAGAGCTTCCTGCATCCCGACTACTTCGCCGTGCTGGCCAAGCACAACGTCGCGCACGTCTACAATTCTTGGGCCGACATGCCGCCGGTGGACGAGCAGATGGCGATGATGGGCAGCCTGACGAATCCGCACCTGTGCGGTGCAAGGTTCCTCCTGCGGCCCGGTAGGAAGTATCAGGAGGCCGTTGACCTGTTCAGCCCTTACGACCGCGTGAAGGAGCCGAACACGGAGGCCCGTGCCGCCGGAGCGAAGCTCATCAAGGAAGGCGCTGCCGCTGGGAGGGAAAAGCGGAGGACGCTCATCTACGTGAACAACAGGATGGAAGGAAACGCACTGGCGACGATTGAGGCGATGGTCGAGCAGGCCGAAGTCTGACTGGCTTCGTCGCCGCAACTTCTATGAAACTGTAGACGAGAATTGATTCGCGGACGTATGCCGAAGACGAAGAAGCAGCCAATCGAAATGCCCATCATGCCGGAGATGTGCGCGACGTGCCCGTTCCGGGAAGACAGGGACGGCGTGGACGAAGTTCGCACCGGCGTCATGCAGCGCGTGCTCACCGAGGGAAGCCAGACCTGTCACTCGAACGGCATCGCCAACGGTGAACCGCACGACTCGCACCTATGCCGTGGGGCCAGAAATTTCCAGTTAGAGGTCTTCGCCCGCTTGGGCGTGATTAAAGAGCCGACCGATGAGGCATGGGATAAGCGTTGTCAGTCGATGGGCTTGGTTAAGGAAACGCGCCCGCGCTCTGCGTGAATCAGGAATTGCCCCGGTTCGTCGTCCCTCCTGCTCAACCGCCGTCGCGTCTTCGCCGATGTTCCTCTGAACATTGAGATGAGTTACCGCAGGCGCTCCAAAGACATCACCACGCCCGTCGCCCAACTTGCGGCGCTCGTCGTCTTGGCCCTCGTGTTCATTCCACACGTCAGAGCTTACGCGCTCGTTCTTCTCGTAGTGGGCGTGGGTGTTGGTCTGGGGCTACTGCTCTACCGCTCAAACGCCCGCCACAGTGCCAACCGTAATGTCTTCGGCCATCGTCTGGATGCCAGCACAAGTCCGGCGCAGGCTGGGCCTGCGTCTACAATTTTTCGCCCACCACAGGCTGAGGACATCATGGCCCGGCTGCGAAGCATCGACTGGTTCCAGTTCGAGAAGGTCATCGCGGCGGTCTACAAAAACTTGGGCTACGCCGTGACCCGGCGCGGCGGCGCAAACCCGGATGGCGGCATCGACCTCGTGCTGGACAAGGGAGCCGAGCGCCTGGCCGTCCAGTGCAAACAATGGCGCACATGGAAGGTTCGTGAGCGAACAGTGCGCGAGTTCCTCGGTGCGCTCACGCACGCCAAGATTCCAAAGGGCATCATCGTGACCCTGCGCGGTTACACCAGCGACGCGCAGCGGTTGGCGGGCGCGCATGGCATCGAGATTGTGACTGAGGCTGGCTTGGGCAAGCTGCTGGCCGACGCCAATGCCGAGCACAGCCCGGAGGTTCTGGCCGCGCTTCACGACGACCGGAAGGTCTGCCCGAAGTGCGAGTCGGAAATGCTGCTGCGGACGGCCCGGAAGGGCGGCAGCGCCGGTTCTCAATTCTGGGGCTGTTCGACCTACCCACGGTGCCGCTACACCATGCCACTGGCAGCTTAACGCGGCTGCACCCTGTCGTTTTTGGGCCAACCCGCGACTTGTTCCACGAGAGAGATTGACACCGCCCGGCGAGGGCATACCGTAACTTTATACGGTATGGCAGAACTGACCAAAAGACAGCGGCAAATCGTCGATTTTATCGACCGGCACGGGCGCAATACGGGCGGCGTTCCATCGTTGCGTGAGATTGCTGACCAGTTCGGCTTCCGCAGCCTGACCACCGTGACCGACCACTTGCGGCTCATCCGGCAGAAGGGCGCTTTGACCAGTGAGCCGGGCCAAGCCCGTTCCCTGCGCGTCGTCTCCCCCCTGCACGCCCTCCGCAAACGGGTCGTGGACATTCCTGTCTTCGGCTCCATCCCTGCCGGGTTCGCTGATGACCGGAAGCAGGAGGCCAAGGGCTGCGTGAGCATTGACATCGAGACGCTGGGCATCAAGCCCACGCCGCGCACGTTCGCGCTCGAAGTCCGGGGCGACTCGATGATTGGCAAGTGCATCATGGACGGCGACCTCGTGGTGCTCGAACACGGCATGACGCCGCGCAGCGGTGACGTGGTTGCCGCGCTCATCGACAACGAGAGCACGCTCAAGACCTTCCTGCTCAACCGCAGCAAACCGTTCCTCCGCGCTGAGAATCCAAAGTTCCCCGACCTCATCCCCGCGCACGAGTTGGTCATACAGGGCGTCATGGTCGCGCTGATTAGAAAACGGAAATGATTCTGAGTGCCCCGCGTCATTGTCCATCTCGATGCCGATGCGTTTTTCGCCTCGGTGGAACAAGCTGCCGACTCACGCTTGCGTGGCAAGCCCATCGCGGTCGGTGGTGAAAAGCGGGGCATCATCGCCTCGGCTTCTTACGAGGCGCGAAAGTTCGGCGTCTACACGCCCATGCCCACAGTCCGGGCGAGGAAGTTGTGCCCCAAGCTCATCGTGCTGCCCGGTGACTTCGACAAATACGAACACTTCTCCCGCTGGATGTTCAGCTACGCGCAGGACTTCACGCCCGACGTGGAGATTGCCAGCATCGACGAGGGCTACTTCGACCTGAGCGCAGTGCGGAAGCCGCCGATGACCGTGGCGGAAACCATCCGCACGGCCATCCGGCAGTCGCTCAAGATTTCGGTCAGCGAAGGCGTCGGCAGCAACAAGCTCGTCAGCCAGATTGCCTCCAAGCTGACGAAGCCATGTGCGTTCAGCGAAGTGCCCGCCGGAAACGAAATTCATTTTCTCCATCCCCTGCCGAACAAGTGGCTGCCCGGCGTCGGCCCCGCGACCGCGCAGCGCCTCAACGCCGCCGGGCTGGCCTACATCCGTCACATCTCGGCGACGCCCACGGACATGCTGCACATGCTCGTGGGCAACATGGCTCCGGCGCTCAAGGCGCACGCGGACGGAATCGACGAGCGCCCGGTGATGCCGATGAGCGCACCGGCCAAGTCCTACGGCCAGCAGCAGACGTTCGACGCGGACATCACGGATGAAGAGTTTGCCGAGGCCGTGCTCCGGCGCATGGCCGACGACCTGATGGCCAAGGTGCGGGCGGACGGCAAGAGCATCCGCACGCTGACCGTGAAGGTGCGTTACAACGACATGGGTGAAGACCAGTGCGGCGAGAGCCTGCTCGAACCGACCGACCTCGAAACGGATGTGTATGGGCGTCTACACGTTCTCTTCCGGCAGGCGTGGAAGCGGCGCGTCAGCCTGCGCCTCGTCTCGCTCAAGCTCTCGAATGTCTACGACGGCATTTTCCGCGCTGAACTCGCGCTCGAACGGTCAGCCAAGCAACACGATGCCCGACGACGCTTGGCCGAAGTTGTAGACGATTTACGTCGTGCTCGCGGGCGCGAGGTAATCCTGCGTGGGCATGACTTCCGGTTGCGCGATGCTCCAATGGACACCGCGAAGTTTTTGGAACAGCAGAGCGTGATGAAGCCGCGTGCCGTCGTGCGCGTGCCCATGCGTCGGGTCACAGCGACCGGCTACGTGCCCCTGAGCGTTCACAGCGCCTACTCGTTTCTGAACTCGACGCTCACGGTGGATGCCATCGTCGCGCTGGCGAAGAAGCGCGGACTGTCCGCCATCGCACTCGCGGACACCGGGAACTTGCACGGCGCGGTGGAGTTCACGCAGGCTGCGAAGAAGGCAGGAATCAAACCCATCCTCGGTGCGACTGTGCTGGTCGATGGTCAGGCCGCACGCTTCTACGTTCAGAACACGACCGGCTATCACAACCTCTGCCGTCTGCTTTCCACGACCACACCGCACGCCGAGTCCGACGAGGACTCAACGGAGCCGCGCCATGTTCGTGTTCGTCTACAGGAATTGCATGACCGGAATGATGGGCTGCTCGCGGTCAGCGCGGACACGAGGCTGTCTACGGTTTTCGGCGACCGTTTTTATCGCGCAGTGACGGACGTAGACGAAGCGAAGTTGGCTAGCAGTTCACGCTGCGTTGCCGCTCTACCTGTTCACTACGGCGAGAGTGCCGACCGGTGGAAGTGGAACATTGTCCAGTCCATCCGCACGCGCACGCTGCTGCGGCAGGCACATCCGGCAAAAGTTCTCGACGGTGACTTTCATCTGCGGACACCGGCGGAGATGACGGCGCTGTTCCACGAATTCCCGGACGTGCTGACGAACACGTTCGAGTTGGCCGAGCGTTGCACGTTCGAGTTGCCGCTCGGTGCGCCGCAGTTCCCGGCGTTCAAGCCGGAGGATGGTTCCACGTCTCGCGCCTTCCTGCGGAAGCTCGTGCTCGAAGGACTGCACCGCCGTTACCGCGACCGCGCCGACGTGATGCACGCGCAGGTGGACGAGGAACTGGGCATCATCGCCGAGGTCGGCTACGAGGACTATTTCCTCGTGGTCTGGAACATCCTGCAAGAGTGTCGGCGGCGCGGCATCGAATGGATTACTCGCGGCAGCGCGGCGGACTCGCTCGTGTGTTACTGCCTCGGCATCTCCGACGTGTGCCCCATCCGGTTCGACCTCTACTTTCGGCGCTTTCTCAACAAGGAGCGCATGGCGATGAAGAAGCTCCCGGACATCGACATCGACTTTGCCCACGACAGGAAGGACGACGTGGTGGACATCATCTTTGAAATTTACGGCCGTAAATTTGCAGCGGTGGTCGGCGGCTTCTCCACTTTCCAAGCGCGGTCGGCGTTCGCCGAAGTAGCCAAGGTGCTCGGCGTCGCGGAACGTGAAGTGCGAAAGTTCACCGACCATTTCCCGTGGAGCTTCGGCGGCGGGTGGGTGCCCAACGAGCCGACGCCGAGCGGCGGCACGGGCCTGATGGAGATGCTCAAGGCCAGCCCAGAGAACCGTGACTTGCCGTTCGACGAAGAGCCGTATCGCACGGCGCTGCTCATGGCCGAGTTTCTCGACGGGATGCCGCGTTATCCCAAGATGCACCCGTGCGGCGTCGTGCTCTCCTGTCAGCCGATGCTGGAACTGACGCCGACGTTCACATCGAACAAGGGCTACCCGACCACGCACTTCGACATGGATTCCGTCGAGGCCATCGGGCTGGTGAAAATCGACGTGCTGGCGCAGGGCGGTCTGGCGGCGATGCGCGATGCCAAGCAGTCACTCGCCGGGCGTGGCATCGAGGTTGACCTCGCGGGACTGGAACCGTGGCATGACAAGAACGTCTGTGAGATGCTGGCCAGCGGCGGCTCGCGTGCGGTGCATCACATCGAGTCACCGGCGATGATTGGACTCTGCCGTCAGTGCAACGTGCGCGACATCGACGGCCTCGTGGCCATCGTCAGCGTCATCCGGCCCGGCGCAGCGAACGAGGGCAAGAAGCAGTCGTTCGCCCGTCGCTATCAAGGACTCGAACCCATCACGTATCCGCACCCGTCGTTGGAGGCGTGTCTCAAGAGCACGTTCGGGCTGGTTGTCTACGAAGAGCACATCCTGCAAATGTGCGAAGCGTTTGCCGGACTTCCTCCGGGTCGTGCCGACGTGCTGCGCCGCGCTCTGGCGAAATACAAGGAGCCGCTCATCGAGGAAATCCGACGCGAGTTTTTTTCCTGCGCCAAGTCACGCGGCCACGACGATGAGAAGACCGTCGAGGTCTGGAATCTGGTGCGGGGCTTTTCGGGTTACGCCTTCTGCAAGGCGCACAGCACGGCGTATGGCGTCGAAGCGTTCCAGAGCGCGTGGCTCAAGCGTTACTACCCGGTCGAGTTCATGGCGGCGGTGCTGACCAACGGCAAGGGCTTCTACAACGCCCTTGTCTACGTGCTCGAATGTCACCGGCTCGGCATCACCATGCTGCCGCCGTGCGTGACCAGTCCCGGCCCGCAGTTCTCCGTCGAAGGCCAATTCATCCGCGTGCCGCTGACCCGCGTGAAGGGACTCACCGAGCGCACGACCACGCGCATCGTGGGTGAGCATGGCCGTGGCGCGTTCACGTCCATGTCCGACTTTTACCGGCGCGTCACGCCGACGCCGGACGAGATGGAGGCGATGATTCGGGTCGGCGCGTTCGATTGCTTTAGTAAGACGCGCACCGCGCAGTTCTGGGAGTCGCGCCATCTGCACCAAGCGTTCGGTGACATGTCCGCGCCGGGTCAGGGCTGGCTTCTGCCGCCGCCCGCGACCGACCGGCTGCCTGCGGTTCCGTTGCAGGAGCCGACGCGCCGCCAGCGTCTTGAGTGGGAAACCGAACTGCTCGACTTCACGGCCAGCGGTCATCCGCTTGAACTCCACGACCACATCGCGTGGAACACCTACTGCCCGGTGAACCGGCTCGGCGAGCACATCGGCCAGCAGGTCGTCACCTGCGGACTCATCATCGAGCAGCGCGTCCACCATCAAATCACCGGAGAGGCCATGAAGTTCCTCACGTTGGCCGACTGGACGGGCATGGTGGAGACGGAACTCTTTGCACCCACGTATCGCAGCTACGGACTGGCGACCGTGCGCTATCCGGTGCTCGAAGTCACCGCGACCGTGGAGCCGTATGAAAGCGGTCGCGGGTTTTCCTTGCGCGTGCTTCACGCTGGGAAACCGAGAAATGCACGAGCGGCGAACAATTCTTGTTACACGCAAAGCGGCGAACAATTTCGCCCTACGGATACGGCCTGAACACGAGCTTCTCCTCACCAAAAAACTCGTTCACAGCCTCGACGATAGCTCCATGTGGTTTTGAAAGACGCTTTTTCAAGTAGAACATCGCCCAAATGGTTAGCGCGTGAGAAAAAGGTATCGTCTCCTCTTTGAAGAAATACGCCCCGGTGAAATAGTTCTGCAATGCACCCTTCGTGGCGTGGAAGCCGTCCGAGGAGTGGCAGCATGAGAAGACCATAACCCGCTTCTGGTCGGCATCGAGTTTATGCAGGTGCTTTGTAATCTGGTTGGCCACCTGTGCCCACTTCATGGTTCCACCCAGCATACCAACCCCTTTCTTACCCCCATGACAGGCTAGATGGACGAATTGAACTCGGTAACGGTAGGTAGGATACACCTTGAACTTCTCAGTCGAAGCCACGCAGACGCGCTTCACGCGAGCCTTCATTCGCATGTTATGAATAAGCGATTCGATGACTTTGCATTCGGTCGCGAGTGCCGATTCAATTTCATGGTCGCCCGGCAGGTCAAACAGCAAGTAACCGAGTTTGGGTTTAGGCATGTGGTGTGAGGCAAGTTGCTTGAGAGCAGTTCGCGACGGCAAGCTATGTGTTACGAAGCACGAGTTTGTCGTTGGCATCAATCGACACTGAGCCGCGCTTGCGAAGGTCTTCGAGAATGTTGTTGGCGGTTTCGTCACTGATTGCTCCATCGAACTGAAACATCGCCTTGATGGAATTGGCGGCGGCGGCGCGTCTGGTCGGCTTGAGCTTCCGAAGGCGTTTGAGGATTACGTCGAGGTCGTAGGCTGGCGCTTTTGCGGCGAGTGCCTTCCTCGTGTCAGAAGATGATTTCGGACGAGCTACAACAGCGCGTGCAGGCTCCGCCAAGCGAACCTCCACATCGTCCGATGCCACAATGACCACCTGACCAGAGGATGCGCCTGCACGGAGAACGAGTTCAACCGATGCGCCGGTGCGCGGAACTTCAACAACGATGTTCTTCATTGGTATGTTGGTGTATGGCAAAGGGTGCTGCAAGCGAAGGCGAAGGGTCAAGCATCGGCACAGCGTCTACTGGCGCATCGCCCGCGCCCGTGATTCAATCGCGCCCGTGAAAGCACTCGACGAACTGTGCAAGTCCACGGGCACCCGGCGTGACGACTGGGAAGTCATCGACGGCCCGGACAGCAGATGCGGCATCGACTACTGGTTCCAACACGCGATGTCGGGGAAGAAAGCATACGTCAACGACGACCAAGGCCACATCACCGTGGATTGCGAGGACTGAGGTAAACACATGCCGCAAGACCAAGACTCAGGAGCAGCAGGAGATGCCTTCGGTCGGCAGACCGCACCACGCATCGCGCAGGCAATCGGCGCAACGATGCGTGGAGATACAAGCAATGAGGCGGACTTAAACGGTCAGCGCGTCGTCATCAAGTGCGCTGGCCAAAAGACACAGAGCGTTGGCGTCACTTACCTGATGCTCGAACGCCTCGACGCAGTCATCGCTGCGTTCGAGCAGAGCGATGGCTCGTTCGAGGTCATTTCGTTGCCAGCCGACGTATACCGTCAACGCATGACTGAAACGCAAAGTCGTGGCGCATCTGCGGGCGCAGTCGGCATCGTCACGAAGAGCGTTTTCATTTCCGTGGGACGCCCCATCTCGACTGTCCGCCCGCACTAATCTCAATTCCCCTCGTCGCAGATGCTAAGGCAGGTCGTAGACAAGAATGTCCGTTCCACGCATTTCGGTGATAGCGCGCTTCACGCTTTCGAGATACTGCGTCTGCCCGAAACCATTCTTGGTCACAGCAAGAAAATCCCCGTCCGCCTCCTGTGCGTAGATGACGTGCATGTGCCATCCACCTGCTACCGACAAGGAGACGATGACGTAACGACCGGCGCGAAGCTCTGCCTCAATGGCATTGAATAGTTCGTTGAACGGAAATTGCTCATCGCGAGGCTGACAGAACCGTGCGTGAAAAGTAACGCCCTCGATGGTGCGTCCATCAAAGTCGCCGAAGCTGCCATTCGACTTGTTTCTCCATTGGTGTTGGAGGTCGTAGAAATCTACCGCGACTCGTCCGAGTTGTTTGAGCACGAGTTCGACGGTCATGGGGATGCAGGACACTGGATACAGTTGCTTGTGCGCGTCGAGCGCGGGCTTGTTCAAAGGTAGTTGCATGGGCGTCTCTTACGAAAGCGGCGAGCAGCATGGCGATTGAAAAACAACTCCCGATTTAACTCGAATTGGAAAAGCTCGGCTTTCAGTTCCGCGCCGGTCGAGACTACGCCTTCCTTGTTCACCCCTTTCTTGCGCCAAAAAATCCTTCCGGGTCGTAGCCGGTGTCCATCCAAGCCCGCGCCTTCAAGGTGGTCGCAACAAATGGTTCATCCTCGGCTGCGCCAGCGAGCACCTCGTGAACAAGCAGCACGCCGGGCGTGCCGAGTTCGGCTGTGTCAACGCGACCGCGCTGAACGTGCCACGGGAGCCACGCGCCGTGTTGAGCGTCGGTTGGCGGCTCACTCGCGGTGCAGACGTAGGCGTCTTCGTTGAGCACGGAGCGCAACACAATCACCGAGGCACGCTGCCCAGCTTCGGGCATGTCGCTGGTGTGGCGGACGAGTGACTCAAGCCACGGGTCTGAGTTCGCTGGGTCGAACGGTGTGTTGGTCTTCCAGTTCCAATCGAGCGGGTTCATCAATGTAACGAGGTTGAGGCCGGTGACGGACACAGCAGGGTCAGCCAAGTCCGGCACACTGCTGTCAAAATCGTAGCGGCGATTGCCCAGAGCACGAATCAAGTCGGTGCCGAAGGCGAGCGCGTGTTCCACGTCGGCCAGTTTCACGAACTCGTCGTGACGGTGCCAGTTGTAGTAACCGGACGAGACGTTCAGGCAGCACAACCCAAACCTCCGGCCAATCGTCTTCACGTCTGAGAACGGATGGTGCTGCCAGTTCAACGCTCCGTGTCGGCACATGATGGGCAGCGCGGCGGTGATGAAGTCGCCGTCGTTCTGGAAGAGGCGCACGCCGCCCGACGTGTAGCTGACCAGACCACGACCGGGACAGTCGAACTCGATGACGTAGCCGACGCGCTCGAAAAATTCCGGGTCAGCGTTTCGGGAGCCGAGGCAGCCGACTTCCTCCGCCGCGAAGAGCACCACGGCGATGTTGTCGAAGCGTTCGAGCAGTTCCAGACAGATGAAGACGCCCGCCTTGTCATCACCGCCGATGCCGGTGCGCCGACCGGCTTCATCAAAGCCGACGAGCAGCCCGCCGTGCTGAACTATCGTTGCGGGGGCAAGCCGGTGAACCGTGTCGATGTGCGCGGCCACGCACGGGAGGAACTCAGCGTCTCCTTTGGTGATGTAGACGTTGTTGTGTTCATCAACGCGGCAACGAACACCAGAGCGCGGCCCCATCTGTTCAACGTGGCGCACAATGAACTCGGCCATCGCTTTCTCCTGATGAGATGGCGATGGCACAGCCAACAGATTCTTCAAAAGTTCAACGCGCATAGGGACAAGAATCATCACACGCCTGTCAACTCGGTCGCCGCTTGGCGATTCGGAACTTTGCCGTCACGCGGCCCGTGTGCAGACGGAGTAAATACCCGTCACGGCGCACCGTGAACCCGATGCTCCTGACGACACGCTGCACGGCCACGCGCACATCACGCACCGAGGCGTAAGGTGGATTCCGACCGAGCCTCATCGTGAGATGCACTGGCCGGTCAATGTGGTCGCTTCTAATCTTCACGTCCACGAAGCCTGCGGCATCGAGTGCGCGTTTGAGCGCACCGTGAGGAACCAGCGCATCTACCGCGCTGGTGTCGTCGTCCGGGTCTGCCGGGTCGGCAGTCCAGTCGATTTCTTCGTTGTCGCCTTTCACGTTCGTTGTGCGGTCGAAGCAAACAGTGGGGTTAGTTTTCGCTCGTTCACGCTCAGGTGCCCCTTTGGATTACGGACTCACGAGGCAAGGCTGTGGTCGGGCCTCCATACTTGCTGCTGTAGATGACCTTCGGAAAATGGGAAAGCCCGACTTCCCGTTCAAGGCTGCTCAACATCTCTGCTGGCAGCGCGGCTTGCGGTGTCCGGTTGAACACTCGAAGTTGGCCATCCTCGACGGCGACGATGCTGTGCCCAGTCGCAATCAACTGGTTCACGGCGGCGTCAAGAGTTCTGCCGCCAAAGTGTTGAGGAAAGTAATCGCTCAGGTCGTCGTGAAGTTGGCCGAGCGTGTGGGCGACCGTGCCGCTGCGAAAGAGCGGGCCATAGACGGCGACCCACTGTTTCCGAACTGTGCTGGCCGATGCACGGCTAGAATTGCTCTTGGCCGTTCCCTTCATCGCACCACCGCCCGATGACTCCGCTCGTTCACCGCTGTCAGCAAGCTCTGGAAAATCCGCTGCCCCGAACCGTGCCGCATGGACTCGCGCATGGCTTCCATCTGGTGACACGCAAATCATCTCGCCATTGCCGAACAGTGCTCCCGTGCCGGGGACAGAACTGTGCGAGGATGTCTTGAGGTGCAACCGGTGCCGGACTCCGCAGTCGCTCGCGTAAGCAAGCGCCTCTGATTTTGCGTCGGTCACGCCAAGGACGCAGTGAACTCCCGCGCTCGGCCCGTTCTTGAGGATTTCCCTCAACGCAGCTTCGTAGACGAAGCCAATAGTCACGTCGCTCGACTCCTGCAAGATGATGGCCAAGCGGCACAGCCTCGGAGGCAACCCGAAATGGTCACTGCGATGTTCACGATGGACGTTGGAATATGGTGTGCCGTTGAGGAAGACGAAGCTCGCTTCGAGCGTTGCCTCACCAGCGGACTCGGTTTCGGGTCGTGAATTGTAGGAGCTAAAATCGTCTACGTCGGCATCAGCGAACGCCTCACACCGTAGCCGGATTTCCTCAACAACCCAATCCAAGGTTGCACCCAGCTTTTCGTCCTCAGACACGGACTGGAACGCCATCAGTGGTGCGAGACGAGGACAACAGCCTTCACCGGAATCGTAAGCGAATAACTCCGTGTTGGCGTCAACGTCCCGTTCGGTCGCACACGGAGCGAGAGCTTGGGGGAGTAAGTAGACCTGCCGCGTGTCCTCGGCGCACGCAGCACCTACTACGACCCGCAAGGAATCAGGGCCATGACGATTCATCAGGCAGGCGGTCAGTGAACGCAAAACCTCGGCGACCTGCTGCTCATCAGCCCCCACGACGACCGCGTGGCCGAGTGACGTGAGGTCAGCGATTTGCTCCGTGCCCGCTTCGTCTACACCGAGCAGCACTGGCATCACCGCCGAACTGTCTTTCCAAGCCTGAGACTTGAGCAACGTGGCCAACGCAGGACGTGCATCGAGCGGCGTAGGCAATTCCACCCGGACTTCTCCATCGTCATCGCCGGGACTGACTCGGAGTTCTTCGACGAAAAGGGACACCGCGATGTTTGGAATCAGCGCATGGACTTCCGTGGCAATGTTCTCATCCGTGGCGTCCGACGACCGCCGCAGCACGCAGCGTGTGAACGAGGATGTGGACGCGACCTCCGTGACAGCGCACGGCAGGCCAAGACTGGCCAGCGTCGCCGCAACCATGCTGGCCGCGTTGGCACCCATGTTCGACGCGCCTGATGTTGTCTGCTCGTTCCGGCTTGGGCGCTCACGCAAGATAAACTGATAAAGGCTGGCTGCCTCTGCACCGGCGATGCGTGTCGGCTGAGTCATCGCATTCCACGCATCCGTGGCATCGAGCAACGTGTTCCGTTCTGTCAGCGACGCGATGGAATCAAGGACAGGCAGAGCGGCGCTGCCGGGCACGACTGCTTTCTTGCAACCAGCCAGAAGGTGACGCGCTCGCGTGACGGCACGGTCTTTCAATCGCGACAACAAAGTGACGGCCTCCGGGTTGGTCGCAAAATCAAGCGCGGCCCTGATTCCGTAGACCGGTTCCTGAGCGATGACCCGTGCGAGCAGCTTCGGGACTTCCGTTGCATCGCCCGACTGTCCGAGCGCCAGCGCCCTTGTGTAGACAGCTTCCAACAAGCTAGGCGCGACCGTGAAGGCTCGCTGCGCCAACTCAGCGGCCTCAGTGAACTTCTCCTGCACATGGCACGCCACGGCGGCACGCAGCAGTGATTCCGCCGCAAGATTACGCACCGTCAGACCGGAAAGGGGCTGGGCGTCTAAGGGTGCGTCCACGCTTCCACTCAGCAACCGCACGAGCGGTTCGGCGCGAGGGTCGTTCTCAACCAGCGCATACTTGGCTGCCCGGCGGAAATAGTCCTCGGCTTTGGCGAGGTCACGCACCTTGGCGTCCGGCGCGTGCAGGTAAATCATGCCGAGGCGATGGAGGACGAAGTAATCCTGCTTCTTCAACGCCTCGGCCCGGAGCAAGTAATCCAGTGCGTCGGTGTAGAGGTCGGCGTCGATGGAAGCGTTCTGGTAGAAACGGAAGCCCTCGCGCACGAGGTTCTCGCGCTCCTTCTCGGAGTCAGGGATGCGGAGCAGGAGCGCGACGTTGCGCGTGAGCAGATTGCCAACCCGCTGCTGGTCGGCGACGACCGACAGCCGCCAATCCATTACCGACTTGAGTTCGGTGTTGAGCTTGGCCATTCGGTCGAACCCGTGTCGCAGTGACCCGACCACCTGACTCGATGCTTGCTCGATGGCCCGGCGCTGCTCGACCGCCCCCACTGCCGCCGAAGTGGTGATTGCGGAAGTGATGTCGCCAACGTAGTTGCTGGCTTGGAGGTAATGAACGAACTGCGACGAGAGCTTCTCGCCTGAAAACGGATTGAACCAGAAAAACGCCATAGCTTTATTTCCCGCGCTGCCGGGACTACGGCGAAAAAGAAGGGGCGCGAACTCAACGCGCCCCCACGAGAGGCACCGCGAAGCGCCTTGTGCAGAGAGCACGCCAAGCCGCGCCCGATGGGCGCGTGCTGGCGGCTGGGCCTCTGCACTGTGAAAATTCGCGGTTTTCTCGTGAGGCCGTAGCCGTAGCTACGCAAAATTATCTGTGTTTGTTTACATGATGTGAGTCCGCCCCGACATCGGGGCACGGGAATGTTGTAGACGGAAGCGGCTTTGGAAACAAGGACGCCCTCGGCGGGGTTGTCAGCCCGGAGGCGGCGCGTCGTAGGGCAAACAAAAATACTCGAACGCCGCTTTCGACCGGTCGTAAATCAGGCTCTCGAACATCTCACCCCGGTCGCACATGGCGTTCATGTGGTTCAGGTCGCGGGCGAGAAATTGCAGAAGTTCCATCGGCTCGTATTCCACCTGCACCTGCGGGCTGCCGTCCACCTTGATGGCGGTGAGCGAGTTCATGCAGCACATGGTCATCGTCCGCAGCGTGTCGGTGTCCAGATTGCAGAAGTAGAGCCAGTAGGGCCACGCCTCGTGGAACGCGGAATAGAACCGCCGGATTTCCGGGATGCTGTGAATCTCGCGCTCGTCGTTGTCCCAGCCCTCGATGCAGAACACGAAGCTGTTCATCATCTGCCGCAGGCGGCGACCGCTGGGCAGCTTGTCGGGCGAGTAGAGGCCGAGGAAGTGCGAGAAGTCGCC
>JANOQV010000142.1:0-43393 GCA_031414955.1 Pedosphaera sp. | reverse complement strand
CGACGCACCGACGTCGCGTGAGGCGCGCTCGCGGCGGTGGCCGCATCACCAGGCTCAAACCCGTTCTCGACCATGGGGCCGCCAGGCGACGTCGGTGCGTCGCGCTCCGATTCAGGGATGGGCAGCGTGTCTGAGTGGCGTTTCATTTCGTGCGTTTGAATTTGCCGGTGAAGAGATGGTTCATCACCAGGGTGGTGATGTAGGCCGACAATTGCAGGTTCTGCTGCGCGTCGTCGTGCTTGATGTGCAGGTCGAGCTGATCACATCGCTCGATGAGCCGGACCAGCAGCTTGTTGATGCTGAACTTCTTCTCGTTGGTCCACTGGCAGACGGAATCCCGCAACTGCCGCCGCCGCTGCTTCAAATATGCCGAGGCTTTCAAGCGATCCGCGACTTCTGGGCCGGCGGCAAAGAGCTGCTTCAGGTCATTGTCGTAGAAGTCAGGATACGAATCCTCGAAGAGCTTCCGCTTGCGCGTGTAATAGGTCTTGAGCTTGATGTTGAGGCAGTCGTGATCGGCCGCGCGGTATTCGGGCTGATGCGTCGGCGCTTTCCCGGCCAGCGAGCGCATCAGCTCGTCGAGATACTCCAGCTTCTGCAACGCTTTCCATCCCTTGTAACGCTCGCGCCAATCAAGTCCCGGCGTCAGCCACACCGCGAAGGTTTCGGCAAAATCCTCGTCGGGATGGCTCTGCGCATACCAGTCGTCGAGATGCACCACGTAAGAACGGCTGTAGGGGCGCGGGCGGTAAAACTGCGGCGTCTCCTCGGTCGAAGTAAGTCCGAAGGTCTGCTGCCACTTCTTCTTTCGGTAGAGCTGAAAGGCGTAAGCGTAGGCGTGGGCCGCTTCGTGGCGCATCAGGCGCAGAAACCACTCCGCAGTCTCCCCTTCCACTTCGAGGATCATCCTGCGCTCCAGCTTGCGCAGCCTTTCCTGCACGAGGAAGAACGGCACAAAGATGGCCGGGATGCCCACGGGCACAAACCATTCATCCCCGATGTGACAAGGCGGATGAAAGGCCAGCCCCTTCTGGGAAAGTTCCTCGTAGAGTTGTTTGATGAGCGGCTCAATCTCACTGCCAGCCAGCGTGAGACCGAGTTGGGCAATCCTCTTCTCCAGCAACTCCTCGTCGCTGAGATTGATCCACCCGGCTGTTTCCATGCCGCCAGCGTAACCAGTGCCGACACTGGGTCACAAGCCCGGACGCAGCTTCAGGTGTAATTTGGGCGCATCGGGCTGTTGCAACGGAGCGGCTTCCCGACCTGGGGCTGAACCGCTGCATCCTCGGACTGGCCAGCGCGTCAAGTGGCCACCATTCACTTCGTCCGCGTGACTCCCAGCACCAGCACTCCCTCGAATTCCGGCGGCGCGTGCAGCATCAATGGCAAGTGCCGGCGCCAGGCCGGAGCCGTGCTCACTGGCACACTCACGTCCTTCCCCTGGCGACGGGCCGTGCCGCGCACCGTCAGTTCGTGCAACGTGCCCGGCGCGAAAGATTCCGGCACCGTCACTTTCATCGTCACGTTGCTCTTCCCTTCCGCCAGGATGTGGTTGGTGAGCATCAACGGTCCGGCGGGGCCAGCCACGGCCAGGGTGATGGCTCCCTTGAATTCCCCGCGTCCGGCGGAAATTTTCAGATCAAATGACTTCCCCGGCGCGGCGCTCACATGCTCCGTTTCGAGGGTCAGGGCGAGGCCCCCCGGTCGCGCCGCGACGTGATAAACCAGATGCGGCCCAAACGCGCCCGCCCCTTCCTCAACCACCAGCCGGTAGGTTCCGTTGCTCGGGATCGAATAAGCCAGCACACCTTCATCCGCCGCGGACGGATTGGAACGCTCCAGCCGTTTCCCGCGCGCGGACTCCAGCGTGAGCACCGCATCACAGGCGGAACCGAGACTGCGCGTGGCAGCGCGGAACTCGATCCGCTCCCCCTGGCGCGCGGTGAATTCGTAACTATCGCGATCCCCCGCCTGGTCAAACCGGCCGTTGATGCCTGCGGCGAGGTCAAATGGATTCGCCCGCACCTCGTTGGGTTCCTTCTCCACCACCTCCCTGGTACGCCGTGGAATGGCGCGCGCGAACGCGGAGCCTTCGCGCCCTTGGATCGCAAGCCGCACGGTCGGAGAGTCGGTCAGGATCTTGGCTTTCACCCGCCCGACCTCGCCGCCGGGACCAGCCAGTTGAAAAGTGGTCGCCCTCCCCTGCTCTGCCGTCGCCGGAAAGGCTGCGGTAACCAGGGGGAAATCTCCGATGCGCAACCGGTAGAAAAAGGCCGGCCCACCGCCATAGTTCACATCGCGCAATTCGACGAAGTAATCGCCGCTGCCCGCGGCCGTCAGGCTCACATGACTGTCGCCAAAAAGCCCCGGAGCATCGTCGTTGCGCGCGACTTCGCGACCGGACGCGTTTACCACCCGCAGCACGGCGTCCAGTTTCGAGCCGAGCCGCGCGGCCACCACTTCCAAGGAGACGCGCTGCCCCTTGCTCAACCGTAGCTTGAACCAGGCGAAGCCCAGTTCCGGACCGACGCCTTCCACCGCGCGACCGAAGGCGACCGGTTGAGCTGAGGCGAGCGTGTGGTTTGTCTTCGCGCCCACCACCGTCGGCAAGTCATCCACCAGGAGGAAGGTCGGATTGGAAACGCCATTGGATCCGTAGGCCCGCAGCAGCCCGGGACCGACCGCCGCGTCCGGGGTGATGCGGAAGCGCCCTTCGCCGATTCGCTCCACCCTGGCGGGAAAACTCGTCCAGAGCTGGTGCGCATCGGCAAGCTCGCGGCCCCTCAGCGTGATTTCCGTGGGCACGCCCGGACGGATGCCCAAGGGCGAAATGGAATCGATCTCCGGGGCGGCGACCAGCGAGAGGCGGGTGAGCACACTCAATCCGATCACGCCCGTCCACCAGCACCGCCCGACGGTGACAGAACTGCGCGGCCGGGCGACCTGCGAGGAACCGGCCATTACGCGATCACTCCCATCACTGGCCGGCCGTCGCTGATGAGCACGGGGCGGTTGACGGCGTTCTTGATCTCCGTGTGCGGGTCGATGCCGAGCAGGTGATAAATCGTCGCGGCCAGATCGTCGGGCTTCACCGGGTCTTTGGCCGGATACTCGCCCTTCTTGTCCGACTCGCCGTACACGAAACCCTTCTTCACGCCACCACCGGCCAGCAGCGTGGTGTAACACTGCGGCCAGTGGTCGCGGCTGACGTTCTCGTTGATCTTTGGCGTGCGCCCGAATTCACCCATCCACACCACCAGCGTGTCCTCGAGCATCCCGCGCTCGTCGAGGTCCGTGAGCAGCGTGGGCAGCGTCTGCTCGTGGATGGGCAGGTGATACTTCTCGATGATCGGATACATGCGCGTGTTGTTGAACCCGTGCGTGTCCCACCCGCCGCTGGTCGTGCTCTGCCCGCCGATGCTGTCCGAGAAATACACGGTGACGAACTTCGATCCCGCCTCGATGAGCCGCCGGGCCAGCAGGCAGCTTTGCCCGTAGGTCGAGCGGCCGTACGACTCGCGCACCTTCGCTGGCTCCGCACTGAGATTGAAGGCATTGCGCAGCCTGGTGGAGTTCAACATCCCCAGCGCCTTGTCGTAATACGCATCCAGCCCCTTCGCCGCCGCCGAGTGGTCGAGCAACCGCGACTGCGCATCCACGATCTTCTGCAACTCGCGCCGGCTTTCCAACCGCTCGTAACTCAAGTTCGACGGCAGGCTCAACTCCGGCAGTGCGAAGTCCGGCGCGTTCGGATCGTTCGTGAAAAAAAACGGGTCGTGCTCCTTGCCGAGAAAGCTCGCGTGCTGCCCCGGCGTGATCGACCCATCGCGAATCACGTAGGGATACGACACGTAGGTCGGCATCTCCGCGCCCTTCAGTGGCGCGAGCTTGTCCACGATGGAACCGTAGCCAGGGAACAACTCGAACGAATCGCGCAGGCGCTGGTCGTCGCTCGGCGGCGCGTGGCCGGTCAGCGCGTAATAGCCCGCCGAGTTGTGGTTCTTCATCGTGTGCGTCATGGACCGGATGAGCGTGACCTTGTCCATGACCTTCGCCGTCCTGGGCAGTTTCTCGCACACTTGGATGCCGTCGGCGTTTGACGAGATGGGCTTGTACGGACCGCGAATGCCTTCGGGCGCATTCGGTTTCATGTCGAACATATCGACGTGGCTCGGGCCGCCGTATTGGAAGAGGAAGATGACGGACTTCGCCCGCGCGCGAATGGGGTTTCGGGTTTGGCGTCTGGGGTCTGGGGTGGCGGCTGCGGCCTTGAGCAGGTTCGGCATGGTCAAACCCAGCAGGCCCAGTCCGCCGACCTTGAGCGCATGACGGCGCGAGTGACGCAAGGCATTGAAACCCGGACAAGCCGAGGGCGCGCTGAGTTCTTTCATGGCTGCGAGATGTTTAACACGGCGGAATGGACGGCGCAGGGAGAAGTTCGATTCGATCAGCCGTTCACGGTTTCGCCCCCGAACGCTTGGCCTTTCCGCAGGGACGTTGATAATCCGCGAGAACCTGTCGCTTCGAGCGGCATCGGCGCTTCGCCACCAGTGCGGTCATGGCCCCGTAATCTTCCCACAGCAATTCTTCACCGTCAGCGATGTCATCTTGGATGAGGAGAATCTGCCAGATGCCGACGAACCGGTGTCTCAGCCAACCACGCCGGGCTTTGTATTTCGATTGAGACTTTCGCCCGATCACCACCGCCTTGTCGTAAGCCTCGGCCAGCGTTTTGGCATGAACCAGATGGTGATTGACCCACGTCAAGTTCCGCTTGCGGCCATCGCGTAAATCGCAGCCAACGGGTTCAATCCGAATGCAAACCGCCGCGAGCCACCAATCGAGATTGGTATTAATCTGTCCACGCATGATGTCGTGATGTTGCGCCTGCAAACACTGTCCCGTCAAAGCCCAAGCGATGCACTCCATCGGCGTAAGCGTGGCCGGAATCTTCAAACCACGGTCAGCTAAAGATCAAAGCTCCCCGATGTACCACGCCTCGATCCGCTGGCGTGCCCAGGCGGTCTTGCGCAGGAAGGTGAGGCTGGACTTGATGCTCGGGTTGAACTGAAAACAGCGGACGGGAACGCGCCGCCCCAATTCCCTCCAGCCATGCCGCTGGACGAGATCATTGAGGATCTTCTCCAGCGTGATGCCGTGCAGGGGATCGCGCGGATGGGAGGAGGGTGAGGACATGGGATGATTTCCTACTCCCTCAAGTCCTCCGCCCTGGTTGCGAGTGGCGGCCTCATGGAGCGCTGGATTCTCATCGGGTGTCCGGTCAGGGAACCCGGCGCGAGGGCGCGGACGCGGCCTTGGGCTTTTCCTTCTTCGGCTTCCTGACTTCCTTCTTCTGACTGCGGTTTCCTTTGGCCATATTGAACTCCTGGTTAGTGTTGCCGCGCAGCTACGCTGTTTTGCCGACCCGTGGCAATGGCAGATGCGCGCGTCGTTTCGGTCGCATCTTAGAAATCCCACCCAAGCGAGACTGGAAGGCGGGAGCGACGCAGTGCCGTTGCTGTGGGCAGGTGACGACGCTTTCCTGCGTCCTCGGGCCAAGGCGAGCCAGGGTGTTCCTTCCCAGAGGTGGCCCGCCATTCTCCACCACGCGGCCGCCTCTTGTCGCGCCGGCATGAACAAGGCACTGCGAATTTTTCTATCGGTCGGGTTTGCTGCGCTGCTGGTTTGCATCGTCACCGCCTGCACTACGATCTGGACCTCGCCAGGAACATGAAGATCCGGAGCGGGAGGTTGAGCATCGTTTTCAAAACCGGGTTGGACGAAGGCGGGGCGGCAATGCTCAGCGCATCAGCCGGGCGCGGCGGACGTGTTTCCGTCGGTGGGCTTTTTGAAAAACCCCATCTGCGACACCATCGCGCGCGCTGAGTCCAGCAACTCCTGATGATATTCCGACTCGTGCTCGCGGGCGTGGATTGCCGCCAGGTAATCCTGGCGCACGGCGGAGATGCGGGGAGTCACCGCGCGGGCGTCGAGGCCATGACCTGCCATCGGTTCCGCGCCGCGGGCCAGCCGATCCGCCAACCGGCGACGCAGCTTGCGGCACAGGTCTCTGAGGCCCAGCAAGGCCAGCGCAACGGTCAGGATGAACGCGGCAAAAATCATGGCTACGATCCAAGGTATCGAACCGCTCGCCTTGACGCCACTCGAATCCCGTATTCCTGGTCACACGCCACCTTATTCGTGAGAGATTTTTGCACCATTCCGGATCGCAGTCCGGTAGGCTCCGCACATGGCCGTCGAGAAACCCAGTGCGAAGTCCTTGGTTGATCCGCAGACGCTGATGCGGATTCGCAACCTGGAGTTGCGCGCCCGCATCGTGGTGCAGGGCTTCTGGAACGGCCTGCATCGCAGTCCTTATCACGGCTTCTCGGTCGAGTTTACCGAGTATCGCCAGTACACCCCGGGCGATGATCCGCGCTACGTGGACTGGAAATTGTTCGCGCGCTGTGACCGGCATTACCTGCGCAAGTTCGAGGATGAAACGAATCTGCGCTGCCAGTTGCTCGTGGATGCGAGCCGCTCCATGGGCTACGGCTCGTTGAGCTACACCAAGGGCGATTACGCCAACACGCTGGCCGCGACGCTGGCGCATTTTCTTTCCAAGCAAGGCGATGCGGTCGGCGTGCTGACGTTTGACGAAGGAGTGCGCGACTATCTGCCGGCCCGCCATCGCCCCGGCCACCTCCGCCACCTCATGCTGGCCCTGGAGAAAGCCTCGGCGGGGACGAGCACGGATTTGATCGCGCCGCTGACCCGCGCGGTGGAACTCACCCGCCGCCGCGCGTTGATGGTTTTGATTTCCGACCTGCTCGCGCCGGTGGAGCGGATGGAGAGCAGCCTCGCGGCACTGGCGGCCTGCGGCCATGAGACAGTGGTGTTCCATGTGCTCGATCCGGCGGAGATGGATTTCAAATTCGACAAGGCCTCGCTCTTTCTCGACGTGGAGACGGGGCGGGAGATTTACCTCGACCCCGTGGCGGCGCGAAAGGATTACCTGCGCCAGTTCACCGCGCACAACGCCGGGATTGAATCCACCTGCCGCAAACTGGGCGCGGCCTATCACCGGTTGACCACGGACCGTCCTCTGGAACTGGCGCTGTTTGATTTCATGCGCGGCCGGATGCAGCGCGGGAAACTGATTCGCCGCAACACGCTGACATGAAGATCCAAGCTTCAAGCTCCAAGCTCCAAAGAAACACCAAGCTCCAAGCTCCAAGAGAAAGCTCTGACGGGATCACGCCAATGGTGTTTGATGTTGGGAGCTTCTCTGGATCTTGGATTTTGGATTTTGGATCTTTCCCCACATGAGCTTTCTCGCCCCACTCTTCGTCCTCGGTGCGCTGGCCGTCGCCGCGCCGATCCTCTTCCATCTCATCCGGCGCACGTCGCGGGAGAAGACCCTGTTCAGTTCGCTCATGTTCCTTCAGCCCACGCCGCCGCGGGTCACGCGCAAGAGCCGGCTGGAGAATATTCTTCTGCTCATCCTGCGTTGCGCCGTGCTGGCCCTGCTGGCGCTGGCTTTCGCGCGACCGTTCTTGCGCAACCCGCTCCATGCCTCGCCCACGAAGGGTGCGGTCACGCGCACCGTCATCCTCATCGACACCAGTGCGAGCATGCGCCGCGACAATCTCTGGACTGAAGCTGTGGACAAGGCGCTCGACCTTGCGCGCCGGGCCGCGCCGGCGGATCAAATCGCCATTCTCGCCTTCGACCGGAGTGCGCGCACCGTGTTGCCGTTCCGCGACTGGACCCTCGCTTCGGCGAACGAACGCAAGGTCCTGGCCGAGCAACGGCTGCGCCTGTTGAAGCCGAGTTGGAACAATACGCATTTGGGCCACGCGCTCATCGCGGCCAACGAAACACTCGATGCCGAGCGCGAGTTCGCCACCGCCGAGCGTCGCATCATTATCGTTTCCGACCTGCAGGAAGGCGCGCGGCTCGACGGGCTGCAAGGTTTGCAATGGCCCAAGCAAACGCAGGTCACACTCGCGCCGGTGAAGGTCAAACGCCCGGGCAATGCCGGCGCGCAATTGCTCGCGCAGGCGGCGAACACGGTTCAAGCGGTCGAGACGGTTCGCATCCGCGTCCACAATGCCGGCGACGCGAAGCGTGAGCAGTTCGAACTGCGCTGGAGCAACAGCCTCTCCAATCCAACCTCGCTCTACGTGCCCGCCGGGCAGAACCGCATGCTCGACCTGCCCCGCGCCGCCGGATCGGACACGCTCGTGCTCACCGGCGACGAGCAGGATTTCGACAACAGCCTGAATGTCATCACGCCGCCGCGCGAGCAAATCGAAGTTGCCTTCATCGGCAACGACGAGGAGACGAACACGCAAAACCTGCTCTTCTATCTCAAGCGTGCCTTCCCCGAGACTGCGCGCCAAATAGTCCACATCAAGCCCGTGAAACCCGCCGGGGATCTCGCCGACACGATGCGCAACGCCAGCCTGGTCGTGCTCGGTGCCGCCTTGCCCGCCGGTGCGATGCGTGAAGTCGCCGCCGCGCTGACCAATGGCGCGACCATTTTGTGCGCGCTGCGCTCCCCGGCGGAAGCGGACACCATTGCGGGGCTGACCGGTTACAACATCACCGCCGAAGAGGCTTCGGGCGGCGGCTACCAGATGCTCTCGGAGATCGAGTTCAGTCATCCGCTCTTCGCCTCCTTTGCCGACGCGCGCTTCAGCGACTTCACCAAGATTCATTTCTGGAAACATCGCAAGTTGAACTTCGGCACCACCAACGCGCATGTGCTCGCGCGGTTTGACAATGGCGATCCCGCCGTGGCGCAGTTCCTCACCGGCAAGGGCACGCTCTTCGTGCTGGCGGCGGGCTGGCAGCCGGGCGACAGCCAGCTCGCGCTCTCCTCCAAGTTCGTGCCCCTGCTCTACTCGCTGCTCGAAATCGGCGGCGCGATGAAGGCGCAGTCGCTCGCCTTCACCGTGGACGAGGCGGTGGATGTCTCCACGCTGCACGCGACCAACGCCCTCACCGTGCGCAAGCCCGACGGCACCACGGCGTCCATCGAGGCGGGGGTGAAATCCTTTACCGCCACCGACCTGCCCGGCGTGTACAGCGTGACCGGGGTGGAGCCGCCGTGGCGTTTCGCGGTGAACCTAGCGGGCGAGGAATCCAAGACCGCGCCGCTGACCTTGGAACAATTTGAGCAACTGGGCGTGCCGGTGAAGCCGCAGCCGGTGGGGACCACCGAGCAGATCGCCCGGCGCGAGCAACAGCTCAAGGCGACGGAACTGGAGAACCATCAGAAGCTTTGGCGCTGGATCATCGTCGCCACGCTAGTGGTGTTGATTTTTGAGACGTGGGTCGCAGCGCGGCTTTCGCGGCGGGTCGCGGCGGCGGCGTGAGGAACAGTGGACCGGATGGACGAGCAGCCACGAGTGAACCGAGGCTGCGGTGATCGTTGATAATCATCCTCACCATCCCGTGCGCGGTGGCGGGTGCCATCCGCACGCTTGGCCTGCTCGGTGTGTTGTGAGCAGCCCGCGCGCCTTGGTCTTCAACGCCCTTCTTCCGGCCAGAACGGGGGCGGTTCAACTCGAATCAAACCGCGCCCGGCGCGGGGCTGTTGCAAATGAGCGGGGCCTGAGCAAATCTCCGCGCCCTGATGTTGATGAAAAAATTTGCCATTATTTTGCTGCTGTCGGTGCTGACGGGCCTGGGTCTTTGGCTGGGCCGGCCAGCCTACCGCGCGCACAAGGAGCAGCGCTTCGCCCGCCAGGCCAGCGCCGCGCTGGCCAAGAATGAGCTACGCCCGGCGCTCCTAAACGCGCAACAGGCGCTGGTCCTCAACTCGAACAACCTCGCTGCCTGCCGGGTCATGGCCGACCTGGCCGATGCCTCGCGCTCCTCCCACGCCATGTTGTGGCGGCGGCGCGTGGCCGAGCTCCAGCCCTCGTTCGAGAACCGCCTGACCTTTGCCGCCTGCGCGTTGCGCTACGAGCAGCCGCCCTTCCCCATCGCCGGCCAGGCCTTGCGGGATTTGAGCGAGGAAGCGCGCACCTCCGTGCCGTTCCAGGTCGTGTCGGCCCAATTGGCGCTGCGCCAAAACCAGTGGGCCGAGGCGGCGCAACATTTTGAAGCGGCCATCCGGCTGGAGCCGACCAACCAGCTTCATCAGTTAAACCTCGCCGTGGTGCGGCTTGAATCGCGGGACGCAGCCGCCTCGGCCCAGGCCCGCCAGGATCTGGAGCAGCTCCAGAAGAGCGCGGCCTTTGGGCCGGCGGCCTTGCGCGCGCTGGTCGTGCATCACGCGGGGCGGAAGCAATTCACCGCGGCCCAGAGCTATTCCACCACCTTGTTGCAAAGCCCCCGCGCCACGTTCGCGGATCGGCTGGAACACCTCGTCGTGCTGCACGGCGCGAAGGATGCCTCGTTCCGAATGTTCCTTGGCCATACGCAGCGCGAGGCTGCGACCAACGCCCTGCTCGCGGCGGATTTGGTCACGCGCCTGTCCGGCCTCGGCCTGGGCGGCGAGGCGGTGATATGGACGAAGACCTTGGCCAACGAAGTGCGGAACGAACTGCCGTTGCCCATGTCCGTCGCGGACAGCCTGGCGGGCCTGGCCCAATGGCGCGAGATGGAGGAGTTCCTCACCGGGCAACGCTGGCGCGAACGGGATTTCCTGCGGCAGGCACTGCTGGCCTACGCCTTGCGCAACCAGAAGGTGACGGACATCGCGACGGCGCACTGGAACGGGGCGGTGCGCGAAGCCTCGGCCCGTGCGGAACTGCTCGGGCTGCTCGCGCCGCTGGCTGCGTCGTGGGGTTGGACCAACGAGGCCGAGACTGTGTTCTGGCGCGCAGCCCGGCAGTTCCCAAGGGAACGCTGGCCGCTCGATTCGTTGCAGGCTTTTTACGTGCGCACAAAAAATGCCCGCGGGCTTTACGAAGTGAACACGGTGCTGCTCGAACGCCAGCCGTCCAATCCCATCGTGCAAAACAACTGGGCCACGCTCGCCCTGCTGCTCCAGACGAACATGGCCAAGGCCCACGAACTGGCGCGGCAGGTTTACGCCCTGGGCCCGAGCAACCCCGGATATGTCTCAACCCATGCCTGGTCGCTCCATTTGCAGGGCCAGACGACGGCGGGCCTGAAGCTCCTCGAAACGCTGCCCGCCACCGACCTCCAGAACACTGCCGTGGCGGGTTATTACGGTCTGCTCCTGGCGGCGGCAGGACAGAAGGAACAGGCCCGCGCGCACCTGACCAGCATGGAGAAAGTTTCCATGCTGCCCGAGGAAACGAAGCTCTTCGCCGAGGCGCTCAAAGGGCTTTGACTTCTCCCGCGCCTGGCTGACGGCGGAAATTTCCTCGCGCCAGCCTTCGATTCAGCGAACACTGCCCGCGCATGGTTTCGCGAAAAAGACGCCTGCTCATCATTGAAGACAACGCGATGGACTCCAGCCTCCTCGCGACCATGCTCCGCCGGGGCGACGACGGTTTTGAAATCGTCCACGCCACGCGCCTGGCCGAGGCGCTGCCGAAGCTGGCCTGCGATGCCTGCCACGTCATCATCTCGGACCTGACGCTGCCGGACAGTCAGGGGCTTGACACCTTCAACCGGCTGGAGGCCGTGGCGGGCAACCTGCCCATCATCGTCATCAGCGGCACGGACGACGAAGAGTTGGCTCTCCAGGCGGTGCGCCAAGGCGCGCAGGATTATTTGGTCAAGGGCCGGTTTGACGCGCCGGGCCTGCGCCGCGCCGTCAACTACGCCATCGAACGCCATCGCGCCGAGGAGACGCTCAAGGCCAGCGAGGCGCACTACCGTCACCTGCTCGAGTCGATCACCGATCACGTTTACTCGGTCCGGGTGAGCCAAGGCACGGTGACCGGCACCACGCACCGCCCGGCCTGCCTGGCTTTCACCGGCTACGCGCCGGAGGATTACGCCCACGATCCCGGCTTGTGGCGGAGGATGATTCATCCCGACGATCAGGAAGCCTTCGTCGAACAGGCCCGGCGCGCGGCCGAGGGCGAGGCCACCCGCTCCATCGAATTTCGGATTTTCCACCGGGACGGGTCGCTCCGCTGGGCGCGGAACACGGCCGTGCCGCGCCGTGACGAACTGGGCGAGGTGACGGAATACGACGGTCTGCTCCGCGACATCACGGTCCGCAAGTCCGCCGAGGAACAGCTCGTCAAGTCCGAGGCGTTTTATCACTCGCTGGTCGAATCGCTGCCGCAGCACATCTTGCGCAAGGACGTGAACGAACGCTTTACCTTCGCCAACCAGAAGTTCTGCCAGTTGCTCGGCCAGCCGCTGGAAAAGATCATCGGCAAGTCGGATTTCGATTTCTTCCATCCCGAACTGGCCTCGAAATATCAAGCGGACGATCGCCAGGTGATCAAGACCGGCAAGCTCTTCGAGACCGTGGAAGTGAACCAGACGCCGGGTGGAGAAAAGCATTTCGTCAACGTCATCAAGTCGCCCATCCACGACGCGCAGGGCCGCGTCATCGGCATCCAGGGAATTTTCTGGGACATCACCCAGCGGATGCGCGCCGAGGAAGAGTTACGCCGGGCCCACGAGGAATTGCGCCAGTCCCACGCGGAACTCAAGGCCGCCCAGTTGCAACTCATCCAGGCGGCGAAAATGGAATCCATCGGCACCCTGGCCGCTGGAGTGGCTCACGAGGTCAAAAACCCACTCGCCACCCTGACCATGGGCTTGAACTACCTCGACAAGAACACCTCCCGTGCGGACGAAAACATCGCCTTGGTGCTGACCGAGATGCGCGACGCCATCGGCCGCGCGGACAAGATTTCCCGCGGCCTGCTCGACTTCGCCGCCGCCCATCAACTTGATGTGCGAGGGGAGGACATAAACCAGATGTTGGAGCAAACCCTGGTGCTGCTGCGGCACGAGATGAACCTGCAGCAGATCGAATTGACCACGGAATTCGCCCCCGGTCTGCCGCCGGTCCAAATGGAGAAGAGTCAGATTCAGCAGGTCTTCGTCAACATCTTCATGAACGCGATCCAAGCCATGGACCGAGGCGGGAAACTCACCATCCGCACTTTTTCGAAGCGGCTGGTCCATAGCCGGCACGACGAAGGCTCGCGCTCCAGCAATCAGTTCTTCCTCGGCGACCTGACCGTGGCCACCGAGATCGACGACACCGGGCCGGGCATTCGCGAGGAGAACCTGGCCAAGATTTTTGACCCCTTCTTCACCACCAAGCCGACCGGCGTGGGCACGGGACTGGGCCTGCCGGTGAGCAAGAAGATCATTGAGTTACACGGCGGCGCCCTGGACATCGCCAACCGCCCCGGCGGCGGGGTGCGCGTCAGCATCCTGCTCAAGGCAGAATCACCTTATGAAAAAGAAAATCCTCCTGGTGGATGATGAAAAGAGCTTCACCACCTTGTTGAAACTGAACCTGGAGCAGACCGGCAACTACGAAGTGCGGGTGGTGAACTGGCCCGAGGACGCGCTGGCCAATGGGCAGGAATTCCGGCCTGACCTGATGCTGCTCGATATCATCATGCCCCGCCTGCCGGGCGGAAATGTCGCGGCCCAGTTCGAGGCTGACCCGGCGTTGAAAGATGTGCCCATCGTCTTCCTCACCGCCGCCGTGCAACGCCGGCGCCTGGAAGAAATGGACGGAATTATTTCCGGCCGCCCTTGCCTGACCAAGCCAGCCACGGTGGAGGAGATTGTGGCGATGATCGAACGCAACACGAACGGCACCGCCTGAGCCGGCAGCCTCGAAGGAACGACTCCAACCCGGAGGACCCGCCAGGCACGGCCAAATCACACTGGTCGGGACGGGCTAGGACCAAGGGGGCAAGTGGAGGAAGTGTGGCCCAAGCTGCGGCCGGTCGGTTTGGTTTTGTCCCGAAAGCAGGCCAAGCCAGTCCGAAGGCTCGCTGACATCCGGTGCGTTTTCCCAATTCGAGCGCCGTGGCCCAGGACAGATTCGCATTCCGGAAGAGGCGGGGAGTCAACCAACAGCCCCTGCGGTACGCCCGACAAGCCAATCTTCCCGATTTTGCGTTTGACCCACGGTTGCGAGGGTGGCTACGGTGCGCGCTCAATTTTCTAAACTCTTTATGTTCGGAACGATTCGCCGTCACCAAAGCTGGCTCTGGGCCATCATCGTCGTGCTGATGATTATCAGCCTGCTCTACTGGGTTGATCAACGCCCCAACGGTGGGGGGTCTCAAATGGGCGAGCAGGCGACGGTGTTGAATGGCAAGACGGTGACGCCGACCATGCTCAAGGAGGCGCTGCGCGAAGTGGACCTGTTGTACTTCCTGAATTTCCGCAAGTGGCCCGAGCAGGATTCCGAGCGCGCCCAGCAGATGGGTTTTGACAAGGACAACCAGGCCTGGCTGCGCTTGCTGCGCGTGGCCAAAGCCGAGGAAGCCGGCGTGCGCGTGTCGTCCGACACGGTGGCCACGCTGGCCAAGCGCCTGTTGGGCGATTTTCCGCTCGACAAGTTCGAGAAGGAAGTGCTCCAGCCGAACGGCCTCTCGGCGGATGACTTCGAGCGTTTTGTCCGCCACGACGCCGTGATTCAACAACTGAGCACGGTAGTGGGCGCGGCGGGCCGGCTCATCACCCCGGCCGAAGCCGAGGCGCTGTATCGCCGCGACCATCAGGAAGTCGGCGGCGACATCATCTTCTTCAACATCTCCAACTATCTTGGCAAGGTCGCCATCACCAATGGGGCGCTGTCGAACTTCTTCACCCTGCGCCAATCGACCTACCGCGTGCCGGACAGGTTGCGGGTGAGCTACGTGGAGTTTCCCAAGACGAACTTTTACGCCGAGGCGGACAAGCAGTTTGCGACCGTGACCAACTTGGAGTTGCAGTTGCGGGAGATGTACATCAAGTCCGGCGGGACGAATGCCTTCAAGGACACCAATGGGGTGCCGTTGTCGGAGAGCGCCGCCCTGGCGCAGATCAAGGACGATCAGCGGGAGCGAATGGCTCTCGGCTTCGCCAACAAGCGGGCCAACGAGTTTGCCAACAAGGTTTATGACGAAGCCACGAAGGGCAATGACCCGGGCCGCCAAATCCTGGCCACCTTGCTGGACAATGTCGCGGCGGCGGAAGGTCTGAAGACTCAGATCACCGTTCCCTTCGACATGGAGCAAGGCCCGACCAATCTCGATGTCTCGCCCATGTTCACCCGCATCGCCTTCTCGCTCAACGCGACGAACAATCCGATTTCCTTCCAGCCCGTTCCCGGCCAGCACGCCATGTATCTCATCGCGCTCAAGGACATGATCCCCGGACGCGCCCAGTCCTTCGACGAGGTGAAGAAACAGGTCGAAGAGGATTATCGCCGCATGAACGCCTTCAGCCTGACCCGCACCGATGCGACCAACTTCGTGGCCCGCGCCACCAACGATCTGGCCAAAGGCAAGTCCTTCGCCGAACTGGCCCAGCAGGCGAACCTCAAGGCCGAGGCGCTGCCGCCCATCTCGCGGGCCACCGAGTCGATCACCAATCTCGAGGAGCGACTCGACATCCGCCGGCTCAAGGGCGTGGCGCTCTCGCTCGAACCCGGCAAGATCAGCGATTACATCATGAACCCGCCCGAGGGTGGCTATCTCCTGCATGTGCGGGCCAAAATCCCCTTCGATGAAGCCAAGCTGCGCGTTGAACTGCCCAAGTTCACCTCCCAGTTGCGCTACCAGAAGCAGAACGAGCTGTTCGACATCTGGTTTAACAAGCAAATCGAGGGGGCCAAACTGCCGCTCCGGCAGGCCAGTCCCCGCCGTCCGGGCGCTTGAATCGGCTCTGGGCCGGGCGGAATGATTGCACTTTGAACGCGGCATGAACCTTCCCGCACCCAATCCGCCTGCTCCGCCGATCAAACTCTCCGCTCCGGCCACCAAGGAGTTTTGGGAGATTCCGGTTCTGTTTGAAGACGAGCACCTGCTGGCCCTCAACAAGCCGGCCAGTTTGCTCGCTTCGCCGGATCGCAACGACGCCCACCGCCCCAACCTCATGCGACTCCTGCACGAAGGCATCGCGGGAGCCAAGCCCTGGGCGAGCCAGCGCGGCCTGACTTATCTAGCCAACGCCCATCGTCTCGATTTCGAAACCACCGGCGTGATGTTGCTGGCCAAGAACAAGCCAACCCTGGTGACGGTGGCCGACATGTTTGGCGCGGAGCAGCCGGATCAGCTTTATATCGCCCTCGTGCAGGGCAGCCCGGCGACGGATGAGTTTGAGGTGGATGAGTCCATCGCCCCCCACCCCTCCATCCCCGGACTGATGCGCGTGGAGTCAAAGCGCGGCAAGCAGTCGCGGACACGGTTCTCGGTCCTCACGCGCTGGCGCGGCTACACGCTGCTGAAATGCCAACCCCTCACCGCCCGCCCGCACCAGATTCGAGTGCATCTGCGCCACGCCGGCACGCCCATCCTGGGCGATGTCCTTTACCACGGTGAAAAACTTTTGCTCTCCGCGATCAAGCGCAAGTACCGAGGCCGCGAAGATCGGGAGGAGCGCCCGCTCATCTCCACCGTGGCCTTGCACGCGGAACAACTCTCCCTTCCTCACCCCGTCACGGGCGAGATGATCCACATCACCGCCCCGTGGCCAAAAGACATGATTGTCGCGGTGAAGTATCTGAAGACGTTTGCCGGGCTGTGAGCCGGCGCAGGCGGACTCACCGCGCCGTCGGAAAATTTTTTTCTCCCTTCACCAACGATCACCAGGCCCGGATGTCCGCGCTCCCTTCCGCGAGGAGCAATGCGCCCGCCGGCACGGCGTCTTCCCGCAAAGCGGCCAGCGCCACGCGTGGACCGGGCGCGAACGCCTCCATAAGGTATTGAAGCAGGGCCGCCGCCACGGCCTCGCGCAGCGGTTCCCCCATCAACGAGAGGCCGCCGCCCAGCACGATCACCTCCGGATGAATCAAGTGCGTGACGTGGGAGAGGCCAAAGGCCAGGTCGTCCGCCAGGGCCGAGAGGATGCGCTGGGCCCAGGGGCAATTCGCTCGCAAGGCCGGGATCAAGGCGCGGGCTTGGCCTTGCGCCATCCCGACAGCGGCGCGCGCCAGGGCCGAGGCTGGATTGTCACCCACGGCGGCCACCACGGCTTTATCCACCGCCCAACCTGAACAGCGGTGCTCCACAATCGTGCCGCTCTTGTCGAGCCGCACATGGCCGAGTTCAGATTCGCCGGGTTTCGCGCCATGAAAAATCTTCCCGTCGGCCGCCAGCCCTCCGCCCACGCCGCTCCCGAGCGTCACGTAAAAGACGGGATTGCTCCCCTGCCCTGCGCCGCGGACCGCTTCGCCGAGCGCACCGCAATTCGCATCGTTGTCGATGAACACCGGCCGGCCCGTGCGCTCGCGCAGCCAGTCTCCAAGGGGGAAATCCGCCCAGCCTTCGACCTGGTGCGAACAGCAGATGCGGCCGGTCCGCCAGTCCACCGGCCCGCCGTAACCCACGCCGACGGCCCCAATTTCGTGCGCCCGGAGAATGTCCGGCAAGGCGGTTTCGATCTGCGCCCGGATGCCGGCCCCGCCGCAGGCCGCGTCCACGTCATAGCGCCAGCGTTGGAGGATCTGCCCGGTGTGATCGCCGACAAAGAGTTGCAGCTTGGTGCCGCCGATTTCGAGGGCGAGATGGTGGCGGAGATGAGAGTTCATGGTGAGAGAGCGAACAATTGGTGGGAGTGAACGGGAGTTGATACGACGGAGCACCCCGCACCGATCCCTGATTGCTAGATCAAATTGAAATACTCCGGCTCGTGGCCAGCCTTCCACTTGATGTTGCAACCCAGGCTGGGGACTTGAGTCGGAGCCACGGGCTGGCCCATCAGCACCGCCTCCACCGCCGCGCGCAGACTGGCTCCGGTCACAGGCAGATCGTTGCCCCGACGCGCATCATCCATCTGCCCGCGATAAACCAGGCGCATCGCTCCGTCGAAGAGGAAGAAATCCGGGGTGCAGGCCGCGCGATAGGCGCGCGCCAGGGACTGCGACTCATCGTAGAGATAGGGAAAGGTGTAGCCCGCGCGCCGGGCCTCGTCGCGCATCTTCTCCGGGCTGTCGTCGGGAAAGTTCGCCACGTCGTTCGAACTGATGGCCACGACCCCCACGCCGCGCGATTGCACGTCCTTGGCCAGCGCCACCAATCCGGCCTGCACATGCTTCACGTACGGGCAATGGTTGCAAAGGAACGCCACCAGAAGCGCCGAGGAATTTTTGAAAGCGCCGAGGACGACGGTCTGGCCCGTGACTGCGTCCGGGAGCGCGAAGTCCGGCGCGGCCGTGCCCAGCAGCAGCATCGTAGAATTGGTTCTTGCCATGCGCGGGATTGTCCGTGGGCAACCTCGAAAGTCGAGGCGGGAGTGGAATGTCCGAGCGAAGCAAATCGAATCGAGATCAGCGCCGCCCCAGACGCTCCCGCGCCTGGGTCACGCGCTGGATCGCTTCCTCAATCGTCGCCCCGGTCGCCGTGAGGTGGCCCATCTTACGGCCCGCGCGGGCTTCGGCCTTGCCGTAGAGATGCAGCTTGACCAGCGGGTCTTCGAGCGCGGCGGACCAGTTGGGTTCGCCGCCGCCCCAGACGTCACCGAGTAAATTCGCCATGGCGGCGGGGCGTTTCAGTTCTGTCGATCCGAGCGGCAGCCCGCAGACCGCGCGCACCTGCTGCTCGAACTGGCTCGTGACGCAGGCGTCGATGGTCAGGTGCCCGGAGTTGTGCGTGCGCGGCGCGAGTTCGTTGACCAGCAGGCGTCCATCGCGGGTGACAAACAACTCCACCGTGAGCAGGCCGACGACTTCGAGTTTTTCCAGGATGCCGCGCGCCAGATCCTCCGCGGCGCGCGCCAAGGTGGCTGGCAGCGCGGCGGGCGCGAAGGTCAGGTCGAGGATGTGATTCGCGTGCAAATTCTCAAACACCGGAAACGCCTTGCACTCACCGCTCCAAGTGCGCGCGGCAATCACGGAAACTTCCTTTTCGAAATCCACGAACGCCTCGTAGATGCCCTCGGCCCCGTTCAGCGCGGCGAAGGCGGCGGCCAGTTCCGTCCCGGCGCGCAATTTGGTCTGCCCCTTGCCATCGTAGCCGAAGCTCGCGGTCTTGAGCACCGCGGGCAGGCCGAGTTCCCGGGCGGCGGACTCCAGTTCGGCCAGCGTGGTGACGCGGCGGAAGGGCGTGACCGGGAAACCGTTCTCGTGCAGGAAGGATTTCTCCCGCAGTCGCTGCTGCGTGAGGTGCAGCACCCGTCCGTCCGGACGCACGGGCGCGAAAGCCGCCACCGCCTCCGTGGTCAGCGAAAGCACATTCTCAAACTCGAACGTGACCACCGCCACGCCGCGCGCGAACGCCCGCACCTGTTCCAGGTCGTCATAACGGGCCGTCCACTCGTGATCCGCGATGGAGCCGGCGGGCGTGTCGCGATCCGGGGAAAAAATCTGGATACGATAGCCCAGTTCGCGCGCCGCGAGGGCGAACATGCGGCCAAGCTGGCCGCTCCCGAGAACGCCAATGGTCGCGCCGGGAAGGATGGCCGCTGGTCGATTGCCCATAGCTGATGAACTCATTCTGAAAGCGCGGCGAGAAAACAGCAAAGCCGCGCGGGTGTCAACGCGCTGACCAGAGGCGGGTGGGATTGATTCGTGGCGGGCCCGGAGTGCGCCCGTCCTCGGGCGCAGCAAGCTCGAGCGTGGCGAGGTGCTGGGGTTGTCCCCAAGGCATCGTGCGATCGGACGTGGCTGCGCCCGGGACGGGCACACTCCGGCCGGACGGCTTCGTGCCCGCCACCTCCAACGCGCTGACCAGAGGCGGGTGCGAGTGAAAGTGGCGGGTCCGGAACGCACACGGCGACCCCGGAAGAATCGGCTCGCCATTCAGGAGCGGGTTGCGTACCTCGGGGCGTGCTCAACTACATCTGGCTTGGGTTGATTCTTTGCGCGGTCCTCTTCGGCGGCTTCACCCATCACATGGATGAAGTCGCTCAGGAAGGAATCAAGGGCGCGGAAAAAGCCGTCGAGATCGCGCTCAAACTGATCGGCGTCATGGCCCTGTGGCTCGGCGTCATGCGCCTGGCCGAGAAGGCCGGGCTGATCCAGTTGCTGGCCCGCGGCATTCGTCCGCTCATGCGCCGGCTGTTCCCTGATGTCCCGCCCGACCATCCCGCCATGGGTTCCATGATGATGAATATGGCGGCCAACATGCTCGGCATCGGCAACGCCGCGACCCCGCTCGGCCTGCGCGCCATGCGCGACTTGCAGCGCCTCAATCCCCATCCCGGCACGGCCAGCAACGCCATGTGTACGTTCCTCGCCATCAACACCAGTTCCATCCAGCTCATCCCCGCCAACCAGATCGCCATGCTGGCCGCCGCCGGTTCCGTGCGCCCCACCGCCATCATCGGCACGGCCCTGGTGGCCACCACGGTTTCCACCCTCGTGGGGTTGATCTCCGTGAAGACCCTGGAAAAGTTACGCTGGTTCCGGCTGCCACCATCGCCCGCCGCCACCTCCACCGACGCAGCCCCGGACGAGGAATCATCGCCCTTGGAAGCGGCCCCCATCCTTCGCCCCCTCGGCTGGCCGGGCCGGTTGCTCCTGCTCGCGCTGGCTGCGGTCGCAGTTTGGATTTTCTACGCCATGACTTTTCCCAGCGGCCAGGTACCGATGGGCCAGGCCCGCGTCGTCTTCTGTGACCATGGCCGGACTGGCCCGACCGTGCAGGCGCGCGTGCTCGCGGAAAGCGCCACCAACCTGACCTTGCTCCTCGACGACGGCACCACCAGCGTCATCGCCCGGGCCCATCCCCCATCTTGCCCCAAGGCGGGCGACCTCACGTCCCAGTTGCGGGCGGAAGCCGCCGGTCCCGTCGGCGCGCTCGTTCACGCGGAGAAAGTGGAGCGCCACAAATCCGGCGGACTCCGGGCCATCGACTCCGTTTCCATCCTCGCCATTCCACTGCTGCTGGCCTTCTTCCCGCTCTATGGCGCGCTGCGCGGACTCAAGGTGTACGAGGAATTTGTGGAAGGCGCGAAGGAAGGCTTCCAAGTCGTGCTCACCATCATTCCGCACGTCGTGGCCATGCTCGTGGCCGTCTTCATGTTTCGGTCCGCCGGCTGCATCGACGTCATCACACAGGCCGCCCGCCCCCTGCTCGATCTCATCCATTTCCCCGGCGAATTGCTCCCCCTGTCCTTGATGCGCCCGATCAGCGGCGGCGGCACCACCGCCCTGTTCATCGAATTGATCAACCGCTTCGGCCCCGACCACCTCATCACCCGCACCGCCGGCACCATCATCGGCAGCACCGAGACGACCTTGTATGTGCTGGCGGTTTACTTCGGCTCCGTGGCGGTCAAGCGCGCGCGCCACGCCGTGGCCGCCGGGCTGCTGGCCGACGTGGCCGGCATCGTCGCCTCCGTCATCGTGTGCCGGATCGTGTTCGCCTGAGCACGGACCGAAACCACGCCCGCCCCGGGCCACTGGCCGCGCCGATCAGGCCCTCCAACAATTCGTCCAGCCGTGGACGGAGTGCCGGACGATGCCCGGCCATGTGAACACCGCTGGCCCGCTGGGCGAACGATGCTCCGTGCTCCGGTCTCAATCCTTTCCCGCCATGAACAGCGATGCACCGAGCGGCGGCGGCTGGCGAGGAGTTGGGCTGGGTCGCGCTGAGTGAGTTCCAGCACGCCGCGGGCGTTCAGCACTTTCCCGCTCAGGCTTCCGGCACTTCACTCTGGCAGTTTTCTGCCCGGTTCCACCGTGACATTTTCTTTGAGCGCCGACGCATCCTCCGATACGGTGCAGCCATGACTGCCACGGGTGTCATTGAAGAGATCAAGCATCTGCCGCGCGCGGAACAGTCGCGTGTGATTCAATTCGCCTTCGAGCTGGCGCGTGAACGCCAACTGTCCGGTGAAAAGCTGGCTGGTCTCGCCCAGAGCATGGCGAACACGAACGACCCCGCCGAAGTGTCGAAACTGCGCGACGAAATTCATCGCGGGTTTTACGGCGAGTAGCCCAGGCCGCGCATCCGCCGCCACGGCCTGCCCCCGCGCCTGCTCGATCACCTGCTCGACCGCGTGGGCAGCCGGCACATCTCCGCCGATCAACTCGGACTCTTGGCCGACTGGCTGGCTCTGGAACCGGAAGTGCCGGAAGGCCGTTGGTTCAAGAAGTTTTCCGCCATGACCGTCTGTGGTGAAGGCGAACTCATCAGAACTTTTTTGCAACCCGGACAAGTTGCGAACGGCGAAGAAGTGGTTTGACGCGAGGATGAGGAACCCGCTGGTCGGCGGGGCGGCGGCGGACTGGGTGCGGCGGGTGGCGAGGAGTTAGGCCAAGCCCGGAGGGCTTGAACGTGAATAGCCCCGGGTCGCGAGGCACGAGCGAACCCGGGGTTGCGTGGTCACTGCGGTTACAACCCCGGATGGGGTTGAAACCGACCACGTTCGCTGGTCACACGGTTCGACCCCTCCGGGGTCGGGTTTGCTTTGACGGCTTTACCCCCGGTTGCACCGGAGGCTATTCACATTCAAGCCCTCCGGGCTTGTCGTTTCGGTGCTCAGTTTCCGCTCACGGCGTGAGCGGATAGGGGCCGCGCGTGGCGCGGTCGGCGAGGAACCAGCGGAGCCAGGCGGACCATTCGTCGGTGGGTGGGGGCGGCGGCGTAGGACATGGCTTCCAGCCTGTCCCACCAATCAAACTTCTGAATTGTTTGCCACAGAGAACGCAAAGAACACAGAGAGGTGAAGTGCCGTTTCTTTGCGCTCTCTGCGTTCTTTGTGGCGATGCGGTTTTCTTTCCGCCTCCAATTCAGTTGGTGGGACAGGCTGGAAGCCGTGTCCTACGGCGTGAGCGGGTAGGGGCCGCGGGTGGCGCGGTCGGCGAGGAACCAGCGGAGCCAGGTGCCCCACTCGTCGGTGGGCGGGGCGGCGGCGGACTGGGTACGGAGGGTGGCGAGGAGTTGGGCGGGGTCGCGCTGGGTTGGCTCCAGCACGCCGTGGGCGTTCAGCACTTTCCCGCTCAACGCCTCCAACAGGTCCGCCATCCACCCCGGCAGCGCGCCGGGCGGCGGGCTGAGGTTCCACAAACACGCCTGCCCATTCGTGGACACCGTGACCAGCCAACGGCCATCAAGGGTTAAAGCACCTGCCGTTTGTGGATAATTTCTTCTGTGTTCGTGGAAAGGGTCGGCGATGAGCAGACCGCTGTTTGCGTCCCAGAGGCGTAGGTTTGCTGACCCGTCAGCCTGCACGGACTGTGTGATGATTTGCTGTCCTTCTCGTCCGAAAGCGAAGTTGTGAATTTCCTTCTCTGCCTCCAGTCCTCTAAGCAATAGCGCACCGCTGTGAGTTTCGTACATCTCGACGCTGTTGCCGGCTCCGCCAAGAAAGTGGTCACCTTCTGGACTAAACCGAGGTGCGCGCGAAACCTCCCCGTTCTGACCAGAAATCGGTTTTCGATCACCAGTCTTGGTATCGAAGGCTCCCGACGCAGTGGCTCCGTTGGTGGTTTGTCCCGAGGCCGAGAGCCATCGACTATCTGGACTGAACCAAGCTCCGTACCAACGCCCCACCTTATTCCAAACTTCCTCGCCCGTGAGCGCATTCACAACGGCTAGAATTTGATTGGTGGTCACGGTGGCGATCCATTTGCCGTCGGGACTGACGACTAGCAATTTGGTCGCTGCGCCGAAACTTCTCGGTGGGGTTAGGCGTTGTCGGGTTCTGACGTTCCACACTTGCGCGGTTTTTGCACCCGATACGACGATGAGTTGTTCACCGTCTGTGCTGAACTCGGCCTTCGCCTTGCCTGACTTTTCGGTGGCCAACACGGAGCTTGTTCCACTTTCCACATCCCAGAGCGTGACGGCGTTGGTCGTGACGGTGGCAAGCAATCGACCATTTGGTGAAATCCTTGCCGACGCGATGCTCTGTGCTTCGCCAAATAAGCGGGATGGTTCTGTGGCTGGGCGTGTATCAAGCATCCAGAGATGTCCATCCTCCATCAGGTACATTACGCGATTGCCATCGGGGCTGACTTCGGACTGAGCGTGCCCTCTCTCTGGATACGATTCCGTTACAGGCTGGCCTGAAAAAGCATCCAAAACCCGCCGCTCACTCCTAATGCTCTCGGCAAGGATCCTTTTTCCATCCCGGCTGAAACTGGTTGCCCACCACCCGTTCTTAGGTTGAAGCGCAGGGACCGGTTCACCGCTCTTCGCGTCCCACACACTACCGTCTTCGTCGGCGATGATTCGGCTTCCGTCTGGGCTGAAATTCAAACTCCGATATTGGTAGCTGAAGGGCATTCTGGATCCAAGTGGCTGGAGCGTCTTCGCGTCCCAAATTCGTGCTGTCGAATCATCATTGCTAAAATACCATTCAATCTCCGACTTACTCTCATCCCATCGCGGTGGTTTCCCGTGAGCAGCCGCAATCCGGGAACCGTCAGGACTCCAAAAAATCTCCGCGACGTCTGGGCGGGCAAACAGCGCTGTCAACGGCTGTCCTGTCTGCGCGTCCCAAACGCGACCGTGGCTGGTCATAGAGATGGTCAGAACCTTTGTTCCATCTGAGGTATATCGAGCCGACTCGATGGCCTCGTCGCCAAACGGGCCGACGATGGGATTGCCATTCTGAGCATCCCACACTTGGGCGCAATACTTCGTGACGCCAACGAACCGTGTTCCGGCAGGATTGAAGTGAGCAAGTGTAATGCGGCCCGATTGGCGCGCCCTGTCAAGAACGTCACCTAGCTCTGTCAAAAGACGACCCGAGAGAGCATCCCAAACTTTGACATGATTGTTGTGGAAGGTCAGAAGTCGTTTTCCGTCAGCACTGAATTCAAAAGGCAGCTCGTCACTCCAGAAATTCGGAAATGGTTCGCATGTCATGGTTGCCGTCAACGGTTTCTCAGTCCAAGCGTCCCAGAGTCTCGCCTCACCATTACTTGATACGGTCAGAATCCGCGCGCCATCCGGACTGAACGCCGCATGCTCGGTGTGGCCCGCGTTGGTCAGCACCAGCTTCGGCATCATCCATGTCCGGTAGTTGAGCAAAGTGAACAGGCGCGTGCGCGCGGCGGGGTTGGTCGGGTTTAGGGACAGGCTGCGGGCCAGGAAGGGGAGCGCCTCGGAGGTGTTGTCGGCGTCCACCAGCCGGGTGGCCTGGTAGAAGTCGGCGGCGGCGAGGGACTGGCGGGCGGCGGTGGTGGCGGTGGTCGCGCGGCGGGCTTCGTCATCGGCGCGGCGGGCCTCGGTTTGGGCGAGAGTTTCGGCGCAGCGGGCGGCGGTTTCCGCGCGTCGTGCCGTGGCGGATTCACGGCTGGCGCGCACGGCCTGCCAGGCGCTGACGGATATTCCCAGCACGAGCGCGGTGAGGACGGCGGTGGTGGCGGCGAAGGCGAGCTTGTTGCGCCGCGCCATTTTCTGGAGGCGGTAGAGCGTGCTGGGCGGGCGGGCGATGACCGGCTCGTTGCTCAGGTGGCGTTGCACGTCGGCGGCGAGGCCGTTGGCGGTGTCGTAGCGGCGGGTGCGGTCTTTCTCCAGGCACTTCATCACGATCCAATCAATGTCGCCGCGGACGAGGGTGATAAGGTGCTGGAGGTTTTGGACTTCCTTGCGGGAGCGAGGCGAGGGGGGAGCGCCAGCGTCCTCGCTGGCTTTGCGCGCTGTACCGTCCAACGCCGGCGAGGACGCCGGCGCTCCGGGACCGGCGGAGCGGGCGAGACGCAGGGTGAGCCGCGTGCTGGGCCGCATCGGCTCGACTTCGCGGATGGTGCGGCGCAATTCATCGAGTCCGGCCTTGAGCAGTTCGCGCGCGTCGAAGGGCGTCTGGCCGGTGAGCAGTTCGTAGAGAAGCACGCCGAGGCTGTAGATGTCGGCGCGGGTATCTATGTCGAGTCCGCTCATCTCGGCCTGCTCGGGGCTGATGTAGGCGGGCGTGCCGATGAATTGCTGGAGTTGCGTGTAAACCGTCTTGTCGGTGAGTTCCTGCTGGGTGGCCTTGGCGATGCCGAAGTCAATGACCTTGGGCACGGGCACGCCGTCGTGGAGGGTGACGAGGATGTTCGAGGGCTTGAGGTCGCGGTGGATGATGCCCTTCTGGTGCGCGTGCTGCACGGCGTTGCAAACCTGGATGAAGAGCTTGAGACGGTCGAGGGTGGGAAGCTGGTTCTGGTCGCAATAGTCGGTGATGCGAATGCCGCGCACGAGTTCCATGACGAAGTAGGGGCGGCCGCTCTCCGTCGCGCCGGCATCAAGCACCTTGGCGATGTTCGGGTGATCCATCATGGCCAACGCTTGGCGCTCGGCCTCGAAGCGGGCCACGACTTCCTTGGTGTCCATGCCGAGCTTGATGACCTTAAGGGCGACGCGGCGTTTCACCGGTTCGCGTTGCTCGGCGACATACACGCTGCCGAATCCGCCTTCGCCGACTTTTTCCAGCAGCTTGTAGCGGCCGATCATGGTGCCGAGTTTTTCTTCGTCGGGCACGGTGAGGCGGATGGTGGCGGGGGCGGCGGCGGGCCGATCGCCGAGAAATTTGGAGGCGGCTTCGTCGTGGGCGCGGAGGAGGTTGTCGAGGCGTTCGCGCAAGGCAGGCTGGCCAGCGCAGGCGATGTTGAGGAAGGCGGCGCGTTCTTGGGGCGAAGTAATCTCGACGGCTTGCTCGAAGAGTTCCTTTTCGCGGTCGGGCGGTTGGTTCGTGTTCATAATCATGTCTTTCTACCGAGACATGCGGAATGCGGACGGAGTTTGGGCCAAAAAGTTTTTCAGGCGAGGAGGAAAAGGCGATTGGCCGCGAGAGAACGCAGAGTAGGAAATGGAGCGCCGAGCATCGCTCGGCCGGACGGTGCCCGCACCTCACACCGCTGGAGTTGCGGCCGGCGGTGGCTAACGGAGGCACGACGTGATCGTCGGCCGGGCGACCAAAAAGTCCGTCGAAACGCTGCGGACCTTAAACAAGGGCGAAGACCGGACGAGCCGAGCCGGACTGGCCTGGGCGTGGGGTCGAGGGCTTCGCTTCACCACCGCCGCTGAAGGCGAGGTAGAGCAGCACCACCCAATCCAGCACCGGGATGATGAACAACAAGCCCAGGAGCGGATTACCACCGGCTTTGCCACAAATCTTCACGCACCAAACCGCGAAGAGCAGCGCGGTGAGGGCCCAGATGCCCAGGGTCAGGAAGTGGTAGGCCGCGCCCGCCCACGGGACTTGCTCCGGGAGGGGCGGCTGGCAATAGAGCATGGCCAACCCGAGCAGAGGAAGCCAAAGCAAGTGCAGCGACATCCCGGCCGCGCGCAACAAAGGAAGCCAGCGCAACAACGGAAGAATGACCAGCCACGAGCCGCGCCCGGTCGATTTCTTTACGAGGCGAGAGAAACCCCAGCAGCGAAAAAAGTAGAAGAACACCGACCCGCCCAGAATGGCCAGGGCCACCTTCGGTCCAAAACTTTCCACATAACTTACCGGGTCGGCTCCTCCGCGCGCCCGGGCTTCCTGCTCCAGCAGTTCGCCCAAGCGCGCCCCCAGCGAGCCTTCCATGCCCGCGTGCTGGGCCAGTAAGCCCTGCGGGTTGGCGGCACGTTGGCGCTGCTTCTCGGACAGCCTCTCCTGCTTGAGAAACGCCTGAAAATTCGTATTGCCCTGGAGCGCGCTCTCCTGAATGACCCCCGCCGCAAGCAACTGATGAGCGAGTTCAATCTCGAGGGCCGCCGTCTTGATCGTGGCCAAGCCCAAGGAGTGCTCGACCGCAACCCGGTTCGTGCCGGAGGCCGTGAACACGGCATTCGAGTACTCTGACTTGCCGACGTGAACGCGATCCAGATGCAACTCCGGCTTGGCCGCCAGCGCCCCGAGTGCGGGCACCCAAGCCAGGCACAACGCCCACCATCTGAAATGTTTCATGCCTCTTAATGTCGGCACCAGGCCGACGAGGCTGAAGGAGCGGCTACGATGATCATTACCGCCCGGCCGTCGTTAAATTGCCCCGGTGCTGCCGCCTGGTCTCTTCATGAAAGTGGCCCTCCCTTGACCAGTGCGCCTCCGGCCACGGTCCAGCGTTGCAGTTCGCGACCCAGTTCGCGCGGCCAGTTTTCGTCGGTGCAAGTCATGAAGACCTGACCCCGGGCGTGCTGGGCGCGTTCGAGCAGGGGCAGCAGTCCGCTGCGGCGTTTGGCATCCAACTCACCCATCACGTCGTCGATGAGGAGGACGGGGGGCGTGCCGTGCAGGCCGGTGACGTATTCGGCCTGGGCCATCTTGAGGGCAATGGCCAGGGATCGCTTTTGGCCTTCGCTGCCGAAATGCGCGGCCGATTGGTCGTTGAGCAGCAACTGCACTTCGTCGCGATGCGGCCCCACCACCGTCATGCGGAAGGAGAGTTCGCGGGCGCGGGCCTGGGCCAGTTCGACGGCGAAGTCGCGCTTGACGCTCGGTTGATATTCGAGGCGCAATTCCTCGGCGGCGTTGGAGATGCGGCGATAGGCGAGACGGGCCAGGGGCGAGAGTTTGGGCAGCAGTTCGCGCCGCTGCCGGATGATTTCCTCGCCCAGTTTGACCAGTTCCTGCGAAAAACTTTCCAGCGCCACGGGATCAAAGGCGCGTTGCTTGAGCAGCGCGTTGCGCGAGCGGAGCGCGAGGGCGTAGCGCTGGAGCGTGGGCAGGTAAGCGGGAGAAGTCTGGGCCAGGAGGAGGTCAAGGAAGCGGCGGCGTCCACGCGCGGTGCCCTTGACCAGTTGCAAGTCCTCGGTGCAGAAGACCACGGCGCGCAGGGCACCCAGATAATCGGTGAGCTTCTTCACCGGCTGGGCGTCGAGGGAAAGTTTCCGCTCGCTGGCGGACCAGTACATTTTGATCTCGCGCTCGCCCTGCCCGGTAATTTGCGCGCCGATGAAATAGCCCTTCTTCCCGTGCTGAATGATCTGCGCCCCGCCCACACCGCGAAAGGAACGGAGGGTGGCCAGGAGGTAAATCGCTTCGAGGATGTTGGTCTTGCCCTGGGCGTTGTCGCCAATCAGGACGTGGAGGCCGGGGGGGAAATCGAGGTCGAGCCGCGCGTAATTGCGGAAGTCGCGAAGACGTAGATGGCTGACATGCACCGGCTTCAAGTACCGAGATTCCGCGGGGAAGGAAAGCGCGCGCTGAACCGGCCGGGCGAACAAACCGGCCGGCCGGCGGATCGACACGGGCCGGAGCCTGGCTGGCCAACCCACCAGTGTAGGCGCAAAACTTAGGCGTCAACGCGTGGGAATTTTCGCGGCACATGCCTTGACACCATCGTGGTCGTTCGCCAACGTCTCAACCGAATTGAGCGTGCGTTTTTCCTCCGACATCCGTGGCTGTGTTCTTTCCCCGGATGCCAGCCGTCCAGGTGATTCCCGCCCAGTTCGACCAGTGCTCCTGCGCCGAAATCATGTTGATGGTGGGCAGCTTCGGCACTGACAACAAAACGAATTTTATGGCAAGAGTAGCGAAACCGAAAGTGGCCAAGACCAAGGCCCCGAAGAAGCAAGTGGTCAAACCTTCCCCGCCGGCCAAGGCTCCGGTGGCAGCAGAACAAGCAGCGCTGGAAACAGCCGTTGAAACGGCCGCGCCAGAATCGGATTTGCGCCCGAAGGCACCCGAGCCCTCCACGCTTTCCGACACCGACCTGCTGGAACGCGCGCGCCTCTCCGACCGCCAGGCCGCCGAGGAGGAATCGCCCAGGAGCGGCGACACCGAAAGCGACACCGACATGGTGCTGCGCCCGCCGACCAAGCCGATTGAACCTTCAGGCGAACACGACACCGACCGCGAGGAGCGCGAGGATCGCGACCGCGAGCACCGCCGCATCACCGGGGCTGAGACCGCGCCCGCGCTGAAGATCAACATTGCCGAGCTGCAGGCCATGTCGATGACAGACCTGAACAACATGGCCAAGGATCTCGGCATCGAGAACTGGGGCACGATGCGCAAGCACGAGATCATTTTCCACATCCTCCAGAAAAACGCCGAGCGCAGCGGCGCGCTGTTTTCGGAAGGCGTGCTCGAAGTGTTGGGCGAGGGCTTCGGCTTCCTCCGTTCCCAGAGTTTCAATTACCTCCCCTGCCCCGAGGACATCTACGTCTCGCCCTCGCAGATTCGCCGGTTTGATTTGCAGACGGGCAATCTCGTCGCGGGACAGATTCGTCCGCCCAAGGACAAGGAACGCTTCTTCGCGCTGCTCAAGGTGGAAGGCGTCGATGGCGCGGACCCGGACGTGGCCAAGGAGAAGACGCACTTCGACAACCTCACGCCGTTGTTCCCGACCAAGCGGTTCATTCTGGAGACCAACCCCGAGGAGCTTTCCACGCGCACCATGGACCTTGTCTGCCCTGTCGGCAAAGGCTCGCGCGGCATCATCGTCGCGCCGCCGCGCACGGGCAAAACCGTGCTGATGCAGAAGCTGGCCAACGCCATCCTCAAGAACAATCCCGAGTCGTATCTCTTCATCCTGCTCATCGACGAGCGCCCCGAGGAAGTCACGGACATGGAGCGCACTTGCGTGGGCGCCGAGGTGATCAGCTCAACCTTCGACGAGCCGCCGGAGCGCCATGTGCAGGTCGCCGAGATGGTCATCGAAAAGGCCAAGCGCATGGTCGAGCACAAGAAGGATGTCGTCATCCTGCTCGATTCCATCACGCGCCTGGCCCGCGCTTACAACACCATCCAGCCACACTCCGGGAAAATTCTCTCCGGCGGTGTGGACGCCAACGCGCTGCACAAGCCGAAGCGTTTCTTCGGCGCGGCTCGCAACATTGAGGAGGGCGGTTCGCTGACCATCATCGCCACCGCGCTGGTCGATACCGGCAGCCGCATGGATGAAGTCATCTTTGAAGAGTTCAAGGGCACCGGCAACATGGAGGTGCATCTCGACCGCGCGCTGGTGGACCGCCGCATCTTCCCTTCGATCAACATCGAGCGTTCCGGCACGCGCAAGGAGGAGTTGCTTTATCATCCGCAGGAACACAGCCGCGTGGTCATCCTGCGCCGCGCCCTCACCGGCGTGCCGCCGGTCGAAGCCATGGAACTGGTGCTGGGCAAGCTCAAGAAGACCAAGACGAATATCGAGTTCCTGCTGGGGATGAGCGTGGGTTAAATCAAGTGTTCCAGAACAACGCAGGGCCTGACATGTCAGGCCCTGTTCTGTTTCTGGAGGAATAAACTTTTCATTCGTCACGTCCAAGCCGTCCCATACAGTGCGAAACAAATTGAAAACGAGCATCGGCATCCGAAATGCAGTCGTGGCTGGCCTCCTGATGGCCGGGCTGACGGCTTGTGACGAACCTAAGATCACGACCTATCGGGTCGCCAAGGAGCTGAACCGAAGCGACGCTCACCCCCACGCCGGGCACGAGGCTCCGTCGCCGATGGCCCGGCCCAGGATCACCTGGACGTTGCCGGCGGGCTGGCGCGAAGTGCCGCCGGGACAGATCAATTTGGCGGCCTTCAAGATCGAAGCCGAGGGCGGGAAGGAAGCTCAGGTCACCGTCGCCTCGCTGCCGCTGATGGCGGGCCGCGAGACCGACATCGTGAACTTGTGGCGCGGTCAACTCGGCCTCAGCCAGCTCGACGCGGATCAGGCGCGCGAGCAACTGAAGGATCTCCAGATCAATGACGAGCAGGGCAAACTGTTTGAGCTGACCGGCACCGATCCCTCCAAGCCGGACAAGATCCTCACCGTGATGGTTCACCGCCCCGGCAAAAGCTGGTTCTACAAATTGCAGGGCGATGCCGCGCCCGTCGAAGCGCAGCGCGCCGCCTTCATCGACTTCATCAAGTCCGTGCGCCTGGATGAGTCCGGCTCCCCTCCAGCCGCGACGGCCAGCGTCGCGGCGACTCCCGACGGTTTCACAAAGGCCGCTCCCGAAAGCTGGAAGGTTTTGCCGCCGGGAGAACTGCAACTGGCCAAGTTTGCCGTGCCAACCGTGCAAGGCGCGACAGGGGTGGTCTCGGTCAGCGTGTTCCCCACAGCCAGCGGCGGCACCGTGCAGAACGTGGTTCGCTGGCGGCGACAGATCGGATTGACCGACGAACTCCCCGAGAGTCAGTTGGCCGCAGCAGCGACGTCGCTTGATGCCAAGATTCCCGGCTCGAAACTGGTCAACCTGACCAATGGAAACCTCCAGCTTCTCGGAGCCATCGTGCCGCGCGGCTCGCAGTGGTTCTTCTACAAGCTGATCGGCAACGTGCCCGCCGTCGCCGCGCAAAAGGAAGCCTTCATCCGCTTCGCCACCACCGAACTTTGACATGAACCGCTTCTGGAAAACCATTACCTCGCTGCGCCTCACCGTCACGCTGCTGGCCTTCGGCATCCTGCTCGTCTTCGTCGGCACCGTGGCCCAGGCGGACGAGGGGCTTTACGTGGCGCAGGAGCGATACTTCAAACACTGGTTCGTTTTTGGCATCTCGTTCTTCGGCCACAAGGTGCCGCTGCCGCTTCCGGGCGGTTATCTCATCGGAACGCTGCTCTTGTGCAATCTCACGGCTGCGTTCATCAAACGGTTTCAATGGACGACCTCAAAGATCGGCATCCACCTCACGCACATCGGCATCATCCTGCTGCTCACCGGACAACTCGCCACGGACTTGCTCTCTCGCGAAACGCAGATGCGCGTGCTGGAAGGACAGACCCGATCCTACTCCGAAAACAGCATGGACTACGAACTGGCCTTCATGACCGACGTGGATGCCAGCACCAGCGAGGTCGTGGCCATTCCGCAGAAGCTGCTCACGACTGGCGGCGAGGTGAAGCACGAGAAGCTGCCTTTCACCGTGCGCATCAAGAAAATCTGGCCCAACTCCGATCCGGCCTTCCGCGCGCCGATGGATACGAATGCGGCGCCGCCACTGTCCACCAACGGCATCGCCAACTCCTTCGATTTTCGTCCGCTCAGAATCACGCACGACATGAACAGCAAGAACGTGCCGACGGCGACGATTGAATTGATTGGCCCCGCCGGCTCGCTCGGAACGTGGGTCGCCTCGGGCTGGCCCACGGATGAAACGATGGCCTTCAGCCTCCATCAATTCTACAAGCGCGAGTATGGACCGCAGTTGGCCGAGACCATTCGCAGCCGGCTCATGCAGGAACAGGCCGTGTCGGTGAACGGCAAGGAATTCGCCTTCGCGCTGCGCCCGGTGCGGGCGTACAAGCCGTTCTCCTTCACGCTGCTCAAGGCCACGCACGCCGTCTATCCGGGCACCGACACGCCCAAGGATTTTCGCAGCCGGGTGCGGATCAAGAACCTGGGCAAGAACGAGGATCGCGAAGTTGAAATCTACATGAACAATCCGTTGCGCTACAGCGGGCTGACCTTCTTCCAGTCCGGGATGATCGAGAAACACCTCGTCGATGCCGGCGAGACGCCCTGGACCGTGCTCCAAGTGGTGCGCAACCCGGGTTGGATCACGCCCTACGCCGGCTGCATCATCGTCGCCGCCGGACTCATCACTCAATTCATGTTCCATCTCACCAAGTTTTTGAAACGGAGGATCGCATGAGCCAATCGAAGTCACCCCAAACTCCGGAACCCAAGCGCGGCGGCTGGCGCGTGTGGGTTTCGTGGTTTCTCGTCATCCTGTTCGCCGGCGAAATCACCGCCGCGCTGTTCGTGCCGCGCAAGGACAAGACCTTCGCCGTCTCGCAATTCGCCAGGCTGCCGCTGGTCTTCAACGGCCGCGTGCAACCGATGGATTCGCTCGCTCGCAACGCGCTGCTCCAGATTCGCGGCATCACCGAGGTGCCGCTGGAGGGCAACGGCGCGGACGGCGCGTGGGGGACGTGGGAGGAACTGAGCGCCAAAGGCGGCGAACTCAGCGAGCGCCGCTGGCATCAATTCGGCAAGCACCCGAAGAAGCTCAAGCCCGCCGAGTGGCTGATGGAAGTGTTCATGAACCGGGAGCAGGCGGACAACCGCTACCTCTTCGTCATCAATCATCCCGACTTGCGTAGTTTGCTGAAGCTCGAAGGCGGGGTGGAGAAAAGCGGGCTGCACTTTTTCCGCTTCAATGACCTGCGCGATCGTCTGGACAGCCTGCGCACCGAGGCGATGCGGGTGGACAAGATGGATGCCTCACTGCGCTCGCCCTTCGACCGCGCCGCACTGCAACTGCATCACTCGTGGGTTCTTTACATGCGGCTGAAGAACACTTTGCAGCCGGAGGACACGACGGACTTCGGCAAGGAACTGGACGATTACATGTCGCTGGCGACGGCGGCGCGGACGGCGATTCAGTCGGCCCAAGCCAAGGGCGAGCAGTTGTCCGAGGAAAGAATCGACGCGCTGATCGCGCCGGTTCAACGCCTCGCGGGCCGCTATGACGCCATGTCGCGCTTTGAAGGGCCGCTGATGGTGCCGCCGCAAACCCACGGCGAGCATCAGCACGACTGGCAGCGCACCGGCGACGTGCTGCTCAGCGCGCCCCAGCACGGCCTGCCGGATTCGATCCGCCAGTTCGCGACACTCTCGGGCGCCTACCGCGCGAATGACGCCGCGAAATTCAACCAGGCGCTCGCGGACTATCGCGGTTCTCTGGAGCAGGCCGGGCTGACGAAACAATTGGGCAAAAGCAAATGGGAGGAGTTCTACAACCGGATGCTCGCCTTCAAGCGCAGCATGTATGTCTATCTCATGGCCTTCCTGCTCATCCTGCTTTACTGGGCCAATCAGAGGGAAGTCTGGCGCATCACGGCCAAGCGTCTGCTCGTCATCGGCTTCGTGGTTCACACGGCGGGGCTTGTCTTTCGCATGGTGCTGGAGGGACGTCCGCCCGTGACCAACCTTTATTCCTCCGCCATCTTCATCGGTTGGGCGGCGCTCGTGCTCGGCATGGTGTTGGAGAAATTTTACCGTGATGGCATTGGTCTCGCCGTGGCTTCGGCCGTCGGCTTCCTCTCGCTCATCGTGGCCCACAATCTGGCCCAGGCCGGCGATACGATGGAGATGATGCGCGCCGTGCTCGACACGAACATCTGGCTGGCGACGCATGTGGTGATCATCACGCTGGGTTACGCGAGCACGTTCATCGCGGGCTTCCTCGCCATCGTTTACATTTTCCGCGGTGTGTTCACTCGAACTCTCGGCGAAGCCACGGCCAAGGGATTGGCCCGGATGGTCTATGCCATCGTCTGCTTCTCCACGCTGTTCAGTTTCGTCGGCACGGTGCTCGGCGGCATCTGGGCTGATCAATCCTGGGGCCGCTTCTGGGGTTGGGATCCGAAGGAGAACGGCGCACTCATCATCGTGCTCTGGAACGTGCTCATTCTGCACGCGCGTTGGGGCGGTCTGATCAAGGAACGCGGGCTGATGAACATGGCCATCGTCGGGAACATCGTCACGAGCTGGTCTTGGTTCGGCGTGAACATGCTCGGCATCGGCCTGCACAGCTACGGCTTCATGGACTCGGCGTTCGTGTGGCTCATGCTCTTCGTGAGCAGCCAGCTTGCCCTGATCGCGCTCGGTCTGCTGCCATCGCGTTACTGGCAAAGTTTTCGCGGCAAGCTTCCACCCTCCGGCCCGTCCAATTCGCCCAAGTCCACGCCGGAATTGAAGCCCGCGTGATCGGAGCGCCAGTCTTTGGTCGGGCGTGAAGTTTGGTGCAGGTGCTGACTGCACGAGCAGTGCGGCGATCAGATTCTGGAATTGATTCCAAAAAATTCCAATTGGCGCACTGGATTCGTTCCCGCAACCTGCCCGCAACGAAAGGCAAATTATGTTCATCATTCCATTAATCGTCATCGCGGGGATCGTGCTCGTCCTCGGCTTCCTGCTCATCGGGGGCTACAACGGCCTCGTCACGCTGCGCAACCGCTACAAGAACGCCTTCGCGCAAATCGACGTGCAGTTGAAGCGGCGCTACGACCTCATCCCCAATCTCGTCGAGACCGCCAAGGGCTACATGAAGCACGAGCGCGAAACCCTGGAGAACGTAATCGCGGCGCGCAACAGTGCGTCCACGGCGAATGTGGCCGCCTCAGCCAATCCCGGCGATGCCACCGCCATGAAGGCGCTGGTCGGGGCCGAGGCCAGCCTGACCGGCAGTCTCTCCCGCCTCTTCGCCCTGGCCGAGGCGTATCCGAACCTCAAGGCCGACGCCTCGATGAACCGCATCATGGAGGAACTCAGTTCGACCGAGAATCGCATCGGCTTCGCCCGTCAGTCCTTCAACGACAGCGTGACGGAGTACAACACCTCGCGAGAAAAGTTCCCCACCAACATCCTCGCCGGCATGTTCAATTTTGGTTCCGCCGAGTTGTTCGTGGTGGATGAACCGCAGCAGAAGGAAGCGCCCAAGGTCAGCTTCTCCTGACCAGCGTCACCGTCCATCAACATGGACTTCTTCGGCCACCAGGACGCGGCGCGGCGGCGCACCAAGCTGCTGCTGTTCTATTATGTCCTCGCCGTCCTCTTCCTCGTGCTGGGCACTTATGCCGCGGCCTTGATCACCTTGGGCGTGGGCCGGGAGAAACTGCAGCCGGAACGGAGGGGGAACCGGAGCCGGGTGGCCGCGCCCGAAAACTTCGCGGTCTGGAATTTTCCCATCTTCGCCGCCTCGGCCCTCGGCACGCTCACCATCGTTGGCTTTGGCTCGCTCTGGCGCGTGCTGCAACTGCGGAGCGGCGGCAGCGCGGTGGCCGAGATGCTCGGCGGCCGGCGGGTGGAACTCAGTCCCGACAACGAGCGCGAGCAGATGCTGCGCAACGTGGTCGAGGAGATGGCCATCGCCTCGGGCACGCCGGTGCCGGAAATTTTTCTGCTCGAGCACGAAGCGGGCATCAATGCCTTCGCCGCCGGCTATTCCAACGAAGACATGGCGGTGGGCGTGACGCGCGGCTGCCTGGAAAAATTATCGCGCGACGAACTGCAGGGCGTCATCGGCCACGAATTCAGCCATATGCTCAATGGCGACTCGCGGTTGAACATCAAGCTCATCGGCGTGTTGCACGGCATCCTCTGCCTCTACATCGTCGGGCGCATCCTGTTGAGCATGCGTTCACGTTCGAGCAAGGACCGCAATCCCCTGCCCCTCTTCGGCCTGGCTTTGGTCGTCCTCGGCGGAGTCGGTGTGTTCTTCGCCCATCTCATTCAGGCGGCCATCAGCCGGCAGCGTGAATTCCTGGCTGACGCCTCGGCGGTGCAGTTTACCCGCAACCCAAACGGCCTGGCGGGGGCGCTCAAAAAAATCGGCGGCTTCGCCTCCAAGCTTGGATCACCCCAGGCGGATGCGGCCAGCCATCTCTTCTTCGCCAACGGCTTGTCCGAGTCGTGGTTCGGACTTACGGCCACGCATCCGCCGCTGGAGGAACGCATCCGCCGCATCGAACCGGCATTCGATGGAAACTTGCGGGCGGTCGCGGAGGACTCGTGGGAACCGGTGGTGGAGCGGCCGGATTTTCTTGCCAGCACCCCGCCACCGATTCCGTTCGCCGGTTTTGCCGCCGCCAGCGCAACCCCGCGGAGAATTCATATCGAGGAGTTGCCGGCGCAAGTTGGCACGACCATCCCGGTCGAATTCGCGCGCGGCGTGATCGCCGCCGTGCCGGACACACTGAGGGCGGCGACCCACGATGCCTTCGACGCCTCGGCGCTGGCGCTGGCCCTCGTGTTCAGCGCGCAACCGGACACGCGCCGGCTCCAGAAGGAAATTCTTCAATCTGCGGACGCGCGCCTCGCAAGTGCAGCCGCGCGCCTCGCGGATGAACTCACGCAGTGTGATCGCCCGGCATGGCTGCCGTTGCTCTCGTTGAGCCTGCCGGCGCTGCGAACATTGTCCCGCGAGAGCTGGGAACGTCTGGCGGATCGGCTCGACCAGATCATCACCTGCGACGGCCAGGTCGAGCTGTTTGAATTCGTGGTGAAGCGCATCATCACCCGCCACTTGGAGGCCAATTTCGCGCCCCAGTCGGCGGGCGTGGTGAATTACTACTCCTTCGGTCCGCTGGCGGCAGATTGCGCCCTGCTCCTCTCGGCGCTGGCCCAAATCGGCAGCATGGAAGCTGGGGCCATCCGGGACGCCTTCGCGCGCGGCTTCGCCAGGCTCCCCTTCGCCGCCACACCGCGGCTGCTGCCGCTCGCCGAGTGCGGCGTGGAGAAGATTGACGCCGCGCTCACTCGCGCCAGCCAGTCCGTGCCTTATGTCAAAAAGGCGATTCTCGAAGCCTGCGCCGCGACCGTGGCCAGCGACGGGACGGTGAGCGCCTACGAGGCGGAGTTGCTCCGCGCCGTGGCCGAGTCGCTGGGCTGCCCGATGCCCCCCTTCATCGCGGGCGTCTGAGGCGTGTTCTCAAAATGCGCCAGTGCCGGAGGCGCGTAAGACAGTAGCCCACGGCGTGAGCCATTGGGCGAGGCGTTCGGGAACAAGCCAGCCCCAGCAGGGCGGCAGAAACCCGGCGCGGTCAGGGATGCTGTCTTTCGCCCCGCTGGGGCTGGCTGATCTCCGCCCGCCAATCCACGGCTCGCGCCGTGGGCTACTTTCTTCCGCCGCGCTGCGGCTGAATTTGAAAACGCGCTCCCGGCTATTCCGAAATCTCCTCCACCAAGGCCACGCCCTTGCGCGCGCGGCGACCGAACTTGATTTCCGGCACCAGCAGCAAAGTCGCCACCAAGATGAGCAGGGCGCTGAATCCAGCGAGCAAACCGAGCGAAAACCTTTGCACCAGGAGAAAAGCAGCCATCGGGGCCACCACGCCACGAACGCCAGTCAGGAATGTATGGACGCTCATGTAATCGGCCACGCGCGCGGGCGGAGCAAACTTCGTCACCCACAAACTCCAGGCCACGTCGCCGCCCGCATTGGAGATGCCGAAAATAATTGCTCCGAGGACCAGCCCTCCGAAGCTGTCGCTGACAAAGAAGGTGAATATTCCGAGGGCAAAACCGCAGTTGAGCGTCACCCGCAGCGTGAAAAAGTTCATCCGATCGAACAGATGCCCCCAGATCGGACTGAGGACCAGCCGGGCGAGGTTGGGGATCACGCCGGTGAGCAGCGCCACCATGCCGACCGTAAGAGGCAGATCGTTGAAACTGAGTTTGTACTTTGGATTGGCCAGATACTCGACCCGCAGCGGCAGCATCATCAAGTTGGCGAAGCCCATGAACATCCAGCACACGAGCGTCCGTCGAAAAAGTTTATCCTCGCGCACGAAGCGCATGGCGCGGAATGGGTGTGCGCCGCCGTCGTCATGGATGGGATTCGAGGGGATCTGCGCCAGACAGAAACCGGCCAAGGCCAGCGCCCCGGCAAAGAAGACCAGCAGCAGGCGGAACCAGTCGAAGTAGTGCGAAAGCGCCCAACCCGCCGCGTGGCTGAAGATCGCGGCGGCGGCGATGCGGATCATGACCGTACGGGAGAAGAGACGGCCGCGCTGGGCTTCGGGATAATTCTCCTGATAGATGTGGGTGAAGAGCGGAATGGCCGAGGCGGCAGCGGCCAGGCCGAACATCGACCCCAGCGCAAAGATCGGCAGATGTGGGAGCACGGCTGAAACTAGAAATGCACCCGCTCCAAAAAAGAACAACCAGGACGCGGCCCGGGCCGGCGGCAGCCGTCGCCGCGTCACCACCGACACCACCACGGGCGTGAGGAGCAGTCCCAGGCTGCTGCCGGCGGCCAGGGCGGACTTCCAGAGCGCGCCCGATTCATAGGCTCGCACCGCTATGAGCAGGAGAAAAGTAGTGCCCGCCGTCTCGATGACACCCGTGCTGAGCGCGCGCCACCGCTCATAGCAGTAGGTGATTTTTGTGCGGTCAGTCTCGGACACACGATGAGAATACGGACAGGCTGGCGGGAGAAAACTCCAAACCCAAAAATCCACACGCCAACTGGTGCGGCCGCGAGGCCAAGTGGTTTGGCCACAGACAGAAGCGCGATCCTGGAGTTGGTTTCATCCCATGAGGAATCTCCGGGGAGGAAGCTGAGTTGGACGACCGCCGCGCATCGACCGTGCCCTGGGGCTTCTCATGTGAACAGAACGGACCCTGATTACTCCATGCTGTTCTCCCTGAGGCGCAGGCTCAGATTTGTCCCGCCGCCCAGGCTGGTAAAGAGTGGGCGTGCCGGGTTGCCCCGGTGCTGATCTCTCCAGCCTCGAAGGATTGAAAACCCCTGCTCACTTCCCGCAGCACTGCTTGAACTTCTTGCCGCTGCCGCAGGGGCAGGCATCGTTGCGTCCGACCTTGGGGCCGGTGCGGATGGGTTGGGCCTTGGCCACGGCCTCGGAAGCTTCGCTGACCATGTCGGAGGCATTGCCCGAACTGCCGCCGGAGGCCACACCGCCCATCGGTCCAACGGAGCCGTGTTGGGTCTGCTTGGGCATGGAGCGGAGGAAATTCTCGAAGGCCATCATGCTGGAGGCGCTGCGGAAGATGTTGTGGCAGACCTCGGTCTTGATGTTGACCATCAGGTCGTCGAAAAGGGTGAAGGCCTCGGTCTTGTATTCGATGAGCGGATCGCGCTGACCATAGGCGCGCAGGCCGATGGAGTTGCGCAGCGAATCCATGTTGTAGAGGTGCTCCTGCCAGAGCTTGTCGATGGCGCTGAGAATGGTGTAGCGCTCGATGGACTTGAGGGCGTCGGGCTGCTCGAAGCTGACTTTCAGATCATAGGCCTTGCGCACTTCGTCGGCGATCTTGGTGCAGACGGCAAACTGCGGCGGGGTCAACCCGTCAAAGGCGCTGCCGGCCACGGGTGCCTCCTTGCCACCTTCAGCCAGGTCGCGAATCTGCTGCTCGTTGAAGCCGAGCGGAAAGTTCAGGTTCACCCAGTCGGTCAGGCCGCGGATGTTCCATTCCTCCATCTCCTCCTTGGAGGTGAATTCATAGACCTTGCTGATGACGACTTCCTCCATGATGTCCATGAGGCGGTCCCGGACATCGACCCCGTGGATGATCTCGTTGCGGAAGCCGTAGAGGACTTCGCGCTGCTTGTTCATCACGTCGTCGTATTCGAGCGTGCGCTTGCGGATCTGGAAGTTGTGCTGCTCGACACGCTTCTGAGCGGTCTCGATGGAGCGGTTCAACAACGGATGCTCCAGCTCCTGGCCTTCCTCGAGACCGACGCGCTCCATGACCTTGACGATGCGGTCGGAGCCGAAGAGACGCATGAGGTCGTCCTCGAGCGCGATGAAGAAATGCGAAGAACCGGGATCGCCCTGGCGCGCGCAACGGCCACGCAACTGGCGGTCAATGCGCCGTGCCTCGTGGCGCTCCGTGGCCAGCACATGCAGGCCGCCCGCCTCGGCCACGCCGGGGCCGAGTTTGATGTCGGTGCCGCGGCCGGCCATGTTCGTGGCGATGGTGATGGAACCGCGCTGCCCGGCGCGGGAGACGATCTCGGCTTCCTGCTGGTGAAACTTGGCGTTGAGCACGGAGTGGATCAGCCCGGCCTTCTTCAACATGCGCGAAAGCTGCTCGCTCACATCCACCGAGATGGTGCCGACGAGGATTGGGCGGCCCAGCGCGTGAATCTCCTGAATCTCCTTGAGCACGGCGTTGAACTTCTCGCGCCGCGTCTTGTAAACGGTGTCGTGCTTGTCCTTGCGCGCGATGGGTCGGTTCGTGGGGATGACGAGCACGCCGAGCTTGTAGATGTCGTGAAACTCGCCGGCCTCGGTCTCGGCCGTGCCGGTCATGCCGGCCAGCTTGGTGTAGAGACGGAAGTAATTCTGAATGGTGATGGTGGCGTAGGTCTGCGTCTCGCGCTCGATCTCCACGCCTTCCTTGGCCTCGACGGCCTGGTGCAAGCCATCGCTCCAGCGACGGCCGGTCATCAGGCGGCCGGTGTTTTCATCGACGATGATGACCTTGTTCTCCTGCACGACGTACTGCACGTCCTTCTGGTAAAGCCCGTACGCCTTGAGCAACTGCGCGATGGTGTGAATGGACTGCGCCTTGACCTCGAACTCGGCCTGGACCTCCTGCTTCTGTTCGAGCCGCTGCTGCGGGTCGAGCTCGGGATTGATGTCGATCTCGGTGTAAGCCGTGGCGACGTCCGGCATCATGAAGGCATCCGGATCCTGCGGTGAGAGAAACGCGCGGCCCTTCTCGGTGAGGTCGGCCTCGTGGCCTTTTTCCTCGATGGCGAAAAACAGTTGCTCCTTCTCAGCGTAAAGATCTTTCTTCGTCTGATCGGCGTGAAGCTGCAGCTCCGCCTTGTTCATGAGCTTCAAGTTCTCCGGGTCTTCGAGCAGGCGTGCGAGCCCTTCGCTGCGAGGCTGGCCGATCTTGACGCGAAAGAGCAGCATGCCCAGCTCGCGCTCGATCTCGGCGGGATGCTCCGGCTGCGAACCGTCCGTGGGACGAAGCTTCTTGACCAACTCCCCAGCCTCGCTGAGGAAGCGGTTGCAGAGCCGCTCCTGATTCCGCACCAGATTCTCGATGGTCGATTTGAACTTCGCGTACTGATCGTTCTCGATGCCGACCACGGCCGGGCCGCTGATGATGAGCGGCGTGCGCGCCTCATCAATCAGAATGGAATCAACTTCGTCCACGATGGCGAAGTAATGCCCGCGCTGCACCTGTTCCTCGGCCTTGGAGGCCATGCCGTTGTCGCGCAGGTAATCGAAACCGAACTCGGCGTTGGTGCCGTAGGTGATGTCGCACGCGTACTGTTCGCGGCGCACGCTCGGGGACTGATCGTGCAGAATGCAGCCGACCGTCAGTCCGACATACTTGTAAACCGCGCCCATCCACTCGCTGTCACGCGCGGCAACGTAATCATTCACCGTCACGAGGTGAACGCCGCGCCCGGTGAGGGCATTGAGATAAACCGGCAGCGTGGCCACGAGCGTCTTGCCTTCGCCAGTGGCCATTTCCGCGATCTTGCCGCCATGCAGACCCATGCCACCGATGAGCTGCACGTCGAAATGCACCATCTCCCACTTGATCGGATGCTCACGCACGATGACCTCGCTGCCGCACATGCGGCGGGCGGCGTTCTTCACCACGGCGAAGGCTTCGGGCAGAATCTCGTCGAGGCGGCGGGCCAGCTCCTCGTGGTCGGTGATCTTGGACAGCTCCTCCTTCCACGCGGCGGTCTTCTGGCGCAGCACGTCGGCAGACTGACTCTGCAACTCCGCCTCGAAGCGGTTGATGTCGTCCACCCTCAGGCGAAGGCGTTTTACTTCACGGTCGTTTTTCGAGCCGATGATTTTCTTAAGGATGAATCCGATCATGCGAAAAGTGGGCCGAAGCTACGGGAGGCCATTTGGCAGGTCAAAGACTTTGCGGGTGGGTGCCGTGAGGAGGGTGCATCTTGACACTGTTCTTAAAGTGAGGTGGTCACGGTTCCTCGACCGGCAAAAACAAGAACATGGCTGTCGTGTCGTCACATGAAAAAAGCATCGCCCCCAAGTCAACCCAGTCCCGCGCCCAAGCCCCGGCCC
>JANOQV010000141.1:0-32620 GCA_031414955.1 Pedosphaera sp. | reverse complement strand
GGGCCGGGGCTTGGGCGCGGGACTGGGTTGACTTGGGGGCGATGCTTTTTTCATGTGACGACACGACAGCCATGTTCTTGTTTTTGCCGGTCGAGGAACCGTGACCACCTCACTTTAAGAACAGTGTCAAGATGCACCCGTTCGTGCCCGAGCTTCATTTAACAGGTTGTCTTCCGAGGCTCGCATCGCGTAAGAATTCGCCGTTCAGCATGCTTAAAATCTTCGGGGAATCCGGCGGTCGTCTGTGCGATGGAGTATCGCGCCGGGACTTCTTGAAGATTGGCGGCCTGGCCTTCGGCGGACTTTCCCTTCCGCAACTGCTGCAAGCCGAGCAGATCAACGGCCTTCGCAAGTCGCACAAGGCCGTGATCATGATCTATCTGGTCGGCGCGCCGCCGCATCAGGACATGTTCGATCTGAAGATGGACGCGCCGCTCGAGATTCGCGGGCCGCATCGTCCCATCAACACGAACGTGCCCGGCATCCAGATCTCCGAGCACATGCCGCGCTGTGCCAAGATCATGGACAAGCTCGTGCCCATCCGCACGATGTATGGCTCGCCCAACGGCGACCACGATTCCTTCATCTGTTACACCGGGCGGCCGGTGCCGAAGCAGCCGCCGGGCGGCTGGCCCTCGCTGGGGGCCGTGCTCTCCAAGCTGCGCGGCCCGACCGAGCCGACCATTCCCTCGTTCGTCGGACTCGCGCCCAAGGCCGGTCATCCGCCCTATGGTTCGCCGGGGCATCCGGGGTTTCTTGGGCCGGGCCACTCCGCCTTTCGTCCCGATGGTCCGGGCATGGAAGACCTCCGGCTCAATGGCGTGACCCTGGATCGTCTCGCGGATCGCCAGGCATTGCTCAAGGGTTTCGATAACTTCCGCCGCGACCTCGACCGCAGCGGCGCGGTGGAGGGAATGGATTCCTTTCAACAACAGGCTTTCAACATCCTCACCTCGAGCAAGCTGGTGGAGGCGCTCGATCTGAGCAAAGAACCGGCGAAGGTGCGCGAGCGTTACGGCCAGGGCGACCCCAAGAACTACGGCGACGGCGCGCCGCGCAACTGCGAGCACTTCCTCATCGCGCGGCGGTTGGTCGAGGCCGGCGCGCGCTGCGTCACGCTCAATTTCGGGCGCTGGGATTTCCACAGCGACAACCACAGCGAACTGCTCACGCATCTGCCGCTTTTCGATCAGGCCATGAGCGCGCTGGTCGAGGATTTGCACGAGCGCGGCCTGGACAAGGACGTGGCGGTGGTGGCGTGGGGCGAATTCGGGCGCACGCCGCAAATCAACCCGGAAGGCGGTCGCGATCACTGGCCGCAGGTTGGCTGCGCGCTGCTCGCCGGTGGCGGCATGAAGACCGGCCAGGTCATCGGCGCGACGGATCGGCTCGGCGGCGAAATCACGGATCGCGGCGTCCACTTCGGCGAAGTCTTCGCCACGCTTTACCATCAGCTCGGCCTCGACCCGAACCGCGTCACCCTGCCCGATCACTCCGGTCGCCCGCACTATCTCGTCGATGGCTGGCAGCCGATGCGGGAATTGATCACTGGCTAGAAGATTTCCCAACCCTATGAAACTCAACACCCCTTCGTCGAATCACTCCTGGCTCGCCGCGACTCTGATCGCCGTGCTGGGCGCATCCACCGTCCTGGCTGGCAATGTGAAGTCCGTGCCAGCGAACGTGACCTTCACCGAGCACGTCGCGCCGATTCTGTTTCAGAACTGCACGCGCTGCCACCGGCCGGGCGAGGCCGCGCCGTTCCCACTCCTGAACTTTCAGGACGCGAAGAAGCACGCCAAGCAGATCGCCGAGGTGACGCAATCGCGCTTCATGCCGCCCTGGCACGCGGGCCACGGTTACGTGGAGTTCAGCAACGAGCGCCGCCTGACCGACAAGCAGATCGCGCTGCTCGGCGCATGGGTGCAACAGGGTTTGAAGGAGGGCGAGGCCAAGAAGCTCCCCGCGCCGCCGAAATTCACCGAGGGCTGGCAGCTCGGAAAACCCGATCTCATTGTCAAGATGCCCGAGCCGTACGAAGTCAGCGCCGAGGGCCGCGACATCTACTGGAACTTCGTCCTGCCGCTGAATCTGCCGGAGGGCAAATGGGTGCGGGCCATCGAGTTCCGGCCCCAGGCCCGCAGCGTCGTCCATCATGCGCTCTACTACCTCGACACCACCGGCGACGCGCGCAAGTTCGACGAGCGCGATCCCAAGCCCGGTTACAACGGAGGGAACCGTTCCAACCGCCAGTTTGAATCGCTTGGGGGCTGGGCGCTGGGCGGCGAACCGCTGACCTTGCCGCCGGAACTGGCCTGGCATTTCCCGACCAACAGCGACCTCGTGCTCCAGACTCATTTCCATCCCAACGGCAAGGTCGAGCACGAATCCTCCTCGGTCGGCATCTACTTCGCGGACCAGCCGCCCACGCGCAAGTTCACCACTCTCCAGCTTCCGCCGCTCTTCGCCCGGTTGAGCGGGCTGGACATTCCGGCCGGCGCGACCAACTACACGATCAAGGATTCCTTCACCACGCCCATCGATCTCGAAGCCATCTCCGTCACGCCCCACGCGCATTACCTCGGCAAGACGTTTCTGCTCACGGCCACCCTGCCGGATGGCCAACAGCAGACGCTTCTGAAAATCGCCGACTGGGATTTCAACTGGCAGGAAGACTGCGCTTACCAGAACCGCATCAAGCTGCCCAAAGGCACGCGGCTGGACGCCACCATCACCTACGACAACTCCGAGGGGAACCGGAACAATCCCACCCGCCCGCCGGCGCGGGTGAAGTGGGGACCCATGACCACGGACGAAATGGGCGCCATGACCTTGACCGTCATCCCCGCGCGCGACGCGGAACTGGCCGAGTTAAAGAAGGCCAAGAAAGAACACAACATCGACCTCTTCATCGACCGGGCGCAGGAAGACACGCGCGCGAGCGCCCGGGAGCGGGTGCAGTTGATGATGACCACCTTCGACAAGAACACGAACGGCAAGATTGATTCCGAGGAACGCCCCGGTCTGCGCGCGTTTTTGGAAGCCAGCGGCGCGGTCAAGGGCTTGAGCGACGGATTCTAGCCTGGAAACAGGGCAGGGTTTGTCCGCAGAGGTGTAGCTTTGGTCAACCGGAGGTGAGCCGCCCGGGTGCTTCGGAGCGAGCTTTCCCTCGTGAAAACAATACCCATCAAGACCTCACGCAAGCTGGGGCCGGACCGCAACGAGCCGGCGGTCAACGCGCGGCCGACGGACAAGAACTTCAAGCAGTCGCGCGATCTGCACGAGGATCGCGGTGCGCGGCAGATGAAGACAGGTTCGGCTTCACGTTCGGGACGTTGAAGCCGTCCGTGAAGCGGCGCGACGAACTGGCCGGGGTCTGCTCTTTTTTCCTCTCTGTGGCCAACCTCTGAGCGTGGGCGGAGTGGTGCGGCACAGCGACCTCCTCGTCGCCCTTCGAGGTCTGACCGGCCCGGATTCCGGACTCACGGGCTAGGAATAAATAAGGAACGGTTGCCGGCGTTTCTGGAATTTCTCCAATTCGCCCGCCCACGTCTGCTTGATTGCAGCGAGCGAACGGCCGGCGCGCACGGACTCCACCGTCGCAGGGTGTTGCAGCAGGGTGTTGAGCTTCGGCAGGGCGTAGTCTCCGGGATGAAGCCGTTGCACGGTCAGGGCGATGGTCAGGCCAAGGTCCACGGAATTCAGCCGCTCGCGATCAGTGATAATGCAGGCCACGCCGGCGCAGGGTTTGTCCTTGAACGTGCTGTAAGTGGGCGTGAAGCGGATGGGCACGAAACGTACGCCGGGCAGCGCGGCTTGTTCCAACTCTTGGGCCAGTCGTAAGTCGTCCAGGTAGGGCGCACCGATGATTTCAAATGGCTTGTCCGTGCCGCGGCCGACACTCAACGGCGTTTCCTGAAGGCCGAGGCCGGGATAAAGAATCGTTCCGGCCACGCTGCGCATGTTGGGCGAAGGGTTGGTCCAGGGCAGACCGGTTTCGTCGAACCACATTTTTCGCGCCCAGCCTTCCATGGGAACCACGGTGAGATCGGCTCCGTAATTTTTTTCCGCGTTGTACATCCGCGCGAGTTCGCCCACGGTCAGCCCGTGACGCAGCGGCACGGAATGGAACGCCACGAAGCTGCTCTTGCCGGTATGCAGCGGGCCTTCGAGCGCGAGACCGTTGATGGGGTTCACGCGGTCGAGCACGAAGAATTTCAACTTCGCTTTGCCCGCCGCTTCGAGACACAAACCCATCGTGGACGGGTAGGTGTAGAAGCGGCAACCGATGTCCTGGATGTCGAAGACCAGCGCATCGAGTCCGCGCAACTGTTCCGGCAACGGAGCCCGGCGCTGGCCGTAGAGACTGTAAACCGGCAGGCCCGTCTGGTGATCCACGCTGTCGTCGATCTTGGAATCGAACTCGCCGCGAATGCCGTGCTCAGGGCTGAACAAGGCAGTTAGCTTCACGCCGGGCGCGGCCTTCAGCAGATCGATGGTGGCCCGACGGTGGCGATCGTGGCCGGTGTGGTTCGTGATGAGGCCCAGGCGGAGATTTTTGAGCCGGGCAAAATCTTCGCGCACCAGGACGTCAACGCCGTTCAGGACTTTGGCCGGCGGGGGATTCGATGCGAGCAGCAGCGGGACCGGCTTCGATGCTTCGGTGGTGAGGGCGAGGGGTTGGTGCCGGCAGCCCAAGTTCATCCCGGCAGCGGTGAGGCCGCCGACCCGCAAGAGGTTTCCCACAAAGTTACGCCGGTTCATGCGCGTGATTCTCCGGTCGCCACGGCGGAAAGACATGCTTAAAAAACAGGCGCGTCCTGGGGACGCGCCGAGCGTGCTGAACCAAGGCCGTGTGCGGGTCAGATGAGGCCCAACTCGCCGACGATCGGGGTGGTGGAAACAAGTCCCCCGTTGAGCAGGCGCTCGGCCGCCTCGTTGGCATAGGCCGGGATGATCCGGTTGAGCTGGTTCTGCGTGGCGCCGAGATGCTCGCGGATAATTTCGCCGAGGACGCTGCGGTAGTCGATGGTGCGGCGGAGGTAGCCGACATTGGTGTCGGCGCTGTAGAGCGAGCCATTCTTGAGGCCGGTGCCGACCTGCCAGTTGAGACCGGTGGGGTTGGTGGCGGTGACGAGCTTGGGATTGGTCCCGAGGTCGCAGCCGAACACGCCGCCGTTGACCGCGCCGCCCGCGACATACATGGCGCTGGATTCACCGTGGTCGGTGCCTTGCGAATCGTTTTCCAGGGAGGTGCGCCCGAACTCAGACATGGTCACGACCACGACGTCATCCCAGCCGACTTTGGCCCCAGGAATTTCGTTCGGGCCACCTTTGCCGTAGAGACTGAAGTAGCGCCACAACCCGTAGTAAGCCGCGGCGACCCGGCGGAGCAAGTTGGCCTGTCCGCCGAGATGGGGCAGCGAAACCAGGTTGGCCGCATCATAAGTGACTTGCGCGGTGTGCGTGTCCCAGCCGCCAATCTCCGTGCCGGTGATGATGGCGTCGGTGTTGTTCAAGAGTTGCGCGCAACTGCGGATATTGTTCATGAACCCGTAGCCGCCGCTGCCCACGCGATAGGTCGCGGGCGTGACGGCGGGAATGGGGCTGACTCCGGCGATGGTGTCCTGCGCCGTGCTGCCGGGGAAAAGATAGGTCCCGTTCGGATAGGTCACTCCGGGACTGGCTCCTTGCGTCTCCACCCAGGTGTTATTCTGGAAGGTCGGATCTTGGAAGATGTCGAGCGTATCCCGGAACTGCACGCCCAGGGTGTGGACCAGGTCGCGATTATCCTTGGCCGGAAAGGGCTGGAGATAGGCCGGGTCGAGTGCGTTCAACATTTTCACGCGGTCGAGGTTGGTGGAACCGGAGGCGCTGTAAACCCCGAGCAGATTGTAGCGGCCAATCGAACTGAGGTTCGTCATCGGCTGCTCGCCGCGCAGGCTGGCCGGCATGTTCGACTGGAGGCTCACGCCGGAAAGGGCGTGGCTCTGATTCCAGCCGGACTCGACCACGGTGCGATACCAGATTCCGTTGGCCACGGACTTGTTGCTCGACGTGCCGTCCGTGCCCTTCTCCCAATACTGCTCGGAATCGAAGTGGGAACGGGAAAGGCTCCGATAGCCCGCGCGCTGGATGATGGCGGCGTCGCCCGCATTGAAAATCGGGGCGAAATCGCGCAGCGCGGGATTGAGCGTGGCGAAGCCATTGCCCAGGCGCACCGCGTACGGATAGTCGATGGGCACACTGTCCGCCTGCCCGGTGGCGGCGGAGTAGTCGAGGAGCGGATCGGTCGGCATTCCGATGAAGTTGCGCAGTGTGTTCCCGGTGCCGCGATAGCTGGGATCCAGCACGGGGATGATGTTGTTCACGCCATCGTTGCCGCCGCGCAGGAAGATGAAGATGAGCTTCTTGCCGTTGAGGCCGATGTTCCCCTCGGCCAGGGCGCGCTTGAGGAAGGGCGGAATGTTCATCAGCGAAGCCAGGCCCAGGCCGGCGGCGGCGCGTCCAGTGTTCGAGAGGAAGGAACGTCGAGTAATGATATTAGGCATAGCGATCTCCGGTTGAAATTATTGTTCCTGGAAACGGGGTAGGCTCATCAAGAAACCGACCACGCTGCGCACGCGTCCGTCGTAGGCGGCACCGGTCAGAAGGTTGAACGCCGAGTTGGCCGTGCCCAACTCATTGAGATTCATGAAGTCGATGGCGGCCTGCCGATCCCGCCCCAGGTTTCCCGCGCCCTCGCCGGGGTAGAACAGGCTGAGAAAATAGTCCACCACTTCGGCCGCATTGGTCTGGCTGGCCACAGGTAGTTTCAGCTTGAGCAGCTTCACGGGGTCGGAGGTGTTGGCCACTCCAGTGGTGCCATAGTCATCGTCCTTGATGCTGCTGGTCGTGGGCATGAGCAGGTGCTGGGCATAGCGCATGCGCTCGCAGAGATTGGCGGTGTTGAGCCAGATGCGGCCAAACTCCGAGTAGCCGTCCGGCTCCGGCTTGTCGAAGAGCATCATCCCGCCCATGCGGCTCAGAGGGGTGGTGTTGGCGTTCCGGCCCGAGATGCCGTAGCCGTCGCTGTCCGAGGTGGAGCTGACGTAGTTGCTGGAGTCCGTGATCACGACCCGCAAGGCCCGAATCGCGCTGACCGAATACTCCAAAGGGGTCTTGGTCTTTTGCTGCGAAGCGCCGTGGCCCCGGAAAAGCGCCGAGCTGAAAATGGTGTTGAGCACGGAACGGATGTGGCCCTTGCGGCCGTCGCCCGCCGGCGTGTTCCAGGCCGTCATGCAGGCCTTCACCAACTGGACCTCCGGGGAGGGGTTGGGCGCGGTGAAATCGTAAGTTCCGAACTCGAAGTTCTCATGCACGAACAAGCGGCAGAGCTTCACGCTCACGAACTCCATCGTGTAGGGAAGGTCGGCGAGGTGTTGCGCCACCTTGTAGCCCTCGGCGAATCCATTCGTGCCGGTCGCGAGCGAGTTGCTCAGGAAAAGCGCGTAGGGCTGGCCGGCCCCGAACTCCGCGCCAAAGCGCGCATCGATCGGACCGTTGGTGAAGAGCCGTTTGGTGTTGGTGTCATGCACGCTGGAATTGAAGTGCAGCACCCACAGGCCCGGCGTGTTGGCAATGTTGGTGTTGCTCCCCGTGATGGCCACCGTGAAGGGCGAGGCCGCGTTGGTCGGATCCTTCTTGGCCACGCGCCAGCCGGTCCAGACCTTGGCCAGGTCCACGATGTCCTGCTGGATGTACCCGTTGTCCGCGCCCATGGCGCTGAGTTCCATAATCTCGCGGGCGTAGTTTTGATTGGGCGCGGCCTTGGAGTTCACGATGGTGTCCAGGTAGATGATCATGGCGGGACTCTCGATGCTGACCTTGAGCAGATCGTAGAAGTTGCAGTTTGGATTGATCAGGGCGTCGCGGATGTTCTTGTGTTCGCGCCAGTGCAGGTCGAGCGCCACGGCACGCCGGGTGGCGTCGTTGGTGTAAACCCCCACGTTGAAGTTGTTGTCAAAGTAATCCTCGGTCTTTTGGTACTGGGTAGTGAGGTGGTTCTGGAAAAACTGCGCGAGCACTTCCTGCAACTGACGCTTGCTGTGAATGGCGCGGAAGACATGCCACGCGCGCAGGTCATCCAGCGTGGCGGCGGCGTTGGTCAGCTTGGCGTAAGTCGCGGCGATGGTCGGCGGCGGTGTGGGCGGCGTGGGCGGTGCCGGTGGCAAGGTCGGGAGACTCACACGCCCGGTTGTGCCGCCGCTGGCTCCGCCTTGGGACACGCGGGCAACTAAATCGACTGCGTTGGTATTCTGCACCGGCAGGTAACTGAAGCTCAGGGTGAACTTCTGGGTCGAAGCGGGCGTGTTGGTCATGAACGCCTGCCAGAATCCAGCCGTGAGCGACGAGGCATTGGCACTGGCGGTGAGGCGCAGGCAATTGGTGCCCGAGGCCACCAAGCCATCCACGGTTGGACTGTTGGTGATGATCGAGCTGCGGATGGCCGAGCCGTTGGTCCAAGGCGAAACGATCGGCTCTTCAAAGTCGCCATTGAGCAGAAGATTCGGTCCTGACTCCGCGTTGGTGCCCGCAACCAGCCAGACGTTGTCGAGGTAAACCGAACCCGCCCCCGTCAGGTAAATGCCAAAGTTGGCTCCGCCCGCCGTGCCCGTAGCCGTGACGTAAATCCAGTTGGTCAACGGATTCGGCGGCGGGATGACCGGCGGAGTGTTGGTGATCGGCGGGTCGGTATCGATGGATTCAAGAATGGCTTCACCCGCCAGTTGCTCGGCGATGAACTGCTCCGGCCCTACCGTGCGAATGTGATCGATGTCATCCGGCGTCGGGCCGTAGGTCAATCGATTGAGCACCGTGGCTGCGAAGAGATCGTTGCTGCTCATCGGCGTGACGCCAATCTGGTAGAAACGCGCCGCGCCGCCGTTGGTGATGATGAAGGTCGGCCCCAGCAACTTGCCTGAATCCACATCAGGCGTGGAAATATTGGTTACACTCCCGGAACTGAGCACGTTGTACTGCTGCGCGGCGGGATAGGGAAACACGAGCCGAGGCTGTCCGTTCGTGAGCCGGGTGACAGTAATGACCGGCGGGGCTGGGTTGGCCTCGGCGGCACGGGTGCCGGATGGAGACGCGGCCAAGGTCAACAGCGAGAGGCAAAGAGCCTGCCCGAAGGGTTTAAAAGGCTTCATAACAGTTTGATGATGTCTCATCTCGGTTCAGATTTTTCAAGCGACAATCCAAGTTTTGTGCGGAACCGAATAAAAATTCATGTCGCGCCAGAGTTCGCAATTGTTGGGCCATCCGGTCAGGCCCGCGGACGACGCCCCCTGAGTCCCGCCAGCAAACTCACCACCGATAGGCCGGCCAGCGCCCACAGGTCCGGTTCCGGCACCGGACTAAACTCGATCACCAAGGTCGGGCCGAAGCCGCTCTCTCGCGAAGCGAACATGCGCGCCGTTCGTTCGAGGCTCTCGGACTCAGTCCTCAGCATCCAACCAAAGTTGAATCCCGGTTGTCCCACCCAGGATTGCACGTCGGCCATCAAGGCCGGGGTTGGCCCGAAGTACATCTGCTCTCCCGTGGCCGCGCTCCAAGCCGTGGAGCTCAAGGTCCCGGAATAATCCACGCCTTCGGCCCCCCCGGGTTGCGACCAGTTTGCACCCCCGGCGAAGCGCGAATTCCAGGTGGCTTCGCCCGGCCCGGCGGGCGAACCCAGGCCCGGGCTGCTTTCATTTTCCGCCAGTTGCCCGCCTTCGCCCCAGGACTGGAGCAGGCGGCGCAGACTAAAGAAGGAATTCTCTGATCCGCTTTGGGCCTGGCGAATCACATCAAAAGTCAGGCTGACACTGGTGATGACCGAGCCAGCCGGGATGGAGCTCAAGTCGTAGCGAATGAGCGCACGATTCAGAAAACCACCGTTGCCGGAGGAGCCGGCATTGAAGTAGGTCGCCCCGCCCAGGTTGTTCCCGAACGCCAGTTGAATGAGCGTGGTATCGGCCACCGGCTGGAGGGAAATCGTCTCGGCCCGCCCTGCGGGGCAAGCCATGAACGAGGCGAAGCCAAGCAGGAGTGGCAGTAAAAGGCGCCGGCAAATCATGGGCGACACCATACGTTCGGTGTCGAAACGCGCCAACGGAAAATTCCCGGCGCACCGACAAGGGCGGCGCATCTGGACACGGTTGTTGTCGAACGGGGCCGGGCGGGCGGGCGTCGCTGTCCCCAGCGCGCCCCGCCGCACGCCATCATCACGGCATCGGAGGAAGAACAGTTTCAAGAAGCGCCCCTCCAATCCCCGCCTCTGCTTCGAGGCTTGTCACCGCCGTCGCGTTGCCCGTACACACGCGCCGATGCTGCCGGCGTTTTTGACCACAATTCTGTTCTCGCTCTCCGCAGTTTGCGCGCAACGCACCACCAAAGCGCTGGGTGGAGTGGAGGCGAATTTCTGGCGCATCCTGCTGGCCACGCTCCTCCTCGCTCTCTGGGCGCACGTCTGGGGGCAGGGGATCACCGGGCGGGCCTTTCACTGGTTTCTCTGGAGCGGCTTGCTTGGATTCGGCCTGGGAGACCTGGCCTTGTATCAAGCCTTGCCCCGGCTTGGCTCGCGGCTGTCCATTCTCCTCGTCCATTGCCTGGCCGCGCCGTGTGCCGCGACCACCGAGTGGTGGTGGCTCGGCACGCGCATGAGTGGCCGGGAAATCATCGGCGCGGTCTTGATTCTCTCCGGCGTGGCGCTGGCGCTGGCCCCCGGTAAGCACCTCGACATTCCGCGCCGCACCTTTTGGATCGGCGTGTTCTGCGGGGTGGTCGCCGCAGTGGGGCAGGGGATGGGCGCGGTGCTGAGCGGATACGCTTCGCGTCAGGACGCGCACGCCGGCACGCCCGTGGATGGCCTGACGGCAGCCTACCAAAGAATTCTCGCCGGCCTGGCGGTGGCGCTGGTCTGCTGGGTGGTGGTGCGGGGCTGGAAACAGGCGCGGCGGGTACCCGAGGCTGACGCGGCGGAGTTGAAGGGCAAAACCGCCGCCAGTCCTGCGCCCGCCGACCCAAGCCCCGGTTTCTTTCCGCCGCGTGCGGTCCGTCCTTGGATTGTGGCCAACGCTCTCGCCGGCCCGGCCCTCGGGGTGGGCTTTTATCAATGGGCTTTGATGACGGAAAAATCCGGAGTGGTGCTGCCCATCGTGGCGCTCACTCCGCTCGTGATCATCCCGTTCTCGCGCTACGTGGAAGGGGAGCGTCCGCGCCGGCGCTCGCTCGCGGGCGGGACGGTTGCGGTCCTGGGAGTGTTCGTCCTGGCCGGAGGGGTGGAGTTTTTGCGGCGCTGGTTCGGCGGAGCTTAACGTCCATTTCCATTCTTGCCTGTTTCCGCGCGGGTCACGCAAAGTCCGCACCGTGCTGCTGACGCAAACTTACAAGCAGAGCGGGCGCGCTTCCGATTCTTTCAGCGCGAAACCCGTTTCCGCCGCCGACCTCGCGATCGCGAGGTCGCAGGATTACTTGCTGGGCATCCAGAAGCCCGAAGGCTACTGGGTCGGGGAACTGATGGTGGACTCCACCCTGGTCTCGGACATGGTGGCCTACCACCACTGGGCCGGTGACATGGACCCCGCGTGGCAGCGGAAGGCCGTCCATCACCTCTTCTCCATGCAGTTGCCGGACGGCGGCTGGAACATCTACACCGGCGGCCCGGCGGAAGTGAACGCTACGATCAAGGCGTATCTGGCCTTGAAGCTGGCCGGCGTGCCTGTGACCGACCCGCGCATGTTGCGTGCCCGCGAGATGGCCAAGAACCTCGGCGGCGTGCCACGGCTGAACACCTTCTCCAAGCTCTACCTCGCGCTGCTGGGCCTGTTCCCGTGGGATTACGTGCCGACCATTCCGAGCGAGGTCATTCTCATCGGCAAATGGTTCCATGTGAACTTTCACGACATGAGCAACTGGACGCGCTCCATGCTCGTGCCGCTCTCGATCATCAACCACTACAAGCCCACCCGGAAGGTGGCGGTGGATTTGAATGAATTGCATCCTTTGGGCTATCACGAACGCGATCTTGCGCCCGCGCCCGATCCCGACACGTTCACCTTCCGCAACTTCTTCCTCTGGCTCGATCAGTTGCTCAAGTTCGTCGAGCAGTATCACCTCCGCCCCTTCCGCAAGTTCGCCCTGAAAAAGGCCGAGCAGTGGATGCTGGAACGCTTCGAGGGCACCGACGGGTTGTGCGCGATTTTCCCGGCCATGCTGAATTCGCTGATCGCCCTCAAGGCGCTGGGCTACGCCGATGACCATCCGCAAGTGCTCCGCGCCGAGCGCGAACTCAAGCGCCTCCAGCACGAGACCGAGGACAGCGTGCGGGTCGAGCCGTGTTTCTCGCCGGTGTGGGACAGCGCCATCGTCGCCATCTGCCTGCACGAGTCCGGCGTGCCCGCCGAACATCCGGCCATGAAGAAGGCCTGTTCCTGGATCATGGACCACGAGATTCGTTTTCGCGGTGACTGGAAGTACAAGAACCCGGCCCAGGTCGAGCCAAGCGGCTGGGTCTTCGAGTACAATAACAAATGGAACCCGGACGTGGACGACACGGCTATGGTTCTCCTGGCGCTGCGCAAAATCCCCACCGATGATCCGAAGCGCCGCGATGAATGCTTCCAACGCGGCCTGAAGTGGATGATGACCTTTCAGTGCAAGGACGGCGGCTGGGCGGCCTTCGACAAAGACTGCACCAAAAGCATTCTGGAGAAATTTCCCTTCGCCGATCACAACGCCATGCTCGACCCCGAGTGCGCCGACATCACCGCGCGCATTCTCGAACTGCTCGGTTACGAGGGCTGGGATCAGGACCATTCGCAGGTGCAGAAGGCGCTCGACTACGTGCGCGAACAGCAGGAGTCCGACGGCTCATGGTACGGCCGCTGGGGCGTCAATTACATCTACGGCACCTGGCAGGTTGCGCGTGGTTTGCGGGCGATGGGCCTGGACATGCAGCAACCCTGGCTGATCAAGGCGCGCGACTGGCTGGAGAGCGTCCAGCACAGCGATGGCGGCTGGGGCGAGCGTTGCAATACCTACGATGATCCCGTCTACAAGGGGCGCGGTCCCAGCACCGCTTCGCAGACTGCCTGGGCCGTGATGGGCCTGCTCGCCTTCGGCGACCCCAACCGCGCCAGCGTCCAGCGCGGCATCGAATACCTGACCCGCACGCAGAACGCCGACGGTTCGTGGACCGAAAACGAAGTCACCGGCACCGGCTTCCCGAAAGTCTTCTACCTCAAGTACGACATGTACCGGAACGCCTGGCCGCTGCTGGCCCTCGCCACCTATCGCAAGCTGCTGCGCGGCGAGCCGATCGGCGAGGCGGTGCGTGGGGCGGGAAGTAATCAGTGAGCAGTCATCAGTACGGCGGCTGTGTTCCCGTTCCTGCTCCCAGGCTTTCAAACTCAGTCGCAGCGCGGTGGGCTATTCTCTGCCGCGTCTCCGGCGCTGACCCAGGTTGAAGGCTCGCCCTGCGATGGTTCTTCCAAATCTTCCGCGCGTTTCCTCCGCATTGCGCCGCCGGGAATTCCCGCTAACCTTCGCCCCGATGCCGGACATCGTTCTCACCACGCTCAACGCCAAGTACATTCACGCCGCCTTCGGGCTGCGCTATCTGATGGCGAACCTTGGCGCGTTGCAGGCGCGCGCCTGTCTCGTCGAATTCGACATCAACCAGCGCCCGCTTGACATCGTGGAGGTGTTGCTGGCCCGCGAACCGTGCATTCTTGGCTTCGGCGTTTACATCTGGAACGTGGCCGAGACTTTGGAAGTCGTCTCCGCCATCAAAGGACTTCGGCCGGACATCATCATTATCCTCGGCGGGCCGGAAGTGAGCTACGAATGGGAGACGCAGCCCATCGTGGCGCTGGCCGATTACGTCATCACAGGCGAGGCGGACTTTAAGTTCGCGGCCGTCTGCGATTTGTTGCTTCGGGGCGAAAAGCCCGCCGACAAAATCATTCCCGCCGAACTGCCGGACGTGAACCGGCTCGTGCTGCCCTACGATCTCTACCACGACGACGACATCGCGCACCGCATCATCTACGTGGAGGCCTCGCGTGGCTGCCCGTTCACCTGTGAGTTTTGCCTTTCGTCGCTCGACATTCCGGTACGGCAGTTTCCGCTGGAGAAAATGTTCGAGGCCTTGCAACGGCTGATCGACCGCGGCGTGAAGCAGTTCAAGTTCGTGGATCGCACCTTCAACCTGAACCTGAACACGAGCCGCGCGCTGCTGACGTTTTTCCTCGAACGCTGGCAGCCGGGTCTGTTCTTCCATTTCGAGATGGTGCCGGACCGGCTGCCGGAGGCTCTGCGCGAGGTCATCGCCAAGTTCCCGCCGGGCGCGCTGCAATTCGAGGTCGGCGTGCAGACTTTCAACGAGCAGACCGGCGCGCTCATCCAACGCAAGCAGAACTACGCGCGGTTGGAGGATAACTTCCGTTACCTGCGCGGCCAGACCGGCGTTCACATCCACGCCGATTTGATCGCGGGTCTGCCCGGCGAAACCCTCGAGAGCTTCGCGGCGGGCTTCGACCGGTTGGTCGCGTTGGGGCCGCAAGAAATCCAGGTCGGCATCCTCAAGCGGCTGCGCGGCACGCCCATCTCGCGGCACGACACGGCATGGGGCATGGCCTACAGCGCCGGCCCGCCTTACGAGATTTTGCAGAACCGCCTTATCCCATTTGCGGACATGCAACGCTTGCGTCGTTTCGCCAAGTATTGGGAACTGGTAGGGAACAGCGGCAACTTCGTCGAGACCGCGCCGCTGCTGTGGGCGGACGCTCCGTTCGCCGGCTTCCTGGCCTTCAGCGACTGGCTTTACACCCAGGTTGGCCGGACCGACAGCATTGCCCTGGTGCGCTTGATGCAACTCCTCTTCGCGTTCCTGACTCAGCAGCGCGGACTCGATCCTGTCCGAGTCGCCCCCGTGCTCTGGAGCGATTACCGGCGCGGTGGCCGGCACGACAAGCCCAGCTTCCTCGGGCCGTACCTGCCGCACCTTGCAGGCGAACCAGCGGCCCCGCGCCCGAGAACCGGCCCACGTCGCCAGTCGCGCCATGGGGCGGCTCCGGGCGAATAACTTTGAAGCATCTCTTCAATTTTGAACTTTGAAGCCCCGTCGGGGTCTCTTAATTTCCAGCGCCATGAATCGTGCTCTTATTCTTCTCGCTTCGCTCTGCGTCTTGACGGCCGTGCTTCGCGCCGCTGACGCCATCACCATCGCCACCCAGCAGGAAGCCGAGGAGCGCATGAAGCGCCTCACCGCCACGCTCGAAGAATTTCAGACCAGCCAGGCGGCGCAGCAGAAGCAGATCAACGTCCTCGCTTCCGACCTCAGCAAGCTGCGCGAAGACGCGGCACGCAATAACAACAACACCGAGACGCAGGAATCCATCCGCCGGCTCCGGGAGCAGATTTTGAAGGTGGACGAGGCGCGCATTGCCGACAACAAGCGCATCCAGGAAGCGATGGACAAGCTGGCCCGCTCCCTCGAGAGGATATTAAGCATGCCACCGCCGACCGCCGGACGGCCACCGCGCAATCCTCCGAGCGATCCTCCTCCATCAACGGACAACCCTGGCGGCGGTTCACGGCCGCCGCCTAACAACGGGCCGCAACTGGGATTCGATTACATCATCAAGCCCGGCGACGCCCTGTCCATCATCGTGCAAAAGCATCGGAAGGAAGGCGTCATGGTCACCGCGCAGTCCATCAAGGAAGCCAACCCGACTGTGGATTGGGACCGGCTCCAAATTGGGAAGAAGCTTTTTATCCCCAAACCGGCGAAGTGAGGCGGCGTGGAGCGCCTGGAGCGCGGGCTTTCCAGCCCGCAGCAACGTGGAATGCCGGCTGGCCCTTACCGGGTCGGCACCTTTCGTTTCGATCATTTCTGCGGACCGAAAAGTCTGCGTCCCGCCTTTGATGTTGGTGTTTTCCAGAATCCTGTTTAGCTCTCGCGCCGATGACTTCGCCTTCCAGGTTGAGAACACTTCTGGTGTTGGGCCGCGTGTCGAATCTGCCGACCGTGTGGTCCAACTGTCTCGCGGGCTGGCTGCTCGGCCACGGCGGCGATTGGACGCGTTTCGCGCTGCTCGCTGCCGGCGCGACGCTGCTCTACGTCGGCGGCATGTATTTGAACGACGCCTTCGACGCGGAGTTCGACTCGCAGCATCGACGCGAGCGACCGATCCCCTCCGGAGCCATCAGCCTGGCTGCGGTCTGGCGTCTTGGCCTCGTGATGCTGGTGCTGGGTGTCGCCCTGCTGATTCCGCTCGGACTTTCCACCGGAGTCCTGGCGGTGCTGCTGTGCGGCTGCATCGTGCTCTACGACGCGGTTCATAAACTGGTCACCATCTCGCCGCTGCTCATGGCGCTGTGCCGCTTCCTCCTTTACCTGGTCGCGGCCTCGGCGGCGCGCGAAGGGATTACCGGACTGACGGTGTGGAGCGCGCTGGCGCTGTCTTCGTACATCGTCGGTCTGAGTTATCTGGCGCGGAACGAATCGACCGGCGTGGTCATTCAACGCTGGCCGCAGTTTCTCCTCGCCGTGCCGATTGCGCTCACGCTGCTGGTCAACGACGATCGCTACCGCCAGCCGGCCATGCTCCTCGCCCTGGTCTTCGCGCTCTGGACGGTGCGCTCGTTGCGCCACGTCTGGATGGAGCCGCGCGCCGTCTCACGCGCGGTGTCCGGTTTGCTCGCCGGCATCGTCTGGGTGGACCTGCTGGCGGTGGCCGACGCGCCCCGCGCGGTGGCCGGGATCTTTGTTGTGCTGTTCCTGCTGGCGCTGGGATTGCAACGCGCGGTCCCAGCGACGTAACGCCGGCTTTCCAGCCGGCAGGTAACGAGACTTTCCAGTCTCGTTTTCGTTGTGCTTCCAAGACGCACCATCCTTGCCTGCGCGCATCTTGAGGGTAACACCTGCGGGAGACTGGAAAGCCTCCCAACCTGCCGGCTGGAAAGCCGGCGTTACGTCGCGAAGATGGAACAATGGTGGTGCTTCCGAGATGCGGCCCCATGGCCAGCGACGCCCGCCCCGTCTTTCCCTTGCCTCACCTTCCTGATTCAATCCTCCCGTGGAACGCGCTTGCGACATCGCGGTGATTGGTTCCGGCTTTGCCGGTTCGCTCATCGCCATGATTGCGCGGCGGCTCGGGCTTTCGGTGGTGCTGATCGAGAAGTCCAAGCATCCGCGCTTCGTCATCGGTGAATCCTCCACGCCGCTGGCCAACTTGATCCTCGAAGAACTGGCTGTGCGTTACGACCTGCCCATGATTCGACCGCTCGCCAAGTGGGGAACGTGGCAGCAGTCGCACCCGGAGATCGCCTGCGGTCTCAAGCGTGGCTTCACCTTTTTCCATCACGAACTGGGCCGTTCCTTCCGCGACGACCGCGCGCACCGCCGCCAGTTGCTCGTCGCCGCCTCGCCTCACGATCACATTGCTGACACGCACTGGTATCGACCGGACTTCGATGCCTTCCTCGTCGAACAGGCACAACAACTCGGCGTGGAGTATCTCGACCAGACGGAGTTGTGGGGTGTGGACGCCGGGCAAAAGCGCCCCGTGCTGCAAGGCCGCCATCACGGCCAGCCCCTGGAGATTCACGCCGGCTTCATCATCGATGCCACCGGGCCGCGCGGTTTCCTGCATCGCGCGCTCGATTTGCCCGCAGTGCCCTTCAAGCATCTGCCGCCTACTCAGGCGCTCTACACGCACTTCACCGGTGTGAAACGGTGGGACGAATTAAATCGCGAGCAGGAAACACCGCCGTATCCCGTCGATGACGCCGCCGTGCATCACGTCTTCGACGGTGGCTGGATCTGGGTGCTGCGCTTCAACAACGGCGTGACCAGCGCGGGCGTGGCGGCGGTGGACAAACGCGCCCATGAGTTGCGTTTCGCGGAAGGTGAACCGGCCTGGCAACGCCTGCTGGAAAAACTTCCCAGCGTGCGCGCCCAATTCGCTGACGCCCGCGCCACGCGACCGTTCGTCCAGGCCAAGCCACTGGCCTTTTTGAGCGGCGAGATGGCCGGGCCGAACTGGACGCTGCTGCCCTCCGCGGCGGGCTTCGTTGATCCGCTGCTCTCGACCGGTTTCCCGCTCACGCTGCTCGGGGTGGAACGACTGGCGCGCATCCTCGAGTCCAGTTGGGAGCGCGAGGAATTCACCTCTGAAGTGCTCAACTACTCCATGCAAACCACGGTGGAACTCGTCGCGACCGGGCGGCTCATCGCGGCGCTCTACGCCTCGATGCCCGACGCGGAATTGTTCCACGCGCTCACCCTGCTTTACTTCGCCGCCGCCAGCTTCACGGAAACCGCGCGCCGGCTCGGCCGTCTCGAACTGGTGGGGAACACATTTTTGCTCGGAGAGCACCCGCACTTCGCGTCGCGCTGTCGCGAGTGTCTCGAAGCGGCACTGCGCAAACCCACCGGCGCCGCCCGGCTGGAGCTGCTCACGAAAATCCAGCGCGCCATCGAACCGGTGAACATCGCCGGCCTGGCCCAACCTGACCGGCGCAACTGGTATCCGGCCCTCGCGGAAGATTTGCTGGCGGCCGCGCCCAAGCTGGGCGCGAGTCCCGGCGAAATAAATGCCATGCTTAACCGCTGCGGGTTTGCCACCGTCCCCGCGCGATGAACCCCACTCCTTCCGCTCCTTCCGCCCGCCGCCGTTGGTGGCGCGAGGCGTTGCGTCTTGGCTCCTGGTTCCTGTTTCTCTTCGTGGCCGCAGTCGGGTTGCGAACGGGCCTGGCCTTTCGGGATCGTCATCCCGGTTACCAGGTGGACCTGAACATCAGCCCGCCCGCCCGCCCCGCCGGGACCGCCCCGCTGCGCGCTGGCTTTGCTCGTGTGATGATCAATCCCGACCTGTCGCAGCCCGGCCGGCCCATCTGGCTCGCGGGGTTCAACCAGCATCGCGCGGCCACGAAGATCCACGACGACCTTTGGGCGGTGGCCTGCGTCATCGACGACGGTCACACGCGCCTGGGCGTCGTGGTGCTCGATGCCATCGGTTTTTTTCATGACGACGTGATCGAAGTCCGCCGCCGGATTCAGCCTGGTTCCAAGATTGATTACGCCGTGGTGTGTTCCACGCACAACCATTCCACGCCTGACCTGATGGGTTTGTGGGGGCCGGATTATTCCCGCACCGGGGTGAACGCCGACTATCGCCGGCAGGTGATTGCCGCCGCCGCGCAGGCTCTCGATGCCGCCGCCGCCGCCCTGGTTCCTGCGCGCCTGGCGGTGCATGAAATCCCGTCCTCGCCCGAGGGTCTCGTCGCGGACACGCGCAAGCCCATTGTCTTCGACCCCGATCTGCGCGTGCTGCACTTCACCAACCCAACGAACGACGCGACGCTTGGTTCCATTGTCGGTTGGGCCAACCACCCCGAAACCGTCTGGTCGCGCAACACCGAGATTACCGCCGATTTCCCCGGCTATTTGCGCGAGGCACTGGAGAACGGCGTTTACGAACAGAACCTCATGCTGCGCGCGGGCGTGGGCGGCATCCACCTCTTCGTCAACGGCGCGGTCGGCGGATTGATGAGCACCACGCCCAAAGTTAAAGTGCGTGATCCATTTCTCGAACAGGACTTCGAGAAGCCTTCCCACGAAAAGGCCCGCGCCGTGGGCCGGGCGCTCGCGGCGAAAATCCTCCCCCGGCTCGAAGCGACCAACGTCACAACCCTCGCCCGCGTTCCCATCTCCATTCGTGCCCGGACCATCGAGCTGCCCTTGGACAACACCGGTTTTCTGCTCGCCCCCATCATCGGGCTGATCGATCGCGGACAGGTGCGCTGGAAAACCATTCGCACCGAGGTCGCGCTCGTGCAGTTGGGCGACACGTCCATCGCCTGCATCCCGGGCGAGATTTATCCCGAGCTGGTCAACGGCGGTCTCGAGACGCCGCCGGGCGCGGACTATCCGGGACTACCGCTGGAGACGCCGCCCTTGCGCGAGCTGTTGCCGGGCCGCGTGAAATTCATCTTCGGCCTGGCCAACGATGAGATCGGTTACATCATTCCGCGGAGTGAGTTCGACCGGAAGCCACCGTTCCTCTACGACTCGAAAAAGGCGCCCTACGGCGAGATCAATTCGGTGGGACCAGAGACCGCGGCCAGAATCCACGCCGTCTTCCGCGCCTGGTCGGCCCCGGCGGCGGCGGCCCCGGGCAAGTGAAGGAGCTGACAAAGTGGCCGCGCTCGCGCTGCGAGCGCCGTCTCGAACCCACTCGCCTCCTGACCGCCCCGACGACTTCCATCTCGCCGCCGGGTCAAAGGTTCAGGGTGTGAATGAGATCCCGGCCAGCAGGGGTGTGCTTGAAAGTGGCGGGCCGGTGGTGGGTTTGGTCGCGCTGCAACAAAACCAGCCCGCGCCCAGCTTCGGCCGGTTGGCCACCACGCTTGCTTGCCTCCAATTCGATCAGGGCAGCCTCACGCGATAGAAGCATGTTCCCAACGCGGCCGCGTTCGCGTCGTCGAATTCGTACGCGCCATCTTCTCCTGCCGTCACGGTGCCGAGGTCGGCCCACTGGGTCAGGTTGGTGGAGGACTGAATCTGGTAGGCCACGCCTGGATCGCCGGTGCCGGTGAGACGCGCGTGCTGGTTGGGCAGGCGCACGATGGCGGCAACTCGCACCTGTCCAGGGGACGAGATGGTGAGCGTGCCGCCGACGCAGGCGAAGCTGTAATTGATCGCCTGCAACGTGCCCATCGTGGTCGTGATCGGATGAGCGCCGGGCGGCGTGGTGTTCGTCGCGGTGCAATTCAGCGCGGGGCTGCCGGTGACGCCGCTATTGAGCAGCGACTCGCCGGGAACAAAACCAACGAAGGCTGCCGTCCACGATGGGTTGTCCGCTCCATAATGGCGGCTCTTGTTCTCCGCCGTGACTGTGAGTGACACGGGCGCGATGGTCGCGAGAGCGTTTGGCTGGGTCAGCGAATAGTTGGCGGCATTGGAGCCACCGAGGGCGACTCCTGTAATCGATACGGGCTTTCCAAGGCCCGCGTTCTTGTCGGCAAAGGCCGCACTCGCCCCGGCCGTCACCAACCCCACCTCATCTCCACTCACCACTCCGATCAGCGCGGCGCTGGCGGTGTCGAGTGAAGCGGACACAGTGCCGTCATAGATTTTTGCCTGCGCGATAATCCCCGTGGCGACCAAACCCTTGGCCGTAATGTTGGCCTTGGTTCCCGGTTGGGTGAGCGTGTAACTGTCCGCGTGGATTCCGCCCAGGGAGAGTCCGGTGATCTGCACGGATTTTTCGTCGCCCACATTTCGATTCACGAATGCCGCGCTGGCTCCTGTCGCATCCAATGTCACCTCATCGCCGGCCTCCACTCCCACCAGCGATGCACTTGACGCGTCGAGCGAAGTGGCCGTGGTGCCGTCGTACGCTTTGCTGGCGGCCGCCACACCAGCCACGGCCACGGTTTTTCGTTGCACGGTGAGGACGAAGCTCGTGGCCACCGAGAACAGCCCGTCGCTCACGGTAATCGTGATCACCGCTGTGCCGATTCGATGCGGCGCGGGTGAAATGGTCACGGTGCGGTCCGTCCCCGATCCGCCGAACACGATGTTGGCGTTGGGCACGAGCACGAGATTGGAAGAAGTGCCGCTCACCGTCACGTTGACCAGTGGCGTGTCGAGGTCGTTCAGGACGAAAGGAATGGGCGCGGTCGCCGTGTTCACGAGCGTGATTTGATCGGGAATCCCGCTGAGCGTCGGCGAGGACGCGCCGCCGTCATCAAGCTGGCGCAGGTAGGCGACGAGGTTCGTGAGGTCGGCCGGATTGATGGTGACGTTGGTGTGCGCGCTGACGGCTTGTTCGAGCGTGGCGGCGGAACCGTCGTGCAGATACGGCCCGGTGTCCCACAGTCCGAGCAACGTCGGCGTGTCCAGTCCGGTCAAGGGTGAGCCGAGGCGCTGGCCGCTCGACGGCTTCAACGTGCCCACATTGCGGAAGACATTGAGCGCGCTGTCGGTGAACTGCGGACCAGCGTGGCATTGCGCGCAGTTCTGTTGCTGGAACACGGCCTGTCCAGCGAGGGCCGCGCTGGTGAAGGTTCCGTCCACGTTGCGATCCGGGCTGTCGCCATTCTTGGTCAGGGAACTGACGTAGGCCGCGAGCGCGTCGAGGTCGGCGCTGAAGCCCGCCTTGGTGTCACCGAGCGGATGGGAGCGCGTGCCGGCGAAGTAGTTCGAGTCGCTCATCAGGCCGGTGCCGCCAGCGAAATTCCGCATCTGGCCTTCGAAGTCGTGAATCTCGTCGAAGTTGCCCGTCCAGTGGACCGGCCCCTGCGCCGTGCCGCCGTGGCCGCGCAGCGTGATGGTGTTGCGCAAGCCCTCGCCGAACTGGGTGAAGTCCCAGATGCGGCCGTCCTGTCCGCCGTCGTTGTGGCAGGCGGCGCAACTGATGTACTGCTGCAAGGCGATGCGGGTGTCGCGCGAGTCGTAGAAAAATTGTTTTCCGATCAGCACGTTGGCCGCGAGTTGCTCCGTCGTCACGCAGGGCAACACGATGGGCGCAGGCGGGGCGGTCGCGGTGCCATTCACCAGCGCGGTGAGGTCGTGAACGCTGATCGTGCGGTCCATGAAGTTGTGGACGAACAACTTCCGGCCGTCGGGCGAGAGCACCAGACCCTGCGGCGCGCGGCCGGATTCAAAGCGCAGGATTTCCTGATTCGCCACCGTGTCGGCCACGGCCACTTCCCGGCTGCCTTCGAGCGCGGTGAAAAGGAACACGCCCTGCGGATCAAAGGCGGCGGCGCTGGCGATACCGGCGTTGTCGAAGTCGAGCCGCACGGTTGTCTCCTCGGTGAGCGTGGTCAGGTTGATGCGCGAGGCGATGCTGCGCACGGTCTGGTCATGGGAGAGCTGGCTGTTAATCCGCAACTGGCCACGCCGGATGTTGTCCTGCTTGGAAGCTACCCAGGCGGTCTGGCCGTTCGGGGAAATGATGGCGGCCCCGAGGTAGTTGGGAATGCCGCGACCGAAGATCGAGGAGTCGGGCCGTTCGCTGTGTTCGAGAATGATGGTGCCGGCAAGGGCAAAGGTCGCGCGGTCGATGGTCAGCACCTGGCCGCCATACTTCACTCCGTTCACCGTGGTCTGCGGGCTGGCCGTGTCTTCACCGGGCAATCGCGGCGTGATGAAGCGCGTGGCGAAAATCTTCGTGCCATCCGCCGTCACGGAGAGATGGCGCACGGCCGGTCCCACCTCCAGGGAAGCGATGGTCGCGCCGTTGGTGGGATTGAGTTTCAGGATTTTCCCAGATGCTTCGAGCGCGACGTAGGCGTTCAGGCCGGCGGGATCGAAGACCACACCGAAGGGTCGCGAGCCGCGCGGCAGGCTGATGGTTTGCGCGACGGTGAAGTTGGTGCGCAGGATCGTCAGCGTGGCCGACTCGGTGTTCGCCACCCAGACCCGTCCGTCCGGCGCGAGCGCGAGGCTGCGCGGGGCGCGGCCCACGTTCACTTCGGCGAGCTTCGCGTAGCTGAGGGTGTGGAACACACTCACGCTGTCGTTGTCCGGGTTCACGACCCAGACCCGCGAGTTCGTGCCCTTGGATTCGTAAGCGATGCTGCTGGACGCGGTCGGTCGCGCGGCGGTGAGCGGTGCATGAACGGCTTGATGGTAGCTCGCGGTGACTTCGCGGCCGGTGTCATCGCGCACCGTGACGGTGATCGCATAGCGGCCTGGAATGGGAAACGCGTGCGTGGTCGTGGGCGAACTGGAGAAGGCCGTGTCCGGGGAACCGTCTCCGAAGTTCCAGCGATACTGGGGGTTCAATCCTCCCGAAGACACGGCGGTGTTCGTGACCGTGGAACCGGCCAGCACCACAGTGCCGGAGAGAGGTTGAACCGCGAGCAGATCGTTGATCGTCCAGGTGAAGTTTGCGCTGACTGGAGGCGTGTTGCTGTCAGTCACGGCCACGGTGGGAGAGAAAACTCCCACGAGACTGGGTGTGCCCGAGATCAGTCCCGAGGCTGGATTGATGGAGAGTCCGGTGGGCAAACCGGTTGCGCTCCAGGTCAGCAGATCGCCGTTGGGATCGGTGGCGGAAAGCTGCCGGCTGATCACGGAGCCAATCACCGAGGTCGAGACTCCGGGCGCGGTCAGCACTGGCTGGGCCGGCAGCGAGAACGCATTCACGGTCAGGCTCCAACTTTCGATGTCGTGATTGTTGTTCACTGACCCGGTCGCACCGCTGAAACCGACCCAGGCCTGGCTCCCGCCCACGACGGTCGGGAGATCGATGGTCGCGGTCAGCACGGGACTGCCGGGACGCGTGGTGACAATGCCCTGCGCGGCATAGACACGCAGTTGATTGGACACGCCGTCATACTCCACCCAGATCGTGTGGCTCTGTCCGTCTTCCAGATCCCAGCCCGGCGTGAAGGTGGCGAGATGCGCGGTCACATTGCCGTTGGTGAGGAGGCCGAGGTGATTGCCATTCGGGTCGCCGGTGTTTTGGTTGTTGTCCATCTCCACCGCGAGGCTCTTCGTCATCCCGGAGTAGCCGAGACCGCTGTTGCCGCCGCCGATGGCCGTGGCCGCGTTCCCCTGGATGATGAAGGCCAGTCCATCCGCGCCATCGGTGGTGCCGTGGGTTCGGAAAACAAACCGCGTGGAGAGCGAGGTGTTCGAGCTGATCAGAATCGGCGCCGTCAGGAAGGCGGAACCGACTTTGTTTTTCGTCTTGGGCGCGAGGCGCAACACGTTGCCGGAGAGCGCGGCGTTGCCGTTCAGAGTCAGGCCGGTGGCGTTGGTGAAGGTGGTGAAGTTCCGGCTGAAGGTCGCCGGCTGAATCGTCCAGGTGAAGGCCGTCGTGTTTGAAGCCGCCCCGGCGCGCAGTGTGACCTGGGCCGTGAAGGTGCCGGTGTTGGTCGGCGTGCCGGAGATCAGTCCGTTGGTGCCGTGGATGGCGAGGCCAGCCGGCAAGCCGAGAGCCGACCAGTTCAACACGCTGCCCGCCGGGCCGGTGCCAATCATCTGCAAGGAAGCGGGCTGGCTGACGTACGAGGACTGGTTTCCGGGCGGCGTGACGTTGACCGCCGCGACGGCATCCACCTGGACAATTTTCGCGACGGAATGAACGCCGGCCGCGTTCAGGCCGAAGAGCATCCAGTAGCCCGGCGTCATCACGTTCAAGCTGGCGTGCGCCGTGAGTTCGTAATTGCCCTGCGAAGTTTCCGTGAACGGGAGCGAGAGGTAACGCAAGTCGGTGTTCACCGAATGCGTGATGGCCGACATCTTGATGAAGCTGAATTTCTGCAAGCCCGCCGTGCCCGAGACGTTGAAGCGCGTGGCCGCGCCCACCTTGGCCGGCGCGGCGCTGAGCACGGGCCGGGTGGCGAGGGTGCCGTCGGCATTGAAGAGCGTGGGCGGCGTGTAGAGCTGCGCGTCCTGATGATTGCCGCCGCCGAGACCGCCGCCGCCGGAAAGCACGCGTCCATCGGGCAGCAGCAAGGCGAGCGAATGGTAGTTGCGCGGCACGGACATGTCCGCCGCCTGGCGCCACTGGCCGTTGGTGGGGTTCCAAATTTCGGGAGTGAGGATGGAACCGGTGTCGTTGAACTTGAGGCCGGAGGTGTTGCCGCCCATGACGATGACTTCACCGTTGGGCAGGACGGTGGCGTTGGCGAACTGCCGCGCGAAATTCAGGGAGGCCGCGGGCGTCACCACCGGCGTGCCCGTGCGGACATCCACGGTGTAGGCCGTCTTGCTGCTGATGCCGGTGGTGGTGTCGTTGGGATTGGCCGTGGTGTTGGAACCGCCGCCGGCCACCAGAATGCGGCCTTCATCGAACATCACCCACGAGCCTTCCTTCGGATAATGCGCGCCGGGGACGACCGTGCCGGTGTTGGTCATGCTGCCGGTGTTGTCCGTGTTCACCCAGTGCATCGTGTCGGTCGGTCCGAAGTGAATCAGGCGACCATCCGGAGCCACGACGAGAAAGGGATGCCAGATGTTGATGTAGCCCGGCTCGCTCGTGACCAGGTTCCAGTTGATGCCCGTCTGCCGGCTCCAGCCCGTGGCGACATCGAATCGTTCCGCCGTGCCTGAGCCGCCACTGCCGCTCACGGTCCAGGCGCGGCCGTTGGGCAGGGCCACGGTGGTGTTGTACCACCGCGCGTCATTCATGTCCGGCGTGCGCGTCCAGGCGTTGGATCGGTAGTCGAAAATGCTCGAGCGGATCGTGGTGTTGCGCCCGCCATTCACCAGCACTCGGCCATCGGGCAACATCACGAGCGCGCCGCAAAACATGTCGTGGCTTGGGTGATTGTATTCCACGAACTGCCCCGTGGCCGGATTCCAGGTGGCTGCGTAAGTGAACTCGGGTCCGGCTGGAAATGAAGTGCGCTCGTTCGAGGCGAAGGTGAGCACGCGCCCATCCGGCAGGGTGGCGGCCGAGACCGGGATGTGCGGAGTCCAGGGTATCACCGAACTCCAGTTGCCATAGAGGATGCGCTGGGTCGGAGTGGGCACGGCTTTTGAGATGACGTCCGCCGCCGGGAGGAGCGCGGCGGCTTCGGCCGCAAAAGTGTCCGCCTGGACGTGAGGATCTTCATCGGCGCGCACGGCGGGAGAAAACACTGAGCAGGCCGCGAGGCTGCACATGACGGCGGCGCGCGCGCGGCGGAACGAGGAGGATTGGGGTTTCATAGGCTTACTTGGTTTGGGTCAATTGCGGCGGGGTTGCCGTTCCGGTGAAAGTCTCGTCGGTGAGTGTCTTGAGAAAGGCCACAAGCGCGGCCTTGTCCTCCGTGCTCAGGCCAAGACCGGCGGCGGGATGCTTGGCCAGATTCGGGTCCAGCGTGGGCGCGCGGTGCAGGGAACCGTTGTAGTGCTCGACGACTTCCTCAAGCGTGGCGAAGCGGCCGTCGTGCATGTAGGGCGCGGTCAGGGCGACATTGCGCAGGGTTGGCACTTTGAATTTCCCGCGGTCCGCCGCCGCACCGGTCACTTCCATGCGGCCTCGATCCCCGGCGCGCTCCTCCAGTCCGTTGTTCATGAACTGCTGGTTGCGAAAGAGATTGCCGCCGTGGCAGTGAAAACAATCGGCACCGCGCAATCCGCGCGCCGGGTCGTGCTCGGTGACGAAGAGTTGCAAGCCGCGCTGCTCCTGCGGCGTCAGGGTCACGAGCTTGCGCGCGGCGCGATCAAACTTGGAATCCTGCGAGACCAGCGTGAGCAGGAACTGTTCAAGAGCCTGGGCGAGGCGCTCCGGTGTGATGCCGGCGCTGCCAAACGCGGCTTGGAACCGCGCCCGGTATTCTTGATCTGCTTCCAGCTTGGCCGTGACGCGCTCCAGCGTCTCGTTCATCTCATGCGCGTCCTGGATGGGCTTGAGCACTTGCTCGCGCAACGACTTCGCGCGGCCGTCCCAGAAGAAATCCTTCTCCCAAGCCAGATTGGCGAGAGGCATGGCATTGCGGCGTCCGCTCTGGCCGCTCTCGCCGAGACTGCGGGTCAGACCGTCGGTGAAACCTTTGGCCTGATCGTGGCACGAAGCGCAGGACTGCGAGTTGTTGCGCGAGAGCCGCGTCTCGTGAAAGAGGCGACGGCCCAGTTCCACGCCCTCGATGGTCAACGGATTGTCGGCAGGCAGTTTTACCTTGGGCAGCCGCTCGGAAATGTTCAGCGGGAACGGCCTGGTGCCGACGGGCAGCGGCTGGATTGAAGACAGTAACTCGGTTTTCGCCTGATAGAGATCCGTCGTGACGCTCTGCACGGCGAAGGACTTTGTGACCCGAGCCTTGAGCCGCATCGCCAGGGCATCGCCGTCCCGGGAATGAGTGGAGGAGGATTCACGCAACACTTCGCCCGCCGCCAGCACCGTGCTCATCTCCATGCTCAAGCGAATGGTCGTGGGTTGAGCGCCGGAGAATTTGACCGGCACCTCCACCACCATCGGTGCCTTCGCTCCGGCCAGGTGATAGGAGAATCCGCTGCTGCGCGCCGGCTCCGGTTGCCAGCGGCCTTCCACGGCGAGAAACACGTAGCCGGAGTTCCAGCCCCAGTGCAGGCCGCAGACATCGGGATGCAGCGCATGGTCCGCCGGCCAGACCTGCGGGTCGCCGGCATCCGTCTTGGGATCAAGCCCCACCCGAAACCGTAGCGCCTTGAACTCCTGGGCCGGCAAACCATCCGCCGTGGTGGTGAGACGACCCTGACTCACGCTCAGGAAAAAATACCAACGGTCGGTTTCCAGCCAGGTTCCATCCAGCCGCTGCAGGGCCAGTTGGGAAATCAGACCATCAAGGCGGCTAATGGAAAATTCCCCGCCCGCTTTGTGGTCGAGTCGTTGGTTCAGCCGCAGCGGTTTCCCTTGCCACTCCGGCTCAAACTCCAGGCGGAGTTTCTGGCGGGAATCCTGCCCGAAGCAGGCCAGCGCACCGCACAGGAACAAGCCCGCCCACACCGTTCGGGCGCGGCGCTCTCTTATCGTTGATTTGATGGCGATCCTCACAAGGCGGAATCTATTCGTCACAGGACGATAGATTCACGCCCACAATTTCATGACTGTGACCTGGCTGCCATCGGGGCAAACCAGCGGTGGCCACCCCGGTGGAATGCGGAGAGCCGGGTAGGGGAATCCCGTTTGGACCGGCCCATCGCCGGCATCCGGTCCGCATGATCGTGCCCGAGGCGCAATTTCGTTTTGATTTGGCGAGGCAGCGGGCTTGCGGAACCATCCCGGGCATGGATGTGAAAAACATTGCCGAGGTCCCGCCGTTTATCACCAAGGACGGATCGGAGATTCGTGAACTGCTGGCCTATCGCAACTCGGTCATTCGCCATCAAAGCCTGGCCGAGGCGCGGCTGCCGGTGGGCGCGAGCACGCAGGAGCATTATCACGCCAAGTCGGAGGAGATTTATTTCATCACCCACGGCACGGGCCGCATGAAGATCGAGGACGAACTGCGCGAAGTGAAAACCGGCGATGCCGTCGCCATCCCGCCGGGCCAAAAACACAAGCTCTGGAACACGGGCTTCGACACGCTGCGGCTGCTCTGCTGCTGCGCGCCCTGCTACGAGCACAGCGACACGTTCGTGGTGGAATGAACCGGGCTGTTGAAGTTCGCGTCGCTGGCCGCGCGAAGGGCACGACTTTTCAACCCGAACTGCGAAGTCGAACCACAGCCCGGCCAGTGGCCTGGCCCCGGAGCGCGGGTTTTCAACCCGCCGCGCGTGGCCGGGGCGGAAGTCGCAGGGACTATTTCGATCCTCGGCGGGAGCGGCTGGCTGCGGGTTGAAAACCCGCGCTCCGATGATGGGCGCTCCGCGCCCATGACCGGCCAGGCTTCTCCGGCCTCGGAATTCGGGTTCAAAAAAGCATTCTCCGTCGTGACGAATTTAGGCACAACCCTGGAGCTGGCGGCGTCGTTTGGGCGCGAACAGTTGGGACGCCAGTTGCGTCGGGGTGAGATTCCCCACGAACTCGGCTTGTCTTTCCTGCCGTGCGGCGGGATGAATGGGCCATGCGCCTTCTTCAAAATCATCTCCAGCTCGGGCTGGCTCTCGCGGTGGGGTGGTGGTTTGCCGCCGCCGCCGCTGCGGCTGACGCATCTCGGCCCAACATCGTGTTCATTCTCGCCGACGATCTGGGCCGCAACGATCTGAACTGTTACGGCCGGGCCGCACACCACACCCCGAACCTTGACCGGTTGGCCCGGGGTGGCACGCGCTTTACTGCGTCGTACTGTGCGCAGCCGATTTGCTCGCCGTCGCGGGCGGCCATTCTCACTGGCAAGGCTCCGGCGCGATTGCACCTGACTACTTTTCTGCCGGGGCGGGCTGATGCGCCGTCGCAGAAATTGCTGCACCCGCGGATCAATCAGCAACTCCCGCTGCGCGAGACCACGCTGGCGGAAGCACTGGGCCAGCAAGGCTACGCCACGGCCTGCGTGGGCAAGTGGCATCTGGGCGGCAAAGGCTTCCTGCCGACCGAGCAAGGCTTCGCGGTGTATCACCCCGGCCAGGCGGTCACGGTTCCCAGCGATACCGAAGGCGGGAAAGGTGAGTACGGTCTGACCCGCGCCGCCATGCAGTTCATCGAGACCAACCGGGCCCGCCCCTTCTTCCTCTACCTCGCGCACAACTCGCCGCACATTCCGTATTCCGCGCGAACTAATCTCCTCGCGAAAAATTCCCGCGCCTTCGATCCGATGTACGCTGCGGTCATCGAGACGCTCGACGACTCGGTGGGCTTGCTCCTCGCGAAACTGGATGAACTTGGGCTGGCCACGAACACGCTGGTGATCTTCACCAGCGACAACGGCGGACTGCATGTGCCGGAGGGGCCGCACCAAAGCATCACGGACAATTCTCCTTATCGCGCCGGCAAAGGCTTTCTCTACGAAGGTGGGGTGCGCGTGCCGCTCATCGTCCGCTGGCCGGAGCGCGTGCCGGCCGGGCGCGTGGTGGACGCGCCGGTCATCAACACCGACTGGTTTCCGACCTTGATGGAACTGGTCGGCGCGTCAATCCCGCGCGGCCTGGATGGCGAGAGCTTTGCCGCACTGCTCACGGGCGCGGGCCCGGGGCAACGCGAGCGACCGATCTTCTGGCATTTTCCTCATTACACCAATCAAGGCAGCCGGCCGGGTGGCGCACTGCGCTGGGGGGATTGGAAATTCATCGAGCACTACGACACGGGTGTGCCGGAGCTTTACGATCTCGCGGCTGATCCGGGCGAAACCAACAATCTCGCCGCGCGCCAGTCCGAGCGTGTGGCTGATTTCCGGCAACTGCACTCGCTCTGGCTTCTGGAAGTGGACGCGCAAACCAACGCGCCCAATCCCGGCTTCCAGCCCGCGCTCTGGAAAAATCTCTACGAAGACGTGGATGTCTCCCGCCACATCCCGGCCCGGTCCGGGGCCGCGCGGCACGACCGTCTGCAAACCTGGCGGCGCGAGATGAATGCGGTTTTGCCGAGGTGAGTTGTCGAAAAGCCGCCTCCATAAACTGCTGAGATAGAATCACGCTGCTTTGGCGCGGGAAGGGCGGGGAAATAGGTTCCTGATGCCCCTCCCTCATTTTTCTGCCATCAAATCTTTCTGCCATAATTCCGGGGCTGGACAGGAGACTGGGCGAGTTCTTGGCAGAGAGATTTTTTGGCACGAAGATGAAGAAAGTCTTGGCGAATCCCGGTGCGGGCGAGCAACATCGCGCCATGAAATCCACTGCCGAATCCAGGGCACGACAGTCCTCCGCGAGAGCCGCGCGGGCCGGACGCATTCATCCCGTTGTGATTTACCCGTTCAAGCAGCGCAAGGATTACTCCCACCTGGCCGCGCTTTATGAACTGGTGGCCCGGCTGGATGGCGACCGGACAACCTACGCGCGTCCCATCACGGTCATGGACCGCAAGACCTTCTTCTCGGCCGCAGGTGACAAGAAGTTTGCCGACTTTCGCGAGAAGGTGGTCGCGCGCCACTCGGACATCCTCGACGACTGGTGTGTGGACACCTGCCAGATGTGGTACTCCGGTCTGGGCCACGCCTTTGAGTTGGGCGCGAAGGGCGACATCTACTGGCTGATTCCCGGCGACTTCGATTACGGCACCGTCGCCGGCCAGCATGTGCTCAGCCGGTTGCATGATTTGCCGGAGATTGTGGCCGAACTGGACCAGGACATCTGCGTCGGCGAAATCGCCACCGACCAGGGGAACTCCAAGCATCTCATCGACACCTACGGCACCTTCGCTCTGCTCTACAACTGGTTTCCCGCCGAGGCCCAAAAAATTCGCGAGATGACGGAGCGCCCGCGCTCGGAGTTTTTCGCCGTGCGCCATGAATTCCTCCAGGAAGTGATGAAGGACCGCTGGTTCGCCTACGAACAGACGGTGGTCATGCTGGTCAAGGCGGCGGCCGGCGGGAAAAAGATCACCCGGTTTCTGGTGGGCGAAATCTCCGACCTCCTGGAGGGGCCGGAGTCGTTCGCCTCGGCCACTTCGCAGGTCGAACGCACCGAGCGTGTGCTCAAGACGCTCTGGCGCGAGCGCCACCAGTCCGGCTCCGAGTGGACCGACGAATACCGGACGCTCGACGCACAGTCGGAGCAAATCCGCCGCACGGCCCTGACCATTCTGCGAAACCTCCTCGGTTGAGCTACAGTCTCTCGAAGCAAATCATGAACATGAGTTCTTACAGTCCAATGAGGCGCCCGGCTCCCAAGCTCAACTTGCGCTCCATGAATTTTATCTGCACCGCGCCCCAGGCCCAGTCAGTGACGCTGGTGGGGGATTTCAACCAGTGGAACGCGCACTCGCATCCCATGAAGCAGATGACGGATGGCGCCTGGCTGATCAACGTGGACCTCAAGCATGGCCACCATCGCTATGCGTTCCTGGTGGATGGCGTGCTCACCCTCGACCCGCGAGCGCAGGGCATCACTCGCGACGACCAGAATCAGCGTGTGTCCTTGATTCCGGTCAGTTGAGACGGGGTTCAATTTCAGCCGCGGAGCGGAGTCAGAAAGTAGCCCACGGCTGACGCCATTGGTATCTACACAAGTCCCCTCTCCCCACGACGCAGGAGTGGGGAGAGGGTCAGGGAGAGGGGAATCCCCAGCAAA